>CAYLXB010000006.1:0-79115 GCA_964387495.1 uncultured Anaerolineaceae bacterium
ACTGTTCACCTGTAACGGTAAATGCTTGAAAATCGTAAATATAACTCTGATTTCAAAGCATGCTATACTAAAGTTGTTGTTAGGTCGTATATTAGCAAAATATCTGCCGAGGTTCGATTATGAAAAAGCCCGCTGGAAGAGTTTTCCCGCTTGCGCTTGTCGTCACCCTGGCGATGGCATTATTCTATACAGTTCTCGATACCCGCCAGCCTCCTGAGCCCGTCTTATCGCTGCTTGCCTTCGTTCCTGGTTGTGTCAGCCTTTTGGCGCTGTCTGCTGCAGGTATGACGCGTTCAGAATTAAACCTGCGCCTGCTGCCCATTTCACGGCCGGGGTTGATCGCATTGGCGTCGGTTACGATCTTATTACTTCCCATCCTTGGTTCAAGTACAGCCTGGCTTGGATGGCGCTGGCTGCCGGTTCTCGTCTATGCGCCAGCCTCCGGGATCGCTCAGGAACTCTATTTTCGTTCTTCCCTGCTACCCGCTTTGGAGAGGACCTTTGCAGGTAAAAAAAAGGTTGCTCTCCTGGTCCATGCAGCGATCTTCATCGGTTTTCACTTCCGGACCTTCCGGTCCATTTCAGAACTCGCGCCTGCCATGGTGGTTGCAACCGTATTGTTCCTGGCGGGCTGCGCGTGGGGATGGCAGGTGCAGAAGGATCGGACGGTGATCTGGGCCATGATCCAACACAGTGCATTCCTTGTGCTCATGTCCATGTTTGACTGGGCTTGAACCCGATATTCCTTACACGCGGAGAATGGTATGCAGTTTGATTCCATCTACAATGGGTTGGCGGGAAACCTCCATGCCATCCAGCATTTATTGGCGGGCGTTACCCAGGATGAAGCGCAATCCAAACCCAACCCGGAAACCTGGTCTATCTTGGAAGTTGTCTGTCACCTCTTTGATGAAGAACGTGAAGATTTCCGGGCTCACCTGGATCATATTCTGTTCCATTCGCAGGAGCCCTGGCCGTTGATCGATCTGCAGGGTTGGGTGACAACGCGTGCATACAATCAGCGCGATTTTTCCGAAATGTTAGCTGCTTTCCTGGATGAACGTGGGAAGTCACTGGCCTGGCTGGCAGACCTACGTATGCAGAACTGGGGCGCAGCCTGTGTCACCTCCTTTGCCCGGTTGACCGCTGGCGATATGCTGGCATCCTGGCTGGCCCATGATAATCTGCACATCCGGCAATTGGTGGAACTGCAGCGCGTTCGCATCCTCCGGCTTGCCGCACCGTATGATGTCCGTTATGCAGGGGAGTGGTAAGCGAAAACTATTGAATATCCACAAGCACCAGCCGAACCAACCGCCGGTAAAGGTAGGTGTTGCTGGCTGCATCGTACCCCTGGCAGGTAATCAGAGTCAGGTATGAGTTGCCTTCCAGATGTTGGAAGGCATAGGCGGTATCCTGCGGGTACACTTGCTGGCTGCTGCGCACGGCGAAAATGTAAGACTGGCCATAGATGTGGATAATAACCCGCTGGTCATAGGCCAGGGTTTTCAGATTGACGAATGGCCCGGGTTTGCCGTCGTAGCCATAGACATGAGCGGTCAGGACAGAATTGCCCTGCCAGGATGGGAAGGCGGTACCTTCCAACCAGCCGACCTGATTATTAAGCCAGGCTGTATCCCACCCATTAGCCTTGCCTGGCACTCCCACAATGGGGACCTTTACATCCAGAGAAGGGATCTCCAACCAGATGTTTCCCAAGGCCGTGTATATCTTATCTGCGGGTTGGGCTGATATCAGGGTTCGTTTACCCGGTGCAAAGCCTGTCGCTGGCAGCAGGCTGGTATCACCTACTGTGAACGTAACGACATCGTCCTTCCCATCATTAATGGGGTTACCAGCCTGGTCCTGCAGCGTGGTGGTGCCGCAGATAAACAGGCGATAAATGCCGCGCGAAAGCGGGATGCCATTGTTGACAACAACCTCAGATATAAAGGGACCATTTCCGCCGTGGCGTTTATACGTGACAGGGCCGGTGGGCAGGGAGATATCATCCTTTTTGCGTCCATCCTCGCAGGTCAACGTGTCGAAATAGCCATCTGTTCCGGGTTGGATGAGCATATAGTTATAAGGGTTGGTCACATCTTCCAAGTAAAGATTGCCCTCTGGGTTCATCATGTCTTCGCTGAAATGAATTTCCAGCGAGGTAATGTACATCAGGTAGAATCCCCAATCTTGGATGTTTTTACCGCCTGGGAGGCCTTTCAATTCGTAAAGATAGACTTCCGGAACAATTTTATCCACGGTATAAATTTCACCCGCTGTGAAACCGCCCGGCAGGATGCTGTTGCCTTCCAGATCCCAGATGGTGGCCGTGGTTTTTAAATCCAGGCGGATATCGCCATTTCCCGTACCGGTGTTGACGTTGGCGCGATAGAATCGGTCATTGCCGCTTATTTTGGTAATCGTTGCACCAAGTATTTTACCGCTGGTGGTCAGGGTGAAATCCGCGGCATTCACGCCAGTAACGTTTTCGTTGAAATATATCCAAAACTGAACTGAACCTTTATTCGTTGGATTGGGATCGGCGCCGCGCAGGATGGCGACAATGTAGGGTGGGGCTATATCTGACTCGTTAACGCCGGCATGGATGGGAGTGCCCGGCAGGGGCACGGCAGCCAGAGAAAACACAATCAGAAACAGGAAAAGGATGGAACCAAAAGTTTGGTGTTTCGAATGCTTTAGAAAAAACATTTAGAGTCTCACAAAATCGTTCTCAGAGGTCTGAGCAGTCCCTTATTATATACGCACTTTACAGCCTGATGAGGCAAAAATCACCATGGAAGATGAATAAAGCCGTGAGAGTTTTCGCATATCAGCCTGGCAGGGGCTGGCTGGAGTGTGTTACACTAATAGCGAAAATGTTTCAGAAGGATGGACCAGTTCAGGTGAAGAAACGGGAAATAACACTCGCATTAGGCGGCGGCGGTGCCAAAGGGAACGCCCATATTGGTATCCTGCGCCGCCTGGAAGAAGAAGGTTTTATCGTCCGGGCTGTTGCAGGGACGAGTATTGGGGCAATTGTGGCCATCATGTATGCGGCCGGGTTCAACCCGGATGAAATCGAAACGCGTTTCCGAGCCGTGGATCAGGGCAAGTTGTACGGCCGGGGAGCCGATGAAGGCCCATCTTTGTTGGGATTGGCCGGGGCCAGGAAATGGCTGGATGAAACATTAAAAGAGCGTACCTTTGTTGACCTGAAAATCCCCTGTGCCGTAACTGCTGTAGATGTGGATGAAACTCGCGAGATTATCCTGAAGGATGGATTGCTTATTGATGCAATCCTGGCGTCCATCGCCATTCCGGGGATTTTCCCCCCGCACGCCATCAATGGTCGAAGGTTGGTGGATGGTGGCGTGCTTGATCCGGTGCCAGTAGCGGTCGCGCGTTCCATGGCTCCAGATTTACCGGTGGTGGCTGTGGTGCTTACCGAGCAGATTGGAGAACCGATTCCTGCAGGCCTGCCTGTGCCATTACCGGACTATATTCCTGCACCGCTGGTAGAGCGCCTGACGCGGCTGCGATTTGCCCAGGCTTTCGATATCTTTCTGCGCTCAGTGGATATTTCCACGCGCCTGATGACCGAATTGCGTCTGGAGGTGGATAAGCCAGATGTGATCATCCGTCCTGCTGTCACCCAGGTCGGACTGTTGGACAAAGTGGATGTTCTGCATATTGTCCGGCTGGGTGAGCGCGCTGTAGACAGTGTCCTCCCAGATCTGCAGCGTGCGGTTTCCTGGCCGAACCGATTCCGTCTGGGTACCCGGCGGCTCTGGAGGCAGGTATGACACGTGATTTGCGCCAGTATGCCCGCCAAACTAATGTCCGTCTGGCCGTAGGGGCTTTGCTGCTTCTGTTTATTATTGGGGATGGACTGATTTATTATTTCTATGGAAAAGGTGCGGCCATCTTGGGCCTGTTTTGCATCCTTGGAGGACTAGCTCCAGTTGTACTGGTCATTCTGGCAGTGGCTCTGCTGGATTGGTTGGCAAGGTTGAGAGATCGCGAATGAATCATCATCCTGAACATCTGCTGTTGGCACATGGGTCGTGGACTGTGCGTCTGCGCCCCGCTTTGGCCCATCCTGAAAGGATCCTGGTGCTGCTGCATGGCTGGACTGGCGACGAGAACTCGATGTGGATCTTTGTGCGCAACTTCCCGCCCAATTTCGCCATCCTCGCGCCGCGCGCTCCTCACGCGGCTCCCGAGGGCGGCTATGCATGGCGTCAGATCAAACCCAATTCGTGGGGGTATCCAACGGTGGCGGAATTAAGCCCGGCAGCAGATGCTCTCATTCAACTGGTGGATGAACTGGCAGTGGAACGAAATTGGGATATAAACCAGTTCGATTTGATTGGTTTCAGCCAGGGCGCAGCCCTGACCACCCTGCTGGCCTTCCTGTACCCGGCGCGCATCCGGCGGATGGGTGTCCTGGCCGGCTTTCTGCCGGAGGGGGTGGATGTGCAGATCCCAGAGCGGCCGCTGGCAGGTAAGTATATCTACATGGCTCACGGTACGCAGGATACCCTGGTGCCGGTCGAGCGAGCCCGGCAGTCAAAGATCGCGCTGGAGAAGGCGGGAGCACAGGTATCTTACTGTGAAGTGGAGACCGGCCACAAGGTCAGCGCAGAATGCCTGCGAGGGATGGAGACCTTTTTTGTTTAGGGTTTTCTCATGTGAGCGTTGACGCCCGCTTTATTTCCGTGTATCCTTGTCCAAATTAATTCCTGGTGAGACCTATGAAAATTCCACGTTCTGCTCTTTCGCGTCGTGATTTCTTAAAACTGACAAGCGCCGGCCTGGGTGCGTTCGCGTTCAGCCCGCTGATGCGTGCGGCAGGCATGGTTCAATTCCCGTCCGTTGAACGACTGGGGCGGGTGACCGAAGCAAAAGTGGATGTCAAGTCCATCCCCAGTTACGATGCGCCGGCCATTGGCCAACTACAGGCGGACAATGTTGTTGAATGGAGGCGCGAGGTGAATGGACTTACCCCGAATTATGCATCCAGAAACCAGCGCTGGGTGGAAACAGAGTATGGATACATCTTTTCTTCTTACCTGCAACCGGTCCGCAACCTGCCAAATTCCCCTCTCCAATCCATACCCGATGGCACGCCGGGCTTTTGGGCAGAAGTAACTGTCCCCTGGGTGGATCTGGTTCTGGATGGTCCGCCAACCTCTCCTTGGATCAAAAGCCTGATTCAGTATAATTTTCCTCCCCGCCTGTATTATGGCCAGGTAGTCTGGATTGACCAGGTAAAAACTGACGACAATGGCCAGATCCTTTACAGGTTCAATGAAGACTCGGGGCACGGTTATGGTTATGGAGATCTTTTCTGGGCTGATGCCAGCAGCCTTTATCCTCTAGGGGATGAAGATGTAGCTCCCATCAGTCCGGATGTGGACCCGGCTGCCAAAACGATTTCTGTCGATCTGACTTACCAGACGTTGTCATGCTATGAAAATAAGGTGGAGGTCTATTTCTGCCGTGTATCCAGCGGGGCCAAATATGCTGCTTCAGGCGCCATTGTGGATAAGTGGGCAACTCCAGCTGGTCAGTTGAATACGCACTGGAAGATTATCTCACTCAACATGAGCGGAGGCTCCAGCACGGCTGGTTATTCCACTCCAGCAGTGCCCTGGTCTACGGTTATTGACCCCAATGGAGTCGCTATTCATGGTGCCTTCTGGCATAATGATTTTGGCACCCCGCGTTCGCACGGCTGCATCAATGTCCGGCCGGAGGATGCCAAGTGGATCTTCCGCTGGACAACACCTTTCGTTTCGTTGCAGCAGAGTGAAATTCGAATGACCTGGCCCGATCACGGCACCGTCGTTACTACTACAGAAAAAACACTTCCGTACTAGAGGTATTGATAATGGGTAATTCGGATATCAGTATATGGTTCGCCTTTGTCGCCGGCCTGGCATCGTTTCTCTCCCCGTGTGTTTTCTCATTGGTGCCGGCCTATGTCAGTTACCTGAGCGGCCGTTCGGCGGGAGTGGCCGAAACAGGGCAGGAAAACCGCTGGGCCACCCTAAGCCACGGGCTGGCTTTTGTGCTGGGTTTTAGTCTCGTCTTTGTCCTGCTGGGGGCCGCGTCCTCGGCGCTTGGCTCGGTATTGGTTGGCTTGGGCCACTGGCTGACGCGTTTGGGCGGGCTGGTGGTGATCGTGTTCGGCCTCCATATGACCGGCATTTTCCGCATCCGGTTCCTGGAGTATGACCTGCGCAATCAGACTGCTCCTGACCGCAGTTTGGGGTATTTGTCCTCGGCTTTGATGGGAGTGTTCTTCTCATTTGGCTGGTCACCCTGTGTGGGACCTATCCTGGGAGCTATTCTGACTATCTCCTTCAGCGGCGGATCGGTCAGCCAGGGGGTTGTTCTCTTGAGCGCCTATTCTGCAGGATTGGCGATCCCCTTCCTGCTGGCGGCCACACAGATTGGTCTGGTGGCGAAGTTCATCCGGCGCTATGGCAGGGTAATGCGCTATGTGGAAATTGTCATGGGTATTCTACTGATCGTAATCGGCATATTACTGCTGCTCGGACGTTTTACTTTGATCAGTTCCCAACTTTCCGGACAGGGGCTCCTGGCCGGGACGATGGATGAAGTCGTGCTGGGTCGCATTATGCTGCTTGTAATCCTGGCATCAGGATTCCTGGGCCTGATCCCGGCTGCGATTGCCCGTTCCAAGGGGCGCAGCTTTTTGGATTGGTGGTTGTTCGGTTGGGGGTTGCTCATAGTTGCATTGCCAATGGCCTTGCTGATAAAGGCCGGGAATGATAGGGTCGTTCAGGTCGAATAGCGATCAAAGTCCAGATTTCCCAGACGAGGAATCTTCTTGGAACGTAAACCCTCTTCCATCTCAACGATCATCCTGGTACTGACAGCTGCGTTCTGCCTGATAAGTGTGATTTGTTTGGTGGCAGCCGGCGGTGGATTGTCCTTACTCAGAGATCTGGCTGTAAGCGGGGCGGGTAGCCAGCTTCGTGTCAAAGTGGGAAGTGCTGCGCCGGATTTCAGCTTACCCACCATGCAGGGAGGAAAATTCAGCCTGGGTGAATTCCGCGGCTATGCCGTGTTGATAAATTTTTGGGCTACTTGGTGTTCGCCCTGCCGGGCTGAGATGCCGCTTCTGCAGGAAAAATACGACCAGCATTTTCCACACTTGGTAATTCTGGCAGTGGAGCAGGGTGATGCTCGATCCGATGTTGCCCGCGTTGTAGGTGATTGGGATTTGAAATTCACGATTCTGCTTGATAAGGATTATGCCGTCAGCGGCCATTATGGAGTAACCGGCTTGCCCACTTCTTTCTTTGTGGATGAGGATGGTATTGTCCGGGCGGTCTATGTGGGACAAATTTCTGAGCGGGAACTGGATTCCCGCCTTTTGCTATTAGGATTGGAATAATGCTCACCGTCACTTTGTATACCCGTCCGGAGTGCCGCCTGTGCGAACAGGCCAAGGCCGACTTGGCGTCCCTGCAGGAAGAAGTTCCTCACCACTTAGTGGAGGTAAACATCGAACAGGATGACGCTTTGCAAAAGACCTACGGTTTCGAGATCCCGGTCGTGGAGGCTGGTCCATATAAACTGAAAGCCCCGATTACCATGCAGGAACTGAGCGTGACTTTGAACGCGGCGGCCGACCGGCGCGGCCAACTGCAAAATGTAGATGCCGAGGGATACGAGAAGCTTATTCAACGCAGCCATACTGTCACCACCGCCGACCGGTTTTCTGCCTGGCTTGCGCGACATTACCTGGCGCTTATCAACCTGGCCTTGATGTTTTATGTAGGCGTACCTTTCTTGGCGCCTGTGTTGATGAAAGCCGGACTGCCCGGCGCAGCGAGTGTTATCTATACCGTTTACAGTCCACTCTGTCATCAATTCGGTTTTCGCTCGTGGTTTTTATTTGGCGAGCAGGCTTATTACCCATTGGCAGAGGCTCATATTCCGGGTGTGATGGATTTTGAAACTGCCAGCGGCATTACCGGCCAGCATGAGTCTACCGGCCTTGCCCGGCTTCAGGCGCGTGCCTTCAAGGGCACTGAAACCGTCGGCTATAAAGTAGCTTTATGTGAACGCGACGTGGCTATTTATGCTTCGATGATCTTTTTTGGGCTTATTTATGCCGCATCCGGCCGGCGAATCAAATCCATGCACTGGCTGGTGTGGATCGTGATTGCCCTGGGGCCGGTTGGCATGGATGGATTTTCGCAGTTGATCAGCCAGATCCCATACCCCCCGATTGCATCGATTTTGCCTTATCGCGAGAGCACACCTTTTTTGCGCACACTAACCGGCTTCTTGTTTGGTTTCACCACTGCCTGGTTTTCCTATCCCCAGCTTGAAGAAACAATGCGCGAAACGCGGAATTTCTACAGCAAGAAATTCGCCGTGGCGCAGAACTCTCCGTCGAAAACATGAAATTCCTTTCTCAAAATAACCTTCGGTATCTGACCCTCGATATTTTCCCCGATTCAGTTTCGCACGCCATCTTTACGCGCCGGGGCGGAGTCAGTCCGGCTCCGTGGAAATCACTCAATGTTGGCGGCGGGATTGGGGATGATCCCGAACAGGTGCGCGAAAACCGCTATCGTTCCTTTACAGCCCTGGGCCGAACCCGGGAATCGATATTCGATGTCTGGCAGGTGCACAGTGCAGATGCGGTCTTTGCAACGGCGCCGCGCTCCCAAGATACACCATACGAAAAGGCTGACATCATTCTTACAGACAAGCCAGAGGTGACGCTTTTTATGCGCTTTGCCGATTGCGTCCCACTTCTTTTCCATGACCCCCGACGGAATGTGATTGCTCTGGCACACGCTGGCTGGTTGGGGACGGTACGTGGTGTAGCGCGGGCGACGATCCAAGCCATGCAGGCGCGCTATGGCTCGAATCCTGCAGATATATTGGCTGGAATTGGTCCATCCATTGGCCGCGATCATTATGAGGTTGGCATGGATGTCATTCATAAAGTGCAGGAATCTTTCGATAAGGCCTCAGAAAGCCTGCTCTTTTCGCAGAACGGAAGCACTCACTTTGACCTTTGGGCGGCCAACCGCCTTCAATTGGAACAATCGGGCGTGACCAGCATCGAACTTGCCGGTATGTGTACGGCCTGCCACCTGGAAGATTGGTTTTCGCATCGCGCTGAGAAGGGGCGCACAGGTCGTTTCGGTGTGTTAATGGCCCTGAAAGGATAATGGTAGGCTAATCCATGAATGATCTTGCTGCTCAGATTCGAGAACGCTATTTGCAAACACTTGAGCGTATTGCCGTCGCAGCCCGTTCTGTGGGACGAAGGCCGGAAGAAGTGCGCCTGGTGGTGGTCACCAAAGCCCAGCCGCTGCATGTGGTGCAGGCTGTTATCGAGGCTGGCGCGCCAATTTTGGGAGAAAACTATCCAGAAGAGGCTGTTGAGAAAATTCAGGTTTTATCTTCAGCGAAGGTGGACTGGCATATGATCGGCCATGTACAGAGTCGCAAGGCCGACCTAGTAAGCAGCCATTTTTCTATGTTGCACTCCCTCGACAGCCTGAAATTGGCGAACCGGCTGGAGCGCTTCTGCTCCGAGAGCGGGCGGAGGCTGCCTGTCTTATTGGAGTTCAATGTGGGTGGAGAAGAGAGTAAGTTTGGCTGGTCTGCCAGCGATGAATCCCGGTGGCCTGCACTCCTGGCTGATATTGAGGCAGTGATGGCTCTCCCACACTTGGATGTACGCGGCCTGATGTCTATGCCGCCTCTGGCTGCTGACCCGGAATCCTCCAGACCGTATTTCCAGGTTCTTAGTCGTCTGCGAGCTTACCTGGTGGGGCATTTTCCATCCACAGCCTGGCAGGAGCTTTCGATCGGTACCAGTTTAGATTACGAAGTTGCAATCGAAGAGGGCGCAACCCTGGTACGGGTTGGTACCGCCATTGTGGGTGCCCGTCCACCCAGATAGTTCTGTGGCTTGATTTCAAAATTTATGAATGGTGTTGGCATTTTAGGCTTACTGGCGTAAAATGGAGCATGGAGGTTCATTTGGTGGATTTTTTAATTACATTCATCAATATACTGGCAGATATCCTTATTCTGTTGGTAATTGTATCCGTTTTGTTGTCTTATTTTATGTCCCCCTACCATCAGGTGCGCAGGACAATCGACCAGATTGTGGAACCTCTGCTTAGCCCCATCCGGCGAGTGGTACCGCTGGTGGGCATGCTCGATTTTAGCCCGTTAATATTATTGATCCTGATTCAAGTTTTGAATTATGTCATCGTTAGTTTTCTCTCTGCTTTGAGGTGAAACATGAGTCCACGAAAGTATCGTTTACATGATGGAAAACACGGATCGGCAATTACGGTTCGGGTTACGCCGCGTGCCAGCCGAAACGAAATTGTTGAGATACAGGAGAACGGCACGATTAAGATCCACCTGACCGCGGCATCGGTGGATGGCGATGCCAATACTGCGTTGGCGAAATTCTTGTCTGAGATTTTAGGCGTCCCCCAGACGCGTGTCGAAATCATCGTTGGCACCAACAGCCATGATAAGATTGTTTCAGTGCTGGATATGGATACAGAGACACTGCATAAACGTATTGTGGCGCATGTGGATTAGTCTGAGATTTGCCGGGACATAAGGTCACGGGCTGCTCTGCGGCCCGTGACCTTATATAAGACCGGTACCGGTCGGGGGCTAATTCACCGGACTGTAAATCGTCCGGTAAATTGTGTAAATTTCATAAATCGATCGAATATAATCACGGGTTTCTGCAAACCGGATGGTTTCAAGGTATAGATCAGGATCATCTCCTGACAGGTTATACCAGATAAGAGCATTCCCTGGCCCTGCGTTATAAGCCGCCAGGGCAGCATACAGGTTGCCATCCAGACTTTTTTGGTTTTTTGCGAGATAATATGCACCCAGGTTTATGCTGACGATAGGCCGGTATAGATCTTCTTCAGTGTAATTCGGCGGCCAGCCAGCGGCCTGGGCAAGGCTCGCACCGGTGCTGGGTATGATCTGCATCAGACCGCGTGCTCCTGCAGTAGAACGGACGAATCCCTCAAACAAGCTCTCCTGGCGGATCACGCTAAAAAGCAAGAGCGGGTGCATACCATTGGCTTCAGCCGCCGAAGTGACGATTTCGGAATAGTATGAGCCATAGCGTACGTGATTGAAGTAGGCTGGAGCGCGTAGTGACACGTTCTGTTCTTCCAAGCCTGCCAGGGAAAGCACCTGCCTCAATGCAAAGATGCCCGAGCGATAAAGACCCAGATCAAGCAGGTAATTTCCCAAGCGAAAGCTGTCTGCTGGATTTTGGTCGATTTCTTCGCGCAGGTTTTCGAATTCTGCACGCGCTTCCTGCTGCTGGCCTAATTTCCAGAGTTCAGTGCCGCGCACCAGACGCTGATCCTGGCTGAGCGTTCCAAGGCCGGAGAGATCGGTCTCTGATGGCAGATTGAAGGTCACGCGCACCCAGCTGGCTGCATCCATCCGTTCTGCAGACAGGTCTATGACGGGTTTGTAGACAGCCGGTGCCTCGAAAGGTGCGCGTGCCATCAGCAAGTCGCGCGCACGTTCGCCATAGTAACCGGATGGGTTCAAGGTTTGAGCCTGCTGCCAGGCGGCCCTGGCAGCAGGTTCATCACCGAGTTTTTGCTGGATTTTTCCGATCCATAAATGGGCACGTGCCTGGTCTTCTGACTTGATGGACAAAAGCAGGCTGCGCTGAAAGAGTGTGCGTGCGCTGGCATCATCACCAGCGCGGTACCGGATAATACCGGCCAGAAAGAGCGCCTGGGGAGCAGTGTCGGTCCCGGGGTATTCGTCTGCGACACGCTGCCAGGTGGCTGCAGCTTCTTCCAGCCTGCCGGAGCGTTCATAGATCCTCCCGGCGTTCATCAAAAAGGATGGTGCCTCAGGACTCGATGGCAATATCTTGACAAAATCCAGCAAGGTTTGAGCTCCGGCCGTATACTGTTCTTCATGGACCCATAACGTATAGGCTTTCTCTTCCCATGCCTCGGTCCATTTTGGATGGCTGGAATAGTTACCAATGAAGTAGGTCCAAGTATCAACGGCTTCCTGGTGGCGGCCAAATTCCCGCAGGGTAAGTGCGCGGTAATAGTGCGCTGTACCGTCATTCTGGGGATTGGCAGCCAGATAACGATCGAAGGCAGCCAGGGCTACATCATACTGCCCGGCAAAGTAGTCCACCAGGCCGCGATCCAGGTCACCAACCGGAACATTCGCATTGACCAATTCCACCAGCGACTGATAGGATTCGTAGGCCAGCGGGTAGTTTTCTACGGCGTGCAGGAATCTGGGATAGGCCTGATCGGGTTGTCCTATGGCCAGGTAGGCGCTGCCGGCGTAGTAATCCATTTGTGCTTTGACATAATCATTGCTGGAGCGTGCAGAAATCCCATCATACAAAGCCAGGGCATTTGCATAGTCTCCAAGCGCTGCGCGGGTGCGCGCGACTTTGATATCCAAGTCGATGCCATCGCCCAGGTGTGGAGCTTGCTGTGCGGCAGTAAATCCGGCCAGGGCTTCGGCGTAGTTCGCGCCAGCAAATAATGCGTCGCCCCGGCGTTCGTGTGCCAGGCTGTCAATGATGCCGGGACGGGCAGTCAGGTAATCTGCATAAGCCTGAGCGGCCTCCGGATAGCGCTTGAGGGTTAAATTGGTTTCGCCCAGCATGAAAAAAGCCGAGGCGGCATAGGCCGATTGGGGGTAAGTTGTCGTGATCTGATTGAAAGAGGATAAAGCCTGTGCATAACGTGCTTCACCATAGTCCACGCGGCCCAACCCCCACAAGGCAGCAGCGCGAATCTCGGGATCTGCGGAATCGGTCAGGGCAGACTGAAATTCCAGCCGGGCTTGCTCGTAATCCCCATAGGAGAGCGCCTGATCACCACTGGTAATGCGAGCTACGGGTGTGGGTGTGGGTGTGGGCGGAAGTGTGGGGGTCGAGGTTGGAGGCAGTGTTGGGCTGGGGGGCAGGAGTGGGTCGGGGGTTGGTGTAGACGTGCCGTTGGCCGGCACGAAATTGCAACCGACCATGGTAAAGACCAGCCACAAGGCAAGCAGAGTTCTTGTCCATTTCATGCCGACTCTTATACCGTTGAAAGGGGGGGGTGTCAATGCTAAATCTTTGCTTCCATCCTTGTGCATGTGTATACGATGGCACTCGAATCCCCTATCTTCCTCCCCTGCGATAAAGATTTCATTGGGTACGAAAAGACCGCCTTGACGGCGGCCTTGTGGGCGCGGAGGGACTCGAACCCCCGACCTCATCAATGTGAGTGATGCGCTCTAACCGACTGAGCTACGCGCCCGAGCTGCGGCGTGATTATAGCCGAGGGCACTGGCTTTGGCAAGGATTTTTACGGCGGCGGCAGAAAGTCCCACGGGTTGGGTTTGTAGGTCGCGGTCATCAACTCGAAGTGCAGGTGCGCACCAGATGAACGCCCGGTGTTGCCGAAGGCGCCGATGGCTTCGCCCTGACCCACGCTCTGGCCGCAACCGACATAAATTGCGCTCAGGTGGGCATAGAGTGACTGCCAGTTATTCCCATGGTCAATGATGATCACATTGCCATAACCATACTCGTTCCAGCCTGCATAGACGATGACGCCTGCATCTGCAGCAAAAACGCCCATGCCCTCGTGGCCGGCAATGTCAATGCCCCAGTGGTTTGATTCAGGGGAGTAATCGAAGCCGGAAAGGTAGTGGTTGGCGGCAGGCCAGACGAAATTCCCAAAGCCAATTGCACCCCCGCTGACCGGGTCACAGGCTCCGGAGCCGAGTACACGCGCCGAGGCCGGATTTTCGCGGGTTACACCAAGCGGAGCGCTCCAAGAAACGAAATCACGTTTTCCATTGGGGACAATCAATTTTGTGCCGGGCTCAATATTTGGCGCCGCGGGATCGCCAACTTCATCCAGGTTTAGATGGTTCCCCGGGAAATCAATAATATCTTTGGGGGTGACTCCAAAGTATGAAGCAACTCCGTTCAGGCCATCGCCGCTGTGCCATTCATAGTATGTCCCATTAACTGGCAGAATCACAAGCTCCTGACCGGGCTGCAGGGTATGCGGGTTGTCCAACAAGGTGGCATAATTACCCCACAGAATGGTCTGAGGTTTAAGGTTGTATTTTTCAGCAATCCCGAAAAGTGTATCACCTTCCTGGACGGTGTATTTGACGATCTCAGTACGCGGCCGACTTGGGATGATGGTATGAGGCATGGCCTGGCGCGAGATACCGGCGTAGGTGATGGGGGCTGACGAGATGGCCGGTTCAATTTCTGCAGATGGCATGGCAGTTGGCCCGGCTGCCAGGTCAACCTGTGTCTTAAGCGGCCCTGGCATAGTGCGGAAGAACTGGCGGGCCAGGTAGATTACTACCAAGATCAGCACAATGGATAGTATGCTTGTCCCAACGCGTAATATTCCTTCGCCCAGCCCCATGCGCAGAAGGAGTTCAAGCCAGCGTGATAATAATCCCGGTTGTTCGTGCTCAATGGATGGATCCTGCACCCCATCTGTTTCCCCTGCTGGTGTCTTCGGGACAATTTCCGGATTGTCGCTATTCATACCAATGTTCTCCGGTTTTCATCATAACATGGGCAGAAAAGGCCGTCAAGCAAGGTGCTCATTTACGTTTAAGCCACCGTCTCACGGATGGATGGACGTGCTATGTGAAGTCCACCAATCAGTACCAGGCAGATAAGCCCGCTAACCAGGGCTGCAGTGGGAACCCCCCAGTTCTGTGCCATGCCTCCAACTGTCAGACTGCCAAAGGGAGCTACACCCTGCAAGGCCCACAGGTAAACGCTGAACACACGACCCCGCAATGTGTTATCGACTTGCAACTGGATGAGGGTATTCATGGTTGCCATTTGGGTGACCATGCCCCATCCGATGATGAGCAGGAGGATATAAGCCAGTGGTATGTTGCGTGTGAAACCCAATGCCAGGATACCGAAAACAAGGGCAACCTGCCCGGCTGTCAACAGGCGTCCTTTGCGGCTTGGGTTAAAGATCGAGAGGATGATCGCAGCGGCAAATGCGCCAATGCCCTGGAATGTGTACAGCAAGCTGTTGCGCGTGGCAACTGCCGTATCGTTATCCCCAACCTGGGCAAGAACGTCACGCGCCACGGCTGGGATTTGTTGGATCAATGGAAATCCAAAGTAGCCGATCACGGCGGCCATCAGGATGATCAGGCCAATGGAAGGTGTCTTGATAATATAACGCAGCCCTTCAAGAAGTTCTTCCCGGAAATTTCGCTTTTCCCCTTTCTGTGCCTGGACTACAGGGTGAGTATGAACAAAAAAGAGGCCAATGATCACAAACAGGAAACTAATGCCGTTTGAAAAAAAGGCCCAGCCCTCCCCATTGCCTTTGATGAAGACCATGAATGGCGCGGCCAACGACGGTCCAAGTACACGCGCAGCATTAAAGATGGTGGCCTGCAGGGCAATCGCGTTGGGCAAAGCCTTGCGGTCTACCAATTCAATCAACATGGACTGACGGGCAGTTATTTCGATGGCGCTGGCAGCTCCCAGCCCAAAAGCCAGCCAGAGAATGTGCTGGATCTGGATGCGGGCACTTAAGGCCAGATAAGCCAATGTAAAAGCCTGGAGCATCATGACCGTCTGCATGGCAATAACGGTTTTACGTTTGTCCAGCCTTTCGACAATTACCCCTGCAGGGATGGCCAGGAACAGAGCGGGGAGTGAATTGGCAAATCCAATCAATCCCAGATCAAAGGGGCGGCCAGTCAATTGATACGCCAGGTATGGGAGGGTGGTTGTCTGCATCCAAGTGCCAATCAAGGAGATGAACTGGCCGACCCAGAAAATAACAAAATCCCTGGATTGCAGGGCTGGCAGGCGTTCGCGCAGAGCGCTGAATGTGGGTATCCGCATGATTATGCTGGAAGCACGCACTCTGCCCGGTCGTTAAAAGGGCTGTTTACCAAAGTCGAGACCGGATATGCGTTCATCTCCCCTGCGGGGAAAGACTGAAGGAGAGACACCAATCCCTGAGTACGGGTAGGGGTCGGGTCGAGCCATTGCGCATAGTGTTCGGGATGTAGGATGACCGGCATGCGGTTATGAATTTTTGCCATCAATTCATTAGGCTGGGTCGTGATAATGGTACATGAATGTAATTGTTCTCCATCAGGACTGTTCCAAGTTTCCCACAGGCCTGCAAAGGCAAATGGCTTGTGATCCTGCAGATGGATGAAATAAGGTGTTTTCCTTTTTGTATCCGCTTCTGTTTTCCATTCATAAAACCCATCGGCGGGGATGAGACAACGGTGATATTTAAAGGCGGTTCGAAAGGCAGGCTTTTCCGCCAGCGTTTCAGCACGTGCATTGATCAGGCGAGCACCGATGACTGAGTCCTTCGCCCATGAAGGGATCAATCCCCACAGGGAAAAAACTGCAGTCTGAAGCCCGTCATTGAGGATGGCCAGCACTGGTTGAGTGGGGGCAATGTTGAAGCGTGGTGCATGCTGGTTTGGGAAGTGATATTCCGGGAAGGCTTCCTGCAGGTCAGCAGGGTCAACAGTCAGGGTAAAACGTCCACACATGGGTACTCATTCCTTGATTCAATTCCGTTGGGTGAGGCAGAGACGGTGCTATGTACGCAATTTTCGATAATCGCCATCCCGCAGGGTTACACCTGTAGCATCCAGATGTTCCAGCAAAGCTTGGGCATACTTGCGGGTGGTATTAAACAGGTCACGTGTCTCGGCCAGCGTAATCTGACCGCGCTTTTTAATAGTCTGACGCAACTGTGCGACGATGGCATCGTAATCGCTTTTTCGGAAGACGACTTCATTTGACACAGCAATCAATTCACCCAGGTCAAGCAGCGCACTGTACACCTCTTCGCCGACTTCCGCCTGGCATTCCTTGACAGATGGCGGTGTGTAGGGACTCTGTGAAAAGCGACGCATCAGAGCCTGCACTCTGGTTTGCTGCTGAACATTCAATTTGACCTTGTGTCCGGGAATGGCAATGAAGCCGCGTTCCTCAATGACTGTATTGCGGATTAAGTATTGTGTGAGGATGGCGATGAAGACTCGTGGCTGGAGTTTGAGTTTGCTTTTGAGTTCCTCGCGAGGAATACCGCGGCGCAAAGGGAAATTTCTGTGATATGCGGTGATGATTTGCAGTGCACGCACCTGCAGGTCGTTCCAGTGAGGTAGAGCCATGGCCAATAAATCGCTTGTAATGGATGGCACCCCATCTTCAAGTAAAACCAATTGGTCTTTTTCGATTAGTTCTGCCAGCGCGGATTCAGCCTGTTCGGTTCCTAACCGTGAACGGGCGGTTATTTCCCGCACTGGAGCCGCATTGAGTGCCAGGCTGGCCTGTAGGAATACATCGGTTGGGGAGCCCTGTGCCAGCGCTTCCAAGCGTTTCAATACCAACACATCCAGGCGTTTATGGCGTGCTTTTGGCTGAGGATCCATGATGATGCCACCGCCAAGTGTTTCGCCTGGTGATGGGCGGCGCAGGATATACCGGTCGCCGCGGACGGCTACCACAGGGTCACGCAGTTCAAGCTGTATCCAGCCTTCCTGACCGGGATTGAGCGTTTCGGTGCCCAGGATGCGTACGGCAGCCAATGTCTCGGCTGCACCTACAAAAAATTTAACCTCACTCGCGTGACGCAGAGGTCCAGAGATCTCTGCAAGTAAGCGCAAACGGGCGTCTATACGGCGGGTGGGCTGGTATTGTCCTGGCCGGGCAAGAATCTCACCGCGCTGCACCTGTTCTGTCGTCACCCCGGAGACATTTACTGCGGTGCGGGAGCCGGGTAAGGCGGTTTCTTCCTTCTTCTTGTGTGTTTGTAATCCGCGTACCCGTCCCTTTTGCCCGGAGGGTAATATCTCGATATCATCGCCGATGGACAGATGACCGTCACTCAACGTGCCAGTAACAACAGTGCCGAAGCCGGACATGCTAAAGACGCGGTCCACAGGCAGGCGCGGGCGGCCCAGGTCAGGCCGGGGCGGTTTTTGCTGGAGGACTTTGCTTAAGGTAACCAGCAATTGGTCAAGGCCGGTATGGGTTTTGGCAGAGACACGTACCAGCGGCGCGGATTGCATCACAGTACCTATCAGGGCCTC
Organism: uncultured Anaerolineaceae bacterium; assembly: GCA_964387495.1. GTDB lineage: Bacteria > Chloroflexota > Anaerolineae > Anaerolineales > Villigracilaceae > DSXF01. The sequence continues at coordinate 18,172 of CAYLXB010000006.1, forward strand.
ACGAATGTCGCTTTCAATTAGTTCAAGCCACTCAGGATCAGAAATAAGGTCAATCTTGGTCAATACGATTATCCCGGCTGGAATTTGTAGTAAATCCAGGATTGCCAGGTGTTCCTTGGTCTGTGGCATGACCCCTTCGTCTGCAGCGACAATGAGCAGGGCGGCGTCGATTCCACCTACACCAGCAAGCATATTTTCGATAAAGTCGCGGTGACCCGGCACATCCACGATGCCAATTTCCTCGCCGTCCGGGAGTGTGAGCCAGCCAAAGCCAAGCTCAATGGTCATCTCGCGCTCCTGCTCTTCTTTCAGGCGATCTGGATGAATCCCTGTCAGGGCGGCGATGAGGGTGGATTTGCCGTGGTCCACGTGCCCGGCAGTACCGATGACGCGCATATTACCTCGGTTTACGGGCATGGCCCATGATGCGTTCGTAGGCCGACAGCCATTCGTGTGCCCAATTCATTAACTCTTCCATCTGGCGTTCTGTGGTATCGGTAGTTTGTTCGATCTGGTCGTGCAGGGTTTGGGCGGCATCATCCAGCTCGGTGATGCGTTCTTCAACTTTGGTTAGATTTTTGAGCAACTCTTTGAGGGATTCATCTTGTGCCAGTGAGAAGCCAGTCCAGCGTTTCTGGTCATCGGCCTTGAACGTAACCCATTCCTGGCGAATGCGGTCTTCCGCGAGGCGTTGCATTTCGGTAATCTCATTTATGCGGCGCTCAATTCTTTGGTTTAGTTCCTCGTGGGTTTCCTGAGCACGTTTGATGGCGCGGTGGGTAGCGTCCAGTGCCTGGAGCTGGTTATCCAGGGTTTCAGTCTGCAGGCGAAATGCATCATACTTGTCACGCATCTCTTTCCAGATGCGGTCGCGTTCGACTTGAGCCAGGGACTGCTTTTCAATGAACATTACCTGTGCTTGTCTCCGCTCTGCCTCTGCAGCCAAAAGTTCGTTCATGCGGCCGTCAATGTGGCGGAAGGCGTCGTTGCTGATCTCGATTTTGTCCCGTTGTTCATCCACACGCTTGCGGACCGCGCTCAGTTCACCCTGCAAGTCAATCAAACGCTTTGCATCCTGTCTGCGACTCTCTTCAGCTACCCGGATGGCACGTTGGGCCTCTTCGCTGGATTGAACGGCATCGTCCACCTTTTGACGGGTTTCGGCAATCAGCTTACCCAGGCGAATTTCTTCCTCCGCACGCGCTTTGATATCCTTACGCATTTCCAGGGTTTTATCCAGGGCGATGCGCAGTTCGGCCAATGCTTCGTTCAGCGGTGCCACCTCTGCACTTCTGCGCTTGTCTGCATCGCGTTCGCGGCGTTGGTGTTTTTTCTCCAGATTCTCCAGGGCGCGGTTGAATTCATTGCGCTGGTTAGTCACGATCTGGTCGAATTGATCCAGACGTGCTGTGGTAACGGAGATTGCAGAAAGGTTTTTATCCAGCCCTTTTATCTTTTTGTTGAGAAGCTCCAGCTGGCTATCAAGGGAAGCCAGTCGTCCTTCAATATCTGTGAACGCGGCTTTGCTTTTACGTTGTTCTTCGTCCAGCCAGTCCAAGCGTTTTATGATTTGTTCAAATTCCATCATTCCTCCGACGGAAGGGCAAGCAGGGGATGCTTACATTATGCTGTAGATGCGGTGTGATTATAGCATGAGCCCAAAAGCACGGCATTACTGTCCGAGGTGTTGAAACAAGAGAGGGAAGGCAGACATAATTGGTTGGATAATTTGCGGGAAGAGCCCAAGAAGGAAGAGCACGACAACCCCCATTCCAAGCAGGATACGCTGTGGCCAGTCTTCCTGGGACTGCCAGAAGGTAAAATCAGCGGCCATCACCAATACTCTCAAAGAGCGGATAGCGCCAATGAATAGTCCCAACATACCCATCCCAACCCAAAGTGCTGTTCCGAGCGACTGAGCTGCAATTGCCTCCCACAGGACGAGGCGCGGCGGGAAACCAGCCAACAGAGGCAAACCGGCCAGGGACAGGTGTGACAAAATGAGCGAGCCAGTGACCAGCGGATATGTGTGCATTAACCCTTGTATTGTTTCAAAGTACAATGAGTCGGCTTTGTTTTTTAGTATTGAAAGCCCAAGAGTCCAAACAGCCAGCCCAAAGGCGCGTGGAATGAATAAGAGCGTAACAATTTGTACCGTCCCTGTCGCCTCCAAACTGAGTGCAAGCAAGGCATAGCCGGTTTCTGCAATTGCGGCATAGGCCGGCATACGATCCAGCCGATGCTGGAAGGCGGCCCAAACCCCTCCACTGACCACCATCAGCAGGCCGGCCAGGCGCAAAACATCCGCCAGTTGGGCAGATGTTCTCAACCACGCATACCGGTCGATGAATCCCATTCCAAATAACAAGGCCGTTATTGGCAGGATCCATTGCAAAAAACCGAGTGCATATGGGGGTGCATCTTCAGCCAGCAGCGGGAGCCATGCATAGAGTGGGAAGACCGCCAGTAAAAAGGCAAAGCCAAGACCAAGCAAAACTGTGGATTGCACTGCCAGGGTGAGGTCGCCAGGGCTGGATTCCACACCGGCCAACAGCCACCCGGAGAATAGAATGAATGGCATTGCCAGGGTTTGGTAAATCACGAAGCGGATCACGCCGCGCCCTGTTGTTTGGTGCGGAAGTGTGAGCAGTGGTACGGCCAACAAGACGGCCATTTCGATAAGCAGTGCAGCGTAGAGGAATGGTTCCACTGACAGGGCAGCTACAAGCAGTGCAGCAATAGCCATTCCCAATGGCACAAGCCGGCGAGCGACTCCAGCTGCATCTGATCCCAGAAACCATAGCCCGCTCATTCCATAAACAAATACCAGCAGTGACTGGCTTCCCTCTCCCAGCAATAACTGCCGTCCCAGAATCACGAAGACAGGTTCAATTTTGAATGAGAAATCACCAATGCGGATGGCTGTGTTAATGGGGATCAGGAAAGCCAATCCCGCCAGGGTCAATGCAGACAGACCGCCTAACACAGCGGTCAAGCGCGACCGCATTGGAATGATAAACACAATTGTGAGGAATAAGGGCAGACCAATCCAGATTGCCGGTGCGTTCATTTACCTTCCCAACTTTCGGAAGCAGTCATGAAATATGCACCTGTGAGCGCCAGTCCCAGGTTAACAACTGCCAGAAGGCCAGCCACCAGAATGGATCCCTCTACTGCAGCATATAGAATTTCAAACCCGGCCATCGTTGCTAACAAGCCCAGACTTATCTGCAAGGGTTGGCTGGTAATTCCCAGGTAAAGAAGCCCCATTCCGATCAAAAGAACGCTGGCTGCGGCCTCTGCCAGACCGATGCCGGGGATAATTTCGCGCAGTTGCGGTACCAGAATGGCGACAATCACACCAACGAGGGCGGCAGCCAACAGACGGAATGGCAATCCTTGAGGCTGGGAGGCGGCTGCAGGCTCTGCCCGTGTGCTGATGTCCAATCGAGTCATTCCAAGAGCTACGCTTGCCATCCACCCAGTGACCAGTTTGACTGCAGCCATCCCAATTGGCCAGTACAGACGGACGAGCAGAAACACGCCTACGTACATGACCCCCAAAAGTGCCAGGCTCCACCGCCAATCACGGCTGAGTAAAATACCTATAGAGGCTGCTATAAGAATTGCCAGACCGAACCAGGCCATCAGGGAGTTCATGGTACGGCCGCTCCGCCTGCGAACAGAGAAATGAATAGAACTAGAAAAACCAATGTCCACAGGATTCCGCCATCTCCTTCCAGCAAGGTGGAGAAAGCGCGCAATAAACTGCCTGCTACCTGAAAAAGCCATTCCAGATTGCGATATATCCCTTCAACTCCGGATGTACGGGAAGGGCGGACCCAATGGGCGCGTGCCGGGACTTTAAAACGCGGGCCCAGCCAGACCAAACCAGCGGTTACCAGGATGGTTGCCAGTGAGGCCAGCCACATACCAGGTTGCAGGGCACCTGGCCAACCCCACAGGCTGAGTAGTAAAAGCATGGTGAGGGGGAGACCGATTCCAACTGGATATAGATTTTGTGCCCAAATCGGCTGATATTGGAACGATACTTTAGAAGAATGTCGTGCATGCCGGATATAACCGGCTATCAGAAAGGCATTCGAAATGATCAGGGGGGGCCAGAAGACCCAGATAACTGGCTTGCTGCTTTGCCAGCCGACCGCGGTCATTGTGAAAGGCACGGCGGAGATGCCGAGGGCTCCCATCAAAAGTAAACGCTTGAGCCAGGTGTGTTGAACAGAGGTGAGAAAGATGGTTGTTCCCGCCAGTATCAACCCAATTCCCCAAGCAGCACTGCCTGCGGGGTTGCCGCGCAGGGCAGATGCAACCGCCAGCGATGCCATACCCAGCACCCAGAAAGGGCGTCCATTTAGGTCATTGTTGGCCTGCATCCATTTCCAGCCGCCATACAAGCCCGCCACGGTTGTCAGAGCGAGCAGGAACGGCGTCAGCGGGGAGAGAACACTGCTGGAAGGTACGCGCGCCAGTAAGATCAGGCTGGAAGCCGCTGAGATGAGCCGCAGGGAAGTACCAAAACCGCGTCGCAATCCAGATTCGGCGCTGAAGGGCAGGCGTAGGGGAAATATTCCAAGCCGTAAGCCGGCTGCTGCCAGCAGGTAAATACCGGCTTCTGGTGGTGTGGACTCGAAATTCATGCGTGTTCCACCAGAGAGGCTGACCAGACTGGCCCACAACAAGACCCCTCCTCCACCGGCTCGGATTGCGAAAGCAGTTACGACACTTTGGCTCAACTGCGAACTGCCTGCAGAACGCAGTTGAATGAATAATTCTCCCAGGTCAATTGCAGCCCAGACCAGCACCAAAGTCAGGGGGTTGTCAGATACTACAGCAAGTACCCCCAGCGCCGTCAACCCAAGTGACCCAGCCCAGGCCATCAGTTGCGGAAACCCGGCTCGTACCACGGCTGTGAACAGGCTGGCAAGCACCATAGTAACCAGCGCCAGGGAGTAAGCCCAGGCAATACCGTCGGCCATAAAGACGGGAGAATCCAGAAAGATTTCTTCTGGCTTCCAAGCTGGAAATTCAAGGATTTGCGGCAAGCGAACCTGCCAGAGTAACACGCTGAACCAAGCCAGCAGGGCTCCACCAGCCGCCAACAACCAAGAAAACTTGAACTCCGGCCGCATCAGGCGAATCAAGGTGAGCGCAAGGGCATTCAGAGTGAGCAGGGAAACAGTCAGAAGGATTAGCATGGGGCAGGGCAGGTATGCTCCGCTATGGGAACCAGGGATTATTTTATCAGGTTTGTGCCCAGTCCGCAGGTTTTGTTGTACAATCAGCGCTTGGAGTTGTGCCAGTGAAGCCCATAACATCAATTCCCCTGTGTAATCAAATCTACCTGACCGGCTGTGTTTTTATCGGTATGCTGTGGCTGGCTTCGTGCCAGATCAATGGATTTGGGGTAGCTTCCACTGCAGATGCAATGGACCCAATTACTCTTTCACCAACCCCGACCGAGGCTTATTTACTCGTTACACCGGTTCCAACAGTCCGTTTCTCGGCTTTGCCTACTTCAGTCGGTTATTCTCCCCAATCATTGCCTGAGAACATCAATCCATTGACCGGTTTACCGGTGAATGATCCAAACTTGTTGGACCGCCGCCCAATGGCGGTCAAAGTGACCAACTTTCCGCGCTATGCCCGCCCCCAGTTTGGACTTACCCGGGCGGATGTGGTCTTTGAGTATTATATTGAAGACTACCTGACGCGATTCACAGCTGTCTACTATGGAAATGATGTCGAACAGGTTGGCCCGGTGCGGTCGGGGCGTTTTTTTGATGAACACATCCTGCGCATGTATCATTCCTATCTCATCTTCAAAGGTGCTGATAAGCGTGTCTTCGAGTATTGGAAAGAATCTCCTGACCTGCACCCTTTTTTGATCGTGGCTGGCTCTGGTACCTGTCCATGGTATTGCGTTGTTTCCACCGGGCATGATTCCTATAACAGTTATTTCTTCAACACTCGTTTGTTTCAAGGATACCTTGAGCGTACAGATAAAGATAATACCCGTCAAAATTTGCGCGCCTCTTATTTCTTTAGTGAGCCAGCCTTTTCTTCCCGGCGCGGGGAGCGGATTTACACCCGCTTTTCGCCCGACTCATATAATTACTGGGATTATAATGCTGAGCTGGGATACTACCGGCGCTACCAGGAGGTTGAGAGCGCGCGCGACGGTGTGCCGGAGACTTATGCCCCACTAATGGATGCACTTACGGATGAGCAGGTGACAGCAGAAAATATTATTGTTCTTTTTGCTTCTTACACCTTTGCTGATATCTGGCAGGAAGAAGATGAGGTTTTTCACGTGGAGCTGAATGGTTCTGGGCAGGCTTTTCTTTTCAGGGAGGGGGACATGTTTGAGGCGCTCTGGCATCGCACAGACCGGGACCAGCCTCTGTTGCTGACTGATTTGTCGGGCGATCCACTACCTCTCAAGCCAGGAAGAACTTTCTACGAGGTGATAGGTAGTTCGTCCATCTATACCCAAGAGCAGACAGTATGGAATTTCCAGCACAATATCCCATAACAATCCTGCAATTGACCTGCTGGATGATTCGAACTTTTACGGGATATAATAGCCCTGTCGCTATGTTTCTCCGGTAAGTATGGGCGAATTCTGTTCCTTTATAACAAATGCTTTTTATTCAGATGCTGGTTCGCCTTCTTTGCACGTTGATCCAAGTTCGATCTGGCATCCGCTTTTTGTGGAGAAATGCATGTCTCTCGATCCCACTTTCCTGAGTAATTTCATCCTAGTACTGGCCGGCTTTGGTGGCGCATTCCTGGCAGCCTTGTGGGTCAGTCTGGTGATATGGACATATCGGGATGTACGTTCCCGGGCGCGGGATCCGTTGGTGCGGATACTGGCTGTACTGCTTGTTGGTCTGCTCAATTTGCCGGGTGTTTTGGTTTACCTGATCCTCCGGCCGCGCCACACAATAGAGGAGGAATACCAGCGCACTCTGGAGGAAGAATCCCTGTTGCAGGCACTTGAAGATTTATCTGTATGCCCGGGTTGTGAGCGTCGGGTAAAGGAAGACTGGCAGGTCTGTCCACACTGCCAGACCAGACTGAAAAAGAATTGTCACGAGTGCGGCAGGCTGATGGAACTTCCCTGGAATATCTGTCCGTACTGCGGAACGGCGGCTCCCGGCATGCGCCGCGAGGGAATGACGCTGGACGAGGCTCTGCGGGGCCTGGCCGGAGAGGAACAACCGCCGGAGCAGGCATCATCGTAACCCTTAGACCAGGTTCTCAACAGAACCTGGTCTTTGTGAAAGGACAAACGTGAAGATCGAAACAATTACTCTCACATATCTACGCATGCCGCTTGTCTTGCCGTTCGAGACATCCTTTGGCCGGTCTGAAGAACGAGACTGCATCCTAGTGAAGGTGCAATCTGAAGGACTGGAAGGTTATGGCGAGTGTGTTGCCGATCGAGATCCCGGGTACTGTTATGAAACCTGTGGTACAGCGTGGCATATCCTCAGGGATTACATTATCCCCAGCCTGCTTGGTAAAGATGTCATCGACGGGGCTGACTTTCAGCGCCATGTCGCACGCGTGCGCGGACATATGCTGGCTAAAGCCGGGTTTGAGATGGCCATTTGGGATCTGCTTGGTAAGCGCCAGAATCTATCATTACGCGAGTTGTTTGGCGGCCAGCGTTCCAAGGTGGATGTAGGGGTCTCGGTAGGTTTGCAAGCCTTCCCAGAAAGGCTAGTCGAGCAGGTGGAACGCTACCTGGCTGACGGTTACCGGCGTATCAAGATCAAGATTAAGCCTGGGCGTGATGTGGAAGATGCTGCTGCCGTACGACGCGCTTTTCCGTCCATCCTGCTCCAAGTTGATGCCAACTCTGCCTATACCCTGGAGACTTTCTCGGAACTCCGTCCTCTGGATGATCTGGACCTGCTTCTGATTGAACAGCCCTTATACGAAGATGATTTGTGGGAACATCACTATGTTCAGAAGCAATTCCGCACGGCCATCTGTTTGGACGAGAGCGTTATCTCTGTTCGTCATGCGCGTGCCGCCCTGGAGATGAAAGCCTGCCGTATCATCAATATCAAGGCAGGTCGCGTCGGCGGGTTGAATGAAGCACTGGCTATCCACGATCTGTGCCGGCAACGCTGTGTTCCGGTATGGTGCGGTGGAATGTTGGAGACGGGTGTTGGACGTGCCTCCAACCTTGCACTTGCCTCCATGCCTGGTTTTGTACTGCCTGGTGATATTTCGGCCTCAGCACGTTACTACGTGGAAGATATCACGCAGGAACGTTTTGTGCTCAATGCAGACAGCACGATCGATGTTCCGACAGGTCCCGGATTGGGTATTCACCTTGATCCTGAGGCTGTCAAAAAATTCACCTTAAAAACAGAAACTTTTAAATAATGCGCCGCCTTATCGGGTATATTTTATTGATCGCGGGTTTAACCGCCTGTGCCCCATCTGATATCACTGGCAAAACCACCGAAGTGCAATTACCTGCCGGATCTATTGAGGCATCCTCCACGCCTGATATTTCACCTTCGCCGACCGCGACATCCACGCCATTGCCAGCTGCACTCTGGGTTTCCATGTCAATCCCCGATAGTCTGCGCACGGCAGCTGTTTCCTGGAATGTTCCGCTGGTAGATCAGCCTGATGCGGCCGCGCTGCACCTTGATCAGGCTGGTGCTCCAGGAACTGTCGGCGGATCTGCATTATGGATATATTCTTTGGTGGCTCCATTTCCAACCATCTTGGATGGTATCACAGGGGATGAGCTGCGCCAGGCCTGGTCAGGGGTCCAGCCCGCGTTTTTTGCGGGTAAACCACTGATGATGACTGAATCGACGCAGATGGCATTGACTTTCCTATGGGGGGAACCGGCTGGTAAAGCTGTTCAAATTGTGCCAGCTGACCAGCTTTTGGAACTGGCTTGGGCTGAATATCCCTCTTGGGCGATTGTCCCTTTTGAGTCCCTCCAACCGGAATGGAAGGTATTGGCTATCGATGGGCAATCTCCCCTGCAAAAAGATTTTGATCCATCCGGATATCCACTTTCTGCTGTGTTCACACTGGAATGCTCCGACCCCTGTCCGCTTTTATCGCGACCGTCCTTACCTTCTGCCAACCGCGACCCAGCCAAGATGACTACAGTGGTCATGACCGGCGTAACAGCCCTGGTGCGTGCGATTGCGTACGTGATGGAGAATAAAGAGATAACTTATCCCGGCCGGCTTATCGGTGACTGGCTTCGTCAGGCCGACATTGCACATGTCAGCAACGAAATCCCCTTCGATCCAGGCTGCCCTTACCCCAACCGCGGTGAGACCAAACTGATTTTCTGCAGTGACCCGCGTTACATTGCGTTGCTTGAGGATGTAGGCGTGGATGTAGTCGAATTGACCGGTAATCATTTTGAGGATCGCGGCCCTGGGCCTACGTTGTATACACTGGAAATGTATAATGAACGGGGTATTCCTTACTTTGGTGGGGGAGCCAATGTCGAAGATGCCAGAAAGCCCTTGTTAATGAAGCATAATGGCAACAAACTCGCGTTCATAGGCTGTAACCCGGTAGGACCGGACTTTGCCTGGGCTACCGATGTTCGTCCGGGTGCGGCTAAATGTGATCACACTTACATGACGGATCAGATCCGCAGCCTGAACCAGCAAGGTTACCAAGTAATTTCCACATTCCAATATTATGAGTATTATTCTCCTGAACCGCGTCCCTGGCAGCAGGTGGATTTCCGCAGAATGGCAGATGCTGGGGCAGTGATCGTAAGCGGCAGCCAGGCACACTCAGCTCAGGCAATGGAATTTTATAACGGCAGTTTCATCCACTATGGACTTGGAAATCTGTTTTTTGACCAGATGCGTTATGTTCGCGCGGATGGAGCCCTTTTGGAAAAGGAAGTGCGCAATGAATTTCTTGACCGCCATGTTTTCTATGACGGTAAATATATCGGCACAGAACTGCTGACTGCCATCCTCGACGATTACTCCATCCCTCGCCCAATGGAAGCAACTGAACGGTTTGATTTCTTGAAGTTTATCTTTGAAGCCAGCAGCTGGTCTTTTGTCTCATCCTCCCCCACATTGACACCTACTGTAACACCTACTCCATTGGTCATTGGTACTCCTACTTATACTCCAGCACCATGAGGCTGCCATGAAAATATTTGATATTTCCCTTCCAATTTCGCCAGATCTGCCGATCTGGCCGGATGACCCCCCGTTGCAATTGCAACGAATCGAGTCAATGGACGAGGGGGCTGAATGTAACCTGACCAGTATCAGCATGTCTGCGCATACCGGAACACATGTGGATGCACCGCACCATTTTCTAAATGACAGGCGTACTGTTGACGCCTTGCCGCTTGAAATCCTGACTGGCCCGGCATATGTTCTGCATCTGCCTGAACATGTTTCTGCCATTACGGCCGAGGTATTGTCTTCAGCCGCTCTTCCTCCCCGAACTGTGCGCTTGCTTTTTCGCACGCGTAATTCCGCACTTTGGCAACAACCTGCATCCGGATTCCAAGCCGATTTTGTGGCTGTGACCCCTGACGGGGCTGAATGGTTGGTGGAGCATGGTATTCGCCTGGTAGGTATTGATTATCTCTCGGTTGCTCCCTTCCGTCAGGCTGTGTCCACTCACCAGATTCTGTTGCGCGCAGGGATCATTGCACTTGAAGGTCTGGATCTTTCGCAGGTACCGCAAGGGAGTTATGTGCTGTACTGCCTGCCGCTCAATCTGGTTGGCTCGGATGGTGCTCCGGCACGAGCGATCTTGATCGCTTGAACTTTCTCCAATGCAGTACACCTGGCTCCTTTTCGACGCTGACGACACACTTTTCAATTATCCGCTGGCAGAAGCCAATGCTCTGCAGCGGACATTCGTGCAGATGGGTGCTGTTTTTGGTCCGGAGACCCTGGAACTTTATCATAAATTCAACCAGCAGGTTTGGGGTGAATTCGAGCGCGGCGAGTTGACTTCTACAGAGCTGCGTACCAAACGTTTTCGTTTATTGTTCGATGCTACCGATTCTTCCCTGGCTCCTGAACTTTTTAGCCAGGTGTACCTGCAGAATCTTGCTCTTGGCACGGATTTGCTTCCCGGTGCTGAAGAAACCCTGACAACCCTGGGCACTCGTTACCATCTGGCCTTGGTCACAAATGGTCTGGCAGATGTCCAACGGCCGCGCTTGGAACGCTCTGTTTTGAGCGGACGTTTTGAAAGGGTTTTTATTTCTGAAGAGATTGGTGCTGCCAAGCCGGAGTCTGCCTTTTTTGATGCTGTTTTCTGCATCCTTGGCAGACCCTCGAAGACATCTGTACTGATCATTGGCGACAGCCTTACATCCGACATGCAGGGTGGTCTGAAATATGGCATTGACACCTGTTGGTACAACCCAACCGGCAAGTACTCGGAGTTACCGGTGACTTATCAAGTCAGGCAGTTGGTGGAGTTGCTGGATTGGCTTTAGGAGAGAACAATTGGCCCGCTGTGGGCAGATTTCATCATTTTCAACCTGTAGACAAATTCAAATAATCAGATAGAATCAAACTTGGATAGATTTTGCCGGGAAAGGCTTGAAGTGTTCTTCCATGCCTGACAGAAAACTACGCGTCTTCCTTTGTCATGCATCGCAAGATAAACCCATCGTGCGCGAGTTATACCAGCGTTTACTTGCTGAGGGCTGGATCGATCCATGGTTGGATGAAAAGGAACTCATCCCGGGGCAGGATTGGGGTATGGAAATCGAGAAGGCAGTTGAGTCTAGTGATGCGGTAATTGTTTGTCTTTCCAATACTTCCATAGCGAAATCTGGTTACGTACAGCGGGAATTGAGAGCCATCCTGGATAAGGCGTTGGAAAAACCCGAAGGGGTCATCTATGTGGTTCCGTTGAGACTGGATGATTGCCAAGTTCCACACAGTTTGAAAAACTTACAGTGGGTGGATTATTTCGAAACGGCAGCATATGAAAAACTATTGCAGAGTTTTCAGGCATGTGCCTCACGCATTGGCTTGATCGTTTTTCCGGGCATGCAAGGCCAGCTTGGTTCAGTCGAATTTGTAAACGTTCCTGCTGGAAAATTTCTTATCGGTAGCCTCTCTGAGAATAAACTGGCTTTTCCGGATGAAAAACCACAACATACATTCGAAATCCCCTACAACTATCTGATCACCCGCTTTGAGATAACGAATGTTCAATTTGCTAAGTATGTTGAACAAGCCAATGCAAAGTCAAAATCAAGTGCAAGAAAGTGGCGGATGTTCCCTGATTTGCCGGTTGTCAATATCTCCTGGTATGAAGCATTACGGTTTTGTCAGTGGCTGACAGATCATTATCATCATCATGGCCATCCTGATTATTTATTCAGACTTCCTACTGAAGCAGAATGGGAGATGGCAGCCAGAGGCGAGGATGGACGGGAATGGCCGTGGGGAAATCAATTTTTGAGTGAAAAGCGACCGAAGGATATTCCATGTAATTGCCAGAGAAGCAAAATTGGAAAACCCACACCGGTTGAAGCCTATATTCCTGGAGGATATAGCCCCTATCATGTTGCGGATATGATCGGCAATGTCTGGGAATGGACCCAAAGCCTGTTGAGGTCCTATCCATATGACCCATGTGATGGACGCGAGAATCTCAAAACCCCGGGGGAAAGGGTGATCCGAGGTGGTTCCTTTGACACAACGGTCCGAAGCGTGAGAATAACCTGCCGGAGCAGACTGAATCCGGAATTTTCTTTGCCTAATGTAGGGTTTCGTATTGTTTTTGCCCCTCCCTTGCATAACAGGTAGCCTATGCCTCATAGAGAACAACAAAGACTTCGTATCTTTATCTGCCATGCCTCGCAGGACAAATCCATTGTTCGCGAACTTTATCAGCGGCTTCTCCTTGAAGACTGGTTGGACCCTTGGTTAGATACAAAGAATCTGCTGCCGGGTCAGGATTGGCGAATTGCCATCGAGCAGGCAGTTGAATCTGCAGATATTATTATTGTTTGCCTGTCAAGAAATTCTGTGAATAAAGAGGGGGCGATACAAAAAGAATTGCGTTATGCTCGTGAAATTGCCCTTGAAAAAACTGAAGGCACGATTTTTATGATACCAATTTTGCTGGAAGAGTGTAATGTGCCGCGCGGATTCCGTTTTTTACAATGGGCGAAATACTTTGGGATGGAAAAAGAGCAAAGTTATTCAGATTTATTACAGGCCTTGAGACTCCGCCAGGAGCAAATCATCCTTCGTGAAGCAGAGATGTTGGCTGGTAGACAGGCGGAAGAAGAAGCGCGGGAGAAGGGTGAGTTGGAGAGTGTGAATTCTGCCAGCAAAGGCCAGACAGAGTCTGATCAATCTGTGGATATGAAAATATTGGCTTCTATGCCGGATAATGAAAAAACTTCTCGACAGGCTGGGAAATCGCATGTTAGTCAGTTGGATACCATGGAAATCACCAGCCAGACCAAGTACTTTGATTTGGTTAGAGTAAAAGGCCGTGTGGATAGCGCTACCGCTCCAAAGTTCAGCAACACTCTGAAGATTATTACTGATGCCGGTCGGTTTAATATCGTAGTGGATCTGGCCGATGTGGAATATTTGTCAAGCGCTGGTTTTCGTGCATTATTGGCGGTTCAGCGTGTTTGCAAGCGTGATGGATGCGGTGAAGTTGTCCTTGCGGGTCTTCCTGACACTATACACGAGGCAATGGAGCTTGCTGGTTTTCTTGACTTATTCCGAAACGTTGAAGATCCAAAGGATGCGTTCTGAACTTTGGTGTATGAAAGTCTGTGTATCGTTGATTTCTAACGATCGCAAGAAAAGTATCTCTGGTAGAGGCGGGGTCAGGTTGATTCCTGGAAAATTATGCCCAATAATTTTAGAGCCAGAGTTGCAACAAACTCTGGCTCTTTCAACAACCCCGCTGCTCTTTAGTTCTTATTCGTCACATATACCCTTACTGCTTCCAGCATGAAAGCAGCCAGGTTGGGGTCCAGTTGGTCAAAGGTGGCTTTGAAGCGTGGATCAGTGTTGTACAGTTCTGCCAAGCCAAGCAACTGATCCAGGTTCGGCGTCCAGAAATAATCCATGTGTTTATGCCAACGCTCCACAACGGCTTGGACATCGGGGGAGCGGGCTCCTTTGGGCATGGCAGTTATCATATCCTCATAGACTTGGCGGCCTTCATTGAATATGTTTTGCTTCTGCTGGGTCGAGTAGCCCTTCCATTTCCTGGTGGAAGCGCGTACGGTTTCCGGATCGTACATCTTCTCAGCTTCTGCGGTGTACCTTTCCTCTTCTTCCGGTGTAAAACCGGAAAAAATTTGTCTGTTGCTCATTTTCTTTTTTCCTTTCAAATGCAATATTGTATCGTCCACTGTTTGGAGCAAGTTTTCCATGCGCGCGATGCGTTTGGTGATTTGCGCTTTGTGGCTTTCCAGAGCGATCAATATATCGAAATCGGGACCGCTCATAATTTTCTTGATATTTTCCAGAGGCAGATCCAATTCGCGGTAGAACAGGATCTGTTGCAGCTCCAGAAGGGACTGTTCCCCATAGTAGCGATAGCCGTTCCCGCCCACATGTGACGGTTTGAGCAACCCGATCTGATCATAATAGTGCAGGGTGCGCGGGGTTACGTTTGCAAGGTCAGAAAGTTGTTTAACGGTAAACATCAACTGCTCCAATTCCAAGCGCCGCATGTCATTTTGCGGATTGTCCCTAATATAAACTATGACGTTGCGTTAATGTCAAGGGTGAGTTCAGCGGAACTCGCTACTTGAGTCGATACCTTGCGTATATCCTGGTAGCAGCCTGCTCTGCTCACATGCAACCTGTGTGAGTAATTTTCCTGGAAATTGCCTGCTGTGAGGAAAAATGATGCAACAAAAAACTGAAATGCCCAAAGTTCTCATTATCGGTGCGGGGATTGGTGGAATTGCCACTGCTGCCCGGCTGGCACGCCGCGGATACAGGGTTGCTATTCTCGAGAAGAATGAACAGCCCGGAGGACGCTGTGGTCAGATGAATGTCCATGGATATCGCTTTGATACCGGCGCGACTCTGTTCCTGATGCCCGACCTGTACGCCGAGACCTTCACTGCTCTGGGTGAGCGTATGGAAGATCACCTTGATCTGCGCCGCTTGGATCCAACTTATCACCTCTTTTTCCAGGATAATTCGCAGTTGCAGTTGAGGCCTGATCTATATGGCATGCTGCACCAATTGGAAGCTATTGAGCCGGGCAGTTTTGAGCATATGCTTCACTATCTGGCTGAAGGACGCCGTATGTATGAACTTGCCATGCCCGGTGTGATCGGTCGGGATTTTCACAATTTTTCCGAATTTATCCACCCGCGCATGCTCCTGCTTTTCCTGCGTCTAAAGGCACTTACACGCCATACAAACTTTATCAGCAGGTACTTCAAGAGCCCCAAATTGCAAATGGCTTTTACCTTTCAAGATATGTATATGGGCCTCAGTCCTTATGATGCTCCAGCTGTCTACTCCCTGATGCAATATACAGAGCTTTCTGATGGTTTATATTATCCAATGGGGGGGTTGTACCATGTTGCTGAAAGATTGACTGCACTAGCTGAAAAGTTAGGTGTGGAATTTCGATACAATGTTCCCGTCGAGAGGATACTGATCGAGAATGGGCGCGCAGTTGGTTTGTCCCTGGCCAATGGGGAAACCATCCCAGCTGATATTGTGGTGGCCAACGCGGATCTGGGTTATGTTTATCGTCACCTGCTGCCGGATGACGGTACCGCCGACCGCCTTGATCGAAGAGAATACGGCTGTTCGACGGTCATGTACTACTGGGGACTGGATAAACAATATAGCCAACTGGGGGCGCACAATCTATTTCTGTGCGGCGATTATTGCCAGAGTTTTAGAGATATTTTCAGTACTGCCTCCATGCCGGAAGAACCGAATTTCTATGTCCACGCTCCTGTTCGAATCGATTCGTCTGCTGCTCCTGCTGGTCATGATACGCTCTATGTCGCTGTGCCGGTAGGCCACATCAACGAGAAAAACCCGCAAGATTGGAAAGCCATCCAGACCCAAGCGCGTGCCTTTGTTTTCAAACGTCTGGCGCAGATTGGTATGGCCGATCTTGAAACACATATCAAGTTCGAGGCCAGTTTCGTGCCGACGGATTGGAAAAAGCGCTACAACCTTACACGTGGCTCGGCTCACGGCCTGAGTCATAGACTGACACAGATGTCTTATTTCCGGCCCCATAAGCGCCACGCGCGCTATCACAACCTTTATTTTGTTGGCGCCAGCACTCATCCCGGCACTGGAGTACCGACTGTACTTGTATCTGCCCGTCTGGCAGCTCAGCGCATCTTGGAAGAGACCCTTCCATGAATACCACTGCTGCCCTGGCTCATTCCATCACCTGGAAGAGCAGTAAACAATCTTATCTTACTACCCGAATCCTGGCTGATCGGGACCTGGTTGACGATTGTCTGCGCGGCTATGCCTATTTCCGTTGGGCGGATGATATTATTGATACCGCTTCTTTATCTTATGCAGAGCGGCATGCTTTTATTTCTCGCCAAAAAGGGCTGATCGAGCGCCTCTATTGCGGTGAGCAGCCTCTCGACTTGTGTCCGGAAGAGATGATGCTGGCCGAATTGGTTCGGAATGATCGGGGCATGAACAGTGGCCTGCGTTCATTCATCGATAACTTTATGTACGTGATCGCCTTTGATGCTGGCCGCCACAACCGAGTCATCCGCCGCGAGGAACTTTTAGTTTATACCGAGCGCCTGGCAGCTGCCGTCATGGATGGTATCCAGTATTTTATCGGGAACGGGCATATTTATCCGAGAACTTCTGAACGCCTTAAAGCAGTTAGCGGGGCTCACATTACCCATATGTTGCGTGATATGTCGGAAGACCTGCCCGGCGGTATTATCAATATTGCAATTGATGACTTGCAGATTTATGGTATCCAGTCCATGAGTGCTGATGAGCCGGGGATGCGCGCCTGGGTTCGCGCTCAGGTCAAACGAGCCCGATCCTATTTTGGTGAAGGCAAAAGGTATATTGATACGCTGGATGTGCTGCGCTGTAAACTTGCCGGAGTCTGGTACTGCGCTCGTTTTGAACGTATTCTGAATGCCATTGAGCGTGACGGATACCGGTTACGGGCTGAATATCCCGAACGCCACAGCATCACTGCCTGGTTGGTCATGGGGTGGTTGGGTATAGCCATCATATGCAAACACTATGCCGGCCGTTTCAGGCAGACCCTATCCCGTCACAACCGTCCCTGTCCAGTTAGAAAACTGGTCGATGATGCCCGAATTTGCTCCCCGGCCTTGCCCCATCGCGCCTCACACATGACAGATTGATTTCTCGAGATCGTGTTCATTTGCTCCGATTTGTGGTTAAATTCTCTTGATGGATATCCGGTATCTTGATGAACAGATACTTTTGATAAACAAGCCTGCTGGTTTGCCGGTCCTGCCGGATGGCTGGGAACCGGACGCGCCATACCTGGTGAAATTACTGGAGGCTGAATATGGCCGTGTCTGGGTTGTCCACCGTTTGGACAAAGTCACCAGTGGGATGATGGTTTTTGCCCGTACTGCGGAAGCGCACCGGGTGCTGAACATTCAGTTCGAACGACATGTAACAAATAAGGTATATCATGCCATTGTCCATGGTGCACCGGTTTGGGATGAGTATACCGCCCGGCATCCGCTTCGTATCAATGTTGGTCATAGTCACCGTACAGTGGTAGACGGGAAGCGAGGAAAATCCGCAGAAACGCATTTCAGGATCATCCAACGGGTAGCTGACAAGGCCCTGATCGAAGCCTTGCCGTCCACCGGACGTACCCACCAGATTCGCGTCCACCTGGCTGCCATGGGTCATCCTATCCTGGGGGATGTACTATATGGTGCCCCATCCAGCAGCGATATCCCCCGCCCGGCTCTGCATGCCCTGGCACTGACATTTATACATCCTGTCAGTGGCGAGTTTTTCACCGTCACTGCTCCCTATCCGCAGGATTTTGTCCGAGCCTTGCAGAGATCAGGTTTAGAAAAGGGATAAAAAACCGCCCAAAGGCCGGGCGGTTTTTTGTGTATCCTGATGGCCGCTACGCAATCTTGCGTGCTTCCATGTAGAACCGTTTCTCGTGCGCTTCGCCCATCGAGAAGGTTTTGCGCGGCAGGGCTCCATCCAAGATGACTGTTTTGAAGAGATCGCTTTTGTTCATGCCGGGTACATAGAAGGCCGCATTACCAGGCTGGGATCCGAGATTGACGACCACATCTTCGCCATGAACGTAATCAATTTTGGCAGCACCACCATCTTTGATAAATGGATCCAGAAAGGCCTGAATGGTGCCAACGGGCAAGTTCGATGAAGGATGGGTGATCTCGATTACACCAAAGGTTTCTCCATCTCCACCCCCGACCAGACCGATGGATTGTTTCGGGCCAGTGGCACTATCTACCCGCGAGATCATTTCTTTAACGTTG
This sequence comes from uncultured Anaerolineaceae bacterium, assembly GCA_964387495.1. Lineage (GTDB taxonomy): Bacteria > Chloroflexota > Anaerolineae > Anaerolineales > Villigracilaceae > DSXF01. The sequence continues at coordinate 36,710 of CAYLXB010000006.1, forward strand.
GTAACCGGTGTATATGCAAAATCTGAACCGTAGTAGCCCTTGAGGGCCGCAAACAGATTACGCTGCAGGTTGAAAAGAACACGGTGAATAGGTTCGAACTCCAGGCCCTCATCGTGAACATTCTCGATCTCAACCAGGGCGTAACGGGCTGGATGATCCAGACCAACTTGCGGTTTCAACTTCTCCCAGAAAGCTTTGGCGGTAGCCAGCGAGTGGTTGCCGTCGCCCATGGCAAATAAGAGTACCGGCTGGTTAGCGGGGATGCCATATTTGGATGCGAAGATCTCTGGTTTTGCCAGACCGCGCAGGCCAGCGATGACTTTCGCTTCGAGGTCATCGTCAATGGCATATCCCACCAAGTGCCCGCTGTCGAGCATTAGTTCAAAGTCGTACAGTTTTTGCAACTTGTTTTTGACGGCCTGTACTGGCTCGATGACAGTCCGTTCCGGGTCATCGATCAGCACCAAGATATGAGGTAATTCCAGCGTAGCTCCGGTGCGGATCTTCATGCGCGGTGGTAAACGTTCGATAATTGTTCCTTCTGTGGCGCGGATGAGACTCGTAGAGCCTTTCGTGAAATCATAACTTTCCAGGTCCAGACACAAAATGATCCCTTTGCGGGTTTTTCCGCCGACTGTGCGCTCGACGTAGATCAGGCCTTGGCGCGGCTGGAGGATGCCAGCATCCAGATATTTACGCATGGTCGCCTGGATACTCTGGATGCGTTCAGCTTCACCTGGCTTTTCCAGATAGATTTCCGGCAGAGTTAGGTTATAAGCTGAAGGCGCGTCGCCCACGATCTTTTCCACCTTTTCCCAGTATTCGGGTTGGGAGGTAAACTGGTCGCAGGCGATGACCGCCCACTTTTTTAAGTCCATGCCTGGCTTGGGCAGGTACACTTCTGGAACAAGCACACCGATGTCTTCGAAAATCTTCACGTCTGGCTCCTCATGGTTTGAGTTATCAAAAAGGTGCAACGTAAATATTTTGAGCAAAAAAAGTACGCTGCACCTGCTCGCTATTTCTTCTTGGCGAATTCGATCAGCAATTCAGCTACTTCGGCACCCACGCGTCCCTGGGCTTCCTTGGTGGCTGCGCCGATATGCGGCGAACAAATAACATTGTCGAGTTTAACCAGTTTCCAGTCTGTGGGCGGTTCTTCCGCATAGACATCCAACGCTGCACCGGCAACTTTGCCGCTGGTCAGGGCGTCGTAGAGTGCTGGCTCGTTGACAATGCCACCGCGGGCGCAGTTGATAATGCGTACACCGTCTTTCATCTTGGCAAACTGAGCCGCTCCAATCATGTCGGCAGACTCTTTGGTCTTCGGCAGGTGCAGGCTGATGTAGTCGGACTGAGCCAGTAACTCATCCAAAGTGACCAGTTTTACATCCGCAGATTTTTTTACATATGGATCATAGGCGATCACGGTCATGCCCAGGGCAATAGCGCGTTTAGCAACCTCCTTGCCGATGTTGCCAATGCCGATCAGACCGAGCGTTTTGCCGCCCAGCTCCACACCTTCAAAAGCCTTCTTTTCCCATTTTTCTTCCTTCATTGTCTGGGTAGCTTTGTAGATATTGCGAGCCAGGGCAAACATAAAACCGATGGCAAGTTCAGCAACCGAGGCTGAGGAAGCCAGTGGCGTATTCATGACTGTAATGCCCTTCGAGCGGGCATATTCGTAATCAATTGTGTCCAGGCCCACACCGCCGCGCACGATGACTTTCAGGTTGGGACAAACATCAATCAATGGCTGGCGAATTTTCGTCCGTGAACGAACCACACAGCCATCATACGCTGGGAGGACATTGACGAGTTCTTCTGGCGTAATCTCGAAGTTTGTGTCCACGGTCAGACCCGCCGCGCGCATTTTTTCGATGGGAGCGGGGGCGGTTTTGTCACATACAAGGATTTTCATGAGTAGTCTCCTGTTGAAAGGTTGGGAAAAGTATGTTACTGGGTGTTGTGGTTGGGCAGGTATAACTGTGTCGTACCTGCAAAAAATTATAATTGGATTGTAACAATGAAAAAAATGTATGTCAATTGAACGCGCCTCCTTTGTTATCACTAGTTTCTTGTAGGATTAAGCGCAAAATAGCATGGTCATTGACGTAAAACGACAATTAGAAAATTTCAACTTGTCTGCTTTGGCTTATTTTTTAGCACTGTGTGCTCTATTGTGATAAATCGTACTCATAGATATAATGCACATTGCAATTAAAGGATAGCTAGTTCTTACCCTCTGCCCACCAACAGGAGAAACCAAATGAAACGTGCGTATAATTTCAATGCTGGACCGGCCGTCCTGCCGGTAGAAGTACTTCAGCAAGCTCAGGCCGAGTTGCTGGATTTCCGGGGGACCGGCATGTCAGTTATGGAAATCAGCCACCGCTCCAAAGAATTTGAGTCCGTCATCCAAACAGCTGAGGCCGACCTGCGTGAACTGCTGGCAATTCCTTCCAATTATAAGGTCCTCTTTCTTCAGGGTGGCGCCAGCCTGCACTTTGCAATGATCCCGATGAATTTCCGCTCGGCAGGCGCTTCGGCGGACTACATTGTCACTGGTTCGTGGAGTAAGAAGGCCATCGAAGAAGCCCAGAAATTGGGTACCACCCGCACTGCTGCGAACCTCAAGGCAGAGAATTTCACCCGCACTCCGACCCAGCAAGAATTGGATCTTGATCCCAAGGCTGCTTACTTGTACTTCACGTCCAATGAGACCATCCATGGTGTGGAGTTCTTCAAAGAACCGGTTGCTCCGGCTGGTGTGCCGTTGATCTGTGATACTTCGTCGGACTTCGTAAGTCGTCCAGTGGAAGTTTCCAAGTATGCCATGCTCTATGCAGGTGCCCAGAAGAACGCCGGCCCGGCAGGCGTTGTTGTCGCAATCATACGTGATGATATGCTCGAGCGTGTCCCGGCCAATTTGCCTGCCATGCTCGATTACAAACTGATGGCTGAGAACGGTTCTCTCTATAACACTCCTCCTTGCTGGTCCATCTATATTGTCGGCCTGGTCTTCCAGTGGGCTAAGAAATTGGGCGGTCTGGAAGCAGTTGCCAAACGCAATCGCGACAAGGCCGATGTTGTCTATAAGGCTATTGATGAGAGTGGCGGTTTCTACCGCGGGCATGCCAAGCCCGAAAGCCGTTCACTCATGAACGTAACCTTCCGCCTGCCAACCGAGGAACTGGAGGCCACCTTTGCCTCTGAAGCCAAGAAACTGGGGATGATTGGGCTTAAAGGCCACCGCTCGGTCGGCGGCATGCGCGCTTCTGTCTACAATGCCCTGCCCATGGAAGCTGTGGAAGAGCTTTCCAAATTCATGAAGGACTTCCAGAAGAAAAACGGCTAAACTGATCAGTAGATATCGGACACCCGGCGGCACAAGCGCCGGGTGTTTGCTTTTCTGGTTATAATTGGTATATGGAATTCTTTATTGACGACACGGATATCCAGCGGCTACCTCCGGATGATGTAAGGCTCCTGGCCATCCAAGTGGAGCCTTACCCGGATCGACGGCGGCTCAAGATCCACTTGGAAATTACGCCTTTTGAAAAATCTCCCCATCTTGACATCCGCCTTATCAACTCGGAGGGTGTTGAGGTAGGTTCTGTCAGTATTATCGAGCCAGCTGCCTGGAAGATGGAATTTACGATGCACATCCGCTGCAGCGGCGAAACCGCTGGATTTTATATGTTAGCATTCCGGCTGTATTATCCGGACGGACCACAATCTGAACTATTAGTACATCCCTTTGAAATTCTCGCTGGCTGAATATGTTCATAAAAAAATATTATCTCTCTGCGTGCTTTACTCTTCTTCTTGGACTACTGGCCGTGATTCTGGGGGCGTGCGGATTGGGCTCGACGCCTTCTACTCCATTGGCTGCCCTGACCATTGCGGCCCGTTTTACTGAGGAGAGTGCTGCGACAGCCAGTGCCTTACAGTCCATTTCGGGTAACAATATCCTGGTGCTTTCCCTGAACGATAATAGTTATCTGCATTTGTTTGCCTATGACGTCAATTCGCGTCGCCTGCTGCGCCTGACAAATGGCCCCCAGGATGATATCAGTCCGGCACTCAGTCCCGACCGAAAGGCGCTGGCATTTGCATCCCGGCGCGATGACCGCTGGGACCTGTATCTGCTGGATATGGAGAAGGGGGAGCTTACCCAGGTAACCGATACGGCCGTCTATGACGGGGCTCCCTCCTGGTCTCCGGATGGCTTGTGGTTGGCTTATGAAACCTATCTGGACGAAAATCTGGAAATAGCAGTTTTGTCTGTGGGGGATGTCACCCAACCGCCCATCCGCTTGACTGCTGACCCGGCAGCAGATCATTCTCCCGCCTGGGCGCCACAAGGACGGCAGGTTGCTTTTGTGTCCAACCGCAGCGGTGACAGTGAGATCTGGCTGGCTGATCTCGACCAGACTGGACAACGCTACACCAACGTAAGCAAACGACCTGAAAGCGCTGAGACGCATCCTGCCTGGTCAGGAGATGGCCGCTACCTGACTTGGGGTTCCACTGCCGGGAGCGCAGGCCTTGGAGGCGTGTACTTGTGGGATACATCCCGCCCTGATATACCTGCCCGGCGTGTGGCCGATGGCGATTGGGCGGCCTGGAATGCAGACGATAGTCAACTGGCTGTGCGTTTGCTTGGGCCAAATGAAGATTTTCTCAGCATTTATGCTTTGAATGGTGATTTGGTTCTGCCGCCAGTCTCCCTGCCTGGAGCTTTGCATGGTATTGCCTGGCGTGCCCATCTGCCCAATCCCCTACCATCATCCTTTACACAGGCCGCGTCTGCTTCGCCAACGGGTTTATGGACTGCGGCGGTGACGCCTGAACTTACAGGTCCGGCAGGACGGTCTGCAGTTGTCCCGATTGATGATGTAACTGTGCCAGCTGCGCGCCTGCATGACGATGTTGATGAGGCCTTTGTTGCTTTGCGTCGTCGTGCGGTCAGCGATGTTGGCTGGGATGTGATGGCCAATCTGCAGAATGCCTTTGTCCCGTTAACCGATGCGCTTGACCCTGGCCTGGGCGACGACTGGCTGTATACCGGCCGGGCATTTGCGCTAAACAGTCTGGCCGTGACGGCCGGCTGGGTGGTGGTCGTGCGCGAAGATTTTGGCCCACAAACATACTGGCGCCTGTATGTCCGGACACAGATGCAAGATGGTTCGCAGGGTATTCCTTTGCACGACCCGCCCTGGGACCTGAATGCCCGTTATGATCTCGATCCGCACTCCTATGAACAGGGAGGAAAGTATGGTAGTGTGCCGCCCGGATATTGGGTGGATTTTACTGATCTGGCGCGCGCTTATGGCTGGGAGCGGCAAGCGGCGCTTTCCAACTGGCGAACGTTTTTCCATGGCACACGAGTGACTGAATTTACCATGACGGGCGGCCTGGACTGGTACTCTGCCATGCTACAACTTTACCCTCCCGAAGTGCTGGTTACACCGACCGAGATTGCTCCGCCGACGCGTACTCCCTCACCCACCGTCACGCCCACCCTGACACCTGCGCCCACACGCACGCCTTTACCCACGCGTACTCCCACCTTTGTGCCTCCCACGCCGTCGACAGTACCTACTCCCACCCCATGAAACCCTCGACGCGTTTTATCAATCTACGCTCAACCGGTTTGTTCTTTATCTGTGTCCTGGTATTCTCCGTGAATGCCTGTGTACCTGTTGTTGACAACCCCTCGCCGATGGCTGGGGGTGTTTCAGCGGAAGGTCAGGCGCCGGGTTCCACTCTGGCTGCTGGAGTGGTCACACCCGAGCCGTTGCACTTCCGGTTCCCCACCCCTGGCGCAGAGCCGGTTTCTGGCTGGCGCCCGCCTCTGTATCCGATTCCCTGGGCGCTGACGGTTCAAGACCACTTTTACTTTGCCCGTCCCATCGCGGCAGACGAAGTGAACTGGCCGCTAGCGGATTATCGCTATGGTGGCGTTTTCTTCCGCCCCGACCTGGCCCATACCGGCGTGGATATTGATGCTGAATATGGTGCACCGGTGCTGGCTGCGGGACCTGGCGTTGTCATCTGGGCTGGGTGGGGCTTTTATTCCGGCTGGTCGGAAAATAAAGATGATCCGTATGGGATTGCCGTAGCCATTCGTCATGATTTCGGCTACCAAGGAAAGCCTCTTTATACCATGTACGGCCATATGTCACAAGTAGACGTGGCAGTTGGTCAGTATGTGCACACGGGCGACCAGTTGGGATTGGTAGGCAATACGGGAAATACCACCGGGCCACACCTGCATTTTGAGGTCCGCCTGGAATATAATAGTTACTTCCATACCCGAAATCCTGAGCTGTGGATCGTACCGCCGCAAGGGTGGGGCGTGCTGGCTGCCCGCCTGACGGATAGAAAAAACGAGACCCTGAACGGCGTCAGCGTTACAGTAAAATCCTATGAGACTGGGCGGCTTTTTTGGGTCAAGTCATATGGCAAGGGCAGTGTCAACAGCGATCCGTACTACAATGAAAACCTTGTCCTGGGTGATCTTCCGGCAGGCTGGTACCTGGTTACGATTGAATACGAAAAAGAGATTTATGATGCTGACATAAAGATCCTACCTGGGCGGGTTTCCTACTTTACTTTCAAGGAAGGCGAAGGTTTTACTTCTACCACCCTGCCACCTACGGAATATGATTTACCTGCCCCAAGCCCTTGACGGGCAGAACATCTGTGCTATACTGTTTGGGAATCGTGCTGACTTAGCTAATTTCGACTTTGGATAATCACGGAGAAAGAATCATGGCAAAAAAAACTCAAGAAGTCCCTTCTGCATCAATGGATGAAGCCAAGCGTGCTGTTTTGGATAAGGCTGTTGGTGATATCCTGAAGCGATATGGCGATGGCTCAATCATGCGTCTGGGTGAAGCTCACAGTATGGTCACCGATGTCATCCCAACCGGTTCGCTCTCGCTGGATATTGCCTTAGGTGTGGGCGGTATTCCACGCGGCAGAATTACAGAGATCTATGGTCCGGAGTCATCCGGCAAGACTACCATTTGCCAGCACATTGTGTCGGAAGCCCAAAAATTGGGTGGTACTGCGGCCTATATCGATATGGAACATGCTCTGGATCCATCCTATGCGGCCAAATGTGGCGTGGATATCGATAACCTGCTCGTCTCCCAGCCTGATACCGGCGACCAGGCGTTAGAAATCACTGAAACGCTGGTGCGTTCCGGAGCAGTCGAAGTGGTGGTGATCGACTCTGTTGCGGCGCTTGTCCCCCGCTCGGAGATCGAAGGCGACATGGGTGATCCGACCATGGGCGTCCAGGCTCGCCTGATGTCCCAGGCCCTGCGTAAACTCTCAGGCGCCATCAACCAGACCAAGACTGCTGTCATCTTCACCAACCAGTTGCGGCAGAAGATTGGGGTCATGTTTGGTAATCCGGAGACCACCACCGGCGGGAATGCCCTCAAGTTTTATGCTTCTGTTCGCCTGGACGTGCGCCGCATCCAATCCATCAAGGTCGGTGAGGAAGTTATCGGTAACCGTACGCGGGTGCGGGTTGTAAAGAACAAGGTTTCTCCACCCTTCCGCACTGCGGAATTTGATATCATGTTCAACGAAGGTATTTCCAAGGTTGGGGACCTGCTCGATCTGGCCACCAAACTTGAAATCATTCAGAAGCGCGGCGCCTTCTTCTCCTATGGCGACATCCGCATTGGGCAGGGCCGCGAGAACTCCAAGGAATTCCTGCGCCAGAATGCCGACCTGACCTTTGAGATCGAGACCGTCATCCGACAGAAAGCCCTGGGAGGCGAACTTGTTTTGCCGCTCGATACCGATTCCGATGGCGGGGATGTGGATGAAGACGCTTAGCCATTTTTCTGCATATGCTACGCTTTCTGCATAGTTTATGCCTGCTGTTGTTTTTACTTGCGATATGCCCGTTCTGGCTGGCCTCCTGTGCTCCGGGTCCCCCAACCGCTGAAATCTATCGCCCGCCGACTTCCCCGGTCGTTACTGGGGAAACCCCAGCGGGCGATGTCGCAATTCAGAACCTGGCCGAATCCAACCCTGCGCTGCAGTGTATGGACGGTCTGCGTTTTCTGGGGGATTTGACTGTCCCTGATGGAACAATTGTTCAACCGGGTGAAGCGATCGATAAACAATGGCTTGTACAAAATGATGGCACCTGCAACTGGGACGTACGCTATCGGTTGCGTTTGACTGGCGGTCCCAATCTGGGTGCTGAAGCCGAACAAGCTCTCTACCCGGCTCGCGGCGGTGCACAGGTTGCATTGCGTATCCTCTTTACTGCTCCGCTGGAGCCGGGTACTTATCAAAGCGCCTGGCAGGCTTACGACCCGCGGGGCCAGCCGTTTGGTGATGCGGTTTTTATAAGCATTGTTGTGAAGTAAAGTTTTTATCCAGAGCGAACTGGATAAGAATATCCGACTTTGCCACCCATAACAAAGCCTGGATGAAGGACACGGGAGGCAGATAAAAAGATGTCAGAGACGAAGTATGGGTATAAGGTGACGGCCATTGTTACCAGTGTCAAAGGGAAATGCACCGCTGGATTGCAGCAAGGGGCTGGATTTGAACTCAGTTGCCAGAATCCTGCCGGGCTGTGTGGCTTCTTCTATAATTCCATTTCCCCCGACCTGCAAACTTTCCAGTTTGGGGGCTGTCTGCCTTGGTGGAAGGGGAATGTAATCGAGGTCCAATGTCCTGACCCTGAAAATCGGGTTACACTGAGGTTGGAAAGGTCAGATTGGATGCAGGATTCCGATTAGGTGCCCAGAAGGGAGATTGATTATGACCATGGATTTGGGGCAGCGGATTTCGACGAGCCTGAATGCGAAGCGTCATTTTATGCAGAGGTGGAGGAATAATATATCCCCCGCCGATAAGCAAATACGCCTTTGTGAAGCCCACGAAGCAGAACTACAGGCACACCTTGACATCATTGATGGCACCCTGGAACGAATTGACCAGGGAAGGCTGGGTATCTGTGAAGTCTGCCAGGGTGGCATTGAAACAGAAGTGCTGGAGGTGGATTACACAACCAGGGTGTGTTTGGGTGACCTGACCGATGAGGCAAGGCACAAACTCGAAACTGAATTGTCATTCTCGCAGGCGGTCCAACAGGCATTTCTGCCCCAACACCTGCCGGATATGCCGGGGCTGCAGTTATCTGTATACAGCCGCCCTGCCCAGATTTTAAGTGGGGATTATTATGATTTCTTCCAGTTCCAGGATGGTTCCCTGGGAGTGGCCATTGCCGATGTGGCCGGTCATGGGGTTGCAGCTGGTCTGTTGATGAGCAGCCTCCAGACTTCCATGCGCACCCTAGCCCAGGAATGTGACTCCCCGGCTGACACCTTGCAACGCGTCAATGATTTTTTCATCCATAATATCAACCTCACCACTTTTGTAACCATCTTCCTCGGCCGCTTCGACCCGCGCTCCGGACGGTTTAATTATGCAAATGCCGGACATAACCCTCCTCTGCTCGTTCATATAGGGCGGGAGAATGTCTGGTTGAAGCCTACAGGAGCCGCCATTGGCCTGCTGGAAGACTTCCAAATCACCGTGCATACCATCCCGTTATTGGCCGGCGATACTCTCTTGTTCTATACAGACGGTATTACTGAGGCTGTCAATGCCTCCACCGAACAGTTTGGCAGCACACGATTGGCGCAACTGGTCAACAAGTATGCTACATTGTCAGCCGATGATCTTGTAAAGGCTGTCATCCAAGCAGTAAATGAATTTACCGCCAATTCGTCCCCAGCAGATGATACAACGGTGCTCGCTTTTAAAGTGGCTGGATGATCTTTATAGGAGACAAGATGGGTGAAATTCAAGCTCTCTCTTCGACAATTATTGCCCTGGAACGCAATGCTCTGGAACGTTGGGGTCAAGGCGACCCGGCCGGGTTCCTTGAAATCTGTGCTCCAGATGTTGTTTACTTCGACCCATATCTTGAAAGGCGCATTGACGGTCTAGAGGCGCTGACTGCCTACTATAAGACTTTCTGGGGGCAGGTACGTTTTGATCGTTTTGAATTGCTCAATCCCCATGTCCAAGCCAACGGGTCTTTGGCTGTGCTAACTTTTAACTATGTCTCGTATTCCGGGGATAAGCAGAGTCGTTGGAATTGCACAGAGGCATACCGCTTGGAAGTCGATCATTGGGTAATCATTCAAACACACTGGTCCTATACACGGCACCCTGGGATTGTTTCATGAATATCGTTGATTTGCCCCAGGCCCTGAGAACTGCTTAGCCATTGCAAGTTTTATCTTTCAAAAACCAGAATCAGGCACGATCTGGTTCCAGCATACAAAAGCGGTCTCCATCGTGAGACCGCTATATGTTTTATGGCAGTTTATCTACTTCGCCTTGTAATGCAGTTTTGATACTTTCGAAATCCAAGCCCTGTGTTGTGCAGTATTCTTTGATGGTTGTTTCGGCTGGGGGTATGGAAGTCTCCAGGATGGCTTCGATGGTTTCGGGTGCCAGGCCCCAATCGAGCAGTTCTTGGAAGGTCGTTTTGCCCTTTACGATATGTTCGGATTCGGTTTCTGGCACCCTGGTAGCAGTTGCTGGAATTTCCGACTGGCTTTCGGATGGATGGCCAGTCGGGTCAGCTGTATGCATCTCCAGATAAGTTGTTTGTTCTGGAGTCAGCGGCGCGCCGTCCTGTTTGAGGATCTCCACGCCGGCGCGCAGCAGGTATACATCGGCACTTAAATCATAGGGCAGACCCTTGTAGAGGGCCACAAACAAGCGCACGGACGAGGTGCCAATCTCAGTTTCATATTCACCATAGATCTCCTCCAGGCTTTTAACCTGGAAGGTTGCCGGGTCGGCCTCTTGTATGCCAAAGGCTTGGGCCAGGATTTCTGGATTCACGCCAAAAGCCTTGTCGATATCGCCAAAAGTGTATGAACCGCGAATATCAGCTGGGTTGGCCAACCCGACGAATTCACCCTCTGTGAAAGTGGCCGGGGACTTACCGGACGTTGTCTGCCACCATCCCATAGCTGTGGTGACGCCAATGCCACCGAACAGAACGATCAGGATAATCAATGCCAGGGGTTTGGATGTCAGCTTCATTTTACATTTCCTGTTGAAAAGATGACTGTATCCCGTACCGGGCAAACAGCCTCGGATGTGCACTCCAAGCAGGAAATGCATTGGTGGTCGCGAACGATCTCTTTGGTGCTGACATCTATGTTCATCGGACATAACTTGTGGCAGGCTCCATCCAGTGTGCAGGTGGCTGCTACTCGGCGGATCTGGAAGACTCGGAATAGATTCGTAAGCCCCAATACCGCGCCGTACGGGCAGGCGTATTTGCACCATGGGCGTTCTACAAAAAGCGACAGGCTGAGTGTCATCCCCAAGATGACCAACGCCGTCCAGGCAACCTCTCCGCTCCAAAACTGGAACAGAGCAAAATAGGGATCATAATCAGCAAAGATGAGTGTGCCGCTTACCGCAGTGACATAGAGAACCCAAACAAGGACCAGGTAACGCCCGTATCGCATCACGCGGTCCACGGAAGCAGGAACAAAATGGTTATATCGGCGTTTGAAGATTTTGCGGCCTCGTTTCCCTATCCATTCCTGTATCGTTCCAAGCGGGCAAACCCATCCACAGAAGACCGGTCCAAACAAAAAGGCCAGTGCAAACCCAATCAGCATCAGGATGAACGATGAATCATGAATCTTCTGGACGAACGTGCCACTTGTTACGTACTGGTAGATGGTCACCACGCCGCCAAAGGGGCACAGTGCATGCAGGGAGGCGCTGGATAGGAAAGCCACTCCACGACCATCTTCTACCAGGCTGTGGTTGATAGCAATCAGGGCGATCAGAACAAAGAAAAAGCCCTGAATCACGGGCCGCACCCAGATGCCTTTGCGTTTTCGAAACCATTTCATGCATTATCTCCAATGTCAGTTTACAAACTGGAGACATTATAGCGGCCGCTTTTGGCCTTTTGATAAAATCCGTGTAAAGGTCGTGTAAAGAAAAAGCGGCGCCGGTGAGCGCCGCTGCGATTTTTGCAATGCTATAAATAGAAGGTCATTCTTTGCAAATGGATGACTGGATCAATGTGCTGGACGCGTACATCTGCCGGAACATTGATGCTGGTGGGAGCATAGTTCAGGATAGCCTTTACTCCCGCCTTCACCAATTGTTCAGCCACTTCCTGAGCGGCGGCTGCGGGCACGGTGAGAATGGCTACTTTTATCCCGGCTGCGCCAATCCTGTTTACAAGGTTAGCACTGTCTTCAATGATAAATGCATCCACTGCCTGACTAATTTTCTGCGGGTCATTGTCGAAGACCATGACCACGCGAAAACCGCGGTTGGCAAAGCCCTGATAACGCGCCAAGGCATGGCCCATATCGCCCATCCCAACAATGGCTACGTCCCAGTTGATGTTCACTTTCAGAATCTCGCGCAGTTTTTCGATCAAGAAGGAGATGGTATAGCCGGTGCCCTGCTTGCCAAACTCACCAAACTGGGAAATATCCTTTCGGATTTGGGCAGCCGAAATGCCAACGCGTTCACCGAGTTCTTGTGAGGAGGTCGTTTGTACACCTTTGTTTTCCATGCGTTGCAAGGCGCGCAGGTAAAGGGGAAGGCGGCCAACAATGATGTCGGGAATTTTGCGCAGGTTCATGAAGTGCCCTTGTCTTGTAGAGTTGCTGGAATATACCATAAAACCGCAGATTGTGCAATTACTCACAATCAGCGCTTGGAAAATAAGCATATTGGTTGGTCAAGCGTAGTGACCTTCACAACCGCCAGTGGGAAGGCTACAGTGTAGTCGGCGGAGTAGGAAAAATCAGGGTCCTCCGGGAATTTCAGTTGGGTCCAGTCCTGGTTGAAACGACGGCTCTCTGCTTGACCCCCACCCTGGATGATCAATCCTGGACCTTCTGTCAGTCCCCAACGCAGGGAACCGTCGGTTTCGGTCCACTGGTATGACGCCAGCCAGGCGGGTTGAAAACGCGCTTGCGGGGTTACAGCCAGTACCAGCTGTGTACTCTCGGGGACTTTACCCCCATACGTAATTTCAAGGCCTTTTTCTGACAGCTGGAAGGTTTTCCTGTGTTCGTTGCTGGTGAATATGACGGTATTTTGCGCATGTGCAATGGGTTTGAATAATTCGAAAGCATTGCCAGTGTCCACAAATGCTCCAGGAATCTGGGCCGGATCCACAGCAGGGCCCTGTGTCAGGTTCCAGGTGCGTGAATCGCTGACCCCTGCTGAAAACTGCCAGGTGGGTCCGACCAGCTGGTCGATACCCGCGAAGAAGTAGACCAGCCGGGCGCCATCCGCTTCCAGGATGGCAAAGTATTGCTTGGAAGCCAGAACACATTCGTTCATTCCGTCCAGATCAGGATCCGTGCTGCAGTCGCTACAACTATAAGGGGCAGCAGCCCAGTGTGCGGCCTCCACCAGCAGTCCAACGTCACCTAGATATTGGGAGCGCAGGGCCGCCAAATCCTGGTTTTCAGTGGGAGCGGTCAACGTGAAATAAAGTTCCCAGGCTGAATCGGTGATCAGGTTGGAGGGGGCCTCCTGTAGCCTGTTCAACAGTACCTTACTCAGTCTGTCTGCATCCAGACCAGTGGGCATACCTTGGGAAGTGTAAATTGGATGCCTACCGGCTACAGGTCTGGGGAGGAAAACTTTTTGCAAAATCGGCGCAGATATTGTTAAAAGATCTGTCTCTGCAAAGGCGCGTATGTACGGGCGCGCCGCGAAATAAGCCAGTGTCGGTCCAACATGATCTGGGCTCCCCCAGGTGCTCTGGCGGAGTTCACCACCGAGGATGAGCATGTCGTCAGGGTCAGGAGAAATGGCAGTTTCGAGCAGGGCACGACGCAGTTCCAAAGATGGACCATCAGGTGTGGGTTGGAGCCATTCATCTGGTAAAGGCAGGGGATATATGATTGTTCCATTATGAATGGCAGGTTGAGTTGTGCCCGACAGGGATGCGAACTGGTAACGGTAACCGGGTATGGTCTCATTGGAGGGAGTATAGACAGCGAGGCTGGCGGGCAATCCAAAAGTTTTTCCTGCTGGACGGCTGTAACCCAGTGCTGCCAGTGCCGGATTTCCATGGGCCGTGTCGGCCAGGATAAGCAGGTTTTGATCTGCAAGGCGTTGCAGATATTCCACCCCTCCCACGGTATCCAGTGCTGCCAGTCGAGCAGGTGTCTTAATATCAAGAAGGGCAATCGGGATGCGGCTGGTTTCTGCCGCTGCCAGAAGGTGATGCAGACCGTGGCGTTCACCCAGGGGTCCGGTGTGCGCACCATCCCAGCGGCGGAGAGCCAGTGCAGGGGTGGGGGCATCGAAAGTATTCCAGAAGGTCAGCAGAATAGGAACACGCTGCAGTGCGGTTTCATCCAACGCAGCCGGCCCAAGCCGGTCAGATGGCTCATATTGACCGGGTACGGTGCTGAATATTTCGACCTTGGGCGGCATGGGGAAAGGCGGCAAGGAGGCGCGACTCAAGTTGACGGTGATGGTATCCAGGGCTGGATCACGGGTACTACGCACCTGGATGCGGTTGGACGGTTGAAGTTCACCTGCCATGTAGACACGCGTCGGGGCGTTGACGGGGAGAACGATCAGTAAATCCCACATTATTTTAGATTGGGTCAGGGTGCAGACACAGGTGGTCTTGTAAGGCTCCGGACTGAGCAGCAAGCTGTCTGAGCCGCCGGGTTTGTAATCCAGGGCAATGTAGATGTCGGTGGATGCCGGGTTTTCTGCGTTGATATCCAGCAGGTCAATGCGGACTTCTAGGTCCGATCCGACCTCACGGGTGTAGAGAGCAGTCAGATCAACCGCTGGGTCAGGAGCGTTGGGGGCATCGAGCAGGCGGAGGTCAGTGATCGACCATGGGCGTGTACTGGATGATACGGTACAGGCACCCAGCAACAGGCCCATTGCACAGACAAACAGGTACTCTGCCAGGCTTTTACATTTCAGCACATATCGCTCCTGATTTGACAGGATTGTCCGGAGTTGCTCCATTTATGTCATGGCTGCCTGACGCTTCGCCGGCAGATCAAATAAAAAAGGGTATCAGCTTGAAATGGGCGAACCCAAACCTTTATGGATTGTTCAGGATCGTAATGATGTAACCGACGGATTGGAGAGAACTGGAATCGGCCAGAATCTCGAAATGCAACTGGTATGCCTCCCCGGCATTCAGGGTAAGTGTTTGGTCCTGATCGCCGCATGCCGGGCCAGGGGTATCGGAAATTACCTGGCCATTCTTCCAAAGTTCAACGGACAGTTTGCCGCGGCCGCTGCACTGCAGGCTAAAGTTGATTACGGCCTGGGTTCCCGGCTGATTATAAGGAGTAAATGCTACCCAATCCTCCGTGTCCCCCTCAGGTGAAGAAACCTGTCCGGTGAAACTGAACTGGCGCGTCCCATTTGGGGCAAAGATGACCTCCGCGGCTGGAGACTCGGCAGAATCCCCGTCCTGCGGGGCTGGAAGCAGGGTGAAGGTGGGAACAGCGATTGTGGCGTTGGGGGTAACTGTTCCGATTGGTGTTCCACCATCTGAAACGACCGGCAGGCTACCTGTATCTGCCTCCAGCGCCAGGGCATATTCGGCGAACACCCAACCATTTCTATCTGAACCGGCTGGATATTCAATTTGCAGCCAGGAACCGTCGGGATTTTTGCCGGTCAGTGTGACCACCTCTTGGGTATTGAGGATGCCCAGCGAGGCAGAACTGCTGCTGGGTTCAGCCCGGACATTAAGTGTCTCTTTAATCGTGACAGTCGTTTTGCCTTCCTGATCTCCGCCGATAACTGGTATTTCAATGTTTTCCTCGACCTGGATATACGTTGCGTTTACCCAACCTTTTTCGTCTGAACCTTCTGTATAAGCGATCTGGTACCATGTACCAGTTGGATCTTTGCCGAGTACTTTGACTGTTTCAGCGTTTTCCAGCATCCCCAGCGCGTCACCAGAAGTAGATGGTTCAGATCGGACGTTGAGCTTGGTGGTGGTGACGCCCTGGATATCCCTAGAACTCTCGCTGGTTGAGGATGGGGATGGCGATGCAGGATGTGCGAGGGCGGTGGGCGGGAGTGTGGCTGTGACGAAAGCGGGGGTGGGGGTGGATGCCAATTGTTCTGTCTGGCAAGCAGAAAGGAGAAGTGTCAAAATGATAATGGCAAATATCTGGTGTAAGTGCTTCATGGTTTTTATTTTATCGCTTTCCTGCGAATCTTGCGTAATGGTCCCCTGACTTGCCTGTAACACAGGAACGCACCTGGAAAGAGGATTAATTTCACTTGTCACCTGCTGCAGGACATAGTAAACTACTGGTTATGAAGCCTGTTTCCTCTTTCACAATGGTGATAATGCCTATGTCCATGTCGAGCCGCGCCCGGACAGCGACGGAGGAAGCGCAGTAGGTTCACAGCGTTCCAACCGAAAGGCTGTCCTGGTTGTGGACGGCCTTTTTATTTATCAATCATCGATCATTATTCTCTGAAGCACGAGCTTCACCATATGAAACGAGCAAGGAATTTATCATGTCAGAAAATATACTGATTTCCATCGCCTGGCCTTATGCCAATGCTGAGATCCATGTTGGTAACCTGACCGGCTCGCACCTGCCGGGGGATATTGTCGCCCGCTACCACCGCCTGAAAGGGAACAAAGTCCTGATGGTGAGTGGTACCGATTCGCATGGCACCCCGGTTACCATTCGTGCCGATGCTGAAGGGAAGCCGGTAGAGGACGTGTATAAAAAATTCCACGATACCTTCCTGGAAGTTTTCCGGGGATATGGTATTACATATGATCTTTTCACTACGACGCATACCCAGAATCACTTCACAGTAGCACAAGATATCTTCCTGGCCCTGCAAGAAAATGGCTTCATGTTTACGCAGAAATCCATGCAGTGGTATTCTCCATCGGCCAAAAAATTCCTTCCAGATCGCTATGTGGAGGGCACCTGTTACATCTGTGGTGACACCAATGCCCGCTCCGACCAGTGTGACAAGTGCGGTAATGTACTTGAGCCGGAGAAGTTGATTAATCCGCGCTCCAAAAGCGGCGGTGCCCTTGAACTGCGTGAGACCGAGCATTATTACCTGGATCTGTCCAAACTCGAGCCCGAAGTCAAGAAATTTCTCAGGGAACGCTCAGGCCATATGCGGGATACCGTACTGGGCGAATCATTGGGCAAAATCGAAGCCGAAGGCCTCAAGCCGCGCCCAATCACACGTGACCTGGACTGGGGGATTCCCGTCCCGGTCGAAGGCTGGGATGGCAAATGCCTGTATGTCTGGTTTGAGGCCGTTATTGGCTATCTGTCTGCCGCAATCGAGTGGAGCCGGATTTCAGGCGTTGGCGAAGCTTGGCGTGAGTGGTGGGTTAATCCGCAGGCCCGCCAGTTCTATTTCATTGGTAAGGACAATATCTTCTTCCACACTTCGCTCTGGCCGGCCCAATTGATGGGGGCGGGCAAGGCTTTCCTGCGCATCTTTGCCGAAGATGAAAGACCACTAACCCTGCCCTTTGATGTGCCGGCCAATCAGTTCATGAACCTGGAAGGGCAAAAGATCAGCGGTTCGAAGAACTGGGCGGTGTGGGCACGCGATGTCCTGACCCGTTACGATGCCGATGCTTTGCGCTATTATCTGTCGATCAATATGCCTGAAGCCAAGGACAGCGACTGGGACTGGGCTGAATTCGTCGCCAAGAACAACGGCGAACTGGTCGCCACTTGGGGAAACCTGGCCAACCGGGTGCTATCGTTCTGTTATAAACATTGGGAAGGATTCGTTCCAGAAGTGGACCTTTCCGCGCTTCACCCGGTGGATCTGGAACTGCTGGCAGTTGTCGAAGCCGGTTTCCAGTCTGTAGGTGACCTTCTTGAGGCCGTTAAACTACGGGCTGCCCTGAACGAGGCCATGCGCCTGGCCAGCATGGTCAACCAGTACCTTGACCAGACCGCTCCCTGGTCAGTCATCAAGACTGATAAGGCCGAAGCTGCGAAAACCATCTATACTGCACTCAGGGCCATTGACTGCCTGAAAGTGCTCTTCTCTCCCTTCCTGCCGTTCTCGACTGAGCGCCTGCATGGTTTCTTCGGGTATGAGCAACCGCTTTTTGGGGAACAGTATTTTGAGAATGTAAAGGACTCGCTTGGTGAACATACAGTCTTGAAGTATCGGTACCCCATTTCAGGATGCCAGTGGACCCCCAGTGAATTGAGACCCGGTGCCAGGCTTAACCAGCCTGCCCCCCTCTTCAAGAAATTGGAAGAAGGAGTAGTTGAAGAAGAAAGGGCACGCCTGGGGCAGTAATCATTCCCAAAGGCTGATGGGTCCATGGGCTTTCAGGCTTGATATTTCTGTTGCTTGCCGTTCCTTGGGACTGATGTTATCATCATAACGTTATGACCTCCGAGTTAACACCCCAGGCCCGCCGTCGTTTGACTCTTGCTGCAATCATTGTAGCAACCATCCCATGTTACTGCCTGGGGTTCATTGCTGTGCAACTTGCTCCCAAGCCGGAAGCTGCAACGGAGACAGCAACGGCATCAGTCTCTTCGGTACCGGGCACAATTACCGTAACCTCATCTCCTATCATTCTGTCAGCCACACCCGGGCCGTCCCAGACCCCCACGCTCACATTGACAATGACAGTCACCCTGACACCTACGGTAACGCTGACGCCTTTTTCACCGGTGACACGCACTTTCACGCCATCCCCAACTTATACACCCTCATTTACTCCCCCGCCGACATCCACGCCATCTCCAACCCCCACACCCTCTCCGACTTTCACACCAACTGAGACGCCCACATCAACACCCACACTCCTGCCTTCAGATACACCCACTCCGATCGAACCTTCTCCAACGGCAGCTGTGACCCCTTGATACCTCATAATCATTATTTCCAAATCATCAAATCTGCCAAATTAAAATGTCTCCCATTAAACCTTTCCTCAAAGCCCTGATTTCTGCTCCTGGTTTATCCGGTCACGAGACCCCTGTCAGAAGAATAATTGAAGATCAATGGCGTCCCCTGGTGGATGAGTTGTCGGTCAGTCCACTCGGTTCGCTGCATGGACTCAAGCGCGGCCATACCCCGGCCTCCCGTCCTTCCCTGGCCATACTGGCTCATATGGATGCAGTTGGGTTGATCGTCACGCGTATTACGGATGGCTTCCTGCATGTGACAGAAATTGGCGGCGTGGATGCGCGCATCCTGCCAGGTACACCGGTGATGGTCCATGCTAGCCGCGGCGGCGGGACGCGGGCTCTGCCCGGAATGATCGTTCAGCCACCGATGCGCCTTATGCCGGCCTTGATCGGTGGTAACCCTGTTCCAATGGAATACCTGCTGGTGGAAGTGGGCCTGACACCGCGCCGTGTAGCCGAACTGGTGCAGGTGGGTGACCCGGTCTCATTTGCCACGGAGCCGCTTGAACTGTCCGGAGGAACACTCTCCGGCCATTCATTGGATAACCGTGCTTCGGTCGCCGCACTGACCATCTGCCTGGAACAACTCCAGGGCCGGAGTCATGCCTGGGACCTGCAGGCTGTTGCCACGGTGCGGGAGGAGGGCAGCCTGGCAGGTGCATACACATCCACCTTCCAAGTCAACCCCGACTTGGCGGTGGCTGTGGATGTGACCTACGGGAAGGGTCCGGGAGCGAATGACTGGCAGACTTTTGCCCTCGACTCAGGCCCAACCCTGGGCTGGGGGGCCAACATCCACCCTGCTCTGCATACCCGTTTCAAGGAACTGGCTGATAAACTGGAGTTGCCTTATTCGGTCGAGATCATGCCCACCAGTTCAGGCACGGATGGCATGGCCTCCCAGGTCAGCCGGGAGGGGGTACCTACGATGGTGGTCAGTATTCCGCTGCGCTATATGCACACGCCGGTGGAGGTGGTGGCTTGCCAGGATATCGAGCGCGCCGGCCGCCTGTTGGCTGAATTTGTGGCGACACTAGAGCCGGGTTTCGTTGCGCAGATTGTTTGGGAAAGATAACATGGCAGAACCTATCATTGGCAATCCCCAGATCAAACTGCTCGAAAGACTCTGTAATGCGCTGGCTGTTTCAGGTGACGAGCGTGAAGTGCGCAACATCGTTTTGGAGGAACTGCGTACTCACGTAGAGGATATGCGCGTGGATGCACTTGGTAATGTGCTGGCGGTCAGGCCCGGTACCGGGAAGAATCGGGTTCGTATTATGCTGGCTGCCCATATGGATGAAGTCGGCTTCATGCTGGTGAATGCAGATGGCGATGGACTCTTTGAGTTCCAGACAATTGGCGGATTGGACGTGCGCCAGCTGCCCGGCAAGCGTGTCTGGGTCGGCAGGGATCACCTGCCTGGCGTGATCGGGGCCCGGCCGATCCACCTGACGACACCTGGCGAACGGGAGCACAAAATCCCCCTGGATTCACTGCGGATCGACCTGGGGCCGCAGGCCGGCCTGGCCAAACCGGGTGAACGCGCCACCTTTGCCACCTCCTTCCGCCGCGTTGGGCCGAGCCTGCTGGCAAAAGCCCTGGACGACCGGCTGGGAGTGGCGATGCTAATCGAGCTGGTCAAGCACGCTCCCCCGAATGTGGATTTGCTGGCAGCCTTCACTGTACAGGAAGAAGTGGGCTTGCGCGGTGCAAAAGTGGCCGCTCATGCCCTCCAGCCTGATCTGGCTATTGCCGTTGATTCGACTCCCGCAAATGACCTGCCCACCCATGATGGCAGTGAGAATCTATACTATAACACCAGGCTGGATCACGGGCCGGCAGTGTATGTGGCTGATGGTTCGATGGTGCACGACTCCCGGTTGGTGCGTTTTCTGGCCGAGACGGCCCAGGCGGCAAAAATCCGCTTCCAATACCGCCAGCCCGGCGGTGGTGGGACAGATGCAGCCGCCATCCAGCGTGCTGGTGCAGGGATCCCGGCGGTTTCAGTTTCGGTACCTGGCCGCTATGCCCACACTGCCTGCGGTCTCTGCCGTTTGCGGGATTGGAGGGACACTTTACGTCTGTTGTATGCTGCCCTTGAGCAGATAAAGCCAGGTTTATTGACCAGAGATTGATTTTTCGTTCGACAAGTCGAATTGTAGTTTTCTGTGCACCCCTGTGATTGAATCATCAAATGTTCTCCCTGGAGATGCTCTCATGAAAGCGCTTATCGAAAAACTTACAGATGTTTTTGGTCCCTCCGGTTATGAAGATGCTGTGCGTACTCTCATCCACGGTGAAGTTGAATCGTTTGCCGATGAAGCTCGCGTGGATGCCCTTGGTAATTTAATTGCCGTCAAACATCCTGCCAAACCGGGTGGAAAGAAAATTCTGCTGGCCGCTCACATGGACGAGATTGGGCTGATCGTTACCCACGTAGATGAAAACGGATTCCTGCGTTTTACGACCCTGGGTGGTGTTATCCCGCGCACCCTGGTGGGTGGGCGGGTCCGCTTTCTGGATGGTACTCCCGGTGTGGTGGGCGGAGAACTGCTGAGCGATTTGAGCAAAGTCCACACCTTTGAGCAGCTGTTTGTGGATACCGGTGCGGCCAGCCCCAAGGATGTAAAAATCAAAATTGGCGATGTGGCAGCGATGGAGCGGCCCTTCCTGGATCTGGGGGAGCGGATTGTAGCCAAGTCGTTGGATAACCGGGTCGGCGTGGCGGCCCTGATCGAAACCCTGCGGCAATTGAAATCCACGGCGCATGAGGTCTATTTTCTCTTTACCAGCCGCGAGGAACTTAGCAGTGAAGTTGGAGCATCTGTAGCTGCTTTTGGACTGGCGCCTGACTTGGCGCTGGCCGTAGATGTCACCAGTACGGGGGATACTCCCAAAGGCGCTCGAAGTGCCGTGGGACTGGGCAAGGGACCGGTCATTCGCATCAAAGACTCTGGCGTGCTTTCCGATCCTCAGGTGGTTGCCTGGGTCGACCGTGTTGCTCGAAAGAGCAGGTTCCCACTCCAGCGCCAGGTGGGCTCTCTGGGTGCTACCGATGCACGTGCCATCCAAGTCAGCCGGGCGGGGGTGCCGGTGTCCTGCCTGGCCATTCCCTGCCGCTATATCCACACGCCTTCGGAGATGGTGGATATGAACGATGTTCAGAACATGGTCCGGCTGCTTCTGGCGTTGCTGGAAGCACCGGTGACATTTGAATAACCTGACGGTGATATGAAAAAAGCGGCGTACCTGGAAGGCGCGCCGCTTATGATTCTACACTACTGTGAGCTATTCCTGTTTTTCTTCCTTTTCTTCTTTCTCTTCCCTCATTCCCCACACCAGCAGTGCAGCTCCCAGGCCCAAGGCAAAGCCCCCCAGCGCGGCGGGAGAAGCGTACTTCGTCATTCCGACGACAGCACCAAGAGCGCCAAGAATGATGGCGGCCTGCAGTTGCCAGGTTCGGGTGCCCTTGCGAAAGAATTCCAGCACCAGCCAGCCAAGCCCCAAGCCGAGCACCAGCAAGCCGATGAAGCGCAGCAGTGCACCGGCGGTTTCAATAATGATATCCAGTGTTGTTGACATTCTTTACTCCTCAGGTTTACATAAAACCTGGAATCACCCAAGCCCACAACATCCACAGCCCGGTCATAACAACACCGATCGCAAAGCGTGCTGCGAAAGACCAGCCCCAGCCGATCAAGAGAGCTTTGACTGCTTCCCAGGCTTCTCTGGCGTTCTTCTTACGGCGCAGATATTCGGCTAGAAACAGGGCACCGGGCGCGGCAACCAGCCCACCGACAGGAGGAAACACAAAACTGAAGACAATCCCGGCCAGGAAACCGAGCAAAATCGAGACCCAGGAGGCCTCCTTTTCGCGCGCTTTGGCAGCCATCAGAATATTATCCACAATGCTGCCAAAAATCGCCAGCAGGGTAATCAGTACAAAGACGACCCAGGCGAGCCAGCTGCCTGCCTGAAAGCCGGTTACCAGGCCGTAAAGCAGGACAGCAATCCACATGACCGCCAGGCCGGGAAAAATGGGAACGATCAGGCCGAACAGCCCGACCAGCAGGAAGAAAAGGGTGAGTGTTTCGATCACGACCTTGAGCCAGAATTCCCAATCCATGCCTTACTCCACGCGAATGACTTCCAGTCCACCCATCCACGGCTGCAGGACTTCAGGGATGCGGATCGAACCATCCGCTTGCTGGTTATTTTCCATGACTGCGATCAATGTGCGTGGCAGTCCCAGCCCTGAACCGTTCAGTGTATGAACCAGGCGCGCCTTGCCCCCATCTGACGGCCGGTATTTGATGTTGGCCCTCCGGGCTTGAAAATCTGTTACCGTTGAGACTGAGGAAACTTCCAACCATTCGTTGCAGCCTGCCGCCCACACTTCGATATCGTATGTGGTGGCCGAGCCGAACCCCAGGTCGCCTGTACACAGCCGTTTGACTCGATAAGGCAGTCCCAACCCGGATGCAGTTGCTTCGGCATCTGCCAGCATTTTTTGCAGTTCAGCGGGTGAATCTTCAGGCTTGCTGTAGATATACATCTCGACCTTGTCGAATTGGTGACCGCGTTTGATGCCGCGCACATCCCGTCCGGCGCTCATCTTTTCGCGGCGGAAGCAGGGCGTATAGGCTGCATAGCGCCGCGGCAAAGTGGCTTCCTCCAGGATTTCATCCATGTGCAGGCCGGTCAATGGCACCTCTGCAGTGGGAACAAAGTAGAGTTCTTCTTCGTGGTCTTTATATAAGTTATCAGCGAACTTGGGCAGCTGTCCCGCGCCGAAGACGGTCTCCCGCCGTACCATAAAGGGGAGATAGTGTTCGCGATAGCCCTGGCGGATATGCAGGTCGAGCATCCAGGCGATCAGGGCGCGCTGCAAGCGGGCGCCAGGGCCGCTGAGTACGTAAAAGCGTGAGCCGGTCAATTTGACACCGCGTTCGAAGTCGAGCACACCCAGGGCCGGGCCTAGATCCCAATGCGGCCGGGGTTGAAAGTCAAATGCCGGCAATTCACCAACCGACCGGAGAACCACATTCTCGGTGTCGTCCTTGCCGTAGGGGGTGGCGGGGTCGGGGATGTTGGGCAGTACCGAGGTCGCTGCCAGCAGGTCGGCCTCCACCTGCGCGATTTCCTTGTCCAGCCCGGCAATCCGGTCTCCAACTACGCGCATGGCTTCGATCTTGGACTGGCGCGCAGCCGGGTCTTTAGCCTGTCCGATCTCCTTCGAGACAGCGTTGCGCTCAGCTTTGAGTGCCTCGGCCTCCGTCAGCAGGGAACGGCGGCGGACATCGAGTTCGAGAACGGGGTTCACCAGCTCCGGGTCCATCTGCCGGTCGCTCAGTGACTTTCGTACCAGGTCAGGCTGTTCTCGGATGAAATTTATATCGAGCATAAGTACCTCCAGGGTTTTGCCTGCGAAGGTTACAAAGTTATACGCAGCCGGGCGCTTTGTGTTCTTCGCAGTGGTAACGAAATACGCCCCCATCCGTTGCAGGACGAGCGCCGGATTGCTCCGGCACAAGGGGGCGTCTCGTGGTACCACCTGCTTTCACATCCACTCCGGCTGCTTTTCCCGGCAGGGAACCTCAGCGTGAACCTCCCATTTTTGCAGAAACAGGGGTGGAGAGGGTGTCTCGGCTTGCGCTATAACGGGCTGCCCCGGCTCTTTTACGGCTTCGGATTGCACCAGTTCGCTGGTGTAACCTGTGCCCCTGCAAGAGCAACTTCTCCTCAAGGGAGAACCGGAGGGGATTTCCCTGCCTTTCCTGCCACCTCGCACCAGCCGGCAGCTCTCTGGAAGGGGATGACGGGTACTTGTCTCCGGGTTGTCTTTGTATATTGGCGTGATTATACCAAGATTTGGGGAGAAATTTCGAAAAATTGCCGCTTGACAAACAGAAAATTTGTTCTATAATTAGAACAAATGTACTATCTTGTTTATAATAGCGATTGGAGGTTCAGATGAATGCAACACGTCCATTTGGCCGGGGCACGGGGCTTCTCCCCTTTTTCACCGGCGCAGGCCACATCCGGCGTGGCATGGCCTGGGGTGCGATGATCATTGGTGCACTGCTGGCCTTTGAGGTTTTCAACTACAGCACCACAGAATTTGCCCTGAATGATGTGCTTGGCGATTTACGCTTTGCCGGCATCCGCTGGGCAACGATCCTTTCCATTGCATTTTGCGGTATCGATTTTGCTGGAATTGCCCGGCTGTTTACACCGGAACAGGGGCGGGATGAACCCGCTGAAGTCTGGTATTTATTTGGCGCCTGGCTGCTGGCAGCGGCCATGAATGCTGCTCTTACCTGGTGGGGCGTTTCGGTGGCCATTGCGAACCACCAGAGCCAGGGCAGCGCGGTCGTCAGCGCACAGACACTGACCAAAGTCGTCCCTGTTTTTGTGGCTGTGATGGTCTGGGTAATCCGTGTGCTGATCATTGGCACATTCTCCCTGGCAGGAGAACGCCTTTTCAGCCAGATTGATCAACGCCGTTCGGTTTCGACTTATGAGCGCCCGCATACCCAGCCTCAGTCCGTTCGTCCGGCGCCGTCTCTGGGCAGCCTGCGTCCGGCTTCTTCCCTGCGATCTGCGCCCAAGCCGGCACCACGTGCAGATACCTATCGTCCAGAACCTACATACCATAACGTTTCGATGAGCACTCGTTCTGCCAGCCAGTACGACGAACGCATGCAGTAACATCCTCTTCTCTCATTTTCGAGAGTAGACCTGACCCTGAAAATGACCTCTAAACGCTATAACTACTCTCGTCCTAGATACACCTATGGACAGACAGCTGCACCGCAGGGGGGCGGCTGTCTGTCTGGTTTTCTGCTGCCACCGCTGGCCGTCCTGCTGGTCAGCTGCTTCCTTATTTTTGCAACAGGCGGCCTGACCACCTCGGGCGAAAGCCTGCTTGCGGTGTCCGCGGCCTCCGCCGATGGTGTACTTTCGACGGTCTTCACCCCGGAAGTGCGGTATTGGGCTAACCAGATCCTTTCCTGGTCGGTTGAAGCCGGATTGGACCCCAACCTGGCAGCAACCGTCATGCAGATAGAGTCCTGCGGTAATCCATATGCCCGCTCCAGCGCTGGGGCGATGGGACTGTTTCAGGTGATGCCCTTTCACTTCCAGGCAGAAGATGACCCTTATGATCCGGTCACCAATGCCGCGCGCGGGCTGGCCTACCTGAGTAAATCGCTTGAGAAGGCTGGTGGTGAGTATCGCCTGGCGTTTGCGGGTTACAATGGCGGGATTGGCGTGATTGGAAGGGGGGAGTTCAGCTGGGCTGCGGAAACCCAGCGCTATGCTTATTGGGGCGGCGGAATCTATGCAGATGTGCTCAGCGGTGCAGCTGAAAGCCAGCGCCTGAAGGAATGGCTGGCAGCCGGTGGAGCCAGTCTGTGCAGGCAGGCACACCAGCGGTTGGGCCTGCGGCCATAAGATCGGTCCCCTGCCTGTTACCCTTTCCTTGCTATACTTTCGCCTGTGGTTCGTCTCTCCCCCCCAGCGGCAGCCAGATGCAAAAAGTGGTTCCTTCACCTTCTTTGGATGTGACTTCGATCTGTCCTCCGTGGGCATTAACAATCCAGTTGGCAATCGAAAGCCCCAGCCCGAAACCGCCCTTGCCGCGCGTACGAGATTTCTCGGCTCGATAGAAACGCTCGAAAATATGGGGCAGATCCTCAGCCGGAATGCCGTGCCCGGTATCCCGCACGATGAGGCGAGCCTGTTCGCCGACCTTCCCCAATCCCAGAAAAACCTCGCCTCCGGCAGGGGTGTATTGCACAGCATTGGCCGCCAGGTTGATCAAAACCTGTTTCAACCGATCACGGTCGCCTTTTACCAGCACTTGGTCGATCTCGGTCACTTTCACCTGGATCTTGCCACCAGCCAGCACGGTCATTTCATGAGCGACTTCCAGCAGGAGGGTGTCCAGTTCCACCGGCTGAGAGCGAAGCGCCAGGGTGCCCGATTCTGCCTTGGCCAGAGTCAGCAAGTCGCCCACCAGACGCGCCAACCGGCTGGCCTCCTGGTCGATGCTGGTCAGCGATTCCTCGTCCACGGTCTTCATGCGCCGGATCAAATCGACGTTGCCCTTGATGACGGTCAGCGGGGTGCGCAGGTCATGGCTGATATCCGTCAGGAAGCGCTGCTGGGAAGTGAGCAGGGATTCCAGCCGTTCGAGAGTCTTGTTGAAGGCCGCGATCAATTGGCCGATCTCATCATTTTCAGGGCCGCTGTAGGGAATGCGGCGGGCCAGGTCGTCCGCGCGGTTGATCTGCTCTGCCACCGCACTGACCGTGGCCAGAGGGGCCAGTGCCTGACCGGTTGCCAGCCAGGATGCATAGCCAGCGATGAGCATGGCCAGAACCGTTCCGCCGACCAGCACATAGAGCAGGTCCTGGCGGGCGGTATCCACGACGCGCAGACTGGCTGCGACTTGAAGGATACCAATAGGCCTGCCGCGGGTTTTCAATGCGACACTGATCACACGCAGGTGTCCCTGCTCCGAATAGGCGTTGCGGTAAATGGGGTGGTCAGACTGCAAGATTGCCAGGTCAAGCGGCAGGCGGGCCTTTTGGGTGGCAGGGTAGGTTTCAAGCTGGGTGCCATTGCGGTTTAACACCTGAAAGCGGATGGCGCCTGCCAGGTCGAAGGATGGCGGCATCTGCATGTGGACTTCGCCCTCCGGGTTGATCTTTGCAAACTTGACGATTTCACCGGCAGTTTCGGCCAGAATCCGGTCCACTTGGTTGATGAGGGCATAACTGACCAGCGAGTAGACACCCACACCCAGGAGCAACAGAATGCCTCCCACCAGGGTGGTATAAAGCAGGGTCAGGCGGCCACGCAGGGACATAGATTTGTGTGCTAGGGATTTTCGCGCAGTACGTAACCAACGCCGCGTATGGTATGGATCAGGCGCGGCTCATTGCCCTCTTCCAGTTTCTGGCGCAGGTAACGAATGTAGACTTCCAATACATTGCTCTCACCGCCGAAGTCATACCCCCAGACGCGGTCGAAGATCACCTCACGCGTCAGCACCTGCTTGGGATGGCGCAGGAAGAGTTCGAGCAGTTCGTATTCCTTGGCTGTCAACTGCACAAGGCGGCTGCCGCGGGCTGCCTGCCGTGAACCGGTGTCCAGTGTCAGGTCGGCAAATTTAAGCACGGTGATACGCTCCGGCTGGGTGCGGCGTAACAGCGCCCGCACGCGGGCCATCAACTCATCCAGGTTGAAGGGCTTGACCATGTAATCATCCGCCCCGGCGTCCAGCCCCTGGATGCGGTCCTGCACGGCATCCTTGGCAGTCAGCATCAGGATCGGCACATTCCCGCCCGTCCTCAGCCGGTGGCAAACCTCCAGGCCGTCCATCCCCGGCAGCATCCAATCCAGGATGACCAGGTCCGGCTGGTGGTCGCGCGCCAAGTTCAAGCCACTGCGGCCGTCCAGGGCTGTATCCACCACGTAGCCCTCATACGCCAGGCCGCGCTGCAGCAGTTTTAAAATGGCCTGGTCGTCTTCGATGATGAGAATACGCTCATTCATGGGATGCTCCTGCTCAAAATATACCACACTCTGCTGTCTTTTTTGGTAGAATGACGCCCATGCCATCCTCCCGAAATGATGCCAGCCGCGCTGTTGTCCCTCCTGTATCGAAACGCATCCTGGACCTGATCGTGGCCAGCCTGATGTTGGTTCTGTTCTCGCCGGTCATGCTGATCGTGGCCCTGCTGGTGCGCCTCTTGCTCGGCTCCCCGGTCCTGTTCCGGCAGGAGAGGCCAGGGTACCGCGGGCGGCCCTTTTTCCTGTATAAATTTCGCACCATGACCGAGGCGCGTGACACTGACGGTGCGCCCCTCCCGGATGCCGGGCGGCTCACATCCCTGGGACGGTTTCTAAGGGCGGCCAGCCTGGACGAACTGCCCGAATTCTTCAATGTCCTGCGCGGCGAGATGAGCTTGGTTGGGCCGCGCCCGCTGCTGATGGAATACCTGCCGCGTTACTCCCCCGAGCAGATGCGCCGCCATGAGGTCCTGCCCGGCCTGACCGGCTGGGCCCAGGTCAACGGGCGCAATGCCCTCGACTGGCCCGCCCGCTTCCGCCTGGATGTCTGGTACGTGGAGCACTGGTCATTTTGGCTGGATATCAAGATCCTTCTGCTTACCGTGTGGAAGGTTTTCAAGCGTGAGGGTATCTCCCAGCCGGGCCAGGCAACCACCGAATATTTCATGGGGAATGAGGCGAATGACCATGAGGATACAACATCTGAAATTTGAGTTGTATCGGAAGTATGTGTTTGCATTGGTTGTCTCTGCTGATAATAAAACACCCAATTAACATGGCCGGGGCAAAGCCGCGGCCGGGTAAAACACAAGACATCCGAAGTCTGCCAGACTTCGGATGTCTTCTTCGGCTTTTATCTCTGGCTACCCCCCGCCACCCATTTCCTGTTTTACTGCCGCGTACAGACTTTCAGCCTTCAATTCGTTCAGCGTGTAGCAGGGTGATTTCAGGTGCTCGGCCAGGGATTGGGCTAGGCCCTGGTCGAAGGCGGCGTGTTCCATGTTGATTACCACCGAGCGGACTTCATCCTCGGCGATCATCTCCGCGAAGCGGTAGGACTCTTCCTGCGGCGGCAGGGTGGTGATGGAGACATTGCCTGCTCCGTCGGTCAGCACGATCAGCAGAGGCTCCACATCCGGGTGGATCATGCGCTCCTGGCGCAGGATATCGTAAGACATTAAAAGCCCCGCCGAGAGCGGTGTCTTTCCGCCCACCGGAATGTTGACCAGGGCGCGTTGGGCCAGCTGTACCGAGTTGGTTGGCGGCAGCACCAGGGTGGCGCGGTCCTTCTGGAAGACGATCAACCCTACCCGGTCCCGCCTCTGGTAGGCGTCCGTTAAAAGGGACAGGATGGCGCCCTTGGTGGCGTTCATGCGTTCCGCCACTGCCATGGACCAGGAGGCATCCACCAAGAAGAGCACCAGGTTGGCGACCTTCTTGACACGCACCTTGCGCTGGATATCATATTTTTCGATGGCGAAGGCCAGCCGCTTGCGCTTTTCGGTGCGCCGCCGCTGGTAAGGCGCGGCGGCCCGGATGGTGGCGTCGAATGCCACATCGTCCAGCTTCCCGTTGGCCGGGCGGGAGCGGATGTAGCGCCCGTGCTTGCGTTCGGTGCGGGTGTACGAACGCCGCCCGGCATGGCGGCGCGATAATTTATCCAGGGGGGTATTCAACTGGCGCGGCTTGAAGGTCTCGCCTACCTGCACCTTTTGGCCGCCATCCCACCAGTTGGCATTGGTGCTGGCAAAGATATCCTGTTGGGCCGGTTCGGGAGCGCCTTTGGCTTCGTCGTCCTGCTGGGCTTCATCCTCGAGTTTTAAGTTTTTTTTTGCTCTTGTCCGTCGCGCGGTTCAGGGTTATCTTCCGGCTCACCCGGCTGGGACTGTCCCTGCAATTGCTCGATGCGTTCCTGCAGTTGCTCGGTGGTGATCTCGGCCTGCTGGAAAGGTGTCCGCTTCAGGCGGTGCGGCAGGGCCAGTTCGGCCGCCAGGGCAATATCGTGATCGGTGATGGAGGTGCGCCCTTCGAAGGCTGCCTCGGCGCGTGCCGCTTTTAGAATGATCAGGTCTGCACGGTGACCGTCCACGTTCAACGAGGCAGTCAGCGCGGCAATCGAAAGCAGGTCACGGCTGGTGTATGTCACCTCGTCCACCAGGGTGCGCGCCAGTTCGATCTGCCGGGAAAGTTCCTGTTCTTTGGGCAGCCATACCTTGCGGAAAGCTTCCGAATCCTTCTCGAACGCGATGTTTCGCTCCATGATCAGCACGCGCTCGCGCGGCTCCCGGATGCCGGTGATGTCCACCGAAAGGGCAAAGCGGTCCAGCAGCTGCGGGCGCAGGTCGCCTTCTTCCGGATTCATCGTGCCGACCAGGATGAAGCGTGCCGGGTGCGTGAAGGAGATCCCCTCGCGTTCGACGATGTTCATGCCCATGGCGGCCGAGTCCAGCAGGACATCCACCACATGGTCGTCCAGCAGGTTGACTTCATCTATATAAAGAAGGCCGCGGTTGGCTGCCGCCAGTACGCCCGGCTCGAAGTGGCGTTCGCCTTTCTGGATGGCCTGCTCAATGTCCAGTGTGCCCACCACCCGGTCTTCGGTGGCGGAGACAGGCAGGTTGATGAACGGCGTGGGGCGTGTGACAACCGGCAGTTCCTTTTTGGCTGCTGCCCGTTCGCGGCATTCCGTACACCAGGTATTCGGTTTATGCGGGTCACATCCAAAACGGCAGCCCTGCACGGCCTCCACGCTGGGCAGCAGGGCTGCCAGGGCGCGTGCCATGGTGGACTTGGCCGTCCCGCGTTCGCCGCGGATGAGTACGCCGCCGATGCGTGCATCCACGGCGTTGAGGATCAGGGCGCGTCGCATACGCTCTTGTCCGACTATTGCAGTGAAAGGGTATATGGCTGGCATCGAAACTCCAGCCAGCATTATATCGCACCATTTTCGCATGGCAAGGGTTGTCAACTTGTCCATTCCCCCTTATAATACAACCTACAATTTTTTAAGCCGGAGTCACTCGAATGATGGAATTGAATGAAGCCCAGCCCGGGCAGGGGGCCGTATCTGGAGAGAGCCAGGTAGAGGCAAACAACAGCAATAATGCAAGCATGGATAGTCTACTGCGGGACGAGTCGTTCAGCATTGATATGCCCCAGCAGGGTGAGATCCGTACTGGTGTGGTTGCCAGCATCAGCCCTACCCAGATCCTTGTCAGCATTGGCACCAAATCCGAAGGCGTGATTGCCGGACGCGAACTTGACCAGATGGAACCGGAAGAACGCGCCAGCCTGCAGGTCGGTCAGGAAATCCCGGTTTATATCGTGAACCCTGAAGATGCCAGTGGAAATGTTGTCCTGTCCTTCACCCGCGCCCGCGAACAGATGTCGTGGGGAGCAGTCGAAGGCATGCTGGAGGGCGACCAGGTTTATGAGAGCAAGGTCACCGGTTACAACAAGGGTGGCCTGATTGTCACCATCCAGGGCCTGCGCGGTTTCGTGCCTGCCTCACAGATCAGCGCCATGCGGCGTTCCTCGGTTGCCGGGGATACCCCTGAGCAGCGCTGGGCGCGCATGGTTGGCGATCCGATCACGGTGCGCGTGATCGAGGTGGACCGCGAACGCCGGCGCCTGATCCTTTCTGAGCGCGCTGCAAGCACTGAGACCCGCCAGTCTCTCAAGGAACGCGTCATCGAAGAACTTCAACCGGGTGAGATTCGCACCGGGCGCGTTACCAGCCTGGCCGACTTTGGTGCCTTTGTCAATATCAACGGCGCAGACGGCTTGGTACACCTTTCAGAACTTTCCTGGGAGCATGTTCAACACCCACGCGAGATTCTGGAAGTTGGGCAGGAAGTCAAAGTCAAGGTCATCAGCGTGGATAAGGAAAAGAAGCGCATTGGCCTTTCCATCCGCCAGACCCAGGACGATCCCTGGCGTGCCAAGATCGAAAAGTTCCGCACCGGCCAACTGGTGGAAGGTGTGATCACCCGCCTGACCAAGTTCGGCGCTTTTGCCCGCCTGGAGGGCGACATTGAAGGACTGATCCATATCTCTGAGATCAGCGAGAGCCGCATCGAGCACCCCAAGGAAGTTTTACACGAAGGTGATGTCCTCACGCTGCGCATCATTCGCATCGACGCCGATCAGCGCCGCATTGGCCTGAGTCTGCGTAAAGTTGACTCGCCAGCTTATGCCGACAAGGACCTCAAAGCCCTGGCGGCTGACCTGAATTTCGACGAAAAAGAATCCTCAACCTCTGAGCCTGAAGCTGAAGCCTAAATCAATATAAGAGCGCACCAGCCGGTGCGCTCTCTTATAATCATAATGCTTTTGGTTGACGCCCACGAAGACCTGGCTTTTAATATCCTTTCCTTTGGACGTGACTATACGCGCCCGGCTCATGAAACGCGCCGCCTAGAAGAGGCTGCTCCTGTCCCGGACGGCAATACTCTGTTAGGTTGGCCCGACTACCAGCGCGCCCGGGTGGCGGTCGTTTTTGCCACCTTATTCGTTGCTCCGGTCCGTAAAAAAGTTGGCGAATGGGAGACGCAAATCTACTCCACAGCGGCGGAAGCGCAGCGGTTGTATTTGGCGCAGCTGGATGTTTACCGGCGTTTGATCGATTCCCACCCTGATAAATTTTATTTCATTACATCCCGCACCGACCTGGAACGAGGCCTTTCTCATTGGGCTGACCCGGCCCTGGATCAAACCGGCCATCCGGTAGGCCTGACCCTCTTGATGGAAGGTGCTGAAGGTATCCACACGCCGGGTGAAGTGGCCGAATGGTGGCAGCGCGGCTTGCGGACCATCGGCCCTGCCTGGGCTGGGACGCGCTTTTGCGGCGGGACCCAGGAACCGGGGCCGCTGACCAGCGAAGGCCGTGCCCTGCTGGCTGCCATGGCGGATTTGAATTTCACACTCGACCTGAGTCACATGGACGAACCCGCTGCCATGCAGGCACTGAATGAGTATCCCGGCCCTATTATTGTCAGTCATGCAAATGCTCTTGCCATGCTGCCAGGTTCTGAGTCGAATCGGCACCTTTCTGACCGGGTGATTGCTGGCCTGATTGAACGGGATGCGATCATTGGGGTCATTCCCTTCAATGCTTTTCTGAAAGCGGGTTGGAAGAAGGGGGACAGCCGCCGGGGTATTAAGCTGGAACACCTTGTCTTTCACATTGACCATATTTGCCAGATGGCCGGTGATGCCCGTCATGTGGGCCTGGGCAGTGATTTCGATGGCGGTTTTGGCTTGGAATCGGTGCCGGAAGATGTGGATACGATCGCGGATCTGGGCAAACTGGAAGGCTTATTGAACGGTCGCGGTTACAGCCAGGAGGACATTGAGGCGATCATGTCTGGAAACTGGCTGGGCCACCTGTGCAGGAGTCTGCCCGCATGACCACCCCCGGCATGCAAGAAAGTCCGCTGAGCTCCTCTCAGCAACCGAATACCCCATCCCGTCTGCGGACCAGGATTGGTCTTATCGTGACACTGATCGGGTTTGCCCTGTTTGTGATTGGTGCTAAACCGGACTGGTTCGGCTGGAATCTCAGCCCGGTCGTCGGCTTTGTCCAGATTACAGCTTTTATTATTGGACTGGGAATCATGTGCATCGGCGGCCATATCGGATTGGTGGCCCTGTGGTGCGGCCAGCAGCGCTCCATTGCGGCGGACGTCGGCCAGCGCCTGGTCGGCACCGGTTATGTGGTGGCTGTATTTTCCGGCATGGCCGATATTTTTGGCATGGGCACACACCCCCTGCCTGGTATTCCCTTTTTCGGTCCCTGGCAAGCCACAGGGGTGGAAATTGGGCTGGTCATTATTTGTGTCGGTTTTTTGATGTTCCCACCCCCCAAGCACCCTCCTGCTGTATCTTGAATGGCCTCCCAATAAAAATGAACAGGGCTTCATGCCCTGTTTTCATTCTCTGTTTCCCAGCCTGGCCCGGATCGCCAGTCCAGCCGTGACGCTGCTGAAAGCATTGGATTGTTTGATGCGTCCTGCCCCGAAGACGCGTTCCAACATGACTGTAAACAACGGAATATTGGACGAGCCGCCGGTTTTGACCACGGCGTCGATCTGGCCCGGCTCCAGCCCCGAAGCTGTCAGGGTTTCCAGCAGGGTGCTTTCGATCTGCCTGGCATGGTGAAGAATATCGTTTTCAAATTGCCAGCGCGTGTATAACTCCCAAAGGTCGATATGCCGGTCCTTTAACGCAATTACAGCCGCAGCCTGGCTTGATAGGGCAATCTTGGCGGCTTCCACCTGGTTGTAGAATGAGAAGGCCAGGTCGTTGAAGATCAGCGATTGGAGCGTCTTCAGCCGAGCCGGAGCCTGCCCGGCGTGGATGGCTTTATCCAGCAGGTTGCGGTTGAGCGGGGTACTCAGTTCGGGCAGTGCGATCCAATCGGGCACGGCCTGGATCAGTTCTTGAATCTCAGGCTGGTGATTGACCGCGCCCCAACCGAAGTGCGGCAACAGGCGTTTTTCGATGATAGCCCGGTCGAAATCTGATCCAGCGATGTCGATGCCGCCGCTGGCGTAGACCTGGCGGTTGTGCGGATCTCCCAGGCGCAGGATGGCAATATCCAGGGTACCGCCGCCGAAATCGAAGATCAGTGCGTTTTGCGGTTTTTCCAACCCCTGCTCATAAAACAGGGCTGCAGCCACCGGCTCGAGTTCGAAATCCACTTCCTCGAACCCGGCTGCCAGCGCAGCCTGCCTCAGGGTCTCCTCTGCCTGGCAGTCGAGTTCCGGCGACTCGGAAAATTTTACCGGCCTGCCCAGCGTCACGCCGCTGACCGGTTCGCCCAATTCCTCCTCGGTACGTTTTTTTAGCAGGGAAAGGTAAGCCTGCACCAATTCGCTGACGGTATAGTAACGCTCGAAGATCTGTGTGCCACTGTATTTGCCCGTCCCCTTGCGCAGGGCGGTCTTGAGATATTGCAACAGGCGCCCCGGCCGCAATTCGTCCACGTAAACGTAGACATCCCGCACATAGGACATTTCCGCGCCGTGATACTCGATCTCACCGGCCCACTTCTTGACATAGCGCCTCTGGCGGTTGACGTTGTGGCGGTAATACAGTTCCACTGCCTCCTGGCCGATGGAGCATTCGTAATCCTTGGTGATGTAAAGGATGGTCTTGACCACCTCCGGCAGGATGTTTTTACGGTCCAGCGGCAGGACCCGTACCCGCTGGCCAGCGCTTACTGCCACGCCCGAGTTGGATGTTCCAAAGTCCAGTCCAATTTTTATGCCCATAGTTTTTGTAAACGGGTTTTCAGTTCGGTGAAAAGCGGTTGACTAGAGCCTGATCCCGGCAAAGGCCAGCAGGTCACCCTCGGCAGGGATACGCCCGCTGCCTGCCAGTTCGCTCACGTTGTGCAGGCTCACCCGCCCATCCTGGTGCAGGGCTGCGGTCCAATCCGTCTCGCGCAGTGCGGCCGCCCCAACCACGCGCACTCCCTGTTCGCGCCGTGCCGGGGAAAACACACCCTGTCCTCTGGAACGTGCCGTACCGGCTGGTTCCAGGTTGGTCTCCGGCCAGTGGATCAGCTTGCCGATCTGAGTCATCACCAGCAGTGAGTCGCGTGGCTGAAAAACGAAGGCTGCCGCCAGGTGGTCAGTGATGCTCAACTTTATGGTTTCTTCGATGGCATAAGAAAGCCTTTCGACCTCCAGGCAGGCCAGCCAGCCCTCCCAAGTGACCAGTGCCAGACGGTCGCTTTGTTTGTACAGGCCCACATCAAATGGCTGGTCGGCTTTTTCGTTAACTCCTTTGCCAATGAAATGATTCTCGAGAACCGAGCGTGCCATGCTGGCAGGAATCTTCTTGGCACAGCCTCGGCGGCTGGCTTGAACAATGACATCGAAGAGTGCCAGGCTGGCCAGGGGTGTAATGCAGGCCAGCAGTTCCCCTGCCTGCGGTTCACATGGAATCCGGATCTGCTCCCACTCCCGTGCCTGGTCCAGGTTTACAGGGGGCATTTCATCCACCGTCAGGGTTGCCACGCGGCCGGATGTAAATGTGAAGAGCAATTCCTCGCCCGCTGCCACAGCCAACAGGCGCGGCTTCTGCATCTCGCCCTGGATGTGTCCGGGCAGGGTGGCCTGATCCAGGGAGTCTCTCTCCAATTCCAGGCGCAAAACCCGCCCGCGCTCATCGTAGACCAGCAGGTTCAGAACTTCAGGCTGGGATCCGTCCGGGAGAACCTGGTCGGATCCGGAATCCGTCCCAAAGCGGCGCCTGACCATTTCCAACTGGTATTCCAGATGGGTAATGCGCTTTTCATACTCATCCACCCTCACGCCGGACTGTAGGGCCAGGTTTTCCGACTGCAATTCCTCGTTACGCTCGGCCAGTTCGCGCAGGCGGTTGGCGATGATCTTGAGGATGGGTGCCGCGGATGAGGGCCGTGCCTCCACTTCTTTAAGCCATTCTTCGATCTTTTCAGAAGTTATCATGGCGGTTCCTTTGCCGGAAGTACGGCGTACTCCTGTCCCGTGAAGGATCAAGAGTACGCCGCACTTCCAGCGCCGCGCCGCTTATCTTCTTTCGCGAGGGGCCGGATTACGTGCTCCGGCCTGGCAGGATTTTCATGCAGGCAGGTTAGAGTACTGCCAGGCTCTTATCCAGAGCAGAAGCAATGATGTCCATGCCGTCACGGTCGATCACGATCGGCGGGGCGATTCTTAGGTTGGTTTGATGTGTTTCTTTGGCATACACGCCATTGTCCAGCATGCCGGTGCTCAGTTTGTGCCCGTCATACTGCGGGAAGATCTCGACGCCGATCAACAGGCCTTTGCCTCGTACTTCCTTGACCTTGGTGGGGTACTTGCTGGCCACTTCCCTGAGTTTATTCTGTAGATATGCGCCGTTTTCAGCTGCCAGCCGGGTGATGTTTCGCCTTTCCATTTCGCGGATGGTCAGCAGGCCGACAAAAGCAGCCAGCGGGTAACCGCCGAAGGTGCTGCCTTCGCCATGCGGCTCGAACAACTCCATCAATGCTTTTTTACCGCACAGGCAGCTGATCGGCAGGACGCCTGAACTCATGGCTTTGCCGGTGGTCATCAGGTCAGGCCGCTCCAGTCCGTATAATTGCCAGGCAAAGTTGGCACCTGTTCGGCCAAAGCCGGTCTGGATTTCATCCAAGACAAACAGGGCGTTGTTTTCTTTGGCGAGTTTCTGCACTCGCCGAAGGTAGTCATCGTCCGGGACGAAGACGCCTGCCTCTGCTTGGATTGGTTCCAGGAACACACCGGCAATATTACCGTCGTGCTGCCTGAATTTTTCCTCCAGGGCGGGAATATCGTTGAACGGAACATGCTCCACCCCGGCCATCAGCGGTTCCAAGTCTTTCCTGGAGACCGGGTCGTCCATGAGCGCGGTCGAGCCCAGGCCCCTGCCGTGGAAAGCGTTTTGGGCCGAGATGATCACGGGGATGCTCCTGATCCCTTTACCATCTTTCCCGCCGAAGTTCTTGCCCCATTTTTTGATCGCCTTAATGGCGGCCTCGTTCGCTTCGGTGCCTCCGCTCTTGGGCAGGAACATGTCCATCTGCGTGAATTCTTGAAGTTTAACCAGCCAGGGTCCCAGGTAACTGTGGGAAATGGACCTGGGGATGGTGGCCATTTGCGCGACAAATTGGCTGACACCCTCGACAATGATAGGGTCCCGATGGCCAAACGGGACGGCAGAATAACATGCCAGCCCATCGACCATCTCTGCTTCCACTTCCCCATTAGGTGTTTCTTTGCGTACTTTCAACATGTAAGGTTTCGATCCGCCCCCCAGGACCAAAACCCCATGAAATGGTTTATAGATATGCGCCCCAAGCGTATCTAGCGCTTCGTTGTGTTCCTTGATCGTCCAATCTCTGATTGCTTTTCCATTGACTACGAAATCATCGATCATTGTCGCCATAGACATCTCCTTGGTCGAGCGGATAAAATTCTTACCGGCAGGAGCGGCGGATCACCGCGTGCCGTTATGGATGTAAATTTCAGAATGTGTGGGTTGGGAAAAGTCTGGCAGTGATATGCCTCCTGTCAGGTGGAAGAAAACAGCCGGGTGTGGTGCAGCATTCACATCCATCCGGCCCCGGTAGATGATTCGATAAAAAATCCAGCTTCAAACCATTCTTGCGGCACTCAGCATTATCCTCGTTTTCCAATTGTCTGTCAATGAAAGACCGTCCGTTTTTGTCGTGCCCGGCCAGCCGGAATATCGAGGTGCTGTAGTCACCACGCACCCCGCATTTCGCCCTCGATACAGTCATTACGGAGGATTAGTTTTGGAGCGGATCCGTTGAAATCAGGCCTGAATTGGCAGCCTGGGCCGGATTTCCTGGATATATATCTTTGCCCGAATTTGGCGGATGGAAGGGCCGGCGGAGTTCCGGCAAGTCTGGAATCCGGGTGGAAAAGCTGAACGACCCTTTAAAACCATCCCACAATCCCATCCAAGATGGCAAAGCGCGAAAAATACCCAAGATTTGAAAAAAGAGGCCTGGAATGTGGGTTATATGAGTTTGATTTCCCGGTTGTCTTTGTCCAATAATGCTGTTGAAACCGAGCCGCCGCAATATTGTTTCACGGAATCCGCCAGTTCACGGATCGCAGTTTTTGCCGTATCGCGGCTGACGGGCGGCAACGTTTCGATCACCAAAAAGGCATTTTTTGTTTCCGGGGTCAATTTGGTTCTGTCTGCTTCCTTCCAATTCCAGCGCCTGCAAATCGCACCGGCTTCGTCTTTGTAAATGATTTCACCTGCATGCGGAGCGCGTGCTTCTTTCTCGCCCAAAAGAACGACAGTCGGTTCGTCATTGCCAGCCCGTGTCAATAGGACATCACCGGAAATTTTGTCCAGGTCTTCCCCTCCGACAGGCAGGATATGCCTCAACGAAATCGTGTTGTATAAGGATACGAGGTTATTGATATGCCCAATCATCGCGCCGTTTAATACCCTTCTTGCCAAATTCTCGACGGATGAAGGGTAATCCTTCGGTTTTGCTCCAAATTTCCGATAGGCTTCCCGCCAGGCGGCAATATTCGGGTGTTCGATTACCGACATGCTGCTGAACTTCCCTGGAAGTGCCGATTCTTCCCGTCGCAGCATTTCGGAAATCTCGGCCCTGTTTTGTGAATTGTCGACATTGTGCAAGATGACGACACCCAAGACAAATTCGGGGAATTCATCGAAAATCGTATCTGTGATGACCAGTTTCATTATTCATTTACCTCTTTGGGGTTTTGAATGCAAAAAACTCTTATCGAGAGGGGGAGTGCCTCCCAAGGATTCAAATATCATTCCCAATGGGGATCCTGACCTAATGAAGAAACCCGCTGAAAAGCGGGTTAGTGCCCCCACGGGAATTCGAATCCCGGTCTTAACCTTGAAAGGGTTGCGTCCTGGTCCACTAGACGATGGGGGCTTTTTGAGCGGGGGGATTTTATCATCCACTCCCGGAACGGTCAAGCAATTCGGGCATTAATTTGCGGGTTTCACCCGCTGGTTCAAGAGTGCCAGCAGGTCCACCTGGTCGCGGTTGAAGAGCACGGCATCGCTTTCGATGCGCAGGCTGGGGATGAGGATGGCCGTCAGCGTGGCGGTGTACAGCGGGATAAAGTTACGCGTCCCTTCGGACATGATCGCGCCAAAGTCGAACCGCCCCGGCCACTCCAGGGTGCCCTGCAGTTCATAGACCTCCGATGTCATGCGTACCGGGTATTCGACCACTTTGGTGAACCCGCCGCGCGCCAGGGCTACCGGACCGACATCCTCGCGGCGCGCCAAGCAGATGGCAAAGATCTGCTTCTTGACCAGTCGGACGATTTCATAGTGGTCCACCAGCTTGGTGGGCATGTGCAGGCGCGCCAGTTTGGCATCGTGGACTTCCATGAAGGAATTGTTGGTGTCGTTTATCATCCCCATAGCGCCGGTATTGCTGACCAGCATCTTGCCAACCACGCGATAACCGGGCGTCAGGAAATCCGCGGCGATGAAACGGTGTGTGCGGGGTGCGGTATCCATGCTCATGGGGCAGTTTCCTTATCAACCTTCGGGCGGGGTGGGGCGGGAACGTTTCAGACGGCCAGACACAGGCGGGTTTTTGCGGCGGCGGCGGCCAGCAGGTTTGCCTGCCGTGGGGCTGAGCAGCATGTTCAGCCAGGAAATGGCGCGCGTGTCGTACTCACGCCGCCCGCACACGTCGCATACCCAGGCTGGGAAGTTCGGTACGCTGATGAGTTCATCATCCAGCCAGGTGAAATATGTTTTGAACTGCAGGCGCATGACACCTGCCTGGCATTCACTGCACGGGAAAGATTCAGGCGAGGTTGGGTCGCTTACGCTTGTGCTCACATCGTTGGACATCTGCATCTTCTTTTTTATGGGGCGGCCTGTGCCGAATGGTTCGAGGTGAGTACCATCAAATCGGTGAAAGGCCAATAAATGACCAGGGCTTTGCCGATCACATTTTCTTCTGGCAGGAAACCCCACTGGTGCGAATCGGATGAGTCATTGCGGTTATCGCCCAGCACAAACAGCTGGCCTTCGGGCACCTGCCACTCCTGGCTGTAGCGCGGGGGTTCTGAAATGTATGGTTCATCAAGCGGACTGCCGTTGATATACACGGTTCCCTTCTCGATCGTGACGGTTTCTCCGGGCAGGCCGATGATGCGCTTGACATAATCCTCATAGCGGTCATGCATGTTGGGGAAGCCGATCAACCGCCGGAAGAAACTTTCTTCGGGATTCATCGGCGGGCGGAAAATGATTACATCGCCGCGCTTGAATGGCCCGGTGTGGTAAGCCAGGCGGCTGACAAGCACATACTGGCCGTCATTCAGCGTGGGGAGCATCGAATAACCTTCCACCTTCACGCGGGCAGAAATAAGGTTGATTCCGAAAAACAGGACCACCGCCAGCAGGATTGTCTCGAGTACATCCAAGGCAAACTGCCGCCAGGATATTTTCTCTTCGGTGGGCGCCGGTTCTTCAGTTTCAAGGGGGGGAATTTCCAATCAGCCTCCAAAATATTGTTGCTGAAGAGGATTATAACGCTTTTTCCGACTTAAGGGGTCTTAAGCCTGCGCCCAAGCAAACCAGGTTGGCACATGCAGGCTGCGTTCGCCGCGCTCCACGGCTGAAATGTGCAGAGCTTTGTATTCCTGTATTTCGTCTGGCGGGAGGATACCCGCCAAATCGGACTCAAGCACAGCCCATTCCTGGTCCCCTGCCTCGCGTGTGAGGCGGGGGGATTCGGCCGGGGAAAGCGTGCCGCATTCGATGGGCTTCAATCCCGCCTGGCGGAACAGATCCCCCAAACGGCCGCCCAGGGAAATATCTGCTCCCTGGCGCTGAAGGGAGTCGTTTTGCAACTGGCCCAGCCTCACTAATGTTTTGGGAGCGTCAAAGCGGGCAGTATAATCCGGTTCTGCCAGTGCCAATACACTTCCTCCGGGGCGCGTGACCCGCCGCATTTCGAGCAGTACCCGGAGCGGATCGTACACCC
This sequence comes from uncultured Anaerolineaceae bacterium, assembly GCA_964387495.1. Classification (GTDB taxonomy): domain Bacteria; phylum Chloroflexota; class Anaerolineae; order Anaerolineales; family Villigracilaceae; genus DSXF01. Next base: position 78,815 of record CAYLXB010000006.1, read on the forward strand.
ACAGGAGCAGGAAGTGGCAGAAGGTTAGATCGAAAACATGCTCCGGGTAGGGCAGACAGTATGCATCTCCACCTGCCAGGCAAGCGGATGGGGCATGGATTCTGGCCTGGGACAGCCGTTCCAGGTCAATGTCCAGGCCGTGGACTTCAGCACTGCCGGGCAGGTCGATCAGGATGGCGCCCGTTCCGCAGCCCACTTCCAGTACCTGGCGAGCCGCCTCCAGCCCGGCGCGCGCAAATAAATAGACGCGCAACCTGCGCGTCCAGTGGGCTTGCTGGAGGAAACGGGCATGCCAATCTAG
>CAYLXB010000007.1:0-34042 GCA_964387495.1 uncultured Anaerolineaceae bacterium
GTTGTCAATATGGGGCGAGTGGGGGTCGAACCCACAAGGTGTCTCCACCGGTTGATTTTAAGTCAACTGCGTCTGCCGATTCCGCCATCGCCCCGGCAGTGTGATTCTACTCCAAGCCGCAATTCCGTCAAGGAACCTGCGGCTGGATCAGCTGCGTCGCAGCTGGGATTTATTTCGTGGCGATGAACCCGCCCACCACCTTGGTCATCACCAGTTCGCCGTCCTGCTTCAGGCGCCGTTCGGCCGCGGCCGCGATCCTGTCCATCACCTGCTCGAACTCATCTTTGCCGCTGAACAGCCCCGTCCACAGTTTGCGGTCCTCCGAGAGCGAAGCCCGGGTATAGTCCAGGAACGGCTCGACCGTCGGGAAGGTCAGCGGGTTTTCGAAGGTGTGCACTTCCACCTTCGAAAAGGTGGCCCGCATGGCCTCCAGGATGCCCGTGCTGTAGCGCGAAGAGCCCGGCATGGGCGGGATCGGCTTGCCCGTGGCTTCCTTGATCACCTCGTAGAACAACTGCTTGTTGGCCGGCATCGGGCCGCTCGAGAACAGCCGCCCGCCCGGTTTGAGCACCCGCTGCATCTCCCGGATGGTGAAGGGGATGTCGGCCGCGTAGTAGATCGCGAAACAGCACGACTCCAGGTCGTACTGGTTGTCCTCCAGCGGGAAGCGCCGGTTGAAATCCAGTTCCATGAATTTCACCGGGCTGCCCAGTTTCGCATTTTCCGCGCGTGCCTTGTCGAGCAGTTCCGCGTTCACGTCCCCGCCGGTGATCTCCGCCTGCCCGCCGGTATACTTGTGATACAGGAAGCACTGTTTCCCCGCCCCGCAGCCCACATCCAGGATCTGCATGCCCCCGGCCGGTTTCAGCAGGTCCAGCATCCACTGGTCGATATCGCGCCCGCCGAACTGTTTGTGGATGTCGATCCGCTTCAGCAGGTCGTTCGTGGTCTCCTGGTAATTGATTTCCATGTCCATCTCCTTGTGGCAAAATTCAAGGCTTGCATTTTATCATGATTTGCATCCCAGCCCTCCGTCCTCCCTCCAAGTATGCTAAAATCATCCCGACAAATCCCGGATACCAGGAGTACACCTCATGAAACCCACCATTCCTGCGGTCAAAGGCACCCGCGAGTTCTACCCCGAACAGATGGCTTTGCGCAATTATATTGCCGCCAACGCCCGCCATGCCGCGCATGCCTTCGGCTACCAGGAATGGGACGGTCCCTTCATCGAGACCCTTGAACTGTATGCCGCCAAATCCGGCGAGGAACTGGTCCGGGAGCAGTCCTTTGTCTTCCCGGACCGCGGCGGCGACCTGATCACCCTGCGCCCCGAACTCACCCTCAGCCTGGCGCGCATGATCGCCGCCCGCCAGAACGAACTGGTCTACCCCCTGCGCTGGTGGTCCTTTGGCCCCTTCTGGCGCTATGAACGCCCCCAGAAGGGCCGCACGCGCGAGTTCTTCCAGTGGAATGTGGATATGCTCGGCGTCGCCTCCCCCGAGGCGGATGCCGAACTGATCGCCGTGGCTGCCGTCTTCCTGCGCTCGGTCGGCCTGACCCCGGCGCGGGCGCGCCTCTTCGTCAATGACCGCCGCCTGATGGACTCCCGCTTTGACGCCCTGGGCATCCTGCCGGAGAAACGCCTGGCCGTCTCCAATCTGGTCGACCGCCGCAACAAACTCAAGCCCGAGGCCTGGGATGCCTACGCCCTCGAGCAGGGCCTCAGCCCGGCGCAGCTGGACGGCCTGAAGTCCCTGCTGGCCGATAAGGAACTCTGGCGCACCTCGGAGAGCCTGGTGCGGCTGTTCGCGGCCCTGGAGGCGCTCGGGGTGCGGGAGTACGTCGAATTCGACCCCAACATCGTGCGCGGCCTGCTGTACTACACCGGCACGGTCTTCGAAGCCTTCGACCTGAGCGGCGGCGTGCGGCGCGCCATCCTGGGCGGGGGACGTTACGACAACCTGCTGGCCGATGTCGGCGGCGATCCGCTTGGAGGGGTCGGCTTTGCCATGGGCGATGTCGTCCTCGGCATCGTCCTCGAGGAGAGCGGCCTGCTCCCGCCCTTCGTCCCCACCCCGGCCCCGGTCCTGGTCACCGTCTTCGACGCCTCTTCCTGGCTCGATTCGCTGGCCCTGGCCGCCCAGCTGCGTGCCGCCGGGCTGGATGTCACCTGCTACCCCGAACCCGCCAAGCTGCCCAAGCAGTTCAAGTTTGCCGATAAGATGGGCATGCGGGCCGTGCTGGTCTGCGGGCCGGACGAAGCCGCTGCCGGGCAGGTGACCCTCAAGGACCTCACCAACGGCACCCAGTCCCAGGTGAAACGCGCGGAGGCGGCCGCGTCCATCCGCAAAATCCTTGAAAGTGCGGGTGGCTGATGGTATAATCCGCCCGCTATACGGTGCCCATAGTTCAATTGGCGGAACGTCTGACTGTGGATCAGAAGGATGTGGGTTCAAGACCCACTGGGCACCCTGGAGAGGCCTCCCCGCGCGGGAGGCTTTTTCTTTGCCGGTTGACCCCTGTGCGCCTTGTGCGTACAATTGGGATCATTCCCTGTCTGCGGGGCCAGCCCTGCCCGGAATCCAATCTCTGTTCGCCGGCGGATACCAACCCATGAACATCGTGAACATTGTTTCCATCTTCGGCACGCTCGGCACGCTCCTCGGCCTGGTACGCGCCGTGCCGCAGCTGGTCAGGCTCCTGCGCGCCCGCTCCGCCGCGGGGGTCTCGGTGGATACGGCCGCCACCAGTTCCATCGTCAGTTTTGGCTGGTCTGCCTATGGCCTGCTGACCGGCCAGCCGTATGTCTGTTTGGCCACCGGTTCCTCCGGGCTGATCTTCGCCGCGGTTACGCTCTTTGCCCTGCGTTTTGGCCGCCGCGCCCGCGAGTTCAGGGTCGCGCCGCTCTGGCTGGTCGTGCTGCTCCTGGCCGGCCTCCTCGCCGGGAAGGACGGCCTGGGCCTGCTTCTGCCGGTCAGCGTGCTGGTGGCCAACCTGCCCCAACTGTGGGTCGCTTTCCGGGAGGGCAGCCTGGCAGACCTCTCCCTGGGCACCTGGCTGCTCTCGCTGGCCGATGGGCTGGTCTGGGGCGGCTATGCCCTGGGCCGGCAGGATACTTCCATCCTGTTCTACGCCATCTTCCAACTGGCCACCAGCGGGCCCATCATTGCCCTGAAACTCTTCCGCCGGTCGGGCCGTTAACCGCGCGGGCCGGTTGATTTCCATCGAAAGGATCATCCCATGCCAAAATCCATCGGGCTGGCTCTGCTGGCTGCGCTCCTGAGCGGGCTGGCGATCGGGACCCAGGCCTCGCTGAACAGCGCCGCCGGCAAACTGACCGGGGCCGCGCTGACGGGACTGCTGGTCAATTTCCTGGGCGGGGCCGCCGCCGGGCTTGTCCTGCTGGCGGTCGGTCTCCAGCGGGGGGCGGGCGCCCTGGCAGGCATCCGCCTGACCACCTGGGGCATCCTCATCGTGTCGGGGCTGCTCGGCATCGGTATCATCACCGGCATCGCCTATGCCCTGCCCAGGACCGGTGTTGCCGCGGGGCTGTCGGCCATCATCGCCGGGCAAATGCTGGTTGCGCTGCTCGTGGATGCGCTCGGCCTGGCAGGCGGCCAGCCCATCCAGCTTACGTGGGGCCGCCTCCTCGGCCTCGCCCTGCTCATGCTGGGCACGTGGGCCATCCTGCCCAAGGGCTGAGCCCCCGGGATTGAAATGCCCTGACCGTGACCCCTGCCTGCCGCGTGGAGCAGTGACATTCGTCACTTGTTGCATGCCAGGGCCGGTTATAAACTGATATCAATTCTGCTGCCCCGCGAATCACCTGGAGGAGCTATGGCAACCCGCGTTGATAAAAAGTTACCCCACCTGATTCTTATCTTCCCCCTTTTCCTGAGCATGATCTTGCCCCCGGCCGCGCCTGTTTTGGCATCCGGCCGGGCGCAGGCCGGGCCGCTGACCTACCTGGAGCAGTTCAACAGCGATGTTTTTGCAGGCGGCGGCTGGATCCGCACCGATTCGTCCGTCTGGGTGGACACGGCCAACGGCTGGCTGCAGATCAGCCCCGACGGCGGAGCCGATGACGCCGCGGAAAGGGCGATGAATGCTGCCTGGCCGGTGACGATCGAAACCCGCCTGCGGCTGGTCAGCGGAGGCGGGGATTACCGCCTGCCCTGGTTGAAAGTCTTCTACGGCCCGGCTTCCCCGGCTTACATTGGGGTTACCTATAACAGTTCCAATTCTTACGGTTGGAATCTCAATGGCTTCACCGGCTCGCACGTCAAGGCGCCGCCCTCCGCGAATACCTGGCTGACACTGCGGATCGTCCTGGCGGAGGCTGGCGGGGAACTTTGGGTGAAATATGATAACGAGACGGAGTTTACCCGGGTCGCTGTGAACACCTGGCATATTCCCCTGCCCATGATCGGGATCCGCCTCGAGCAGCCTCTTGATTCGGTCGTCACCGTGGATTATCTCGACCTCCAGGGACAGGCCGCTCCGGGGCCGTTCGAAAAACTCTCGCCGGCCGACGCGGATGACAGCCGCCTGGCCTCCACGCTCCTGTCCTGGTCTGCCAGCCCGGAGGCTGAATCCTACGAATACTGCTATGACACGGTGGATGACGCGGCCTGCAGCACCGCCTGGGTGGATGCCGGCAGCAATACCCGGGTGGAAATTACGAACCTGGACCCCTGGACCGTGTACTATTGGCAGGTGCGCGCCCGGCTCGGCAGTGAATCCGCCCCGGCGGATTTTGGGAGCTGGGGATCGTTCAACTGGGGATATGCAGAACTTTTTGGAACGGATGTCTTTGCGGCGGGTTCCTGGAGCCGGACGGATACGTCGGTCACCATGGACGGCGTGAACGGCTGGCTGCACATCGGCAGTGACGGCCAGGCGGACGATTACGCTGAAAAGCAGGTTGCGTTTGCATATCCCCTGACGCTTGAAACCCGCCTGCGCTCGGCCGGGGGCCTGGATTACCGGCTCCCCTGGCTGCACCTGGTTTATGGCCCGGCTCCGGAACAAAAGATTGCCATCAGTTACAACACCACCCCGGCCTATGGCTGGGCTTTGGGCACCTTCACGGGTGTGCATACCAAGGCGCCCCCCGCCGATAACACCTGGGTGACGCTCCGGGTGGCTGTGCGTGCGGACGGCGCGGATTTATCCGCCAGGTTCGACGGGGAAACGGGGTTTACGCATGTTGTCAGCCAGAACTGGCCTGCCAAAAGTGAAATCACTGCCATCCGCATCTACCAGCCCCTGGATGCCGGCGTGGATGTCGACTTTCTGCGGCTGATGGGGGCCGGGGTGCCGTATGACCTCGGTTATTGCGGCCTGGTGAATGCTGCCAGGGACTCTTCCGGGGAAGATGCCTGGTACTTCCAGGGTGAGCAGGGCGATATCGTTTCCATCGCCGCCGCCGGGGAGGACAGCTTCCTGCTCGGCAGGGTTTCCCTCCGGGCGCAGGACGGCAGCACCCTTGCCTGCCAGGTTCCGGAGGCGGGCAACATTGCCGGGGTCGGCGGCTATGTCCTGCCGTCCGCGGGCCGTTATACCGCCGTTGTTGACGGACGGGTCAACGAAGCATTTCCGGAAGGGGAATACACCCTTGTCCTGCTGCGCTCGCGCGAATACCAGGCGGCCGCCGTGGGCTGCCTGCAGCCGGATTCCCTGACCGCCGTGCAGGAAGGCTTTTGGGAAGAAATGACCGCCCAAAACCTCGGGGTTGTGTTCGGAAAGTACCTGGAAGAGGTAACCACTGCCCTGATTGCAAATTGGACCTCCCTGGTCCTGGACGTGATCGGCTCCCTGCTGCAGGGGGGCAGCCCGCCGACGGAGATCGTCCTGAACCTGGGCGGCATGGATCCTTTTTCAAAAGAGTATGTCGTTTCGGATGCCATTCGGGTGGAGGCCGGGCAGGCCGTCCTGCCGGAGGTCGTGATCGGGCGGGGGGCCAGTTTTACGGATACGCCTCTCTCCCTGGATGTGGTGAAGACTTCCGAACCGGGCAGCCCGCCGGTCCTTTCCCAGGTCCTGCTTACCGCGCAGGAGTGGGAGACCTTGTTGTCCAGTTCGATGCCGCAATTTGTGCTGACCCCCAAGGCGCCGCTCAGCCTGGAAGATGCGGGTACCTACCAGGTGACCATCTCCGGCCTGGACACGGATGCCCGGGATACGGCCGTCGTAACAGTGTACGAACCTACGACCACTACCATTACAGCGACGGAACCCAACCCCTCCGTCCCCCTGCAGCCGGTGCTGGTGCGTGTGACTGTGAGCAGCGGCGCCGGCACACCTGCCGGGCAGGTGCAGATCCAGGGTGCGGATGCGGACTGCAGCCTGACGCTGGAGGATGGCTCCGGCTCCTGCACGGTGGTGTTCACCTCTGCCGGCAGTTCCAGGCTGCTGACGGCCGTCTATCCCGGCTCCGGCTGGCATGCGCCCAGCACGGGCACGGCTGTCCACGAGGTGGGGGCGGTGCCCAGGCTCACCTGGACTTCGGAGGCAGCCCGGGATGGCTGGATCTTGGAATCGACCGAATTCAGCCGGCGCGGCGGCAGCCTGAACGCGGATTCCGGCAGCCTCTTTGCCGGCGACGATGCCGGGGACAGGCAGTATGTGGGCGTTTTGCATTTCAACACGGCCAGCCTGCCGGATACGGCCGTGATCACAAAGGTTACCCTCCGGCTCAGAAAGCAGGGGGTGGCCGGCACGGATCCTTTCAATACGCACGGCAACCTGCTGGTGGATATCCGCACGGGTGCGTTTGGGGGCAGCGGTGCCCTGCAGTTGGGTGACTTCCAGGCCGCGGCCAGCAAAAGCGCAGTGGGGGGGATTCCCGGCACGCCGCTGAACGGCTGGTATGCCAAAACCTGGCTGAGCGGCATCTTTCCTTATATCAACAAGGCAGGCGTGACCCAGTTCCGCCTGCGGTTTGCGAAGGATGACAACGACGACCTGGGCGCCGATTATCTTAAATTCTACAGCGGCAACGCGGTCAACGCGGCCTACCGGCCGCAGTTGGTCATCGAATACACCCTGCCGTAGCCGCACCGGCGGCGAACCGGCTGTATCAAGGAGAGACACCATGACCGAAGAACTCACTGCTGCCACCTGGCTCGAAAGCAAGAACTATCGCCGGGCCGTCGAACTCGGTTCGCAGGCCGTCGATTCACTGGTCGAGGTCCTGCTGGGATACGGCATCCCGCAGGCAGACCGCATCCACGCTGCCGAAGCGCTCGGGGAGATCGGCGACCGGCGCGCCCTCCCGGCTCTTGTCGAGGCGCTGACCCGCTTTTTGGACGTGCAGACCCGTGTGGATACGAACATGGAGATGGAAATCGAGATGGGTCGGAGCAACCCGGTGGGGAAGGCTGCCATTCAGGCTCTGGCTGAATACTGGGATCCCGGGTTGATCCGGCCGCTCCTGCTGGCAGCGCGGGAGACGCGCCTTCACATCACGGAAACGGCGGAGGTGATCACCGGCCTGGGCGTGCAGGCCGTGCCCGTCCTGGTGGCGCTGCTGGACGATCCCGAGTTCCGGGATGTGAAAGATCCGAATCCGATCACCCTGCTCGGTGCGATTGGCGATCCGGCTGCGATCGAACCGCTCATCGCGGTCCTGAAAAGCCGCTGGCCGGCCTCCACCTGCCTGGAGGCACTCGCCCGGATCAAGCACCCCGCCACGTTCGACGCCCTCCAGCCTTTTGTCGGCCTGCAGGGGGCGCGGGCGATCTCGAATGGGCAGAACCGCCATGAAGACCCCCGCAATATTCGCAATGGGGTTATCGAATGCCTGGCAGACCTGGGCGACCCGCGCGCCCGGGATGTCCTGGCGGGCGAATTGCTAAACGTGAACATCCCCCTGGCCGAAAATTGGCACATCCCTGCTGCTTTGGATCGGCTGGGCTGGAAACCCGGCGCGGATCCGGCCGGAGTCCGGTACTGGCTCCTGAAGGGCGAACTGGATAAGATTGCCGCCATCCCCGCCGTCTCTTTCGATACCCTGCTGTCCATCCTCCCGCGCAAAGATGAAGATGAGGATGTGTTGACCAGGGTGGTGAAGGCGCTTGGCGAAATTGGTGACCCGCGCGCCATCAAACCGCTGCAGGAGATGATCCTGGCCAGGCTGTCCGAAAAATTCAGGCCGGAATTCTACCTGGAAACCATGCAGATCTGTTCCCGGGTCATCCGGCCCAGGGTCGAGCTATTCGTCGAGACCCTGCTAGCCATCCCGAACCCGTCGGTGCAGGACATCGTCGCGCATGCTGACCTCCTGTTGTCGGAGTATGTCTCCCTGCTGGAGGCGGTTAAAAAATCGCCTCTCATGGATGCCCGCGTGCGCAGCGAGGCTGCCCGGCACCTGGAAAATTACAAAGAATCGATCGGCAGGGTGCCTTTGCTCGACTTCGGCTCTTCGAATTGACGAACCCTGGCATTGCCTCCCGCTCCGCTGATTGGTGCTTGAAACGGCGGGCGATTTCTTGTATAGTGGATTCGCCAGCCTCCCGACCCTGAATTGAGCGGCCGGCCTGCCCATCCCAACCGGCCGATGGTCATCCTTGACCGCCGGTGTCCGTTTTGTATGAGATTGGAGGTGTGATCATGGATTCGGTCGATACTTTTTACGAGATGCAGGTTGCCGGCAGCAAGTGGGTCTATGTAGGCAACCTGTTCCACGAGGGCGCCCACGATCGCTTCGTGGAGCCGAAACTGTTCAGCGTCCGGGTAAAGCAGCCGGAAAAGATCCACCTGGTGAACATCGGGCTGACCATGCTTTCGGCCCCTGGCGGGGATTTTGATGAGGACGATACCGTCTTTGCGGATATTTATTCCATTGACGGAAGGCTAACCTCGTTGGAAGGGGACCGGCAGGGAGGTCCTGCCGGCGTTCAGCCGCATGGGGGTGTCTGGGGGCGCCATTTCGGCGACCCTGGCGAGGTCACTGCCCAGGGGATCCACCGCAACATGGGGTTGAGTTCTTATGTCGGGCCTGTCAACCGGGAGATCGTATTCAGGCTCTTCATCCAGGGAGATGACTGGGCCGGGGCAGGATTTACGATGCTGCAGTTGACTTAGTTGTTTCGTGCCGGATCACGCGGAGGAAAATCATGTTTATTACGTCCCGATCGAAATGCTGCTCTCTGATGTGTGTTATTGCCATAACAACCGCTTTGTTGTCAGTTCTCCCCTCCTATCCAGTAAATAGCCAGGGATCTCCACAAATTGAACCCGAAACTGGAGCGACGACGGCTGTCATTCCGGTAGGCGCGAATTTTCCAATTGTTCAAAACACCGGGCAGGATGTGATCAACGGAAAGCCTGGAATTGCCTTTGATGGGACGAATTTTCTTGTTCCTTACTTCAAGATCGTTACGACGAACAGTGTGACCTATTACAATATCTATGCCCGCCGGGTCACGCAGCAAGGCGCCGTGCTCGATTCACCTTCGATTGCCATCTCGGTCGGACAGAATGAGTCGGCCGGGCCTCCTTCTGTAGGATTCGATGGGAACAATTACCTGGTGGTGTGGTGTGCCACCCGGGCAGGCGTTAGCGAGGTTTATGGCGCCCGGGTAACCCCATCCGGGACTGTGCTGGATGCCGGTGGGGTGAAGATCACCACCGGCGGCAATCCCCTGATCCGTATGCCCGGGATTGCTTTTGACGGCACCAATTATCTTTTGGTCTGGCGTACTGCCACCAGCAATATCCACGCAGCGCGCGTTTCCACTGCGCCGGCCAACCTAGATGCAGCTGCCGGTTTTTCCATCGCGAGCGGGGGATATTCATATTATCCTTCTGCGGCTTTCGACGGCACCAATTATCTTGTCGTGTGGCATGATAGCCGTAACTCCGGTGTGAGCGGTTGGGATATCTACGGCGCACGCGTAACAATGGCGGGTGCTGTTTTGGATCCGGGTGGTTTCGTGATCTGCGACGAGTCTTACAACCAGGAACACAGCACGGTTGGGTTCGACGGGAGCAATTACCTGGTGGCCTGGTACGATTGGAGGCCTACGGGTGACCAGATCTATGGGAGCGTCTATGGGGCCCGCGTTTCACCCTACGGTACAGTGGTGGATGACCCGGCTTTTCAGATTGCAGACCGGGCCAGGGGGCAGTTTGCTCCGAGAGTGGTTTGTGGAGGAACCGACTGCCTGGTAATCTGGAACACCGATTATCCCTATGTCTCGAATGAGTTCCGCCTCAGCGATGTGTGGGGAAGGCGTATCTCTGCTGACGGCACGATCCTCGATCCGCAGGGCATCCCCGCGGCCACCGCCTTTGGGCATCAATTTGGGGCCATTGCGGGCTACGGCAACGGCAGATACCTGGTGGCGTGGAGTGAAAGTACCGGCCGGGTATCCACCGGCGCCATCTATGGGCAGATTCTAAGGGAGCAGGCGATTTCCCAGCCGGCTGCAGATCATGACCGGGACGACTTGCAGGCACCCGCCCCGGATACGACCAGCGCGGACTGGACGGTAGTAAGTGCTCCAATAAACACATACACCACGGCTGGGCTTGCGTTTTCAGGCGGAAATTCCTATGCTTTTGGCCAACAACAGGCTTTGCATTTCAACGGCACGGACTGGCAGTCGCAAGGCATGTTCTCACAGGGATACCCTTATGGTTCATGGGCGAGTGGGCCGAACGACATCTGGGTGGGCGGATGGTGCGGCGGGTTTAGCCATTTCGATGGCCAGCAGTGGACTGACCTGGGGTGTGTCGGTGAGAATGTGAATGCGGTCTGGGGCAGCAGCAAGACGGATCTATGGGCTGCAACGATTGGAGGGGGGCTGCTTCATTACGATGGCAGTACCTGGCCGGCGGTGGCAAGCAATATTCCCTATGACCTGTCAGGATTATGGGGAACCTCAGCCGGAAATATCTATGCCGTCGGCGAACGCGGCACGATCCTGATATACAACGGCACCTCCTGGGAGAAACAGTCGAACATCCCAACCTTCCAGAGGCTGAATGCAATTTGGGGCAGTAAACCGACCGATATCTATGCAGTCGGTGACTGGGGTACCATCCTGCACTTTAATGGCAGCGCGTGGAGTGAAATGGAAAGCGGGACGCTTCAACACTTATACGGCGTGTGGGGAATTGCCGGGTCGGAAGTCTATGCGGTTGGATTTGGCGGCACGATCCTTCACTATGATGGGAGCACCTGGAGCGCCGAGAACAGCAATACAAGCATGGATTTGCTGAGCATCTGGGGGGTATTGGTGGGGAACAAGATGACGCTCTGGGCTTCCGGGAGTGGTACTCAACTCCTGAGCCGGGTAAAAACATTCCCGGTGACCCAAAGCATTGCCAGGTCTGTAAGCCTTTATGACGGCTGGGTACTGGAATCGGCAGAAGACGGGGAAAGAGGCGGCACCCTGGATGCTGCTGCCAGTCTCAATTTGGGGGATGATGCCTATGATCAGCAATACCGCAGCATTCTCTCTTTTGATACCTCTGCCCTGCCGAACAATGCGCTTGTTTCGAAAGTGACGCTGAAGATCAAGAAGCAGGGGTTGACCGGCACGGATCCTTTCAATACGCACGGCAACCTGCTGGTGGATATCCGCACGGGTGCGTTTGGGGGCAGCGGTGCCCTGCAGTTGGGTGACTTCCAGGCCGCGGCCAGCAAAAGCGCAGTGGGGGGGATTCCCGGCACGCCGCTGAACGGCTGGTATGCCAAAACCTGGCTGAGCGGCATCTTTCCTTATATCAACAAGGCAGGCGTGACCCAGTTCCGCCTGCGGTTTGCGAAGGATGACAACGACGACCTGGGCGCCGATTATCTTAAATTCTACAGCGGCAACGCGGTCAACGCGGCCTACCGGCCGCAGTTGGTCATCGAGTATTTCGTGCCATAGCCGTGCCCGCTTGCCGGGCCGTTGATTTATGTTCAAAGGTTTGCCCAGAAAAGGACATGATGGAGTCCATGAGTCTTCCTTCTTTGCTGATCGGCATCCTGGTGATGCTTGCAATTTACCTCTCCCTGTCCCGGGCTTTTGATACCACGAACATTTCCGTCAAACGCTCCCTGGCTCTGTTCTCCGCTGTTGTGGGATTGCTCACCACGCTCTGGCTGGGCAGCCATCCGGAGGTTCTGCGTGAGTATTCCGGAAAGATCGTCCTGTCCGGTCTGGCGGTCGTATTGGCCCTGCTGGCCTTTGCAGGGAGATCTTTGCGCAAGTAGGACGGCGAAATTCGAAATCGTATTGTGGAAGGAAAAACGATGCCGATCCCCGACTTCAAACTACGCTTCGACAAACAATACATCCATGCCTGGGCTGCCGGTTACAAGGCATCTGACGACCATGAGGTCGAGTTCGAGATCGCGCCCCGGGTGCGTGAGCGCGGCTGCTTCACCAAACCCGAACTGCAGGCCGTCTGCCGCTGGAAGACCCCGCGCAGCCAGCCGCGTGTCCAGGCCAACCCGGAAGGCTTCGTCCAGGAGGTCACCCGCGTGGCCCTCTCCACCCCCGATGAGCGCCTGCGGATCGAGGTGCTGACCCTGCTGGAGGGTGTCGCCTGGCCGACCGCCTCGGTCCTGCTGCACTTTGGCCATCGCGACCCCTATCCCATCCTGGATTATCGCGCCTTGTGGTCCCTGGGTGTGGAGCAGGAGATCGAATACGATTTTCCCTTCTGGTGGGCGTATACGCAGTTCTGCCGGGAATTAGCCCGCCAGGCGGGGGTTCCCATGCGCATCCTGGACCGCGCCCTGTGGCAGTACTCGGCGGACAATCAACCGGGATGACCTGGGCGGTGACCGGCGGGCTGTTAAATCACTGGAGAAGATGGTTCCGGCCGGGCTGTCCAAATCCTCCGGCCCAAGATCGGGCAATTCGTTGAGACTCGATCGATCCTGTTGCTTTTTTCGGCAACTTGATGTAAAGTCATCACAGAACAATTCATCCAACGAGGTGGAAGGTGCCGCTGCAGACCCCCGAAGGTAAAAAGCTGCTTATCTTTCTCAGCCATGCCCGCGAAGACAAGCCCAGGGTGCGCAGGTTGTGCCAGCGTCTGCGGGTGGATGGCTTCGACCCCTGGCTGGACGAGGAACGCCTGCTGCCCGGCCAGGATTGGAACCTGGAGATCGAAAGGGCCATGCGCGCCAGCGGCGCCATCCTGCTGTGTTTCTCGGCGCTCTCGACTGCCAAGGAGGGCTACATCCAGCGGGAATACAAACGGGCCATGCAGTTCCGGGAAGAAAAACCGGAAGGCACGATCTTTCTCATCCCGGTGCGGCTGGATGACTGTGAACTCCCCTCCTTTATCCAGGGGGTGCAGTGGGTGGATTATCCGGGCGGATACAAGCGCCTGGTGCAGGCCCTGAACCTGCGCGCCGGGCCGCCCCCGGCACAAGTACAGCCGGCGGCAGTGAAAAAGGGGAAAAAGAAACTGCCTGCCAGCCGGAAAAAGCCGGAGGCTTCCACTTATTATATCCATGCCGGGCGGGATGTGGTCATGGGTGACCAGCATAATTTCACTGCCAGCCTGGCGCACCTGGATGCCCAACTGGAACAGATCATCGCTCTTTTACGCCAGCCAGGCACCACCATCCAGATCAGCGGCAATGTGCGCGATTCGATCATCGTTGCCGGGGAGGGAAACAGCCTGCGGCTTTCCAGGGCGGATATCGACGGGTTGGCGGCTTTACAGGCTGGTGCGGACGCCGGGCGGCGCACAGAGATCTACCTGACCAGCCTGCTGTTGCGCGACACGTATGCCCCGTGGGAACACCTGTATGTCCCCCTGGCTGGGAATATGCTCATACGGCCGGAATTCGAAGACCTGCCGGTGCGCTACAGTGAATATGTTGTGCCGGTCAAATGCCAGTCTGGGCAGGGCCAGCCCACCATGCGACCCTTGAAAGATATAACCGAAGCCATTGACAGCCACCCTGCCTTCATCATCCTTGGAGCGCCAGGAGCAGGGAAAACCACCACGCTGCAAAAAATTGCTTTCGAGACTGCCCGCGCCCGGCTTCAGAAACACTCCGGGCTGATTCCTTTATTTGTGCGCCTGAGCGAACAGCGTGAACGTGACCCGTATGGCTTCTTACAGACCGAGTGGGAGCGCAGCCTTGGCACACCATTTGCACCGGCCCTGCAGGCCGGACAGATCCTGATCCTGGCGGACGGCGTCAATGAAATTACCCGCGAAAGCCGCCCGGAACGGTTGAAGGAGTGGCGCAATTTCAACCGGGATCAGCGCGGTAATAACCTCCTGGTCTTCAGCGGCCGGTTCCTGGATTATGGCAACGAACTCGACCTGCCGCGTGTGCTGGTGGAGCCGCTCGGGAAAGACCAGATCATTGACTTTCTGAAGCGCCACAAGGCCGGTGGATTGGCCTTCCGGCTGGACGAATACTCCGGGCGCCTGCTGGAGATCGCCAGAAACCCGCTCAACCTGCTGGTGCTCGTGACCCTGTACAAAATCAACCCGGACCAGAGTTTTACCAACCTGGGCAGGTTGTTTCAAGCTTTCTGTGAGTCGCTCTGCAACCGTGAACAAGCGGAACACCCTGCGAAAATGCCCCTGGAAGTCATGCGCCGGGCACTGGCGCAAATGGCATTTGCCATGCAGGAACAGGGCGAGGGGCTGACTTTTGCCATCCAGACGGCGCGCCAGGCTGTGCCGGAAACGGTGGATTTCAAGGGGGAAGCCATTCCTGTCGACCCGGCCAGGCTCTTTGACTTTGGACGCGGCGCCACCATCCTTGACCCCGCTACGGATGTGGACGTGCGCTTCCGCCACCACGTCCTGCAGGAGTATTTTGCCGCTCTTGAATTGTTGAGACGTTTTGACGAGAATGAGGACCTCGGCCGCCTGTGGCGCGTCCCCCGCAGGGTGGAGGACATGCCGCCTGCTGCCGTGGGGGAATGGGACCCCCTGCCCGAACCGCCCGCCGGCGGCTGGGAGGTGACGACCATCCTGGCCTGCGGCCTGGCCCAGGACCCTGCCGGGCTCATCGAAGCCGTGCGCCGCGCCAACCCGGCGCTGGCCGGGCGCTGCCTGGACGAAGCCGGGATCGAGCAGCCCGAGGCCGTGCTGACGGAGACCCGCCAGGACCTGCTGGCTGACCTGTACGACCCAACGATCCACCTGCGCGCCCGCCTGCAGGCTGGTTTCATCCTGGGGCGCATCGGCGACCCGCGCTTCCAGCCCCGGGAAGTGAACGGCGTAAAGGTCATCCTGCCGGAGATGCTGCCCGTGCCGGGGGGCACCTACCTGATCGGCAGCGCGGCGGATGATAAAGACGCCATTGATGGTGAACATCCCCAGCATCAGGTGGAACTGCCCGCCTTCTGGATCGGCAAATGGCCGGTGACCAACGCCGAATACGCCTGCTTTATGGCCGCCGGAGGCTACCAGGACGAGCAGTACTGGCAGACGGAACTGGCAAAGCGCTGGCTGAAAGGCGAGGATGTAGCCGGTGGTCAATTCAAAGCATGGCTGGATATTTGGAAAGCTTTGCAAAAAATAGATGATATTCAGAACGCACTGGAACAAACTGGTAATTTCCCGCCTGAGGAAATTGAAATACTCGAACGGGTTGCTGGTTTGAGCGAAGGTGAATTTATGTCTTGGGTATCCAAGAACCTTGGAGAGAAATCCCGTTCCGCCCCTGAATTTTGGGACGACCCGAGATATAACAACCCCTCCCAGCCGGTGGTGGGGGTCACCTGGTTCGAAGCGCAGGCTTACTGCGCCTGGCTTTCGGCTGTCAGGAGGCGGGAATACCGCCTGCCGGCGGAAGTCGAGTGGGAAGCCGCGGCGCGCGGCCGGCCTGCCCGTAAAAAGGCCCGGCTGTATCCCTGGGGGGAGGATTGGGAGCCTGGCAGGGCCAACAGCCTCGAAGGCCGGGTGCTGAAACCCTCGCCGGTGGGGGCGTACGCTGCCGCAGGCGGGAACGGCCCGTTTGGGGCGGAAGACCAATCCGGCAACGTCTGGAACTGGACCTCCAGCCTGTACCTGCCCTACCCCTGCGACCCTGCCAAAAGCGAGTTGCCGGAGGCCGAGGGGGAACGTGTTCTGCGCGGCGGGTCCTGGAACGGCTATCGCAGGAACGTGCGCTGTGCGTACCGCCTCGGGTCCGTCCCCGTCAACTTCGACCTCCTTGTTGGGTTTCGTCTTTTTTCCCCTGGCTCATATTCCTGAGTGCTGCCTGCTGGCTTCTGCTTTCTGCGAACTGGATCCTGGCGCAGGGTTTCTCCCCTCGAGTTGCGCCGCGATGGGAGACACCCTGCACCGATTAAACGCGTAAAATTCGATTTTGACAAAAGCCCCGAAGATCCGATGAGACCTTCGGGGCTTATTCGGTTCCCGCCGTGCTATCTCGTCACCGCCTCGCTCGCTTCGTCCAGTTTTGCCACTTCCTCTTCCGTCAGGCGCCAGCCCAGGGCGCCGGCGTTCATGCTGGCCTGGTCCACGTTTTTGGCGCCGGGGATCGGCAGGGCGCCCTTGCAGATGCACCAGTTCAGGGCCACCTGGGCCGGGGTCTTGCTCTCGTGTTCGCGGCCCAGTTCGGTCATCAGGTGCAGCAGCGGCTTCAGGCGCTTGAGCGCGGGGGCGTACTTGCGCCCGCGCAGCCCCGGCGGCGGGTTCTCCGGACTGTATTTGCCGGTCAGCAGGCCCATCGCCAGCGGGCTGTAGGCGATCACCCGGATGCCCAGTTCCTGGCAGCGCCGGAACAGGCCGTTCTTCTCGATCTGCCGGTTCAACAGGTTGTACTCCACCTGGTTCGAAGCCAGCGGGATGCCGCGCCGCTCCAGCGCCGCATAGGCCCGCATCATCTGCGTGTGATTGTAGTTCGAGACGCCCACCGTGCGCGTCAGGCCCCGCTGCACGGCTTCGGCCATGGCGCTCATCCACTTTTCGATCGAGATGGGCGGGAACGGCCAGTGCATCTGGTACAGGTCCACGCAGTCCATCCCCAGGCGCTCCAGGCTGTTCTTCAGGCTGCGCAGCAGGAAGGCCGGCCCCGGCCGCCAGGGGAAGGGCATGAACTTGGTCGCGACCAGGATGGGCAGGTCGGTCTCCTTCAGCAGCTGGCCCAGGATGCGCTCCGACTGGCCGTTGCCGTAGACCTCGGCCGTATCCACCAGGCGGATGCCCTGGGCGAGCGTGGCGGCAAAAGCCTGCCGGATGGCGTCCAGGTTGTAATCACTGCCGTAATCCCAAACGACCCGGTCCCCCCATTGCCAGGCTCCCAGCCCCATTTCGATGGCGTGCAGGAAGCGCGTTTCGGTGTTGGCGGCGTTGTCCATAGCGGTGCCCTCCATTGGCGTCGGTTTCACCGATTGTACCCCCAAGCCGGGGGAAGGACAATGCGGGTTTGGGGTGTTTCCGGGTTCGCTCCCCATAGGCAACCCGCTCAAATGCGGGTAAAATCGGGGACACAACTACTGAGGAACTGATGGAACGCGAGTCGCCCCCGGTTCGGTCGAGCGACTGGCGCCCCCTGAGTTCCGGGGAGGTTCCCTTGTCTTTCGACGAAAATCATACCGGCGAGACCGAGTCGCCTGCGGAGCTGGTCCGGCGCCTGGGCCTGCCGTTCCAAAATCTGCACCTGCTGGCGCGTGCCCTGACCCACCGCTCCTACGTCAACGAGCATCCCGAGATCCTCGAAGACAACGAGCGCCTGGAATTCCTGGGGGATGCCGTGCTCGACTTCATGGTCGGCGCCTGGCTGTATAACCGCTGCCCGGAGATGGCCGAAGGCGACCTGACCCGCATGCGCTCGGCGATTGTGCGCACCGAGCAGCTGGCCGAATTCGCCCGCAGCCTGAACCTGGGCGCGGCCATGCGCCTGGGGCGCGGCGAACTGGCCGCCGGCGGGCGGGAACGGCCCCTGCTGCTGTGCGCCACCTTCGAAGCCCTGGTGGGTGCCCTCTACCTGCAGGGCGGCATCCCGGTCGTGGAAGCCTTCATCTTTCCCATGCTCGAGCAGGTGCGCGACAGCCTGACCACCCGGGCGGACATCTTCGACGCCAAGAGCCGCCTGCAGGAATGGGCCCAGGCGCAGAGGCTGGGCACCCCGCATTATGTGACCATCGAAACCAACGGCCCCGACCACGCCCGCATCTTCGAGGTGGAGGTGCACGTCAACGGCCAGGCCTGCGGGCGGGGCAGCGGCCCCAGCAAGCAGATCGCCGCCCAGGCCGCCGCGCGCCAGGCCATCGAAAGCCTCGGCGTGCCGTAATCCAAACCCTGAAATCCGAAATCGAAAACCTCTCATGCCTCTCCTGCTTAAATCCCTCGAACTGCACGGCTACAAGACCTTCGCCTCGCGCACCCTGTTCGAATTTGGCGACGGCATCACCGCCATTGTCGGGCCGAACGGCTCGGGCAAATCCAACATCGCCGACGCCCTGCGCTGGGTGCTGGGGGAGCAGTCCTACAGCCTGCTGCGCGCCAAGAAGACCGAGGATATGATCTTCGCCGGCTCGGAGGGACGCACGCGGGCGGGCATGGCCTCCGCCACCGTCATCTTCGACAACAGCAGCGGCTGGCTGCCGGTGGATTTCAGCGAGGTGGCCCTGGCCCGGCGCGCCTACCGGGACGGCCGCAACGAATACCTGCTCAACGGCCAGCAGGTGCGCCTGCGCGAGATCAACGAACTCCTGGCCCAGTCCGGCCTTTCGGAGCGCACCTACACCATCCTCGGCCAGGGGCTGGTGGATGCCTCGCTGGCCCTCAAGGCCGATGAACGCCGCCGCCTGTTCGAGGAGGCTGCCGGGGTGGGGCTTTACCGCACCCGCCGCGAGGAGGCCCTGCGCCGCCTGGAGACCACCGAACGCAACCTGGAACGCGTCCAGGACATCCTCGCCGAACTCGAGCCGCGCCTGCGCAGCCTGGAGCGCCAGGCCCGCCGGGCTTTGGAATACGGCCAGATGCAGAACGACCTGCGCCTGCTGCTGCGCGACTGGTACGGCTACCACTGGCACCGCGCCCAGAAGGAACTGGCCGGGAGCCGGGAGGTGGCCCGCCAGCAGGAGGCCGCCCTGCGCGAGTCGCGCCAGGCCTTCCAGAACAGCCAGCAGCGGGGCGCCGCCTTCCGGGAGAGCGTGCAGGCCCTGCGGGCGCGCCTGAACGCCTGGCACCGGCAATCTTCGGACCTGCACACCCGGCGCGAGGCTGCCAGCCGCGAACTGGCCGTGCTGGAAGAGCGCCGCCGCTCCCTGCTGGAAAGCCGCCAGTCGCTGGCCGGCGAGCAGGAACGCCTGGCCGACGAGGCCGCTGCCCTGCAGGAGAAACTGGTGGAGGCCGTCAAGGAAGTGGAACGCCAGGAGGCCGAGCATGCCGAGGCGCGCAGCCAGTTGAGCGCGGCCCAATCGGCCCTGCAGACCCGCCAGGCCGAGCGCGCCGCCGTGGACGAAAAACTGCAGGCCGCCCGCCAGCTGGTCAGCAGCCTGCACGCCCGCCGTGCCGAGCAGAAGGCCCGCCAGGACGAATTCACCTCCCGACTGGAAGGTCTGCAGAAGCGCCTGGCCGAGAGCGAGCAGGCCATCCAGAACGCGGCCCAGGCCGCCCGCCAGGCCGAGGCGCGCCACCAGGCGGCTGCCGCGGCGCGGACTGCCGCGGAGAAGGACCTGCAGGAGGCCGAGACCGCCCTGCAAGCCCACAGCGAACAGACCGCCGCCCTGGAGTCGATCCGGCGCCAGAAACAGGAACAGCGTGCCGCCCTGCATGCCGGGCAGGCCCGCCTGGCTGCCCAGTTCGAGGTGCTCCAGCAGGCCGAGCAGTCCCTGGCCGGCTACGGCGAAGGCGCCCGTTTCCTGCTGGAGGCGGTCCGCCAGAGCCGCCTGCGGGGCACGCGCGGCGCCCTGAGCGCGGCCCTGGACGTGCCGGCCGAGTACGAGACGGCCATCGCTGCGGCCCTGGGCGAGCACCTGGAGGCCGTGCTGCTCGAATCGGGGCAGGATGCCGAACAGGCCCTGCAGCTGCTCGAGCAGGATGCCGCCGGGCGGGCTGCGCTCCTGCCGCTCGAATGGCTGGCCGGCCTGACTGCGCTCAGGCCTCCCAAAGACGAAGCCTGCCTGGGCCTGGCGGCGGAGCTGGTCAAAGCCCCTGCGGCCCTGCGCCCGGCGGTGGAGCTGCTGCTCGGCCAGGTGCTGGTGGTGCGCGACCGTACCGCCGCCCGCCGTCTGCTCCAGGGGCAGCCCGCCCATGTGCGCGTCGTCACTTTACGCGGCGAGGTCTTCCGGGCAGACGGGCTGGTGCTGGCGGGCAAGGCCGCCCTCTCCGGCAGCCTGAGCCGGCCGCGCCAAAAGCGGGAACTGCAGCAATCCCTGGACGAGGCAGGCGAGCGCCTGTCTGCCCTGGACCGGGAACTTGAGCGTCTGTCTGCCCAGCTGGAGGAGGCCCGCCGCAGGCAGGCCGGGCTGGAAGAATCCCGGCGGGGCCTGCGCCGGTCGCTGGAGGAGCAGCGCGCCGCCGAGCGCCAGGCGTCCCTGGAATTCGAATCCGCCCGCCGCCAGCACGAGTGGCAGCAGTCCCAGCAGGCCCAGTCCCGGGCCGAGGCGGAACACCTGGATGCCGAGCGCCGGCGTGTGCAGGCTGCCCAGGCCGACCTGGAAACCAGGCTGTCCCAGTCCATGGAGTCGGTGCGTCTGCTGGCAGCGGACTTGGCCGGGCTGGTGCTGGACGAAGCCCAGGAGCAGGTGGCCTACTGGGGTACGCGGGCTGCGGTCGCGGCGCGCGCCCTGGAGGATGCGCATGCCCGCCAGGCGGAGCGCGCCCAAGCCTCCCAGCGCCTCAAGGAGCAGGGACTGGGCCTCCAGCGCCGCCTGCAGGAGGCCGCCGGGTCGCTGACCGGGCTGGAGGCGCAGAAGGAATCGCTCCGCCAGAGCGAGGCGGACCTGAACGGGCAGCTTGCCGCGCTCCAGGTGCAGATCGAGCCTGCCGAGAAGGAGCTGGAGACGGCCGAAGGGCAGGAAGCGCACTTCCAGGAGCAGGAGTCGGCAGCCCAGCGGGCCCTCTCCACTGCCGAGCGCACCACGGCCCAGGCCCAGATGGAGCTGACCCGCCGCCAGGAGGCCCTGACCACCCTGCGCCAGCGCATCGAGGATGATTTCGGACTGGTCTCCTTCGCCTATGAGAGCTCCATCGAAGGCGCCGTGCCCCTGCCGCTGGACGGCATGGTCGAGCAGCTGCCGGTCCTGACCGAACTGCCGCCCGATCTGGAGACGCACTTGACCCAGCAGCGCGCCCAGCTGCGCCGCATGGGGCCGATCAACCCGGAGGCCCGCCAGGAATACGACGCCGAGCACGACCGCTACGAGTTCATGACCAGCCAGGTGGCCGACCTGCACAAGGCCGAGGCCGACCTGCACGAGGTCATCGCCGAGCTGGATGAACTCACCAAGCAGGAGTTCCAGAAGACCTTCCAGGCGGTGGACCGCGAGTTCCGCGAGATCTTCGTGCGCCTGTTCGGCGGCGGTTCGGCGCGCCTGGCCCTGACCGACCCGGAGAACCTGGTCGAGACCGGGATCGAGATCGAAGCGCGCCTGCCCGGGCGCCGTGAGCAGGGACTGGCACTGCTCTCGGGCGGCGAACGCAGCCTGACCGCCATCGCCCTGGTCTTTGCCCTGCTCAAGGTCTCGCCCACGCCGGTCTGCGTGATGGACGAGGTGGACGCCATGCTCGACGAGGCCAACGTCGGCCGCTTCCGCGACCTGCTGGCCGAGTTGGGCCGCGAGACGCAGTTCATCATCGTCACCCACAACCGCAACACCGTCCAGGCGGCGGATGTGATCTACGGCATCACCATGGGCCGCGATTCTGCCAGCCAGATGATCAGCCTGAAACTGGACGAGGTCAGCGACGAGATGCTCGGCACGCGCGGCTAGCGCGCCCCGCCTGCGAAAACAAAAACAGCCGCCCCAAACGGGACGGCTGTTTCAATTCGGACGTGATTTTAGTACGGGATGCTCTCGACTTGCAGCACCGGGTCCACCGGGGTGTTGTTCCTCCACAACTCGTCATTGGTGGTGATCTCGGCTTCTGCGCGGGTCTCGGCCAGCCATTCGTCGAAGGCTCTCTGCTGGGCTTCCTTGAATTCGCTGTCGGTCATCGGGCGTTCGTAGCGGCCGAGCACCTGGATGATGTGGTAGCCATAATCGCTCTGCACCGGTTCGCCGATTTCGAACAATTTCTGGCTGAGGGCAGCCTGTTCGAAGGCGGGCACCATGGCACCCGTAGTGAACCACCCCAGGTCGCCGCCGGAGTCTTTCGAGCCGGGGTCCGTGGACACTTCTGCGGCCACGGCCGCGAAGTCCTCGCCCTTCAGCAGGCGCTGGCGGATAACCTGTGCCACTGCCCCGTCTGCGACCAGGATGTGCCGCGCCCAGACCATTTGCTGGGTTTTGGGCAGGTCGGCCGTGACGGCTTCGAGCACTTTCTGGTGGAGCACTTGATCCTTGATGGCGTTCCGGAAATCGGCTTCGCTCATCTTCAGGCTTTTATCATACTCGGTCAGCGCGTCGTCGTAAACCTGCTGGTAACCTTCCAGGGTATAGGGCGTCGCGGTCGGCTCGGGGGCGCTGGTGGCCGTGGGGCTGGGCACCGCCGTGGGGGTGGCGCTGGGGCCCGGGGTGGGGCTGCCCTGCGGCGTGGCGGTCGGCAGGTCGGTGGCCGTCGGCGTGATGGTCACGATGGCCAGTTGTTCCGCCGAAAGGGTCGGCGCCGGCATCTCGGTCGAGTAGGGCTGGGGGGTCGGTGTACCGTCGGGGTAGTAATTGTATTGTGACTGGATTTCCTTCTCGATCTCCTCGTCACTGACGCTGATGCCGCGCTTTTCCGCTTCCTGGCGGACGAGCACATCCCCGATCAGCGCATCCAGCGCCTCCTGGCCCAGGGCCTGTGCCGCGGCGGAATTCGCACCCAGCTGGTCTGCCACCTGCTGCATGTACTGGGAGGCATCCATGCCCAGCTGGGAGTAGAACTGGTACATCTGGTACTGCCCGATCAGGTTCTGGCGGTAGGTGCGCACCTTCATCTGGTAGGCCTTCAGGCTTACTTTCTCGCCGTTGACCGTGGCCACGGGCTTGTACTGCCGCAGCACGTTGATCTCCAGCAGGCCGTAGCCGACGAGCAGGATCGAGGCCAGGATGACGAGACCAGCCACCCAGCGGATGATGGCCGCCTGCCTGCGCTCACGCTCCAGGCGGGCAATGTGTTTCTTGCTCAGGGTTGCGGGTTTGGGCTTGTTATCCATAGATTTCTCTTATTGACAGGGCGGGGCATGTCAGGACATACCCTGCGCCCATGCGGCCTATGAATAGCCTTCTTCCCAGAATTTGCCGGTATAGGGCAGCAGGGCGATGTAGCGCGCCTGCTTGACGGCGCCGGCGACCTCGCGCTGGTGTTTGGCGCAGTTGCCGGTCTGGCGCCGGGGACGGATCTTGCCGTCGTCGGTGATGAACCGGCGCAGCAGATCTGCTTTCTTGTAGTCAATGGTCAGTTGCTTGTCCACGCAGAACTGGCAGACTTTGGGACGCGCAAAATAGCGGCGTTCCTGCGACTGTTCGCCACTGCCTTCATTTCTTCCACGATCACGATCGTCAGGCATAGGTTTTCTCCAATTACTCCGTTCCTAGAACGGGAACTCATCATCTTCGCCGGCCGCCCGGCCGTTCTCTTCCGTGCCCGCTTCCTCGTGGGCCTGGTTATTTTCACGGCGTTCGCCGAGCATCATCATCTCGCTGGCGACGATTTCGATGCTGGTGTGCTTGATGCCTTCCTTGTCATCCCAGCGGCGGGTCTGCAGGCGGCCTTCGATATACACTTGCTGTCCCTTGGTCAGGTGTTGTTTGCAAATTTCCGCCAGGTTGCCCCAGGTGACAATGTTAAACCATTCAGTTTCGGCGTGGCGCTCGCCATCCGCAGTGTTCCACGAGCGGGGGACCGCCACCAAAAACGTGGTCACTGGTCGGCCGGAGGGGGTGTAACGCATTTCCGGTTCCCGGCCCAGCTGGCCAATGATCATCACTTTGTTTAAGCCTCGGCTCATAAAGTTCTCCTCACAAAAACTGACCGGGCAAGGACATCTTGACTATACAGTGACCAGCATATGGCGAATGACAGGCTCAAGGAAGCGCAGGTTGCGCTCGAGCCCTGCAGACGCGCTGGGGGGCAGGCTCAGGTTGAAGAGCACGTACTGGCTCTCGCGCTGCTTGCGGATGGGGTAAGCCAGGCGCCGCCGGCCCCAGACGTCCATTTTATCCACGCTGCCGCCGGATTCGGTGACCCAGCCTTTGATCTTGTCGAGCGCCGCGTTCGTGGCGTTCTCTTCCAGGTCGGGCTGAATCAGGACAACCAATTCATATTTTCGCATAGGGACCTCCTTTCCTCGGGGTTGCTCCCGGACGGCGCCGCAGGCGGAGCCGGGAGTGGAAAGCGGCACAGGTTCTGTGCCGAAACGGGGTGTAGTTTATCACACTGCTCCCCGTTTGGGAAGGACATCTTTTCAGGGTTCCACGGTTTTCTTGAAGCCCTTCAAGCGTGCCGGGCTGAGGCGGCGTACTCCCGCCGAAACATCTGCGCGACAGCCTGGGAGACCTTTCGGCCGAGAAGAACGCTCCCTCAGGGGGACATGGAGGGCGGCTGGTATGAAACCTCCTGTTTCAAGAGAAGCGTCAGCGAAGGTAGACCGGGTTGCTGATGATCCAAGCTCGCAGGCGTCCCAGGTAATGGCGGTAGACCTCCAGGCGGTAGACGCCCGGCTCGGTGGTGATGTGGGCGCAGGCCTGGGCCTGTTTCCAGGTGCGCAGGCACCTCCCATCCCTGATCAGGCGGATCTCGGCCGCCAGCGCAGGCAGGCGCGCCTGCAGGGTCACACCGCCCCCGGCGCGCATCTCGTCGCCCATGATGCCGCTGGCTTCCTTCCCCTGGGCGGTGAAGCGGAAGCCGCGCGTGGGGGCGGGCAGATCATAGCCGATGAAGGCATGCCCGGCGCTCAAGGCTTCCAGGATCAGGCGGCGGTCCTTTTCGGCCTCCCCGCTCAACGGTTCCGGCAGGAGCAGGTGGGTGTTGATGGCCGAGAAATGGAACTCGTACGGAAAGACCGTGCGCCGGATCGGCCCCAGGCTGGCATGCATGGCATGCGCATCCGAGCCGCCGACGGCCACCACGCGCCGGCCGTCCAGCAGCAGTTCGTCCCACTTCTGCACGGCCTGCGGATACGGCCCGCGGGCGATCAACTCGGGGAAATACGGCCGGGTAGTTCTTCAGGCGGCCCTTGAACTCGCTGAAACCGTTCCACAACTCGATCCCGGTGTAGTTTTGCACCTCCCAGCTGACCCAGGAAATATCCGGTTCGTTGAAGGTGCGCTGTTCGGGGTCGTGGATGTGTGCCAGGAAGGCCAGCCCGCCGGCCTTGCGGATGGCATCGATCAGCAGCTGCGGGTCTTCCGCGAAGGCGGCCACATCCCGCTCGGCGCCGATGGCCAGGACATGGTCCTTCTGCGGCTCGCGCTGCTGGTTATGGATCTCCTGCCCCACCAACAGCAGGACGCGCCGGGCGCCCTGCCGGTAATAGCCCTCCACGCCCTGCACCCAGACATTGTGGTCGGTGACGATGACGGCCTCCAGCCCGGCCTGCATGGCGGCCTGGGCGATGTCGCGGTGGGAGCCGCTGCCGTCCGAGTAGCGTGTGTGCATGTGTAAGTTGACCAGGATCTCGTGCATAAAAAATACTCTTGGTTGACGATTTTACCGCTTCACAGGTATAATTTGCCCGCTATTTCGCAGGAGGTTCTGAATGACCCAGTATATTGATGTGGCTATGATTATAACTTCGATTGCCTTGATCGCCAGTGTCATCTTGCAAAGCAAGGGCGCTGGCCTGGGCGGCGGGCTGACCGGTGCTGACAGCAGTACCGTCTTCACCGCCCGGCGCGGCATCGAGAAGACCCTTTTTTCGGTGACGATTTTCCTGGCAATTCTGTTCTTCGTCCTGGCGATCGTTTCCCTTTTCCTTTCGCGCTAGTCTTCATCATCCTGTGGAAGGCCGTTCCCCTGGCCGCGGCGCCCGCGCCGGGATGGGGCAATGGCCTTTCTTTTTGCTTATGAAGAAACTACGCTGGCAGATCCTGGTTGTGCTGCTTACCCTGGTCATCGTCGGGGTGCTGCTGCTCAGTCAACAGGAGTCGGTGCTGGTGCCGCTCCTGCCTCAACCCGCGCCCGGCGGCGTCTACACCGAGGCGCTGGTCGGCTCGCTGAGCCGCCTGAACCCGCTGCTGGATTGGAACAACCAGGCCGACCGGGATGTGGACCGCCTGCTCTTCAGCGGGCTGATCCGCTTCGACGCGCGCGGCATGCCCCAGCCCGACCTGGCCGAATCGTGGGGTGTCTCCCAGGACGGCACAATTTACAACTTCACCCTGCGGCCCAACGCCACCTGGCACGACGGCACGCTGGTGACGGTGGACGATGTCATCTTCACCATCGAGTTGATGAAAAGCCAGGCCTCTTTCTACCCGCAGGACATCAAGGACCTGTGGGCGGGGATCGAGGTCAAGAAACTGGGCGAAACGGGCCTTAAGTTCACCCTGACCGAACCGTATGCCCCCTTCCTGGACTACCTGACCTTTGGGGTCCTGCCGAAGCACCTCCTGGAAAGCCTGCCGGCCGGGCAGATCCCGGATGCGGCCTTCAACCTGGCGCCGGTCGGCAGCGGGCCGTACAGGTTCGGCCGGTTGATGGTCAGCGGCGGGCGGATCACGGGGGTGGTGCTCGAAGCCTATGCGGGCTATTACGCCCAGAAGCCGTTGATCTCCCAGGTGGTCTTCCGGTATTACCCCGGCGCCGCCGAGGCGCTGGATGCCTACCAGTCCGGAGAGGTGATGGGCATCAGCCAGATCCCCACCAGCCTCCTGCCGGAAGCCCTGGCCGAAACCAGCCTTTCGCTCTACACCAGCCGCCAGCCGGTCCTGAGCATCGTGCTCTTCAACCTGAACAATCCCGAGGTGCCCTTCTTCCAGGAGGCGGACCTGCGGCGTGCCCTGGTGCAGGGGCTGAACCGCCAGTATCTCATCGACCGCCTGTTGAACGGCCAGGCCATCCCTGCCGACGGGCCGATCCTGCCCGGTTCGTGGGCCTGGTACGAGAGCCTCGAGCATATCGGCTATGACCCCGAGGCGGCGGTGGCCATGCTGAAGCAGCTCGGCTACAGCCTGCCGGCCGGCGGCGGGGAGGTGCGCGCCAAGGAGGGCCAGAACCTGGCCTTCACCCTGCTGCACCCCGATGACCCCCAGCATACCGGCATCGCCGAATCCATCCAGCGGGATTGGGCGGCGATCGGCGTGCAGGTCAACCTGCAGGCGGTGCCCTATGACCAGCTGGTCAGCGCCTATTTGACCCCGCGCAGGTACCAGGCTGCCCTGGTGGACCTGAACCTGACGCGCACGCCCGACCCGGATCCTTATCCCTTCTGGCACCAGGCCGAGGCCACTGGCGGGCAGAATTATTCCCAGTGGGACAGCCGCACGGCCAGTGAATACCTGGAGCAGGCGCGCACCAACACCGACACGGCCGCCCGCATGCGCCTGTACCGCAATTTCCAGGTGGTCTTTGCCAGGGAAATGCCGGCCATCCCGCTCTACTTCCCGGTTTATTCCTACGGTGTGGATGTGCAGGTGCAGAACGTGCAGATGCCGCCGTTGTACGATCCCAGCGACCGCCTGGCGGACCTGCCTCTCTGGTACATGCGCACCCGCCGTTCCCTCGAGCAGACCCCCGAAGCGGCGGCCACCCCCTGAGGTATGTGAAATGTACACCCCTGCGCAGGATCGCTCTTTCTTCGAAGCGGGCATTCCGGAGCTGCGGGATTATCTGCTGTCTGAACAGCTCTACTGGAAGCTCTCCAGCTCCGCCAGCCTGCCCATGCTGACCGTGGGCGGCCTGCTGCTGGCCCGCAAGCGCCTGGAATCTGCCGGGCCGCGTGACCTGGAAGCACTGGATGCCGAGATGCACCGCCTGCACGCCGGCTGGCCGGCTGCCTGGGAGCGCAAGATCAGGCACGAACTGCGCGCCCGGACCGGGCTGTGGCACACCTTCCTGGCGGACTACCGCCACAGCCCCGAGGAGCATGCCGGAGAATATCCCCGGCAAGTCTCCTGGCGGGTGATGATCCACCTGCTGCTGCAGGAACTGGAGGCCCTGCCCCCCGAGGCGGAGGCCCTGACCGAACTGGACCGCATCCTGCGTTTCAGTTTCATCCCCGGCGGGTTCGTCTGGGATGCCAGCCTGCAGCCGCTTTTCCCGCGTGACCCCTACTGGTTCCTGCACGGGAACCTGAAACCTGTGTAGAACCTGGCGGGTTTCGATCAGATTGGAGATGGATGAAAATGGCCGAATCACTCGAACTGGCACTTCGTTATGCCCGGGAGAACAGGGGGCGTTTCCTGGATGAACTCAAGGAATTGGTGGCAATCCCTTCGATTTCCACCGGCGCGGAATACAAGGCCGATGTCCAGCGGGCGGCGGAATGGGTGGCTGCCCGGCTGGAGCAGATCGGGATGCAGAAGGCGCAGGTTCTGCCGACCCGCGGCCATCCGGCGGTGTATGCCGAGTGGCTCGGGGCGGGCAAGGCGGCGCCCACCGTCCTGATCTACGGCCACTACGATGTCCAGCCGGTCGACCCGCTGGAACTGTGGAACACTCCGCCCTTCGAGGCGGTCCAGATGGGGGAGCACCTCTATGGCCGCGGCACCTCGGATATGAAGGGCCAGGTGCTGGCCAGCATGAAGGCGGTCGAGTCCCTCGTACGCGCCGGCGGCCTGCCGGTGAATGTCAAGTGGCTGGTGGAAGGCGAGGAGGAGGTCGGTTCGGAACACCTGGAGGAGTTCATCCAGGCGCACCAGGACCTGCTGGCCTGCGACTTCTGCCTCAACCCGGATGCGGGCATGATCTCGGCCAGCCAGCCGACCATCACCTACGGCCTGCGCGGCCTGATGTACGCCGAGGTGCGCGTCTACGGCCCGGAACGCGACCTGCACTCCGGCCTGTTCGGCGGCACGGTGCACAACCCCGCCCAGGCGCTCATCGAACTGATCGCCGGCATGCACGACGCCAGCGGCCGGGTGACCCTGCCGGGCTTCTACGACAAGGTCCGCCCGGTCGATCTGCAGGAGCATGCCGATTTCACCCGCCTGCCGATGGACGAGGCCTTCTACCTCGAGCAGACCGGTGCCCCGGCCCTGTGGGGCGAGCCCGAGTACCTGCCCATCGAGCGCGTTGGTGCGCGGCCCACCCTGGAGGTCAACGGCCTGCTCTCCGGCTTCACCGGCGAGGGCAGCAAAACCGTTCTGCCGGCCTGGGCCATGGCCAAGATCTCCTGCCGCCTGGTGCCCGACCAGACGCCCTCCGAAACCTACCAGCAGCTGGTCCGCTACCTGGAAACCCACGCCCCCAGGAGCATCCGCTGGGAAGTCAAGAACCTGCACAACGCCGGCGCGGCCATCACCGACCGCAACCACCCCGGCGTGCGGGCGCTCTCGCAGGCCATGCAAACCGTCTGGGGGGCGGCGCCGCTCTTCAAGCGCGATGGCGGCTCGATCGGGGCGGTACTCTTCATCCAGAAGAACCTGGGCGCCGAATCGGTGCTGACCGGTTTCGGCCTGCCGGATGACAACGTGCACTCGCCCAACGAGAAACTGCACCTGCCCACCTGGGAAAAGGGCATCCAGTCCCTGATCCATTTCTTCCATAATCTCAAGCCCTGATCCGGGCTCGGGAAACGGAAACTTCAGCGGCGGGGCCGCAGCCCCGCCGGCAACCTTACAGGTATATTCTCATGGAAGATCGAATCATCACATACGGCGGCCAGGCGGTCATCGAAGGCGTGCTGATGCGCGGCCAGAAATCCCTGGCCATTGCCATGCGCGCCCCCGGCGGGCAGATTGTCACCCACACCGAACCGCTGGCCGGCCTGTACCGCAGCCGCCTGACGCAGGTGCCCTTCCTGCGCGGCGTCATCCTGCTTTGGGATGCGCTCGGCCTGGGCATGCACGCCCTGACCCTTTCGGCCAACATGCAGACCGGTGAGGACGAGAAACTGGAAGGCCCGGCTCTGTACATGACCCTGGGGCTTTCAATACTGCTGGGGATCGGGCTGTTCTTCCTGCTGCCGGCCGGACTGGTCAGCCTGGGTGAGCACCTGTTCGGGCTGACTGCCGGGGCGGCGGCAGGCCAGTGGAACGTCTTCTGGAGCAGCCTGGTGGAGGGCGCCATCCGCCTGCTGCTGGTGGTGGGCTACATCTGGGCCATCGGCTTCATGCCCGAAGCCCGGCGCCTGTTCGCCTATCACGGCGCCGAGCACAAGACCATCAACGCCTTCGAAGCCGGGGCGGAACTGACGCCCGAATCGGTGGAACGCTTCCCGCTCGAACATCCCCGCTGCGGCACGGCCTTCCTGCTGACCCTGGCGCTGATCTCGATCCTGGCCTTCACCCTGCTGGGGGACCTTTCACTGGGCTGGAAATTGCTCAGCCGGGTGCTGCTCATCCCCGTCCTGGCGGGCATCGCGGTCGAATACATCCGCTGGACCGCCAACCACCTCGATTCGCCCTTCGTACGCCTGCTGGTGCGTCCGAACCTGGCCCTGCAGAAACTGACCACCCGCCAGCCCGACCGGGGCATGCTCGAAGTCGCCATCCAGGCCTTCCAGGGCATGCGCCAGGCGGAAACCGGACATGCGGCCCAGGCGTAATAGACTGCGGCTGGTCTGGCTGCTGTTCATCCTGCTGGCGGCCTGCCTGGTCTGCGGCGCGGGGGGCTATGCCATCTTTGCGCGCGGCCGCCCGGCCCCCGTGCCGGTCAAGCGCCAGTTGTACCCCGGCGTCACCTACCGGCGCGAGGTGCACATCATGCCGCATGCCATGCTGGTGCACCTCATCATTGTGGACAAGCGCGAGAGCGGCGTGCGATTCTGGGTCACGCCCGCGGATGCCGGCGAAGATGCCCCGCTCAAGGCGCGTACCACATCCCAGTTCCTGAAAGAATCCGGCGTGCAGGTCGCCATTAACGGCGACGGCTTCCACCCCTGGTGGTCGCGCGGGCCGCTGGACTATTATCCCCATGCGGGGGACCCGGTGACCCCCAACGGCTTCTCTGCGGCGCGCGGCGAGGTCTATGCCCGGGGAGATGAGCTGGATACCGGCAAGGCGCCGACGCTCTACATCAGCCGCGGCAATGACCTGTCGTTCAACGTCGAGCCGGGGCGGGTCTTCCACGCCATCTCCGGCGACCGGATGCTGGTCGAAAAGGGGCAGGCCGTGGCCGGGCTGGATGACACCGTCCTGCAGCCGCGCACCGCGGTGGGCATCAACCGCAACGGGCGCTGGATCTACCTGGTGGTCGTGGACGGCCGCCAGCCCTTCTACAGCCAGGGCGCCTCCTATGCCCAGCTGGCTGACATCCTGCTCTCCCAGGGCGCCTACTACGCCATGGCCCTGGACGGCGGCGGCTCCTCCACCCTGGTGGCTGCCGGGCCGGACGGCGAACCGCAGGTGCTCAACTCGCCCATTGACCAATACATCCCCGGCCGCGAACGCCCCGTCGCCAACCACCTGGGTCTGTTCCTCGAAAAATAACTGTTATTGCGGGAGCCGGTATTCGTCCGGCGCGACATCGTACCCGAAGGGTATCCCCGTTCGTCTCCGGTTACTCCATCCTCTTACACTTTGAACTCTCTGCGGAAACCCGGCATTCAACACGGCCCCCAAAAAAACCGTGAAACTCCGTGTAATCCGTGAAACAGCGTCCCCTTTGGGGATCCGTGTACCCCTCCCCGTGTACCAAAGCTTAAAACTCGATCTCCATGATCTGTTCGAAATTCAACTCGAACCCCTCCTCCTCGCGTTCCTCCTCCCCCTCCATCTCCTCCCAGCTGCCCGCCGACACCCCCCGGCCGCAATATGACCGGTAGGTGCAGAACAGGCAGGCCTTTTTCTCCTCGGTCTTCGGGAAACTGCCCGCGGCGGCGATCTCCGCCGCCAGGCGGCCCAGCCCGTCCCAGTCGCGCCGGGCCTGCGCTTCCGAATACGGAAAATGCGCCGCCTCGTGCGGGGCATTCGCCAGCCAATAGATCATCTCGATCGATTCCGCTGCGAACGGCTTCCCCTGGTTCAGGTGCGCCCCGGCCTGCCAGAGCAAGGCCCGGTAGACGCGCGTCTGCCAGCGGGCGGCCAGCCGCTCCGGGCGCGGCCGGTGGCGGTAGGTCTTCCAATCGTAGATCAGCGCCCTGCCATCCGGGGGGAGCGCCAGCAGGTCGTACTTGGCCAGCAGGCGGAAATCCCCCAGCCGGGCCGAAAGCGTGACCTCCGGCAGCAGGCGGGCCGCTTTGGGCAGCCCGGCCTGGCAGAAGTCCAGGAAATTGTCCCACCAGCCCTGCAGGTTGGGGGTGTTGGCTAGCGGGGCCAGTTTCTCCGCCGGGATGCCGGCCAGGTACTGCTGCGCCAGGCGGTGGAAGGCGGCCCCTTCCTCCAGGCGGCGCTCGTTTTCGAGCGCCGGTTCGGTCTCCATGGCCGGGTAGTCCAGCCGCTCGAGGTAGCGCAGCTGGAAGCGCCGCGGGCAGTCGCTGTAATCCTGCAGGGAAGACTGCGAAAAGCGGAAGTTCGGCGGCAGGCTGGTCATGGGCTGGTTCATAGGACGCGCGGCAGGACGTAGATGTAGACCAGGTAGACCAGCACGAAGATGCCGCCCATCACCCAGCGCGCATCCAGCCCGAGCGAGGCGGGCACCAGGTACAGCCCGATGATCCCGAACAGCAGCCCCCAGACCACGGCATAGGTGCCGTAGCCGCGCTGCGGCAGTTCGATATAAGCCTTCTGCGGGGCATGCGGCTGGCTGGCTTTCAGCACCCGGGCCGCCTGCCAGCGCCGCACCTGTTCCTGCAGTTCGGCCGCGTTCCGGATGCCGCCCAGGCGCACCCGCCCCCGGTTGGTGTGGATGGCGGAGGCGTCCACGGACTGGACCTCGTCGTGGTTCAGGCTGATATCCGGCAGCAGGTAGCGCCGGATGACCATCCGCTCCCGGAAGAGGATGAGCCGCACGGTGAAGAACGGCACCAGCGAGGCCAGGATGCCTGCCAGCAGCAGGAAGCCCCAGAAGAGCGGCGAATTGATCATCCAGATGCTGGCCGAGGCGCACAGCAGGCCGAAGAAGGCCAGCGGCAGGCCGTAGAGGGCCAGCGCCAGGGCCGGGGCATGGCGGGGTTTGAAGACCGGTTCGTCAAGATCCATGGCCTGGTATCCTCCTGTTGCCTAAATGCACTTGCCGAACTGGCCCACGATGCGCAGGATGTCGAAGCCCTCGGCAAACTCGCGTTCGGCCAGCGCCCCGTGGCGGATCATGGTGGCGCGCAGGATGCTGGCATCGAAATAATATTTATCCGTGTAGGTCGTGTAGCAGGCCAGGGCCGCCAGCTTGGCCTCCACGTCCGCGGTCTCCACCTCGGCCAGGAAGTGCGGGAAGAAGCCGTAGGAGGAGCGCAGCACGTCATAGCCTAGCACGGTGGCGCCGCGGTAGGCGCGCAGGCACTCCTCGGTGACCACGTTGTGGTCCTGGTGGATATCCTGGCGGGTGTGCGCGAAGATGATCTCTGGCTTGAACTCGCGGCGCAGTTTCAGCAGGTATTCCAGGATCTCCTGGCGCTGGTCGGGGAAGCGCCGGGTCTCGAAAGCCTCCAGGATATCCTGCCCGGCCGGCACGCCCAGCGCCTGCATGCTGTCGCGGTGCTCCCGGGCCACGTTCTTCAGGGTCGTGTTCTTCTGGTTGTCCGATAATGTCACGCACAGCACCTGGCTGACCGGCAGGATGTGGTGGATGAAGGCCCCGCAGCCCAGTTCGATATCGTCCGGGTGCGCGCCCACGAACAGGATATTTTTGCCGTAGAAGATCATATCGCCTCAAGGAAATGAATTTGGTGGTGATTATACCCCAGCCGGGTAAATACTCGTTTTGTCCCTCGTCATCCGGAACCTCAGTCCCAGGTTCCCTCGTTTTGCCATTC
>CAYLXB010000007.1:34142-59610 GCA_964387495.1 uncultured Anaerolineaceae bacterium
CTGGCCCCCGAATATCAATTCGACTATCGAAAAGCAAAGCCAAACCGCTTTGCCGCGCGCACCCAAAATGAACCTTTGATCGTCATGATCGATCCGGACGTTGCCAGGGTTTTTACCTCTGCAGAGCAGGTGAACAAAGCGCTACGCGCCCTGATCTCCGCCATCCCGGAAAAGGAAACCGCGCCTGGAAAATAACCCTTGGGAGCGGAATCCTTGAGAAGATCCACAAACCTTTGTTAAGAGGGGCGGGCTAAGGTTGTCCAACCCAGCCAATTGGTTCAAGATTTTCTCCAATTTCAATCGCGCTTTCTTTGTATATGTCCACCAAGATCAGACGGCTTCTATCATTGGAAAAACGGTTTTCAACGAGGATTTGCCGGCTGTTCGGTGACCAGATGGGGGGAGGAATTAATTCATAAAGAGTGGATCGTCGAGGTGGGAAAGTTGGATCATAGTCGAAATTTTGCAGGGCAG
Source organism: uncultured Anaerolineaceae bacterium (assembly GCA_964387495.1). Taxonomy (GTDB): domain Bacteria; phylum Chloroflexota; class Anaerolineae; order Anaerolineales; family Villigracilaceae; genus DSXF01. The sequence continues at coordinate 34,617 of CAYLXB010000007.1, forward strand.
GAACACACAGGTCGAATGCCTGCTGGGAATAGGTATCGTAAATTGCCAGCCGCTCACCCTGGAAATATTTTGCAGCGAAAAAATAGAAAGCGATATATCGCCCGTCGGGAGACCAATTCATTTGCGAGAAACCAACCGCTCCATACAGGGAAGTCAAATCGGTTAATTGAATGGTCGTTCCATCAGCGCTCACGCGAAACAATTCTTCGCTACCTTGATTTTGATAAGTCACGGGCGACGGCACCAAAAATTGGGACCCATCTGGAGACCAGCGGGGCGTTCTGGCAAGTGACTTTATGTTGTTTGTTGATTCTAGAAAGGTAACAGGTTTCTCATATTCCAAATCCCATAAAACATAACGATAAGTAGTTCCCACATAACCGGCATAAACTGCTCTATTCAGGGCCGCGTTATAAACGGTTTCTCCCCACCCGTCCCAGTCGAACATTCTATCGAGGGTATAGATATCTGGGAATTTTGGATAAAGTATTTTTTCTTCGCCTGATTCGATATCAAGAACAAGCAGGGCAGCAGGAGCACCACCAGACAACTCTATCACCAGATGTTGTTCATCCAGCCAGCCGGTAATGTAGCTCCATTTTCCTTTATTCCAAGTGAAACTTTTTAGGGCTGGCTTATTTATGTTGGCAATTTCCAGGGTCTCGCGCTCTGGCCTGTAATAGGCCATTTTTTGATGGCCTGGGGAGATTGTCATATAAAGAAAGGGATCATGTAAATCTGCCAAAGTGATCCATGTCCCCCCATCAGTGCGTGACATAACTTCGCGATATTCCAAATAAGGCGCGTTTTTATAAGATGAGCGGTCAGAAGATAAGATTGTGCCGTCTATTTCTACTTTTGCATGAGGCTCAGATATAACTTGATAGCAATCTGTTTCAATCCCGGAATTCGAGGGTATGCCATTGTTATCAGTTGGGTTCCGGTGCACAGTTGGAGAAACCTGCACTCGTGGATCAGGGGTCAGCCCGGCGCCGGGACCTGGTACGCACGAACAACAAAAAAGCATGGTTGCAATAAGAAACATGAATTGTGTTTTCCACATCTTTTTGCCTTCTTTGACGGAAAGGATCAAGATACCCGCGCCGACTCCACGCGGTAGTGGGGAAGTTTCAACATAATTTTTTGGACATGGATGTTGAAGCCATCTCTTTGCAGATCGAGACTGGCAATCAGGTTGGCCTCCCTGTCAATAACATAGACCTTGTCTCCAGACCCATTGTATATTGCAAGATAATTATTTATGAGGAGACCAAGCGATAACCAAACACCCCAAGTCGTTTTGTGGGAGTCTATACACAAACGACTCGACTCGAACATTAGCATTGAGATTGTATACCGCAACCGTATCAAAGGCGCATTTACTGCGAAAATCCGCTCCAACAACTGCAATCATCGTGCTGTCAGGCGACCACGCTGATGCTTGCAGATATTTTCCAGCCCCGGGGTTAACCTGGATATTTACCTTCTTAGGCGTTTTTTCCAAGGAATAAAATTCGATGACGGACCGATCTTCTCTAAACGGGATTTGCACCAGCCAGTTCCCATCTGGGGATAAGTTGGTGGGTAACGTTAAGATATCGTCCTTGCCTTTGATCAGGTTGGATGTGATGTGGAATTGAGGCTGGCAAGCCAAAAGGCTTACCAAACAAATAACCGTACAGAGGATGAACACGCCCCGGGACTTTAGAATCATTATTCACCTTACCTGCTTTGAGATTTTATGAAAGCCGCTCCCAAAATTTGTGTTGGGGAGTAGTAAGATCAATTGGAATTCGACCTGCTTCTTGTTCTGGGTCACGCCAAAGATCACTTACCTTACCCACTCCCCTCTCTCCCGGGAATGTTCCCCCCGTATCCTCCCTTACGGCGCCCCGTTCCCGTACAGCGCCGGGTCGGTCGGGGTCAGGCCGGAGGGGTCGTGGACGTAGACCCAGTCGCCCACGGTTGCCCAGTCGAACAGCCAGTGCGCGTCGCCCAGCGACAGGTTGATGCAGCCGTGCGACTGCGGGTAGCCGAAGCGCGCCCGCCAGTAGGCGCCGTGCAGAGCGCGCAGCTGGTCGAAATACATCGTCCAGGGCACATCCTCGATATGGTAGAAGTCCGCCGGGTCCGAGTTGAACATGGTCTCGCTTTCTTTCTTCTCGTAGACCTGGAACAGTCCCGGGCGCGTCCAGAGCGGCTCGGCCCCGCTGGCCATCAGCGTCGCAAACACCAGCCGGTTGTCTTCATACACCGAGAGGGTCTGCTCCTGCAGGTTGGCCTCGATCCAGCGCCCGTTCTCCACGCCTTCCGGCGGCGCCGCGTTCACCTCCACCCGGCCCACCTTGCGGCCCTCCACCCACTGGTAGGGGGCGATCAGGTACCATTCCGCCCCTTCGGCCTCCTGCACGGCATACACCGGCACCACCTCATAGGGCGCCAGGCTGCGGGCGGTTTCGGGTGTATTGTAGCCCGGCTGGCTGCGCACCGGGATGGCCTCGATGGCCCAGCCGAACGAGAGGCGCGGTGTGGAACTGAACTGCAGGCCCTGGAAGGACGGCAGTTCGCCGATGCGCGAGCCTTTGCCGGGGATCCAGCTGTAGTCGGCCAGCATGAAGTAATAGCCCCCCTCCTGGACCATATCGACGTAGGAGATATAATTGAATCCGGCCGGGAAGGTCTTGAGCGGGGTGCCTTTGGCCTGCGCGTCGGCCAGCGAGGGGTAGACCTCCACTGGCTCCTGGTCCAGGCGGAAGTAGCGGTAGGGCACCTGGCGCAGGGCGGGGTCCGGCGGGTAGGCCGGCAGGGGATTGGCGGGGTAGGGGATGCCCATCTCCGCCCAGGTGTCCAGGTAGGCGGAGGGTCCCAGCGGTTCACACCCGCCGGGGCCGCCGGCGGTGTAGACACCCGGCGGGCAGACGACGGCTCCCGCCTCGGGTTCGCTGCCGGGTTGGGGCGCCTGGGCGGCTGCCGGGGCGGCGCCGGCCAGGGCTGCGGCCAGTGCCAGGCTGAAAAGGAGAAATGGAATGCGGCGCATAGGAACAGAATTATAGCACGTCCGGCTTTCCATTTTGTAAGCCGTCCATTTGTCCTGTTTTCCTGCCGAACTTGACACAAAGCCTTGCCTGTGCTAAATTATCTTAATAAGCAGTCTCGTCTGGGTGGTAAAACAGCTGGACGGGACGAAGATCGGATTCCACTTTTACGGAGGGCAGCCTTGTCCAAGTCACGAACACAACAAATGGTTGATCGGCTGCGCGAACTGCAGGCCTCTTCACCGGATATCGAGGCGTCGGCGATCGTCAGTGTGGATGGGTTGAGCATCGCTTCGGCATTGCCGCAGGGCGTTGAAGAAGACCGTGTCTCTGCCATGTCGGCAGCCATGCTTTCGCTGGGTGAGCGCATCGCCACGGAACTGGGGCGCGGTTCACTCGACCAGGTCTATATCAAAGGGGAAAAGGGGTACGTCGTTCTGATGTCGGTTGGACAGGAAGCCGTCCTGACGGCGCTGGCGCGTGAGCAGGCCAAGCTCGGCCTGATCTTCCTGGATATGCGCCGGGCCACGGAAGACCTGGCCAAGCTGATTTAGGAGCCCTTATGAACCCGATACAACCGAGTGGTTTATATTATCCCAATAAATTCGGAATGATCCTGCTGCGGGCCCTGGAAGACGTGATGGGCAAGAATGGCCTGAATGCCATCCTGAACCTGGCCGGTCTGAGCAAGTACATCGACACCTACCCGCCCGACAACCTGGAAAAAGGCGTGGATTTCGCCGAACTGGCCGCCATCAACGTCGCCCTGGAAGAGATGTACGGCCCGCGCGGCGGGCGCGGCCTGTCGCTGCGCGTCGGGCGCGCCCTCTTCGCCGACGGCCTGAAGAGTTTTGGCGCCCTGGCGGGCGTGGGCGACCTGGCCTTCAAGGTCCTGCCCCTGCAGGCCAAGCTGCGCATCGGCATCCCCGCCGAAGCCAAGATCTTCTCGCAGATCAGCGACCAGCACAGCACCGTGGAAGACCGGGATGACGTGATGATCTACACCGTCCATAAGTGCTCCGAATGCCACGGCCGCTCCGGGCTGGACAAGCCGGTTTGCTTCATCGCCGTGGGCCTGCTGCAGGAGAGCCTGAAATGGGTCTCCGGCGGCAATGAGTTCCGCGTCAACGAGTCGCGCTGCGTCGCCATGGGCGATGACGTCTGCGAATTCATCATCCAAAAAGAACCGATTTCCTGAGGCGAGGCAAACGTGGCCGATACGAAGGCGAAGGTTTTGATCGTCGAGGACGACCTCGACGTGGCGGAGATGCTCAATGCCTATTTCCGCGTGCAGGGATATGATGTTTACACGGTCAACTGGGGCGAGGACGGGGTCCGTTCCTGCCAGACCATGCGCCCCGACCTGGTGATCCTGGATATCCGCCTGCCAGATATCGACGGGTACGAGGTGGCCAAGCGCCTGCGCAGCGACCGGCGCACCCAGGAAGTGCCGATCATCTTCCTGACCGAAAAGCGCGACCGCGCCGACCGCCTGCAGGGCCTGGAACTGGGCGCGGATGATTACATCACCAAGCCCTTCGACGTGCAGGAACTGCGCCTGCGCGTCCGCAATGCCCTGCGCCGCTCCACTCAGGGCACGCTCACCAACCCGGTCAGCGGCCTGCCCGAAGGGGCGCTGGTGGACGAGCGCCTCTCCGAGGTGCTCCAGAAGAAGACCGGCTGGGCGCTGCTGGTGGTCTCGCTCGACAACCTGGACGCCTTCCGCGAGATGTATGGCTTTGTGGCTTCGGACGATGTCATGCGGGCCGTCAGCCTGATGATCAACAATGCCGTGCGCGACCTGGGCAACCCGGATGACTTCGTGGGCCACCTCAGCCCGACCGACTTCGTCCTGGTGGTTTCACCCGCCAAGACCGCCGCCCTGCAGGAGCGCATCCGCAGCCGCCTGGAGCAGTCGCTGGACTATTTCTACCCGATCAAGGACCGCGACCAGATCGCCAGCCTGCCGCGCCGCCTGGCGGTGCGTATGGGCGCCTTCGAATCCGCCACCAGCCGCTTCGACAACGTGGAACTGCTCAAGATCGAACTCCTGCGCCACAAGAAGTAGGAGCCTGCTTGCAGATTACGGTCATCGTCCCTACTTATAATGAGGCGGAGAACCTGCCCCGGCTGGTCTCCGCCTTATTTGTATTGCCGCTCGACCTGCACCTGCTGGTGGTGGACGATGCCAGCCCGGACGGCACCGGCCGGCTGGCCGAGGGCCTGGCCGGGGAGCACCCCGGGCGGATCCGCGTGCTGCACCGCCCTGGTAAACTCGGCCTGCGTTCGGCCTACCTGCAGGGCTTCCGTCAGGCTTTGGACGAGGGCGCCCGGGCGGTGGCGCAGATGGATGCGGATTTTTCGCACGACCCGCAGGTGCTGCCTGCCATGGCCGCCCGGCTGGAGACGTGCGACGTGGTCTTCGGCTCGCGCTACGTCGCCGGAGGCAGCGTGGATGAGCGCTGGCCGGGCTGGCGCAAGGGCCTGTCGGCCTTCGGCAATTTCTATGCCCGCACCATCCTGGGCCTCTCCCTGCGCGACATGACCACCGGCTACCGCCTGTGGCGGCGCGAGACCCTGCTGGGCATGCCGCTGGAGCGCATCCGCGCCAATGGTTACGTCTTCCTGGTCGAAATGGCTTACATGGCCGCCTGCCTGGGCTACCGCATCGGCGAGACCCCGATCTACTTTGCCGACCGCCGCTGGGGAAAATCCAAGATGTCCTTCCGCATCCAGCTCGAAGCTGCCCTGCGCGTCTGGCAGGTCAAGTGGAACTACCGCGATCTGGAGCCGCCCGCCTGATCCCCCTCGAACTGCTCGCATAACCGCTGCCATTCCCCCAAATCGAGCGTCTCGGCCCGGCGTTGGGGATCGATGCCCGCCGCCTGCAATAACCCGGCCGCCGCCTCCGGGCCCAGCTTCAACCCTGCCGACAACGAGTTGCGCAGGGTTTTGCGTTTCTGGCTGAAACCGGCCCGGATCAGGCGGAAGAAGGTCTCCAGCAGGGGCGCGGGGAGGAGCGGCTCGGGCGCGACCTCGATGCACAGCACCGCCGAGTCCACCTGCGGCGCGGGAAAGAAGGCCCCCGCCGGGATGCGCGCCGCCAGGCTGGGGCGCCCGTAGACCTGCACGCTCAGGGCCAGCAGGCTCAGGTCTCCCGCCGGGGCGCAGATGCGTTCGGCCACTTCCTTCTGGACCGTCAGCACCAGCCGGCGCGGGCGCACCTCCGCCTCCAGCAGGTGCCGGATGATGGCCGAGGTGATGTAGTAGGGGATGTTGGCCGCCACCAGGTAGCCGGGTGCCAGGAGCAGGCTGGCCGGCGGGATCTCCAGGATATCCCCCTGCACGATGCGTACGTTCTTCCAGGGTGCCAGCACGGCCCGCAGGGGCGGCAGCAGGTTGGCGTCCAGTTCGACCGCGATCACCTCGGCGGCGGCTGCGGCCAGGTAGCGCGTCAGGCTGCCCAGGCCGGGGCCGATCTCCAGCACGGTGTCGCTCTTCCCGATCTGCGCCGCGGCGGCAATCTTTTCCAGGGCGGCCGGGTCCTGCAGGAAGTTCTGGCCCAGGCCTTTCCCGGCGCGCAGGCCGTACTGGCGCAGGATGGCGGCGGGGTTGAGCGGGGGGATGGGGGGATGCTGCGGCAGTTTCATGGGCAATAAAAGATCGATGCGGATGGGTCCGGGGCGGGGGTGCCCGGGGCGCTCTCCTGCGGCCAGTCGCCGCGCTGGAACGCCTCGATATACGTGCGCAGGATATTGTAATCCACATCCCAGATGAAGACACGCCCTTTGAAGACCGGGTCGTAGATGCGCGTGCCCTTGAAATACTCCTCGGGGATGGCGTGGAAGCGGATGTTCTGGCGCGGCATCTGCAGCCCCAGGCAGGCCAGCTGGCTGATCTGCTCCGGGCTGAGGTCGGTCTGCACACTGCCCCGGAAGGCGGCGATCAGGCTGGGGATCTGCGGGATGACGCGTGGGCTGGACAGTTTGTCACGCAGGCCGCACAGAACGTAGTTCTGCACCTCGGCGCGCTCGAAGACGCCGTTCTGGCGCAGGCGGCCCAGCATCAGCGCCTGTTCGCCGTTCAGGTGGTGCCGCCCGGCATCGAAGACCAGGTCCATGCGCTTGGGCTGGTCGGGGGCGCGGCCGTCCACCCGGTAGGGCAGCTCGACGTCGATGCCGCCCAGTTTGTTCACCACCCGCACGAAGGTGTACATGTTGACCGCCGCGTAATGGTCGATCCGGGCTTCGAAGTTCAGGGCCAGGGTGCGCGCCAGCAGGCCGGGTCCCCGGGCAGGGTCATTCGTGTAGCCAAATCCGGTGTTGCCGTACAGGTAGGCCTGGTTGAGCCGTTCGTGGTCCTGGCCGTCCAGGTTGTCGGCGGTGTCGGGGATTTCCACCCACAGGTCGCGCGGGATCTCCAGCACGCTGACGCCCGGCAGGTCGAAATCCACCCGCACCAGGCGGATCATGTCTGCCAGCCCGTACATGTAGTCGTTGCTGCGGGTGTCGGTGCCGATGGCCAGCAGCTGTATGCTCCCCGAGCCGCCGCAGTGCAGGGGGTCATTCACTGCAAAGGCCGGGGCAAGGGTCTCCACAGCCGGCATGGGCGGGATTTCTGGCAGGGGGGTGTTGCTGGGGGTGGCAGGGGGCATGGAGAAGGCCGGCAGGCTGGCATAGGCCATGGCGGGGGTGGCCGTTGGCACGGGGGTGTTCCAGGCAATGACGGTGGGGGTAAATGCGGGCAGCTCGAGCGGCGGGGCCAGCGGCTTCTGCCAGAAGACCCACAGGTTGGAACCGATCCCGGCTGCCACGCCGCAGGCCAGGCAGAGGGCCAGCAGTCCGCAGGTGAGCAGCAGGGTCTTGCGTTTGCGGTTCATTTTATTGCAGGACAGGGGGCAGGGTACCGGGGGCGGGCGCCAGGAAGTAGACCTTCACCCAGCCGCTCATCTCCACGATGTTGTTGTCGTCGAAGCCCAGGTCGATCCAGCGGTAGCGCGAGACACCCAGCGAACTCTCGATGATGTACCCGCCGCCGATGTCCCCGATCACGGCGAAGCCGTAGCCGGGCACGTAGATGCGCTGGCCCTGCAGGTAGGCATACAGCCCGGGGTCCACCGCCACCACACCCCGCCCGGCGCGCAGGCCGCTGGCAGTGCCATAGGCGCAGCCGGTGGTGCCCGAGTGGCAGGGGGAGTACCAGGTGGCGTACATGTCGAGCGTGCGCCAGACCTCCAGCTTCTGGCCGTCCACGCTGATCGTCTCCACCACAACCTTGGTCCCGGTGCGCACGATCTGGGGTTTGGGCGGGCGTACCACGGTTTCATCCTCCGTCTGGCGGGCCACTTCCTGGCCGTCCGCGTAGCGGATGCGCACCCGGCTGAGGGACAGCCCCGGCTCGCCCGGCTGGAGGATTTCCTGCTGGTCGAGCGGCAGGTCGCCGGCGGCCTGGTATTCGATCTCGAAGGGGATGGCCTTCTGGCTGAGCAGCAGCGCCTCGTGGACGCGCACCACCTGGATCTGCCCGTCTCCCGGCAGGGGCTCGGACTCGGCCGGGATGGACTCGTCCAGCCCCTCCAGCGCCAGCCCCGCCTCGGCCAGGGCCTGCCCGACCGTGGCGGCCGCCGAACGTGTCTGCAGGCTCTGCCCGCCGGCTTGGACGGTCAGGAGCCTGGCAGGGGTGTAGGTGACGGTCAGCGGGCCGTTCAGGGGGGTCTCCGCGGGTGGATCGAGGCGGTCGCCGGCGTACAATTCGACTCCCGCTTCGGCCAGGGCCTGCCCGACCGTGAAGGCCGCGGTCTGGATCGGGCGCGTGCCCTGCGGGCTGACCAGGGTCAGGCTGAGCGCCCGGCGGATCTGCAGGGTCTGCAGGGGCGCATCGGGCAGGGGGGCCGCCGGGTCCACCGCCCGACCGAGCGCCAGCAGGCGGTCATCCGGGCCAAGCCTGCGCCCGGCCTCCGCCAGCCACTCCGCCGGGGTGCGTCCGGTGCTGGACAGGCTGAAGACCTGCCCGCCGTCCAGGATGACCACCGCCCGGGTCTGCGGGCGGCAGTCTGCCAGCAGGAACGCGGCCAGGATCAGCAAAAACGCCGGTCGAAGGAAAGGTTTCACGGGGAGGATTGTACCCGATTTTGGCCGCATTCGTCCTCCCCGCAATGGCATTCCAGGCCGCGTGCCTTTTCGAAGGCTTCCCTGCCCTCGCGGACGGAGAAGTAGATCAATCCCAGGGCGCCCAGGCTGTCCACCAGCCCAAAGCCGGTCAGTTCGTAGACCAGGCTGGCGGCCAGCAGGACCAGTGACATGTAGATGCACACCAGGGTGCAGTTCGCATCCGCCAGGATGGGGGCCGAGTCCAGGGCGCGTCCCACCTTGCGCTTGGCCGCCACCAGCGCCCACATGATCCCGATCGAGAGCAGGGAGATCACCACCCCCGGCAGGCTGGTCTCCGGTTTGTGGCCGCTGATGACGTTGTAGGCCGCGGTGGCCAGCAGGCCGGCAGCCAGCAGGTAGAAACTTGTCCCGGTGATGCGCAGGGCCGTTTTTTCGAATTCGGAGCGGGGGGCCTCCGGGCTGCGGCGGATGCGCCGGATCATGGCCAGGATGCCGGCGCCCGAGAGTACCTCGATGAAGGAGTCCACCCCGAAGCCGAAGAGCGTCAGGGCCTCGTCTTCCAGGCCGAAGAAGACCGAAACCAGGCCTTCCAGCAGGTTGTATCCAACGGTGAAAATTCCAAGCCAGGCTGCATATTTGAAATACCGGTCAAGTTTTGCGGGCATGATTCACTCCAGGGATTTGGTCAGGGTGGTCGAAGCGCCGAAGCCCATCAGGCGCATCGTCAGGGGGTAGTGCCGGGTGCGCACGGCCCGGAAGCCCAGGCGTTCGTACAGGCGGCGGGCGCGCGGGTTGGTATCCACCACGTCCAGGCGCACCGAGCGGTAACCGTGCTGGCGGGCAAACTCGCAGACCGCCTGCAGCAGGCAGGTGCCCACCCCCCGGCCGCGCAGGCCCGCCTCCACGCACAGGCCGTCCATCAGCAGTTCCCCCGCCCGGAAGGTGCGCTGGAAGAGCCGCAGTCCCAGCCAGCGGACCAGCCCCGGCAGGAGGCCAAAGGCCCGCAGGAAGGGTCCCGGCTCATCCCGGAACAACTGCCGCCTTCCGTGCTGAAGCCCTGCCAGCCCGGCCAGGCGCCCGTCCACGAAGGCGAACAGCCCCTGCTCCGGCTGCAGCAGCGGCGGGAAGACCGCCAGGGCCTGCTCCTGGCTGAAGAGCGGGGCGAATTTCTGCGCGAAGGCTTCGTAGTAGATCTCCACCGCCCGCCGGTGCAGTTCTTCGGGTAGATCATTTCGAATTTCGACCTTCATAGTCAGATTATACCGGAGAAACGACCCCTCAAAAAATCCTCTCTCATCGGGTACAATCAAACCATGCCCGAACTGATCTCCAGCCACAGCAACCCGCTCATCAAGCAGCTGCGCGCCCTGCGCCAGAAAAAAGCCCGCGACGAGAGCGGGCTGTTCCTGGTGGAGGGCATCCATCACGTGGGCGAGGCGCTGGAGGCCGGCTGGGAGGTTCAAACCCTGGTCTACGCCCCCGGCCTGCTGGAGGGCGATTTCGCCCGCCGCCTGCTGGAGGACGCTTCCCGGCGCGGCGTGCGGGTCGTGGTGACAACCCCGGACATCTTCACCTCCCTGGCCGAAAAGGACAACCCGCAGGGCCTGCTGGCTGTGGTGCGCCAGCGCTTTGCCAGCCTGGACGGTCTGACCCCCTCGAAGTCGTTCCGGGGCGTGGCCTGTGTCTCCCCGCAGGACCCCGGCAACGTGGGCACCATCCTGCGCAGCCTGGATGCTGCCGGTGCGGACGCGCTCTTCCTGCTGGAGGGCGGCGTGGAGCCTTTTCATCCCTCCGCCGTGCGCGCCAGCATGGGGACGATCTTCTGGAAGCCGCTGGTGCGGGCCTCCTTTGTGGACTTCCTGGCCTGGTGCAAAATCCATGGCTGCTGCCTGGCGGGCAGTTCCGCCCATGCCGGCCGGGATTACCGCCAGTTCCGGCCTCCGGAGGGTCCTCTTGTCCTGCTGCTTGGCAGCGAGCAGAAAGGGCTTTCCGCCGAACACCTGGCAGCCTGTGATGCCGCCCTCTCCCTGCCCATGCGCGGCCGCGCCAGTTCGCTCAACCTGGCCGTCGCAGCGGGGATCTTGTTGTACGCCCTGGGGGAGCCGGCCTGAATTTCCCGTTATCTTGTGCGCAGGGGGATCACTCGTTCTACGCTCCCGCCTCCAGCCACGCCTGCCGCAGCCAATCCTTTACCTCCGCGTCGATCTCCACTGTTGAATAAAGTTCCAGGTGATGCGTGAAGCGTCCCCGGGCCGGTTCGACGATCTCCTTCCAGCGCGCCGAAGGGTCCCGCCGGCGGAAGGATAGGGTCAGCACCAGCGGCGCGGCCTTGCGCTTGAGGTACCTGCCGGGAATCCAGGCCAGGGCAAAAGTCTTCTGCCGCCGGAAGGCGATCTGGCTCCTGCTGACCGCCATCTCCGCCGGGCCGATGCCTGCGAGCGCGGCGCGCAGCGCCTCGAAGATCTGCCTCGACCCTTCCTCTCCGGCGAAGAATTCTTCCAGGTTCATGCCGGGTACCCCACCAGGTAGGTGAACACGAACAGCGGCGTGCCGGTGGAGGCCTGGCCCATCTCCCAGGCGTACTCTTTGCTCTCAAGAGAAGCAGTCAGTTCTGCCAGTTCCTGCGGCGAATAGACCCGCAGCAGCGAGACGATCCCATCCCAGCAGGTGGCCAGCGGCACGACCGGGACGAGGTATGTCCAGAAAAACCGGGAGAAGCGGAGCGGCTTCAGGAAGGGTGTCAGCACGAGATAGCCCAGCAGCGTCATCAAGGGCGCCAGGAGCAGCAGGAAGGCTCCCAGGGGCGGCTTCAGGCTGGCTTCGAAGATGCCGATGGCTGCCCTGTTCCGGACTGCATCCTGCAGGATCAGCCTGGCCTGGGCGGGCCTGAAGTGGTGAAAGCCCTCGAACAGGGTGCGCATGCCCTTCAGATGCGGCGGCACCTGCAGGGCATCCACCGGATCGGCCAGGTATTCGATGCCTGCGCCCAACTGCCTGACCGCTTCGGGGTGCGGATATTTGTCGCTCAGGCGGATATGGGCCTGCAGTCCGGCCTGGGCGAGCATCGCCTGCAGGCGCAGCCAGGGGCCGCTGCCGCCGGAGCACAGGTCCAGGATTTCGGCCGTCCCGGCCTGGCGCATGGCCTTGAGGATCAGCGGCACCAGGTTCCTGTGGCCCGCGCCGCGCGTCGCCGCGAACTGCAGGTAATCGGTCTGCATGCGCCGGAAGGTTTCCGGGTACCAGGCCTGGTCGGTGAACTCGAACAGGTGGATGCGCCTCATGTCCCCTCTGTGCCTGCCGCTTTCTGCGTGAAGTGCTTCCTGGATGAGAGCGCCAGCCCCCAGGTTAGCCCCGGCGGCAGCCCGGCCAGCAGGGCCAGGTGCCAGCCCCGCGCCGGGATGCCCCCCAGCCATTCCAGTTCCTGCGGCGGGAAAGCCAGCCCCTCCAGCAGGGCCGGGTAACCGGTGGCCAGGAAGGACCAGGCCGTCGAGAGCGTGAACAGCCCCAGCCAGAGCACCGCGCCTGCCCAGGCCCACGCCTGGCGCCGGAAGGTGCCCCAGGTGATGGCGGCCAGGCTGGCGATGGCCAGGTCGAGCAGCAGGATGCCCGTGTAGCCGTACCGGAAGGTGCCGAAGAGCGGGAAGATACCGTTGAACAGGATCAGCAGGTGCAGCATGACCAGGTGGAATAATTCCAGGATGCCCAGGGTCAGGACGGGCAGCGGCAGCGCCTCGAGCCAGCCCGGCTGTCTGCCGCCTGCTTCCAGTGTGCGGGTTACATTTCGCCCGCGGTAGAAGCGGATCAGCAGCCAGGGTACCGCCAGGTAGCAGGCCCCAAGCACGGCCAGTGCCAGGACGGCACCCAGCGGGGAGATGTCCTTGGAGGCCAGCAGGATGAAAAAGGCCAGCACGCTCAGCGGCGCGCCGGTCACCAGCCAGCTCCAGAGCAGGCCCTGCGCCAGCGGACGGAGCCAGCGCCGCAGGGCCAGGTGCCCGCAGCCCAGCAGCAGGCAGACCAAGGCGATCAGGTAGTAACCGGCGATCTGGCTGGCAATGTTGCCGAACATGAAGGAGCCGAATCGAAAGCCCTCATAGTGGAATCGGCCGCCCTCCGAAAACAGGTAGAAGCAGTACATCTCCAGGGGCGCCAGCAGGCCAACGGCGATCCCGGCCAGCAGGAGCAGGATACCGATGAGCCGCAGGTGCAGGCGGCGGTCTTTGTAGTCCGGGTGGGGGGAAGTGGTGTCCATATGTTTGGAAAGATCTGAATCGGTTTTTTATTCGAACAGCCGTGTTCATTGTAGCACAGCCCCCTGGAAATTTCTCTCCGCAAAGCAAGGAACCTCCCGCCGGGAGGTTCCTTGCTTTGCATCCCTAACTTTTAGAGTTCGTCTTCGTCTTCGTCCAGCCAGGAGTCCTCATCGTCGTCATCGATTTCGGTCTCCTCCCATTCTTCCAACTCGTCTTCCTCATCCCATTCGTTCTCTGCAGCGGCTTCTTCGTTGGGGGAATAAGTGGCGCAGCCGGTGTCCGGGTCGATTTCGACTGCAGCCGCGCTGCAATAGCCATCATCGAGAAAGATACAGTCCAGGTAGCGGCAACGGATACGGGGCATGCTCTCCTCCTAATACTCAGGTTGGTTCCGGATCATACGGATTATCGAAATAATAAAAACGACAGTGATCGTCACCGCCGATACTACGCAGAAGGGGCAGACGGCATGGATCACGTAGAATTCCAGGTAGGTCAGATAGGCCGAGAACAGCACACCCACCAGGCTCATGCCAAAGACCATGAGCTCCGGCGTCAGGAAAGGCAGCTTGATGCGCTTCCCGTACAGCAGCACCAGCAGGATGGCGATATATCCGGCCATGCCGATGGCGGAAACGGGGATGCCGTACACTTCCGAGTAGCGGCTGGAGTTTACGGTGGCGCAGCCGCCGCTGCCCAGGCACATGGCGACACTGTGGCTGTATTTCAGCACCAGCAGGTAGATCGCATCGGCCAGGCCGATCAGGCTGGATGCCAGGCTGATCCATACAAGGGCTTTGTCGAGGGTGTCTTTTTTCTTGTTCATGGCAGGTTCACAGGAGCCAGGCCTCCACACTTGCGCCGGGCGGGAGCGATTTTACCCCAGAGGGGATAATCAGTAAAGCATTTGCCTGGACGAGTGAGAGCAGGTTTCCGGAGCCCTGGTGGCCGGTCAGCCGCGCGGTGAGATGGCCGTCCTCCTCCTGGATGACCGCCCGCAGGTAGGATTCCCGCCCGTCCGACTCGATCGCTTCGCCCAGGCGCACACGCCGGGCCGGGCGGGGGCGGCAGCGGCAGCCGCTCAGGCGTTCGACGGCCGGGCGCACGAAGACCTCGAAGCCGGTGAAGGCCGAGACCGGGTTGCCCGGCAGGCCGAAGAAAGGCACGCCGTGGTAGGCGCCAAAGGCCAGCGGTTTGCCGGGGCGCATGTTCACTTTCCAGAAATCCAGCCTGCCGGCGCTCTCCACCACCTCCTTGACGAAGTCGAAGGCGCCCACGCTGACGCCCGCCGAGGAGACGATCAGGTCGGCCTGCTGTTCCACGGCCCGCTCCAGCAGAGCCTGCACGGCCGGGCGGTTGTCCGCCGCCACGCCCAGGGATAGGACTTCCGCCCCGGCGCTTTCCGCCAGCGCTGCCAGGGTGCAGGCATTGGCATCCCGCACCTTGCCCGGTGCGAGCGGCGCTTCGACCGGGACCAGTTCGTCGCCGCTGGAGAGCAGGGCCAGGCGCGGCCGGCGGTGTACCGGCACCTGCGCCGCCCCCAGCATGGCCAGCAGGCCCAGGTCCTGGGCGCGCAGTGGCTGCCCGGCCTGCATGACGGTCTGGCCCAGGGCCACATCGCTGCCCCGCCTGCGCACGTTGCGCCCGGGCTCCACGGCCCGGAAGATTTGGACGCTTTCCGGTGCGTCTGTGCCCGCCGGCCGCTGGCTGCAATCGGTGTCTTCGACCGGCACCACGGCGTCGGCCCCCTGCGGCAGGGGTGCGCCGGTCATGATGCGCGCCGCCTGGCCCGCTTCCACCGGCAGGCGGGGCGCCGAACCGGCCGGGATGTCTGCCACCACGCGCAGGCTGCACGCCGAGCCGGAGGCTGCCGCGCGCGTATCCTCTGCCTGCACGGCAAAGCCATCCATGGCTGAATTATCGAAGGGGGGAAGGTCTATACCGGCCTGGATATCGCGGGCCAGCACGCGCCCGGCACAGGCGCGCAGGCACAGGCTCTCTGCCCCGACGGGCCGGAGGGATGCCAGGATGCGCTCGCGCGCTTCGTCTACGCTGATCAGTGTCATGGCCGGTAAGCGGCGACATTATACCAAGTTTTGTGGATTTGGGAGGTTTTAGCCCGGTTTTACGCGGGTGACTTCCAGGATGTTGGGCAGGTTCTCGATCCGCGACAGGATGCGCGAAAGCTGGGACAGGTCGCGCACTTCCAGCACCAGTTTCATGTCGGCCAGGTTCTGGTTGACGCGCACGTCCGCGCTGAGCATGTTGACGTTTTCGTTGTTCAGCAAGGTCGAGACGTCGTTCATCAGCCCCTGGCGGTCGAAGGCGCGGATGCGCACCGGCACGGGGTAGGTGCGGATCTGCTCCCCCCAGGAAACGTGCACCAGGCGTTCCCGGTCCCGGGCGCGCAGGATGTTGGGGCAGTCGCTGCGGTGGATGGTGGCGCCGCGCCCGCGTGTGATGTAACCGATGATCTGGTCGCCGGGGGTGGGATGGCAGCAGCGGGCGATGTTGGTCAGCAGGCCCTTCAGCCCGACCACGTTGACGGCGTCCGTGGCGGTCGGATACGGGCTGCTGGCGGGGGTCAGGATGTCGGCGCTGGCTTCGCTCTCGCTCAGGTGCCTCACCACGCGCCCGATGGGCAGGTCGCCGCAGCCCAGGTCCACGAAGAAGTCGTCCGGGTTGCGGTAGTCCAGGTCGCGGGCCAGTTTTTCGAAGTTGACCTCGATGATGCCCAGGCGGTGCAGTTCGCGCTCCAGGATCAGGCGCCCCTGGGTCAGGTTCTGTTCGTAGTCCTGTTTCTTGAACCAGGCCCTGATCTTGCTCCGCGCCCGCTGGGTGGTGACCAGGCCCAGGTTGGCGTTCAGCCAGTCCCGGCTGGGGCCGCCGCGCTTGGTGGTCAGGATCTCGACCTGTTCGCCGGTCTTCAGGTGGTAATCCAGCGGCACCAGTTTCCCATTGACCTTGGCGCCCCGGCAGCGGTGGCCGATATCGGTATGGACGTAATAGGCAAAGTCCACCGGGGTGGCGTTGGTGGGCAGGTCGATGATGTCGCCGCGCGGGGTGAAGGCATACACCCGGTCCTGGAAGATGTCGGTCTTCAAGCCGTCCAGGAAGGAATGGGCGTCCTCCACTTCCTGGCGCCAGTCCATCATCATGCGCAGCCAGTTGATGCGTTCGTCATACTGGCGCTGCCGCCCGCCGCCCTCCTTGTACTTCCAGTGCGCAGCGATGCCGAATTCGGCGTTGATGTCCATCTCGCGCGTGCGGATCTGGACTTCCAGCGCCTTGCCGTCGTCGTAATACACGGCCGTATGCAGGGACTGGTAGCCGTTGTCCTTGGGCGAGGCGATGTAATCGTCGAACTCGCCCGGGATTGGGCGCAGGGTGGTGTGGATCACGCCCAGGGTGGCGTAGCAGGCGGGCACGTCGGCCACGATGATGCGCACGGCGCGCACATCCATGATCTTGTCGAAGGAGCGCCCCTTGCGCATCATCTTGTGGTAGATGGAATAGATGTGCTTGGGGCGCCCAAAAACGTTGACCTGGATGTTCTGCTCGTGGAGCACCTTCTTTAGGTGCGCCAGGATGCCTTCCATCTCTTTCTCGCGGTTGCTCTGGCTGTCATTCAGGTAACTGGCAATTTCACGGTGCAGGTCGGGGTTGGTGATGCGGAAGGAGAGGTCTTCCAGTTCGCTCTTGACCTGCCAGATGCCCAGGCGGTTGGCCAGCGGGGCCCAGATTTCCAGCGTTTCCTTGGCCAGGCGCTGCTGGCGGTCGGAGGCCAGCGGGCCGAGGGTGCGCATGTTGTGCAGGCGGTCGGCCAGTTTGATCAGCACGATGCGCAGGTCTTCGGCCATGGCCAGGAACATCTTGCGGAAGCTCTCGGCCTCGTCCTCGTAGGGACGGTTGGTCATGTCCTCCACGATCTTCAGCTTGGTCATGCCCTCGATCAGGCTGGTGACCTCCTCCCCCATCGTGTCCTTGAGATCCTCCGCCCGGCAGGAAGTCTCCTCGATGATGTCGTGCAGGAATCCGGCCGCGATGGTGGGCGCATCCGCGTTCAGGCTGACCAGGATGCGCGCCACAGCGATGCAATGGTTGATGTACGGCTCGCCGGACTTGCGCATCTGCCCCTGGTGGGCCTGGAAGGCCAGGTTGTAAGCCCGCAGGACCAGTTCGTTGGCCGCAATGCCGCCGACGCTGCTGGCGTACTGGAGGATGTCCTCAATCTCGGTGACGGTGGTGTTCTGGATCATGGCCGGACTCCTGGACCGGGTTACTGTTCCAAAGGCTCCTGCCGGGGGGCGGCTTTTTCATCCAGCTGTTGCAGCAGGAAGAGGACGAAGCCCGTCACCAGGAACGAGATCGCCAGGGAGAAATTGAAATCCAGTTTGGTGAGTTCACGCACGATGACGAAGAGGATGATGAAACTGGAGACGGCCGCGTAGACCAGGGCCAGTTTCCAGTGGGTGCGCAGGCCGGCCATTTCCCTGGGCAGGCGGATGTAGAGGATGCCGGCCAGCGCCACCAGGTACAACAGGTAATCCCAGTTGGTTCCCCGCAGGCCGAGCAGGGTCATGCCTCCCAGCAGGACGCCCATCACCACCAGGCCGATTCCGAGTTGTTTCATTCAGGCTCCTTATCGGGTAGAATCTTAGTCTGCGAGTATAGCACGATTTTCGGAAAGGTTCGTATGCCAACTGTCAACAACATCACCCGTTTGCTGGATTCGCGCAAGATTCCCTATACCGCCCACGATCTGCCCGCCGAAAAACTGGGCGCTCTCGAGACGGCTCAATTGCTGGGGGTCCCTGCGGAGACCGTCTTCAAGACCATCGTGGTCACCCGCGACAAACCCAGGAAGCCCATCCTGGCGGTGATCCCCGGGCCTGCCAGCGTGGACCTTAAGGCCCTGGCGGCTGCCCTGGGCGAGAAAAAAGTCCACCTCCCGACCGAGCGGGAGGCGGAGGCGCTGACCGGGCTGCAGGCCGGCGGCATCTCGCCGCTGGCGCTGGTCAACAAGGGTTTCTCGGTCGTCATCGACGAATCCGCCCGCGCCCTGGGCTACATCCACATCTCGGGCGGCCAGCGCGGCCTGAACATTCACCTGCCGGTCGAGGCGCTGGCGAAACTGGTCAATGCCCGCTTTGCGGCCATCTGCGGGCTGCTGGAGACGTGAACCGGCGGCGGCCTAGGTGTCGAACTCGCCCCGCATTTCGCCGTTGATCCAGAGCGTGTAGTGCCCGCTTGGGAAACTGCCCAGGTTCAGGTTGGCTTCGAACGGCTGCAGCACCTCGGCGCACATCTGGCCGGCCTCGGCCACGGAATAGACATCCAGGACGATCTGGTTCTCCGCGTCCGGTGCTGCGGTCTGGATGCGCAGTTGTTCGCAGGGGGTGGGCAGGTTGCCTTTCAAGCCCAGGCCGACCTGCACCGGGAAGCTTTCCATCAGGCGGACTTCGACCGATTCGACATAGGCGTTGCTGCGGGTCAACTGGTCGTCCCCCGGCTGGGGATCATAGGAAGGGGCGCCCGGGGCGGAGGCCGGGTCGTCGCTCGAGACCGGCGAGTCTGGCCCGGCAGAACTGGATGGCGTGCAGGCCGCAATCAGCCAGGCGGCCAGGAACAGGGCGGTGAGCAGTTTTTTCATGGTTCGGGTCTCCTTTCCTGTGATGACGTATTTCAGGCCCGAATCGTTCCCCCCTGTCTCGAACTTATCCCTTCACCACCGCCAGCGGCCGCAGGCGCGCCACCTTGCGGGCGATGCCGGCCGCGGTGACCGTCTCCACCACCGCATCCACATCCTTGTAGGCCTGCGGGGCTTCCTCGGCCAGCCCCGGCAGGGAGCCGGCCCGCACCTGGATGCCCTGCTTTTCCAGGTCACGCCGCAGTTCCTCGCCCCGGATCTCGTGCTTGGCCCTGGCCCGGCTCATCACCCGTCCCGCCCCGTGGCAGGACGAGCCGAACGAGCGCAGCATGGATGTTTCCGTGCCGACCAGCACCCAGGAGGCCGTGCCCATGCTGCCCGGCACCAGCACCGGCTGTCCGATCTCCCGGTATTCGGGCGGCAGGCCGGGCGCGCCCGGGCCGAAGGCGCGCGTGGCGCCCTTGCGGTGTACGCAGACCTTGAGGCGCTTCCCCTCCACCTCGTGCACTTCGATCTTGCCCATGTTGTGGGCGATGTCGTACACCTGCTGCAGGTGCCAGTTCTTCACCTTCCCGGCCAGGGTTTCCTCGAAGGCCCGCCGGGCGGAGTGGGCCAGCAGCTGCCGGTTGACGAAGGCGAAGTTGGCCGCCGCCCGCATTGCGCCCAGGTAGGCTTGCCCCTCCGGCGAATCCATCGGCGCGCAGACCAGTTCCCGGTCGGGCAGGTGGATGTCGTATTTGCGCACCACGGCTTGGAAGGACTGCACGTAATCGGTGCAGACCTGGTGACCCAGCCCGCGCGAGCCGCAGTGGATCTGCACGGCCAGGCAGCCCTCCTGCAGGCCCATGGCCGCCGCGGCTTTGGCGTCGAAAACCTGTTCCACCACGTCCACCTCGATGAAATGGTTGCCGGCCCCCAGCGAGCCGATCTGCTCCCGGCCGCGGGCCTTGGCCCGCTCGCTGACCTTGTCCGGATTGGCCCCCTCCAGGCAGCCGCCCTCCTCGGTGCGCAGGACGTCCACCTCGCTTGCATAGCCGTGCTTGAGCGCCCAGCCCGCTCCCTCGCGCATCAGCCGTTCCAGTTCGGGCACACTCACCTTGACCACCCCCTCCCTGCCCACGCCGCTGGGACAGTACGCGTTGAGCCGGCTGGCCAGGCTTTCCATGTGCGCTTCGGCCGCTTCCAGTTCGATGCCGGAAGCCAGCAGACGCACGCCGCAGTTGATGTCGTAGCCGATGGCGCCCGGTGATACCACCCCCTGTGGGAATTCGGTGGCCGCCACCCCGCCGATGGGGAAGCCGTAGCCCTGGTGCATATCCGGCATGACCACCACCGCCCCCACCAGCCCCGGCAGGCTGGCCGAGTTGACCGCCTGCTCCAGCGACTTGTCATCCAGTACCTGCTCCAGCAGACGCCGCGTGGCAAAGATGCGCACCGGGCCGTTCATGTCGTGCCGGTAGGACTGCGGGATTTCCCACTCGTAATCGGAAATTCTGGTCAAATCCTGGATGCGGATCATCTCACACCTCCAAAATCACACGTCGAACACGATCTCCACTTCCAGCCCGCGTATTGTCGGGCGCACCTGCAGGTTGTGGTAGGTGACCGCCTTGATGACCTTGTTGACCGAACGCGCCGGCGCCAGCTCCACTTCCGCCTCCAGCCGGAAAGGCCCCCCGCCTGCCAGGGTGCACACCGGCAGGCCCGCATAGGCCAGCCCCTCCTGTTCACCCAAGTAGGCCAGTTCACCCAGGAAGGCTACCAGCAGGCTCTCCGCGTCCGCGGCTTCCAGGCTCAAACTGCGGCGCACGACTTGTCCGGCCTCCGTCTGCGCGCCGGAGAGCGCCGTCATGCCGCGCGCCGCTTCCGCCAGCAGCCCGGCCAGGTCGGCGGCCCAGACCCGCAAAGCCCAGTCCGCCGTGTGGGGGAGTTCTTTGAAAGGCATATTTTTATTGTAACGCGAATGGGGCGGTTAAACCCTTGCAATCGCCTCTTTGTCTGCCCGCCTGAAATAGGCCCGGTAGGCGGCCGTCTCGGCCAGCAGCCCCCGGATGGCGGTGTACAGCTCGCTCTTCAGGTACGGCTCGGCCTGGCCGTCCCCCGCGCCGAGGATCAGCCCGCTGTCCTCTTCCTGCACGCGGAGATGCCCGCCGGCTTCCAGCCAGGCCAGCCCCAGGCGGACACAGATCTCGCGCTGGGCGCTGGCCGCGGCCAGTTCCGCCAGGCTCACCCGCCCGCCGCGCCGGTTCAGGGCGAATTTGGCCAGCCCGCCCAGGCGGGTGAGAAATTCGTCCGCCTTCTCTGCGAGGGGGGAATTGGCCAGCAGGTAGACTTTCTGGGGCTTCACAGCTTCCAGGATCATGCGCCACTCGGCCGGGCCGGGCGGCGTGGTGTAAACAACCAGTTCGTTGGAAGGCGCAAGGTTGTAGCGGTCCCTGCCGTCCACCTTCTGCTTGTGTTCCCCTTCGGCGAAGACCTCGGCGCCCGGAGGGAGAGGTCCGGCATGCAGGCGCCAGTCAGCCACCTCCACCCGGCGCGCCCGCACCTCGACGGGCATGGCTTCGCTCAGGCGGTATTCGATCAGCTGCAGGCTGAGCTGGCGCTCGCCGCGGAAGGCGGAGGCCCGCAGGGAGTAGGCGATGTCGAAGCGGTGCCCCTCTTCGGGCAGTTCCTCCCCGGCGCCGCCCCACCAGAGCAGGCTCTGGCGCCGCCCGCTTTCGTCCGCAACCGACAGGCGCAGGTGTTCCTTGCCCTTGCCGATGGGCTTGGCCGATTCCAGGCTCACGCCGCGCGTGGCCAGTACCAGCGGCGGGTTGCCCGCCCCGAAGGGCGCCAGTTTTTCGATGGCCTCGGCCAGCGGGAAGTCCAGCTCGTCCAGCCCCAGCCAGGCATCGATCTGCAGGCCTGGCTCCGGGCGCGGCAGGGCGCCCAGCTGCCGTTCGATGGCCCGCCCCAGCCCGCGCCGGAACTCGGGCAGTTTCTCCGCTTCCAGGGACAGCCCGGCCGCCATGGGGTGCCCGCCGAAGCCCCCCAGCAGTGCCTGGTTGGCGGCGATGGCTTCGGTGATGTGCACCCCCTCCACCGAGCGCGCCGAGCCGCGCAGCAGCCCGTCCTCCGACTCGCTCAGCAGGATGGCGGGCTTGTGGTAGCGCTCCACCAGCTTGTTGGCCACGATGCCCACCACGCCGCCCGGCCAGCCGGGATGGGAGAGCAGGATGGCCGGTTCGGACAGCAGGGCCGGGTTGGCGCGCAGCAGGGATTCGGCGGCCTGGTATACCTGGCTGGTCAGCAGGCGCCGCTGGGCGTTCAGGCCCTCGATTTTTACGGCCAGCACCCGGGCCCGCTCGGCATTCCGGGTCAGCAGCAGTTCCACGGCCGGGTTGGCGTCGCTCAGCCGCCCCAGGGCGTTCAAACGCGGCGCCAGGCTGAAGCCGATGGTCTCTTCCGTCAGCGTTTCCAGGCTGGCGCCGGCCAGTTCGGCCAGCACCTTCAGCCCCGTGCGCGGTGTGGTGCGCAATGCCTGGATTCCTCTTTGCGCCAGGCTGCGGGTTTCGCCGCTCAACTGCGCCACGTCCGCGATCAGGCCCAGCGCCACCAGGTCGAGCAGTTCCTCCGGCCTCAGCCTGCCCTCCGCCGCCCCCGGCGCCTGCTCCAGCAGTGCCTCGGCCAGTTTGTAGGCCACGCCCACCCCCGCCAGGCTCCCCAGCGGGTGACCTTCCGGCAATAGCTTGGGGTTGATGACTGCAAAAGCCTCCGGCAGGCTCTTGCCCGGTTCATGATGGTCGCTGATGATCACCTCGGCGCCGTTGGCATGGATGTAGTCCACGGCCTCATGGGCGCCGATGCCCGTGTCGCAGGTCAGGATGAGCCGGGTGCCGCGCGCCAGGATGGGCTGCAGGCTCTCGATGTGCACCCCGTGGCTCTCCCGGCCGCGCACCGGGATGTAATGGCTTACTTCGGCTCCCAGGGCCTGCAGGGTCTGCACCAGCAGGGCGGTGGCGGTCTGCCCGTCTACGTCGAAATCCCCCCAGATGCAGATCGGCTCCTGGCTGCGTGTAGCCAGAAAAATCCGTTCGACTGCCTTCTCCAGGCCAGGGTACAGGCTGGGCGGAAGGGAATCCGCTTCCAGGAAGGCATGCGCGGCTTCCGGCGTGCGGATGCCGCGCCGGGCAAGCGCCTGCAGCAGCAGCGGGTGCAGTTCCAGGCCTGCCAGCGGGGAGATGTCTGCGGGGGTCGGTTCGATCCAGTGGCTCATGGTGATTGTGAACATTATACAACAGCCGTGCCCGGAGTCCGGCGGGCGGCACTTGACTTTGCCGTCCGATGCTGTCATACTGGTCTAAATTTGATTGGTAGAAGGAGATTGAAAATGAAAAGAGAGTCTTCCCTGTTTTATCGTTCCAGCCTGCTGGCCGTATCCCTGGCGCTGCTGGCCGCCTCGCTGGCCCTGGCCGCTTCCGGTGACCTGGATCCCACCTTCAGCGGCGACGGCAGGATCATCCAGGGTTTTGGCGGCCGCGAGCACTGGGGTGTGGACGTCGCCGTCCAGGCGGATGGCAAATTGGTCGCCGTCGGGCAGAAATACCTGAGCAGCGGCCAGGATTTTGCCGTTGCGCGCTATACCACCGCCGGGGTCCTGGACCCGACTTTCAGCGGGGATGGGCGCCAGGTGATCAGCCTGGGGACCTATGATCGCGCTTTCGGGATCGCCATCCAGGCGGACGGCAAGATCGTGGTGGGGGGGAAAACCTGCAACGCAGACTTCTTGGTCTGCGATGTGGCCTTGGCGCGGCTCAACCCGGACGGTTCGCTGGATGCCGGGTTCGGCGCCGGCGGCAAGGTCATCACGGATTTTGCCTCCGGGGATGACGGTGCTTTCGACCTGGGACTGCAGGGCAGCAAGATCGTGCTGGCCGGTTACCTGTTCGATGGCAGCGATTCGGATGCCGCGGTTTACCGTTACAACCCGGACGGCAGCCTGGACAAGAACTTCAGCGGCGACGGGATTCAACCCATCGATTTCGGCCGGGAGGATTCCTTCGGGTCCATCCGGGTCGTTGCGGGCAGGATTTACGTGGCCGGGCGCAGCCGCCTGGCGGACGGCAGCACCTCGGACATGGTCGCGGCGCGCCTCAATTCGAACGGCAGCCTGGATACCACCTTCAGCAGGGATGGCAAGATCAGCCTCGACCTGGGGGCGGATGAGTACGTTAAGGACCTGGCCGTCATGGGCGGCAAGGTGGTCATCTTGGGCTACTCCGGGGATGAAATCGCCCTGCTGCGCTACACTGCCGCCGGCGAATTGGATCCCACCTTCAGCGGGGATGGGGTGATCGTGACCGACCTGGGATTTCCCGCGCCGCGCTTGTTCAGCATCACCCCCCAGGGTGGGAAACTCGTCCTGGCCGGGCGCACCGATGCAAGCAGTGCCTCCGCCGGGGATGCCCTGCTGGTGCGCTACACCCCCGCAGGCACGCTGGATCCCACTTTTGGCACGGGTGGCATCGTCACCACCGACTGGGACGGGGCGGGCGACCGCTACAATTCCATCCTGTTCAAGAACTCCCGACTTTATACGATCGGTGAGTCGCGGACTGCCGCCGGTGTGAGCCGCTTTATCGTGGCTGCCTACCTGCCCTAAATGCGGGTATGTTTGTATCGGAATAGGAGATAGGAGATGAAAAAAATGCGTTCTTTGTTCTATCGTTCCACACCGCTTGCCATTTGTCTGGCCCTGCTGGCTTTCACACTGGCCCTGGCTGCTTCCGGCGATCTGGATACCACCTTCAGCGGCGACGGCAGGATCGTCCAGGGTTTTGGCAGTCCCGACAATTGGGGGCGCGACGTTGCTGTCCAGGCGGACGGGAAAGTCGTTGCAGTGGGAGAGAAAAGTATTAACCCGGGTCGCAGTTTTGCCGTTGCCCGCTACACGCCGGCCGGCGTGCTGGA
>CAYLXB010000007.1:59710-71233 GCA_964387495.1 uncultured Anaerolineaceae bacterium
AATTCTAATGGCAGCCTGGATACCACTTTCAGCGGCGATGGGATCCAGCCCGTCAATTTCGGGCAGGATGATTATTTTGAGAGTGTAAAGGTCAGTTCGGGGAAGATTTACCTGGCAGGTTATAGCGAATCCAGTAGTGGATCTGACATCATCGTTGCGCGCCTCAACTCGAACGGAACGCTGGATCCGACCTTCAGCGGGGATGGCAAAGTAAAGACTGATTTGGATGGCGGGTGGGACATTGCCTATGACTTGGTCATCTCCGGTGGAAAAATAGTCGTGGCGGGTCGTTCCAGTGATAGTATTGCCATCCTGCGCTATACCGCCTCCGGTGTGCTGGACCCCACCTTCAGCGGGGACGGCATGCTGGTGACGAACCTGGGATTGCCAGCTCCGGGTCTTGATAGCGTCACCCTCCAGGGCGGGAAGATCCTTGTGGCCGGCCAGACCGATCATTGGAACGATTCCACCAAGGATGCGCTGCTGGCGCGCTTTACGACCGCCGGAGCCCCGGATCCCACTTTCGGCGCGGGCGGGTTTGTGACCACGGACTGGGGCGGCGGGGAACGATATTATTCGGTCCTGTTCGGGAACTCCCGCATCTACGCGGTGGGAGGTTCCGAAGACACTGCTGGGGTGGGTCGTTTTATCGTTGCCGGTTACCTGCCCTAACCAAAACACTGAATGCATGGCTGGGGGTAGCCCCTTTTAAGGGACTGCCTCCAGCTTTGCTGTACAAAAGGGTGATTGAATTTGATATGAAATTAATATAGAATGGATTCAGATCAGCCATGAAAACACACCTGATTCTCCTGGGATTGAGCTTGGTGCTGGCAGTCACGGCCTGCGGGCGGAAGCCTTCTGCCGCGCCCCTGGCGACACCTGCCTCCACTCCCGCCGCCTCTGCCGTGCCCGCCGCGCCGGTCGTTGCCGGGCTGTTCGTGGAAACGAAAGAGAAGCGGGAGGCTTCTTCTGCTCCGCATGTTGCCCGCCAGCGGCTGGTCAGGCTCGATCTTTCGCTTTTGCTTGCTCCAGATGGCCAGCCGCTCGACTTGAAGGCGGGCGGCGAGATCACGCTCAATCTTTTCCCCGATACCACCTATACCGGCGTGATCGTACAGATCGAGCAAAACGCGGACGACTGCTCCTGGGTGGGGTACCTGAAAGGGGTTGAGTTCAGCCAGATGACGCTGGTGTATACGGGCGGGCTCTTCATCGCCAATATCTCCAGCCCCGAAGGCGTCTATGAAGTCTCCACGCTGGGGGATGACCTGTACCGCATCATCCAGATCGACCAGACCAAACTGCCAGGAGGTGAAGGGTAGACCATACGCTGATTGTTGTGAACCATTGATGCAGCCGAGAATTATATTTTAGGTAAAGGAGGAAGAAATGTTATCGAAATTCAAGCAGATGCAAGGCCGGGGCAATGCCTGGGCGCTCTGGCTTACCCTTGCCCTGGTGGCGGCTTTGCTGGCTGGCGGCTTCTCTGCCGTATCTGTGCAGGCCGGCCCGGCCCCGGAACTGTTCGGGGATGCCGGGGACGCCGGTGCTGACCTGGACTACCGCCAGCCCGGCCATGTGACGCGCACCCGCTACGTCAACGTCAACCTGGGCCAGCTCGTGGACGCCGGTGGAAAGGCCCTGGATATCCGGGTCAATCCGCAGGTGACCCTGAACCTGTTCCCGGATGCCAGCTTCACCGGCATCATGGAAAGCGTGAAGAAGGATCCGGAGACCGGGATCTCCTGGACCGGCCGGTTGAAAGAAGATCCGGGCGGTTATTTCTACCTGGTGCTGGTGGACGATGTCTTCATTGCCCACGTTGCCTCGCTCTCGGGTGTCTATGAAGTTTCCTGGGCAGCGGATAACCTGTACCGGGTCGTTCAGATCGACCAGTCCAGGCTGGGCGAGGATTACCCGCGCAAGATGGACCCGCCGGGACCGATCTTCACGGTGGCGGACCTGGGACCGGAGGCGGACAGCGGTGCGACCATTGACATCATGGTAATCTACACGGATGATGCCCGTGTGGGAGAGGGCAGTACGGCGGCCATGAAGGCGCGCATCGCCCTGGCGCTCACCGAGACCAATACGGCTTATGCGCACTCGGCAGTCACGCCGCGCCTGCGGCTGGTGCACGTGCATGAACTCGGCTATGCCGAAACCGGCAACATGGGCACGGATTTGAACCGCCTGATCAACAACGGCGACGGCATCCTGGATGCTGTCCACAGTCTGCGCAACACCTACGGCGCGGATATGGTCTCCCTGGTCGTGGAGAATGGCGGCTCCTACTGCGGCCTGGCGGCTGCCATCATGGCCTCGGCCTCTAACGCTTTCCAGGTGACGGCCCGGGATGGCTGCATGACCGGTTACTACTCCTTCGGGCATGAATTCGGGCACCTGCAGGGCGCACGCCATGATACCTACGTTGACCCGACCAACACGCCCTATATCTACGGCCACGGGTATGTCCACAAGCACGCCACGGTTGCAAGCCAGCGCTGGCGCACGGTGATGGCCTATAATACTGCCTGCGCCGATGCCGGCTACTACTGCAACCGCCTGCAGTACTTCTCCAACCCCGTCAAGACCTACCTGGGGGCACCCATGGGCGTGGTCAACTCTTCGGAAGTCTACAAGGTGCTCAATACCACCCGTGTTACGGTGGCCAACTTCAAGACGGCCAAGATCGGCACCAACTTCAATTCGAATTTCAACACGAACGCCACCGGCTGGTCAGCCGTGAACGGCGTCTGGAGCCTGGTCAATTCAGCCATCTATCGATCGGCCGGTATCGTCGGGAAATCGGTTTCCATCAAGCACACCGGCAAATACGGCGATATCACCTACCAGGCCAGGATCAAGGGAACCGGCAGCTGCAACGATGACTGCGACCGGGGCCTGATCTTCCGCGGCAACCCGAACAGCCTGAACGCCACCAAGGACTGGTACTCGTCTTACTATTTCGGGTACTACGACAGCGGCGATTATTATGTCGTGAAGACCACCGGCGCCGGTGAATATGTCACTCTCAAGGCCCGGACCTCCAGCGCGGCGATCAATACGAATGACTGGAATGTCCTGAAGGTGGTCGCGGTGGGTAATTCGTTGAAGTTCTATATCAACGGCACCCAGGTCTGGTCGGGTAACAACGCCAGTTACAAAGTCGGCCAGGTGGGAGTCTACTTCTACCGGCATTCGACCAGCACCGATGACTACATCAACATCGACTGGGCCAAGCTCTCCACCACGGCGACCGCGGATATCAACCTCTTCGACCAGGCTGCTCTTGACCTGGAAATCCCGGGCGCTCCCGGCTTCCACGGCCAGCCTTAGCCGCAGCCTTTGACTGCTGTCAGCAGGTAAATAAGACAGGCCGGGGTTGAATAACCCCGGCCTGTTCGTTTGCCTTGAACAGCCTGCCGATCTTACCCGTTCAGGGTGCCGCGCACCCAGTCGCCGACCAGCCAGTATTTGAAGTCCTGCCCCTGGTTGGCCTGGACGCCGCCCACGATGCCGTAGATCAACGCCACCAGCGGCATGGCTGAAACCAGCGCCGCCAGCGGAATGCAAAGCAGCCCGATCAGGACGGCCGACAACACGCCGGTGATGGTCCAGGCGACGCCTGCCAGGATGCCGCCGCCCACCCACCAGACCAGCTGGAAGACGAAGGCCTGCATGGAGTGGTAGGCAACGTAGCGCGAACGGTCTTTATAGACCAGGTAGATGACCAGGGCCGCCACCGGGCCGAGAAAGCCCGAGATCAGGTTGACCAGCACGCTCAGGTGGGCCAGCATGGCCCAGGTGCGCTCGTCGGAGGGGGATAGGGGAGCCGGTGCAGGGGCAGCCGGCGGGGTTGGATAGGATTCAGTCATTGCGATTTTCTCCTTAGGATGGGTCTTTATGATTCTTGTTCGTTCTTCGGGCTGCGGGCCTTGCGCCGTGTCCGGGGTGCGGGTGCCTCTGCCGGGGCCTCGGGGGGGGCTTCGCCGGCAGCCGGGACCGGCGGCAGGTTTTCGGCTTCTGCTGCGGCGGCAGGTGGGAGCGCCGGCGCGCCGTTGAGGCGGGCAAAATAGGCCTTCACCTGCGGGTCGTTATAGAACACCAGTGCCAGGATGCCCGCGATCAGCGAGAAGATGTTCAGCACCAGCACGGTGGCGATTTCCAGCACCGCCACGGTCGGGGCCGGCCGGACGGGCTGTGGCGGATTATACAGCAATTTGGAGGCGTAAACGATCTCGTATACCCCTAAAGCCAGCTGGGCCACGAAGATCGGCGTCAGGCAGAGCAGGAAGACGTTGCCCGCCATATGCAGGCCCACGCTCGTGCCCCAGATCACATTCACGATCCCGCTCAGCAGGGTGATGATGCCGATGGCGGTCACTGCGCCGGGGCGGGTGTAAGTTTGTTCATTCATCACAAGGTTCCTTTCAGTGATACTTACGCCAGGCCCCCGGGAAAGTTGCAAGGAAAGATAAAAAAGCCTGCGCATTGCGCAGGCTTTTTTACCAACAAAGCGGTCGAAAAGGAGACTAGACCCAGCCCTGTTTCTTGATGAAATCGGTGATGAAGGGGATGGTCACATACTCACCCTGGTAAGCTTTGATGCCCCAGTAGATGAGTGCAAAGAACAGGATACTGCCGCAGCCGATGGTGATGGTCGCGATGATCGTCAGTGCGACGGTCACGGCAAGTGATTGGACGGCATGGAACTTGATAAACGGACGGTTCTTCTTGTCTTCCATCAACAGGACAACAATGGCGATGATGGGGAAAAGGTACGAAAGCAAAGCCCAAAGCTTGTCGTCGCTGGTGATTTCAGGGTTAAATTGCTCGGTCATCGGTTCCTCCTCAGGAGTGGTTTGGCTTGATTTTCGATAATTTTACAACCAAACCTGACAAAAAGCAACCGATTTATCGTCTCTTTGGTACTTTTGTCTGGCGGGCGCGCTTGTGCTAGAATTGGGGCCATGAGTGTAATTCGCATCATCTTCATGGGTTCCCCAGACTTTGCCGTCCCCAGCCTGGAGGCGCTGGCTGCGGGCTACCTCGTGGTTGGGGTGGTCAGCCAGCCGGACCGCCCCGCGGGACGCGGCCGGGAGCTGGTTCCGCCGCCGGTCAAGCAGGCGGCGCTGCGCCTCGGCCTGCCGGTCATCCAGCCCGAGCGCCTGCGCCAGCCCGAAGCGCTGGAGCAGCTGCACGCCTGGGCCCCGGATGTGATCGTAGTGGCCGCCTTCGGTCAGATCCTCAAGCCTGCCGTGCTCGACCTGCCGCCTTTCGGCTGCATCAATGTCCACGGCTCGCTCCTGCCGCGCGGGCGCGGCGCTGCCCCCATCCAGCATGCCATCCTGGAGGGGGATGCGCAGACCGGCATCACCATCATGCGCATGGATCCCGGCGTGGATACCGGCCCCATCCTCAGCCAGCGTGCCCTGCCGATCGCCCCGGATGACACCGGCGGCAGCCTCTTCGAAAAACTCTCCCGCCTGGGTGCAGACCTGCTGATCGAAACCCTGCCGCCTTACCTGCGCGGCGAACTCCAACCCCGCCCCCAGCCGCAAGAGGGCGCCACCTACGCGCCCATGCTCAGGAAGGAAGACGGCTTGCTGGATTTCAGCCAGCCGGCGGCTGCGCTGGAACGCCGCGTGCGCGCCATGCAGCCCTGGCCGGGGGCCTTCTTCGATTGGAACGGCGCGCCCATGAAGATCCTGCGCGCTTCTGTAAGCCCCGCCGGAAGCCCCGGCAGCGGCGCCCGGCTGGTCCACGCGGGGCGGCCGGCCGTGGGCACCGCCGAGGGCCTGCTCGTTTTGGAAGAACTCCAGCCGCCCGGCCGGAAGCCCATGCCCGGCAGGGCCTTCCTGGCCGGGGCGCGTGACTGGAAATCATAGCCTACCTCGGAGAACATATCATGCTTGAACCTGTCATCGTGGATGCCATCCGCACCCCCATCGGGGCGCTGGGCGGCGCACTTGCATCCGTCCGCCCGGACGACCTGGCTGCGCACGTGCTCAAGGCCATCCTGGAACGAAATCACCTGGACCCGGCGCTGGTCGAGGAAGTCTATCTGGGCTGCGCCAACCAGGCTGGCGAGGACAACCGCAACGTGGCCCGCATGGCACTCCTGCTGGCCGGGCTGCCGGTCGCGGCCGCTGGGGTGACCATCAACCGGTTGTGTGCTTCCGGCCTGAATGCGGTCAACCAGGCGGCGCGCGCCATCCGGGCCGGGGAGGGCGAGGTTTTTCTTGCTGGCGGCGTGGAGAGCATGAGCCGTGCCCCCTATTCCCTGCCCAAGGCCGAGAGCGGTTTCCCCTTCGGCAACCTGACCGCCTACGACACCGCGCTGGGCTGGCGCTATCCCAACCCGAAGATGAAGGAACTGTACGGAACCGAGCAGATGGGCGAGACCGCCGAGAACATCGCCCAGCTGAAGCCGCACCTCACCCGCCAACTTCAGGATGATTTCGCCGTCCGCTCCCACCAGCGCGCTGTGGCTGCCATCGACAGCGGCAGGTTCGCCGAGGAGATCCTGCCCGTGGTCATCCCCCAGAAAAAAGGCGACCCGAAGGTCGTGGATACTGACGAGCGCCCGCGCCGCGACACCACCCTGGAATCTCTCTCCCGGCTGCGCCCGGCCTTCCGCGAGGGCGGCACCGTCACTGCCGGCAACTCCTCGGGCCTGAACGATGGGGCGGCTGCCCTCCTGGTCATGAGCGCCGGCAAGGCCCGCGCCCTGGGACTCAAGCCCCTGGCGCGCCTGGTGGCCTCGGCCGCGGCGGGTGTTGAGCCGCGCCTCATGGGCCTCGGCCCGGTGCCGGCAGTGCGCAAAGCCGTGCAGCGCGCTGGTTTACAGCTGGCGGATATCGGCCTGGTGGAACTCAACGAAGCCTTTGCCGTGCAGTCCCTGGCAGTCATCGAAGACCTTGGCCTGGACCCCGAAATCGTCAACCTGAACGGCGGGGCGATCGCCCTCGGCCACCCGTTGGGCTGTTCCGGGGCGCGCATCCTGACCACCCTGCTGCACGAGATGCGCCGGCGCGGGAATGTGCGTTACGGCCTGGCGACCCTGTGCGTGGGCGTCGGCCAGGGCGAGGCCACGCTCGTGGAGCGGCTCGACTGACAGCCCCTGACCGCCATGACTTGCAGGGCACCGGATGACCGGCTGAGGTGTTCCTTCTTGCAGGAGTAAACCCATGCATGCTGATCCCTATAAACGACTGGCCGAACGCCTGGATGCCCTGCCGAACGGTTTCCCGCCGGCTGCCGACGGCGCTGAACTGCGCCTGCTGGTCCGGCTCTTCACACCCGAAGAAGCGAATCTTGCCGCGCAGCTGCGCCTGACGAAGGAAACCCCTGAGGCCATCGCGGCCCGCCTGGGGGTGGAGAAGGCCGGCATCCGGCCCCTGCTGAAGGGCATGGCCCGCCGCGGCCTGATCGGTGCCGGGCGGGCGGAAGGCGGCCTGGGCTACGGCTTGATCCCCTTCGTGGTCGGCATCTACGAGAACCAGAACACCAGCCTGGACGAAGAACTGGCCCGCCTGTTCGAGGCGTACTTCAAGCAGTCCTTTGGCGAAGTTCTGAGCCTTACGCCGCAGCTGCACCGGGTGGTCCCCATCCGCGAGGACATTCATGCTGACATGGAAATCCACCCCTACGAAAGCGCCTCCGGGCTGGTGGATGCCGCCGTGGCCTGGGGCGTGCTGGACTGCATCTGCCGCAAGCAGAAGGCGCTCATCGGGGAAGCCTGCGGGCACCCATTGGATGTCTGCATGGTCTTGAGCGATACCCCGCATGCCTTCGACGGTGACGAGACCATCCGCGCCCTGACGTGCGGGCAGGCCCATGCCACCTTGCGGCGCGCGGCCGAAGCCGGGCTGGTGCATACGGTCAGCAACAGCCAGGGGGGATTGTCCTACATCTGCAACTGCTGCACCTGTTCCTGCGGCATTCTGCGCGGCCTGGCCGAGATGGGCATCGCCAACGTGGTCGCCCGCTCGGCCTTCGTCAACCGGGTGGAGGCCGCGCTGTGCGACGGCTGCGAGACCTGCCTCTCTTATTGCCAGTTTACCGCCCTGCAGATGGGGCCGGACGGAACCGTCCTGGTGGATGAGGTGCGTTGCACGGGCTGCGGGGTCTGCGTCCCCGCCTGCCCGAATGCCGCTCTCTCCCTCCTGCGCCGCCCTGCAGACCAGGTCAAGCCGCCGCCCGCCACCCTGCGGGACTGGCAGCAGGAACGCGCTGCGGCCCGCGGCCGCCCGCTGGAGGATGTGATCTAAAATTGGGAAAAACATCTTGAAATCAACTCATAAAAGCAGTATCATGGATTTAACATTGGAGAGCCGCATCGCTGACCCAAGTGGCTGACCCGAAAAGGCAACCCCGCACCGCGGGAGCGCAAAGTCGAGGATCTGTGCAAGCAGACTGCCTGACTGCCGAAGGTCTTACCTTCGGTTTTTTATTTCCCGGGGAGAAAGGAGGTGCATGACGATTCTGTCTCAATGCTGCCGGGGTACTGCCCCGGTTGTATCCCTTTTGTGATCCATATTCTGCATTTCACGAAAGGAGGCAGAAATGCACACCCAACACTCAACTTCATGGATGCGCAAGGTTCAGTATGCCGCCATAATGTTGTTCGTGCTGCTGGCAGCGGTGTATTCTGGCGACCTGCCGCTGGCCCGTGCCCAGGGCGTGGAAACCGGAAACCTGAACAGCGAATATGTCTCGACCAGGACGATCGTCCTCCCGGATGGAAACAGCGTGGATGAGACCATCATCAGCGGCCCGCCAACGCCTCCTCCCGGCTATGAGTTGGAGCGCAGGCCGGTCGAACTGCCCGAATCGCGCGGCACGATCAAAACCCTGACCGTCCCGGCTTTCGATTGGGTCTTCGGCTGTTCTGCGGTCTCCGGCGCCATGATCGCCGGGTATTATGACCGCAACAGCTTCCCCAACATGTACACCGGCCCCACGAATGGCGGGGTCATGCCGCTGGATAACAGTTCCTGGCCCACCTGGTCGGATGGCTACGTGACCTATCCGAACCTGCCGCTGGCGGCTTCGCATCAAGGGGTGGACGGCCGCACCACGAAAGGCTCCATTGACGATTACTGGGTCAAATACCTGAGCACAACCAGTGATCCGTACATCACCGGCGGCTGGACCCAGCACACCTGGAATGATGCCATTGGCGACTACATGAAGACCAGCCAGTCTTCTTATGGAAACAAGGACGGTTCGACCACCTTTTACACGTGGACCAGCAAGCCGGACCGCCTGACCTGTGCCGACATGGTCACGAACAACATCCATACGAAGGATGGCACTTACGGGCGCAAGCTCTTCTACGAAGCCCGGGGCTATACGGTCACCGATTGTTACAACCAGAAGACCGACAACAACAGTGGTGGATTTACCTTCGCCATGTACAAGGCGGAGATCAATGCCAACCGGCCCGTGATGCTCAACCTGGCAGGCCACACCATCGTCGGGGTGGGATATGACGATGCAACCAACAAGGTCTACATTCACGACACGTGGGACTACAGCAATCACACCATGACCTGGGGGGGCAGTTACTCGGGCATGGTGTTGCAGTCTGTCAGCATCGTCAACCTGGCCGCTTCCAGTCCTACGGTTCCCACGCCGATCTCCCCCAGCGGCACCATCACGGACAAGACCCCCACCTACAAGTGGATCAAGGTCAGCGGGGCCACCCAATACAGCATCCAGCTGGTCAAGGGTACCACCACCGTGTACACCAAGACGACGGCCGGCACCTGCGGCACGAAGTACTGCACCTATACGCCCACCACCACCCTGGGGCTGTTTACTTACAAGTGGCGCATCAGAGCCAAAATCGGAGGCGTCTGGAAGGCTTACAGCCCCTACAAGACCTTTACGATCAAGACCGAGACCGGCTTCAACACGGATTTCAATGGCACTGCCCCCGGCTGGTCAGTCGTGAAGGGTACCTGGGGCTTCCTCAGCAGCGCTTACTACAAGACCGCCGGCATCGTGGACAAATGGTCCAGCATCGTGCACGTGAACAACTACCCCAAGCTGGACTACCAGGCCAGGATGCGGCGTAAAGGCTGCCTGTATTGCTCCAACAACCTGGCCATTCGCAGCACGGTCAACCCCCTGAAGTCGGATTACCTGTGGAACAAGGCTTACCTGTTCCAGTACAGCAACGACAAATACTTCTCGGTCTGGGAAGTCGCGCCGGGCGGTTCCACTGCCCTCAAGGGATGGACATATTATGCCGGGCTGAATGCTTACAGTTGGAACACCCTGCGTGTAACTGCCAGCAGCGGGTCGCTCAAGTTCTACATCAACGGCTCGCTGGTCTGGTCGGGCTCCGATCCCACGCTCACCACCGGCCAGGTGGGCATCATGATGTACCGCTACAACGATTCCGACACCGATCCGGAACAATTCCTGGTGGACTGGGCCAAGCTCAGCACCGCGGTCAGTTCGCCTGCCGGCGATGAGACGCTGGCAGAGGTCGGCGAGGAAGTCACCGGCTGGGCGGATTACACCCGCTCTCCAGAGAGGTAGCTGCCTGGAGAACGACCTGGCGTAAAACCGGGATCGTCAACTAAAAAAACACACGGGATGCCCCGGCAAGGGTATCCCGTGTGTGCACTTCAACGGTTGTCAGGCGATCTCTTTCAACTTGGCGCGCTCCGAGCGCCTGCGCATCTTGGAGCGGTTGCCGCACTCTTCCATCGAACACCAGCGCCGCCGGTGGCTGCGGCTGGCATCCACGAACAGCCAGTCGCAGCCCTGGCCGCGGCACTGCCGCACCCGCCTGGCCTGCTCCGAGACCAGCAGCTCCGCTGCCGAGAGCGCCACCGGCCAGAGCATGTTTTCGAGCCAGTTTCCGCCCGACCACTCCAGCCTGAATCCGCCTGCCGCTTGGACGATGCGGGACCGGTTCAGCGCCTCCAGGCGGAAAACGTTCAGCCCGGCCAGGTCCTCCCGGGCGGGAGGGGCGCCGTGGGCCAGCCCGGAGAAGATGCGGAAGATGATTTCCCGCAGGCGGAGCGCCTTGTGAAGGGCCGCTTCGGCTCCCGCCGGGTTTTGTGCGCCCTCCTGGAGCAGATCCTCAGCCCCGGCTGCCTCCAGGGCGCCCGCATGCCGGCCCCACAGCACCAGGTCACGGTAATCGCGCAGGTACTCGTGCGGGTCGGGGCGGGTGTGGCCGCTGCAGGTGTTGGCGAAATCCAGGCACAGCTGCCCGGCGATCAGCCGGAGGCTTTCGATCTCGCGTTTTTCGGGGGGGGATGAGGTGTTTTTTCTCACGATTTTTATGCACTTTTTATCTTACACCAGTATAATGCATAATAACGGTGTAATCAATACTGGCAAGGAGGTTGGCATGCGTACTCAACCTGGATTGAAAGTCTGGCTGGCTCTGCTGCTGGTGCTCCTGTTCAGCGGCAGTTGCGATCCGCGTGAAGAGCATTTCAATGTGGTTTCCGGCTTTCCCGGAAATCCTGTGCCTGAAACCCTGCGGGG
>CAYLXB010000007.1:71243-78859 GCA_964387495.1 uncultured Anaerolineaceae bacterium
TGGAGCGGCCTGCCCAACCGGGTGGACGGGGATTTTGGCACAGTGGGGGGCGGGCTTTCCAACCAAGCCGGGGAGAGCGCGGTCGTTGGCGGCGGTTCGCACAACCTGGCCGGACGCTTCCACGCCACGGTGGGCGGCGGGGAGTTCAACCAGGTCCTGCGGGTCGAGGCGACCATCGGCGGCGGGACGAACAACCGCGCCGAGGGCGCCCGCTCCACCATTGGCGGCGGGGCCTTCAACCACACCGCGGATTACGATGCCACTGTCGGCGGCGGGGCGGGCAACCTGGCTTCCGGGCGCCATTCCACCGTCGCCGGCGGCATTGCCAACATTGCCAGCGGCCTGGATGCAGCCATCGGCGGCGGATCTGAAAATTGGGCGGACGGCGCCTATGCCAGCCTGGGCGGCGGCAAGCACAACCACGCCGACGCCTTTGGGACCGCGGTCGGCGGCGGGACGGGCAACCAGGCCCTGGCGCGCAACGGGACCGTCGCCGGCGGCTTTGCCAACCAGGCGGCCGATGACTATGCCGCGGTGGCGGGCGGCTCGCGCAACCTGGCCGGCAGTCCGGGGGCGGACACGCGCGACGGGCGCTTCGCGGCTGTCGGCGGCGGAGCCGACAACCAGGCCGGCGGGCTGGCCAGCACCGTCCCCGGCGGCCTGCAGAACTTCGCCGGCGGGGACTACAGCTTTGCGGCCGGGCGCGGCGCGGTCATCTTCGCCCGAAATCCCGGCGCCTTCCTGTTCGCCGATTCCAGCGCCTTCCCCTTCCATTCGCAGGCGGCGGACGAGTTTGCCGTGCGCGCCACGGGCGGGGTGCGCTTTGTCAGCGCGCTGGAGGCCTCCGGCGCACCCCTGGCCGGGGTCTACCTGGCGCCGGGGGAAGGCTCCTGGTCCACCCTCAGCGACCGGGGGGCCAAGACCGGCCTCGCGCCGGTGGACAACCAGGCCATCCTGGAGAAACTGGCTGCCCTGCCGCTCAGCACCTGGCAGTACCGCGGCGCGGGGAGCGGGGCCCGCCACATCGGCCCGATGGCCCAGGATTTCCAGGCCGCCTTTGCGCTCGGCGGCGATGCACACTACATCAGTACGGTGGATGCCGACGGCGTGGCCCTGGCTTCCATTCAGGGGCTGTACGCGCGGGTCCGGCAGCAGGAGCGGGTCATCCAGACCCAGCGGGGGCAGATATCTGACCTCGAGCGGCGCCTGTCCCTGCTGGAGGGGCGTCCGGCCTCCCCCCGCCTGGACCTGTTGGCGGCGCTCGGGCTGGCAGCGCTGCTCCTGGTTGTGCGCAGGCGCTGATTTGCCTTGTGTCCGAAAGCGGGATACAATCAGGGCGCCAGAGGAGGCGCGCCTGCGCCTGCCTGTCTCGAAAGGATCTGCAATGCGTTTTTTCCGCCTGCTACTGCCCTTTTTATGCGGCTTGCTAAGCCTGGCGGCTGCCTGTTCGGCGCCTGCCGCGGGCGTGGCCGCGACGCCCACTCTCAAGCGCTACCCGGCGCTTGGCCAGCCGCAGGTTTCCATACCCGGCACGGAGGCCGAGACAGCCCTGCCATCCGCCGGGCTGGCGCCGGAAAGCCTCCGGCAGGCCCAATACACCACCTATGCCGTCAATGAGGGCCGGCGCAGCTACCGGCTGCAGGACGGAAAATACCAGCAGGGCACCGAACCAGCTTCCCCGGACTATGTCAGTGCATTCCTGCTGGAGACGCAGGCCTTTGGCGACTTGGATGGAGACGGCGCCGGGGATGCCGTCGTCCTGCTCGGCGAGAACTATGGAGGCTCCGGCACCTTCGTTTCCATGGTTGTGATGCTCAACCGGGAAGGCGAGCCGGTCCAAGCGGCCGTGGTGCCGCTGGACGACCGCCCGCTCGTGAACAGCCTCTTCATCGAAGACGGCCAGGTCGGCCTGGACGCGATCCTCCATGCTGCCAACGCCCCCCGCTGCTGTGCCAACTTCCCGGTGACGCGCACCTACATCCTGGAAGAAAGCGGCCTGATCCTCACCCGCCAGGCCTCGCGCACGCCGGATGGTGCAGAACGCGCCATCACGATCACCTCCCCCTCGGCCGGGGCGCAGGTTTCGGGCGCGGTCCAGGTCTGGGGCAGCGTGAGCATTGCGCCGTTCGAGAACAACCTGGTCTACCGCCTGTTCGACGCCCGGAACCAGTTCATGGGGGAAGGCCTGCTGCCGGTCTCTGCCGCCCAGCCCGGTGAGGCGGGCACGTTCGAGGCCTCCATTCCGCTGACGGCGGGCAGCCCCGGCCTGCACTTCCGGCTCGAAGTCGTTGACGTGAGCATGGCCGACGGCTCCACGCTGGCGTTGGATTCGGTCCAGCTGGTCATGAAATAACCCTTGTGCGGCAGTGACAACTTAAGTCTTACCCCCCGAATTTCGAAAGGATCCCACCTTCCTTGATGATCGTTCTTGCTGTGCTTTTTACCGCGTTCATCTTGCTGGTCGTCCACTGGGCAAACAGCGGCACCCTGCCGTATGTCCTGGGCATGTTCTACCATATCCCCTTTGGCGACAAGGCCGGCCATTTCCTCCTGCTGGGCATCCTGGCCTTCCTGATCAACGGCGCCCTGCGCCGGCGGAAGGTCAAACTCTGGCATTGGACACTCCTGCTGGGGACGGTTGCCGTGGCGGCTTTCGGCACGCTGGAGGAACTGTCCCAGTTCTTCAACCCCCTGCGCACGCCGGACCTCCTGGACTGGACTGCCGGCATGTCCGGCATCCTGCTGGGCGACCTGCTCGTCCGTGCGCTCCCTGCGTTGAAAGGAGACCCGCATGACAACCGCCCAGCTTGACCCCGGAAAACAAAAGCAGGCCCGCCAGTATGCCCGCATCCGGCGCCGCCTGTGGCTGGTGGAGACGCTCTTCAGCGGCCTGTACGTCCTGGCATGGCTGTTCTTCGGCTGGAGCGCCTCCCTGCACGCCTGGCTGTCCGGCTTTACGTCCAGCGAATGGCTGCTGGTGATCGGCTTTGCGGCGGTCTTCGGCGGCCTCTCCTTCCTGCTCGGCCTGCCGCTGGGTTTTTATTCCGGTTTCATTCTGCCGCACCGTTTCGGGCTTTCCACCCAGACGCTCAAGGGCTGGATCGTGGACCGGATCAAGAGCCTGCTCATCGGCGTCCCGCTCAGCCTGCTGATGCTCGAAGTGCTGTATGCCTTCCTGCGGGCTTTCCCCGACACCTGGTGGCTGTGGGCCGCCGCAGCCATGTTCCTGTTCAGCGTCCTGCTGGCCAACCTGGCCCCGGTGCTCATCATGCCGCTCTTCAACAAGTTCGTCCCGCTGGGCGAAGAGCACGCCGATCTGGAAAAGCGCCTGCTCGACCTGGCCCGGCGCGCCAATACCCGGGTGCGCGGGGTCTTCAAGTTCGACATGTCCAGGCGTACCCGGGCTGCCAACGCCGCCCTGACCGGCATCGGCAGTACCCGGCGCATTGTGTTGGGTGATACGCTCATCAACGAGTTCACGCCCGATGAGATCGAGACCGTCCTGGCTCACGAACTGGGCCATCACGTCCACCGTGACATCCCGCTCTCCATCCTGGCCGACGGGCTGCTGACCCTGCTCGGATTCTTCCTGGCCTCCCGGATCATGGCTCTGGGCGGGGCCTGGTTCGGCATCCCGGTCGGGAGCATCGCCTCCCTGCCGCTCTTCGGCCTGGTGATGGGCGCTTACAACCTGCTGCTCATGCCGCTCGGTAACGCCTTTTCCCGCTGGCGCGAGCGCATGGCGGATGCCTATGCCCTGCAGGTCACCGGCAGGCGTGAGGCCTTTGCCTCGGCCTTCGTCCGCCTGGCCAACCAGAACCTGGGCGAGGTGGATCCCGAGCCGTGGGTCGTCTGGCTCTTCTACAGCCATCCCCCGCTGGGCGAACGGATCGCCATGGCGGAAAAATGGAATCCGGAGACCGCCTAGCGCCCTGACCGGCCAGGGGCCTCAGCCTGGAAATCCGCAAGACGGCTGAAGAACGGCCGCGCCTGGCCCGGCATTCCTGCCGCAGAACGTACGGATATGGTATATACTAACAGAACAAGACAAGGATGATGCCATGTTATTCCGGGTTGGGATCGAAAACAATAATGAGGGCGTCCGCTCCATTGCCTGGGCGCTGGAATACCCCGGCTGTTACGCCTATGGCCAGGAGGAACAGGAGGCGCTAGACAACCTGCCGGCGGAGATCCGTGCCTATGCCCGCTGGATCGCCAGCCATAAGGAAGAATCGTGGATTCCGCTGGAGGTGGCGGCTGAACTGCGCCTCGAGCAGATCTGGCTGGATTATGAGATCGATGCGAATTACGAACGTACCCAGAAGGATGGTTACACCGTCGAGCCGTTCTTCGAGTACGAATGGAAGACCCTCACGGAGGTCGAGATCCAGCGCGGCTTGAAAATGTTGGCGTGGTCGCGGGCAGATTTGCAGGCCCTGCTGCGCGGCCTGACCCCTGAACAATGGGCCTACAAGAAATCCGGGGAGCGCTGGGATATCGCCGGTATCGTTGGCCACATCGGCGGGGCGGAGTGGTGGTACCTGGACCGCCTCTCACTGGCTTTCCCGCGCCAAGAAGTGCCCGTTGACCCGCTGGAACGCCTGGAGAAGGTGCGCACATTGCTGGAGCGGACCCTGCCGGAATTGCGAGGTCTCGCCCAGGTGGTCGGCGTGGACGGGGAATTTTGGAGCCCGCGCAAGATCCTGCGCCGGGCGCTCTGGCACGAGCGCGACCACACCGAACACATCCGCAAACTGCTTGCTGGATATGTCCGCGGTGGGCAGGCCGGGTGAGGGCCCGTCCCGGTCTGCGGGGTGCATGCCCCGGGCAGCATGTGTGATTTTTTGCGCCGGATCCCGGCTCTCGTGGTATAATACCATCACCTAATATCAGGTCCAGCGTGCTTTTTATGCCGTCCACCCCTCTTACTGGGATGGACGGTAAATTTTCTTAAGAGCCGCAGGCAATCACGAGGAGCAGAAAAGTGGAAGTAAAACTTTATGTCGGAAATTTGTCCTATACCACCACGGAGGACGACCTGCGGGCCCTGTTTACCCAGGCCGGTACGGTGGCATCGGTTGCGCTGATCAAAGACCGCGACACCGGTCAGTCCAAAGGCTTTGCGTTCATCGAAATGGGCAGCCAGGCCGAAGCGCAAAAAGCGATCAGCACCCTGAATGGTTACACCATGAACGATCGCCAGTTGACCGTCAACATGGCCCGCCCGCGGGAAGAACGCGGCGGTTTCAACAGGCGTGGCGGCTATAACGACCGGGGCCGGCGGCGCTAAAAAGGGCGATATGGTGTTCAAAGTTGGCGATTGGGTGGTTCATTCCAGGCACGGGGTGGGGCGGATAGCCAAAACGGAGGCCAGGCAATTCGAGCCGGGCAAAACGCGCCTGTATTATGAAATTGCCATTTCTGGCAGTACGCTTTGGGTCCCGGTTGATTTTCATCCGGTCAGTTTGCGAAAGCTGGCCACCAGGAGCGAAATTGCCAGAGGCCGCCGCCTGCTCAAAAGCCCTGCCGTGCCTCTTAATGCCGACCCTCGCCAGCGCCAGTCCGATCTGGCCGAATGCCTGCTGCAGGGCACCTTTGCAGCCCGCTGTGAAGTCGTGCGGGACCTGACCGCACATGCCCGCCATAAGTCCCTGGGCGGAGAAATGGCTTCCCTGCTGCATTCGACCCAAGCGGTACTCAGCCAGGAATGGGCCGCCGTGGAAGGAATCTCTGTGACAGACGCCGGGCGGGAGATCGATATGTTACTCCAGGCCGGCCG
Source organism: uncultured Anaerolineaceae bacterium (assembly GCA_964387495.1). GTDB lineage: Bacteria > Chloroflexota > Anaerolineae > Anaerolineales > Villigracilaceae > DSXF01. The sequence continues at coordinate 77,023 of CAYLXB010000007.1, forward strand.
GCGGATGCAGGGAGGGTGAGCCGCGGGCGCAGGATGGCGCCGCACCTTGATCGGCCGGTTAGATAAAGAAAAACCCCGGGATTTTTTATCCCGGGGTTTTATTTTGAAAACCGGCGCAGGTTAGTTGCTGAGAACTACCACGTTGCTGGCCTGCGGGCCTTTGGCACCCTGCTCGACTGTGAATTCAACCTTCTGGCCTTCTTCGAGGTTCCGGTAACCATCACCCTGCAGTGCAGAGAAATGGACAAAGACATCCGGCCCACCTTCACGGGAAATGAAGCCGTATCCCTTGCTTCCATTGAACCACTTGACCGTGCCGCTGATACGTTCTGACATTGTTTGCCTCCTTATGGCAAAAAAAAATTTGGAGGACCCCGTGACTTCGCCAGAACAGCTAAAACAATAGACTCATGGATTTGAACCCATGAGTCGAGATGGTTTGCACTTCCAAAGCGAACTTACTGGTATCCGTAGAGTTCGAATATATCACATGACCGGGAGCATGTCAATGATTTTTTCCCGGCGCCGGCTTGCAGACTCAGCCTTCATCTTCCTTCTTTTCCTCTTTCCCCATCCAGTCCCGGCTGTGCAGCAGGAGCGGGATCAGGATGACTAGCAGCAGTACACAACCCAACAGCACGATCAAATCTGTCGAGACCTCTTCGATGGGGACTTCCGGTTTCGGCGTGGGCGCGGCCGCCATGGCCGCCGCGGGCAGCAGGCCGTGCTGCAGGGGGCTGGCGGGGCTGATGGCCGCACTGCCGAGCGCCAGCAGGAGCACGGCCGCCAGGATCAGCCAGGGATGCAGGGAAGGGGGGACGTTTTTCAGGCTCATTCGGGCCCAAGTATATCACGGCAGGCGGGCAGCATGCCGTTCTGAAAAACGAATCTCCCCGGCCCTGTCGAGCTGCCGGGGAGATTCTGCATTCCGGCTTCGGCCGGATTTATTCCTTGTTCGCCTTTTCTTCCTTCTCCTCGTCCTTGCGCGTCAGCACGTGGATCAGGACCAGGCCCAGCCCGAGGAACAGCGGGATAAAGCCGGCCAGCATCCACGGGCCAAGCCCAAGCGGAAAGGACGGCCCGCTGTCCGAAAGGCCGATGGGGAACAAGCCCACGCTCAGGGCCAGGCCGATGGCCGCAATGATGATGCCGACCTTGAGGGTACCTTTTTTATCCTTGTTTTCCGCGGCCGGGCGCACCAGGCCTTTTTCGGCCAGGGCCAGTGTTTCCCGGTAGTTCATGTAGCGCAGGAGCAGGATGAACCCGAACAGGATGACGAAGAACCCCAGCGCGCCGGAACAAATCACCATACCTTCTTCCATGATCTTTTCTCCTCTTTATTTTAAGATTTTGATGCGGATGTCTCCGCTGTTGGTGGTAACGGTCAGGCTCCCGCCGCCGCCGTTGAGCGTGCCGGTCATGCTCTCCTTGCCCACCTCGCCCTGGATCGTGACCGGGATTTCGGATTGGACCCGGCCATAATCGGTCTTCAGGTCAACGGTCAGGCGGCTGTTTTCCGGCAGGAACAACACGATCGAGCCATAGTCCGAGTTGACTTTGTGCGGGCCTTTGCCCAGGGAGCCGCTGAATTCGATCTTGCCGCTGTTCGTGCTGATATCCAGGCTGACCTGCACTGCGTTTGTGATCTCCAGCGGGCCGTAGCCGGAATCGGCCTTGAGCACGCCGGAGACGCCGTCCACCCGGATCGAGCCGCTGCTGGTCTTCAGCACATATTCCTGCGCCTGGACATCCTTGACCTGCAGGTCGCCGTAATCGGTGCTGGCCTCCACCTTGCCCGCCACGCGCACTTCCTCCAGGCTGATCGTGCCGCTGCTCG
>CAYLXB010000008.1:0-76227 GCA_964387495.1 uncultured Anaerolineaceae bacterium
TTTGAAATCCCGCGCCTGGATTTGTACTTTTCATCTCCCGAGTATCTCTCACTCAAACTGAGCGGTCTGCGTTGGCCGGCCCTGCGCGGCCCCATTCTTTCATGACACGTCCCATCCGCATCATCTATCTTATCGGCCAGTTGGGCCTGGGCGGCAGTGAGCGCCAGTTATACCTCCTGCTCAAATACATTGACAAGGCCCGCTTCGAGCCGCATGTGGTTGTGTTCAATCCCAGCCCCAATCACACCCTGGATATCGACCTCCAGCGTGTCGGGGTGGTGGTTCACGCCATTCCGCCTGCCTGCCGGGGCGTGCTGCGGCGCATGTTCTGGCTGCATCGTCTGTTCAGGCAGCTGCACCCGCAGATCGTTCATTCCTGGTCGATCCATGACAATGTTTACGCGGGAGTGGTCGGCTGGCTGGCAGGCATCCCGCGCCGCCTGGGGTCCGTGCGCGGTTCCATAGCTGCTCCTGACTTTCAGCAGTTTTCGTGGTACATTCGTTGGATGATTTTGCACTGTGTCCAGGGTCAGATGGTTAATTCCCAGGCGATCATGGAAGAATTGTGTGCTGCCGGTGTGCCGCCCCGGGGCATTTTCCTGTTGCCAAACTGCGTCGAGGCCAATCCGGTCGGCCAACAGGCCGAGCTCCACCCAGGCTTTCCCACCTGCGGGCGCCTGATCGGCATGGTGGCCAACCTGCGCCGGGAAAAAAATCACCTGCTTTTCGTACGAGCGCTGGCCCGCCTGCTGCCTGATTTCCCGGATGTGAAAGGCGTGATGGTCGGGCAGCCGATCCGTGCCTCGGACCCGGAAGTGCCGGAACAAATCCAGGCTGAAATTGATACGCTTGGAGTGGGAAAGCAAGTCCTTCTGACCGACTTTCATCCGCACCCCCCGACGCTCATGCCTCTTTTCGAGATATTCTGCCTGCCCTCCGATTTCGAAGGCACGCCCAATGCTGTATTGGAGGCAATGGCCGCCGGTCTGCCGGTGGTCGCCACCCATGTCGGCGGTATCCCACAGATCGTGGAGCACGGCATCACCGGCCTCCTGGTTCCCCCCGGCGATGCGGATACCCTGGCCGGCGCCTTGCGTGAACTCCTTCAAGACTCTGCCCGGGCGCGCGCGCTGGGAGAAGCCGGAAGAAAACGGGTGGAACATTATTATTCACCCCAGGCCATCCTGCCGGCCCTGGAAGAATATTACAGCCAATGACCCCTGTGCAGCTTCTCACAGCCCAGCAGGTTGACCCCGCCCTGCTCGATGAGTTTCTGCGGCGGGTTTATCCTCCCCTCAAAAGCATCTTCCTCATCGAACACGGCGAGTGGTGGCACCGCTCCAATGCCAATCGTCTGGTGATCCTGGTGGAGGGGCAGGTAGCCGGTTACTGTGCAGTCATCCCGGCGCGTGTCTGGGTGGCCGGTCAGGTGCACTCCGCTCTGTGGTGGGTGGATATCATCATCGCCCCGGAATTCCGCGGCCGCGGCCTGCAAAGTCTGTTCGATGACCGCGTGCGTGAAATGGCCGGTCTGCTGCTGGGCTTTCCCAACGAAGTGGCCGCCAGGATCCACCGCAAGCACGGCTGGGGCGTGAACGAAGACACATCCATCCAGATGCTGCCGCTCTGGCCCCGGCAGGTCAAAATGGTGCGCCGCGGCGGGTGGCTGCTGCGTGCCGGAGCCCTGGCGCTCTCGCCTCTGGCAGGCCTGTGGCGCGCCTGGCTGGCGTCACGGCAGCCCCAATCTGCCTGGAAGATGGAAGGATTCGACCCTCAGACCCTTGCCGATATCTTCCAGCGCTCCCACACCGGGGAAATCAACACCACCTGGCGGGATGCAGCTTACTACAACTGGCGTTACGGGCAGGCACCTGACCCTGATGAATATGTTTTTTACCTGGCCGGGCCGCGCACAGAGCCCACGCATTTCCTGGCCGCCCGTTATATCACCCAGGCGGATGGCGTACGCTATGCGCGCTTCCTGGATATCTTTGGTGATTTCACGGATACTGCCGCCCTGCGGGATCTCTTTATCCTGGCCTTGCAGGATTGTATCCACTACGGCGCGGGGCAGGTGACGCTGTTTGCCGGGCATCCCGCCCTGCAAACCCTGGCCCGCCGCCTGGGATTCGCCTTTTCCACCCCGGTCGGTTTCTGCTGGTTGTGTAATGATCCATCCCTGATGCAAGCCTTATCCGGCCGGAATTATTGGGTTCTGGCTGATAGTGATAATGACGCACCCGATTAAGAATACGATGACCATCCCGCCCCAAAAGCCCGTTGAAAGCCCCTTGCACCAGCCCCCCCGGGCAGTGAATTCACCTGCCGCATGGTCCGGCAAGCGCGCCTCGAAAGATTTCCCTGACAGGGATTTATCCTTCCGGCAAATCCTCGGTTTCCTGATCCTGCATGCGCCGTTGATGCTGGTGTTCACAGCCGTCCCATTCCTTGCCACCCTTTACGCCTTACTGATACTGGCGGTTGGCCTGGTTTTCCTGCTGCGCGACGAGCGCCCCACGCGCCTCGCCTGGGTCATCGGCTACCTGGCGGGTGCCGAAATCTTGTGGCGTGGTGTAGATGGTGCCCCGGTTTGGGAATACGGCAAATACGCTTCGTTGCTACTCGGCCTGCTGGTACTTATAAAGTTTGGCTTACTGAAAGATGCAGTCTCCTGGCCGGTCCTGTTCGTCGCTCTGCTTGTACCGGGGATTCTGATCATGCCCGGTTTTGACCGCCAGGCTATTTCGTTCCAGCTGGGCGGCCTGGTAACGTTGGCGGTGCTTTCCATGGCTTTCAGTACCATGCAGTTCAACAAGCCCGGGTTGCAGCGCCTGCTGCTGGCGGTCATGGCTCCGGTGGTCGCCATGGCTTTCCTGACTTTGTATCTTGGCAGCACCCAGCAGATCCACTTTTCGGGGGGCGGGGCAAACGAGGAAATCACGGGCGGCATTGGAGCAAACCAGGTCACATCCGCCTTGAGCCTGGGTGCAACAGCCGCATTCTTTTATATTTTCATCGCCGGAAAAGAAATCCGGGTACGCAACTTAATGATCCTTATGACAGTCGGCTTGACCGTGGTCTCGGTATTGACATTTTCCCGGGCAGGCCTGTGGAACACAGTTGGGGCCCTCTTGGCCGGGGCATTCTTTCTGACACGGGATCGATGGCGCAGTGGAACGCTTTTTTATTCCTTGGCGATTATGGGCCTTCTGGCTTATGCTGTCATCTTTCCTTTGCTGAATAACGTAACCGGCGGTACTCTGCTCACCCGTTACAGCGATTTCGATTCGACCGGCCGCGATATCCTGGCTCGGATTGACTACCAGATTTTTCTCGAGAATCCTGTTTTTGGGGTGGGAGTGTGGCAGTCAGTTCCCCGCCACATCCCTTATTTCGGTTATCCCAAACGGACCCATACGGAATACACCCGTTTGCTGGCCGAGCATGGCAGCCTGGGTGCAGCTGCAATTGCCATTTTGGCCGCGGTAACCTTGCAACGCGCCTTTGGGAACCGTCGGGCTTTTTCCAAAGGATTTTCTGTTGCCTTTACGATATGGGCACTGCTTTATTTTTTGCATGCAGCGACGCGCATGGTGGCACCCTCCTTTACCTTCGCCCTGGCAGCGGCCTGCTTTCTGCCGGAAGAAGAACAGACGGACACTCCATTGAAGGATGAAAAACCTTCGCATTCTCGTTACCACCGACGCTGAGCGGACGCCAGGCGAAGCGGCCGCCCCGCATGCCTATGCCACCCAGGTCGAATACCTGCGCCGGGCCGGCAATGATGTCTGCCTTTTCGGCGTGGATGACCGCACCTCGCCGGGCGGAATTCTGCGTAACATCCGGGAATTACGCCAGGAGGTCACCCGCTTTCGGCCTGATTTGTTGGTGGCATACTATGGTACGGTGGTTGCAGCCGTCACCCGCCTGGCAGCCGGGAGTCTCCCGTTCGTGATCACCTTCCGCGGCTCGGACCTCCTGGGGACTTCCAACCCCGGCCTGGCCTGGCGCCTGCGCGATCGCTTGGGGCGCCTGCTCAGCCTCTGGGCAGCCGCCGGAGCGCGCCAGGTGATCGTCAATGGGAACGGTTTGCTTCAGTCCCTGCCCGCTCACCTGCAGGTGAAGGCTCACAACCTCCCCAACGGCATCAACACTGAGATATTCACACCCACAAGCAGGGACGAGGCTCGTTCCCGCCTGGGCTGGCCAGCGGAGGGAAAGGTGGTCCTGTTCAATGCCGGAATCGGCAGTGGGCAGGTTGTCAAAAACCGTCCGCTGGCCGAAGCCGCGCTTGCCCGCTTGCAGGCCAATCTGCCGGAGGCGCGCTTGGAAACCATCTCGACCTGCCCGCGCGAAGACGTGGCGATACGCATGAACGCCTGCGACGCCCTGCTGCTTACCTCCTTGCACGAGGGCAGTCCCGATCTGGTCAAGGAGGCCATGGCTTGTAACCTGCCGGTGGTTTCGGTGCCCTGCGGAGATGTGCCGGAGCGCCTGCAGAGTGTCTCGCCCGGTTCCATTCAGCCATACGAGGCCGGAGCGCTGGCCGGGTCCCTCGAGCAGGTTTTGCGCAGTGGTCATCGTTCCAATGGCCGCGAACAGTTATTTGCCCAGGGGCTGGATATCCACGGTGTCACCGGGCGCGTCCTGGCCGTCTACCGCCAGGCGCTGGAAGGAAAGGCGCCGGGATGATCGTGATCATCGATTACGGCCTGGGAAACCTGGGCTCGATTGCCAACATGCTCAAGCAAATCGGCGCCCAAGCTTTGATCAGCTCGGATCCGCAGCAAATCGAACAGGCCGAGCGCTTGATTTTGGCCGGCGTGGGCGCCTTCGATGCCGGCATGCAGCACCTGAATGATCTGGGATTGATCCCCCTGATGGCCCACATGGCCCTGGAGAAAAAGGTGCCATTCCTGGGCATCTGCCTGGGAATGCAGCTGCTCACCCGGCGCAGTGAGGAGGGTCAATTGCCTGGCCTGGGCTGGCTCGAGGCAGACACGCTCCGGTTCAACTTCGAGGACCGGTCCCACCGCCTGCGCGTACCGCATATGGGCTGGAACGAGATCCAGACGCGGATCAGCCACCCTCTGCTGGCGGATCTGGGCGAGGAACCGCGCTTTTATTTCGTCCATTCGTATTATGTACGTTGTGAGTATCCCGAAGATATACTTGCCGTAACAGAGTATGGCTTTTCCTTCCACTCGATCGTCGGGCGCGGCAACCTGCTCGGCACCCAGTTCCACCCTGAAAAGAGTCATCGCTACGGCAGGAAAATTCTCGAAAATTTCGTGCATTGGATGCCATGATCCTGCCGCGCATCATTCCCACCTTGTTGCTGCGCAATACGGGCCTGGTCAAATCCGTCCGTTTCAAAGACCCGGTCTATATTGGGGACCCGCGTAATGCCGTCAAGATTTTCAACGAGCGCGAGGTGGATGAACTCATCCTGCTCGACATCCAGGCCACCCCACAGGCCGCCCCCATCCAGTATGACCTGATCCGCGAAATAGTGACCGAGGCCTTCATACCCATGGGCTACGGCGGACATGTCACCAGTGTGGAAGAAGCCCGCCGGCTGGTCACGCTTGGCATTGAGAAGATCATCCTCTGCACCGCGGCCGCCCAAAACCCCGGTTTAATAACCGAACTATCCCGCTTCATCGGTTCCTCCAGTACCGTGGTCTGCCTGGATTACAAAAGGAATTTCTGGGGCAAAAACGAGGTTTTCATTGCCGGAGGCCGCCGGGGAACCGGCAAAGACCCGCTGGCGTTCGCCCGTGAGATGGAAAAGCGCGGCGCAGGGGAATTGATTCTCAATTCCATGGATCGCGACGGGACCATGCAGGGGTATGACTTGGAAATGCTGCACGCAGTCGCCGAACGTGTGGAGATACCCGTAATTGCCAGCGGCGGTGCCGGCCGGCTGGAAGACTTCCGCCAGGCCATCCAGGCGGGCGCTTCCGCCGCTGCAGCGGGCAGCTTGTTCGTTTTTCATGGCAGGCATCGCGCCGTGCTGATTAACTATCCCGCCCGCTCTGAACTGCGCCAGGTATTGACTTGATTTTTCTTCAGGAGCGAAGATGAGCCGCCCTTACCAGATCTGTTCGCGCTGTATCATGGATACCAGCGACCCCGAGATCGTCTTCGATGAACAGGGGGTATGCAATCACTGCCACACTTATGGCCGGCGAGTGCGCCAGGAACTGGTTCCACCACAGGAGCGCCAGGTGCGCTTGGCTGCACTGGTGGACCGAATCCAACGCGACGGGAAGGGCCGTCCATACGACTGCATCCTGGGTGTGAGCGGCGGGGCGGATAGTTCCTATGTAGCCTACCTCGCCAGCTCACTTGGCCTGCGCCCTCTCGCAGTCCACTTCGATAATGGCTGGAATTCCGAACTGGCCGTCGACAACATCAAGACCCTGCTCTCGCATCTGGGGATTGATCTATTCACCTATGTAGTGGATTGGGATGAATTTTGCGATCTGCAAAAGTCCTTCCTGCAGGCCTCCGTACCCAATGTCGAAATACCCACCGACCATGCCATAAACGCAGTACTATGGAATCTGGCAAACAAACATGGCCTGCATTACATCCTTAACGGCAGTAATCTTGAGACGGAGGGGATTATGCCGCTGGCCTGGACATACACCGCGTTGGACTTTTTCCATATCCAGACCCTGCAGCGCCGCTTCGGTAAAAAAACACTTCAGACCTTCCCGCACCTGGGAATGCTCAAATTCATCTACTATGTATTTGTGCGTAGAATCAGGTATGTCAACCTGCTCAACTATCTGCATTATGACAAGTCCCGGGCCATTCAAATACTGGAAACCGAGTGTGGCTGGCGGCCATACCCGCAAAAACACTATGAATCGGTCTGGACGCGTTTTTATCAGGGTGTGTATCTGGTTGAAAAATTTGGCTTCGATAAACGTAAGGCACATTATTCTGCATTGATCAATTCCGGCCAGCTCAGCCGCACCGAAGCCTTGAAACTCCTGCAAGCCGAGAATTATCCCGCTGAACTGGTCAGCCAGGACCGTGATTTCGTGCTAAAAAAGTTCGGCCTGTCCGAAGATGGATACCGATCCCTGCTGGCCCTGCCCCCCAAAAGCCACCTGGATTATCCCAACCTGTCTGCCGTTTATCTGCGCACATCCAAACCACAGGAATGGTTCAGGAAAATAGTAAAGTCAGCCTGATGGGTGATACGAATCTTCCCCATGTTTCCATCATCATGCCCATTCGGAATGAGGCGGCTTATATCGAACGCAGCCTGGGAGCTGTCTTGGCGCAGGATTACCCGCCCCCCCTGATCGAAGTGATCATCGCCGATGGCCGTTCGACAGATGACACCCGCGCCAAAATCGCCCAAACCGCCCGGCTCCATTCCGGCTTTAAAATCGAAATTGTGGATAACCCCGATGGGTACATGCCAATGGGGTTTAACCGCGCTCTGCGCCGCTCCCGGGGCGAGCTGATCATCATGCTGGGGGGGCACACCGAAATCGCACCAGATTATGTCAGCCAGTGTGTCCGTGTGCTGCAGGAAACGACCGCGTCCTGTGTGGGTGGCGCGCTGGAGACTGTGGCAACCGGCTGGGTCAGCCAGGCGATCGCGATCGCTCTGAGTTCGCCCTTCGGAGTGGGTGGGGTGGCTTTCCGTATCCCGCCGAACAAAGTACAGGAAGTGGACACTTCGGTTTTTGCTGCCTACCGCCGGGAAGTGTTCCAGCAAATCGGCGGCTTGGATGAAGAGATGATTCGCAACCAGGACGATGAATTCAATTACCGCCTGCGTTCAAAAGGTGGCCGGATATTGTTCTCACCTGACATTCGTTCACGTTATCACAGCCGTGCTGATCTTTCATCCCTTTGGCGTCAATACTACCAATATGGTCTTTACAAAGTACGCGTCCTGCAAAAACACCCGCGACAGATGAACCTGCGCCAGTTTGCCCCCCCGGCCTTTATGCTCGCGCTGGTTGGTTCGGCCGGTATTGCCCTGGATCCCGGCCTCCGGCCCCTGGCGGCGGCAATTCCCCTGCTTTATCTCACTGCCAACTTATTGGCTGCGATTCGGACGGCATCCAAACGCGGCTGGAAGTATTTTCTCCTGCTCCCAATTGTTTTTGCTTGCCTGCATATCAGTTATGGGCTGGGATTTCTGGTCGGCTTCGGCAAGTTTTGGAACCGCTGGAAAGATGGAACCGGTAAGGTACCGGAGTGGTCAGATGAAACCATCCGATGATATTGCCCGGCTGCTGAATGAATACGAGAAACGCAGACGCCGTTTTGCCGATCGCGATCTCTATTCGGTCTTCAATCGGGCCAACCTTTTTATGATCCAGCAGCGCCAGCGGGAAGTTCTGACACTCCTGAAACAAAAGGGCTTTACCACCCCTGCCCGGTATCAGATTCTGGAGATGGGCTGCGGTGATGGCGGAGTATTGACCGAGTTCCTCGGCTTTGGCGCTTTGCCCGGGAATCTTTTCGGGGTGGATCTACTCCATGACCGCCTGCAGCGCGCCCATCACTGCCTGCCGGGGTCAGGCTGCGCCAACGCGGATGGACAGGCCCTGCCTTTTCCATCCGGCACGTTTGACTTGGTCTTGCAGTATACGGCGATATCATCCATCCTGGACTCCAGGCTTCGCCGGGATATCTGCGCCGATATCCTCCGCGTGCTCAAGCCGGAAGGGCTGATTCTTTCTTATGATTTCTGGCTGAATCCGCTGAACAACCAGACGCGCGGCCTGCGCCCGCGAGAGATCAGGCAACTCTTTCCGGGTTGCCGCTACACATTCCGGCTGATCACTCTGGCACCGCCTATCACCCGCAGGCTGGTACCCATCTCTTGGAGCGCTGCCCTTTTCCTGGAAAGCCTGAAGATATTCAACACGCACTATCTGTCTGCCATATCCAGGCTGCCGCAACCTGCCAATAACCTGTAATACATTCGGCTTTTGCACTTAAGGCATCTCAGCACCCACCCCCTCCCCTTTATCGGTTACAATATTGTTCTAGGAGTCATTGCATGGAAATCAAACAATACCTCAGCCTCGTCCGCCGCTGGGCCTGGCTGTTGATTCTTGGCACCTTGCTGGGGCTGGCTGCCGGGTTCTGGTACACCTCCCGGCAGTCACCTGTTTACCAGGCATCCACGCGCGTCATGGTCTCCAGCAACCTGCAGGGCGGTGATGTTTACTCGTATTACTACGGCGATCAACAACTTCTCCAGACCTACGTACAATTGATTTCCACCACCCCCGTGCTGGCTGAGGCTTCAAGGCAATTGGGCTTTGATATCAGCGCCGGTCAGGTCAGCGCCGGTCAATTGGAAAACACGCGCGTCATCCTCATCACCGTGGAAGCCGGTGACCCCGCCCAGGCCGCCCAGGCCGCCAACATGCTGGTGAATGTGCTGGTAAAGCAGAACGATAACCTGCAGGCCGGCCGGTATGCAGCCAGTGAAGCCAGCCTGGAAGACCAGATCGCCCAGGTCGAGGCCCAGATTGCAAGCCTGGAGGGGCAGGTCGAGCAGGTCTCCAGCCTGAATGTTGAGGAACAGCTGATCCAGGTGGAAGCCCAACTGCGCCCCCTGCAGGACGAGGTGGCACGCCTGAAACAGGAGATCGCTGCACTCACGCCGGCCTATGATGTAAACCGCAAGAAACAGGTTGCTGAGAAGCAGGCCCGCATTGACCAGCTTACCCCTGTGTTGGACCTGTACCAGGAGATCTATTCGAACCTGATCGTACTGGGTAAACCGGTCGAATCCGGGAACGAAGATTTCCGCCTGGCGCGTCTGCAGACCACCCTGTCGCTCTACCAGGAGATCTACCTCAATTTACTGAACAGCCGCGAGGCCATCCGCCTGGCACGCCTGCAGAACACCCCCAATGTGGTGCAGATCGAACCGGCCGTGGAACCCGGCGGGCCCATCCGCCCCCAGCCGCTTCGCAACACGCTCCTGGCCGGCGGGATCGGCCTGATGCTGGCTGCCGGCATTGCCTTCCTGGTTGAATACCTGGATGATACGCTCAAGACGCCCGAGGATGTGGAGCGTGTGCTCGGCCTGCCGGTCATCGGCTATATCGCCCAGATGCATTACCGCAGCAAAAGCGCTGAGGAGATTTACGTCACCCACCAGCCTCGCTCGCCGGTCTCTGAAGCCTTTCGCGCCCTGCGCACCAACCTGGAGTTTGCCGGCGTGGACGCCCCGCTGCGCACCCTGCTGATCACCAGCCCGGGCCCGTCGGAAGGCAAGTCCACCATTTCGGCCAACCTGGCTGCCATCATCAGCCAGGGAGGCAAGCGCGTCATCCTGCTGGATGCCGACCTGCGCCGCCCGAAGGTGCACAAGTACCTGGGATTGTCCAACCGCACCGGTCTGAGCGACCTGTTCCGCGAACAGGCAGACAGCCACGCAACCGGCCAGGTTTCTGAAGAAGTACCGAACCTGAAGGTGATTACCAGCGGCAGTCTGCCGCCCAACCCGGCCGAACTGCTCGGCTCGGAAAAAATGTCTCACATCCTGTCTGACCTGAAGGCCCAGGCCGATGTCGTGGTGATCGACACACCGCCCTCCCTGGTGGCCGATGCCCAGGCATTGAGCGCCAGGGTGGATGGTGTCCTGCTGGTCATCCAGCCGGGGCATACGCACCGGGATGCAGCCAGGGCCACGCTGGAGATGTTCAACCGGGCCGGGGCGCGTCTCGTGGGTGTTGTCTTCAACCGCATTCCTCGCAACCGGGCTTATTATTATGGCGGGTACCGTTACTACTCACCGTACAAGAAAGGCAAGAAGGACCACTACGATTACTATGGCAGCGACCAGCCCGCCAGGCCCTCGGTCGCAGCCAGGGTTGAAGATCCGGTCTCCAGATTCAGGCGCCTTGTGAAAAGCGCCCCATCCAGGAAACTAAAAAGAACAAAGGCCAAGGAAAATTGAGCCTTCCCCGTTCCGCCGGCTGAAAAAATGCCGGGACGGCCTCCAAAAGCCCCCGTGCCTGCCATTCTTTTCGTCTGCACCGCCAACCAGTACCGCTCCCCCCTGGCGGCCGTTCTTTTTCGGCGCCTGCTTGAGGAGGATGGGCGCTATCCAGGCTGGCATGTTGCCAGTGCAGGCACTTGGACTGCGCCGGGACTGCCGCTCAATCCCCGCACGATTAAAATCGCGCAGCAGCTCGGGGGGGACCTTTCAGCGCAGCGTACCCAGCTGGTCAATGCCGAATTGCTGGAAGAATTCGACCTGATCCTGGTGATGGAGTCTGGGCACAGGGAATCGCTCAGCACCGAATTCCCCGCCTGCCGGCCGCGGCTTCACCTGCTGGCGGAACTGGCGGACGGCCGGCCTTCCAGCATTCCTGACCCGGGCACCTCGCGCATCAGTCTGGAAGAAGTCTGCCGGGATCTCAGCGCCCTGCTGGAACGCGGTTTTCCCCGCATCGTCGCCGCAGCCCAGGATGCGGAACAGCAGCGCCGGAAGCCTCTCGGAACGCCGGCGGTATCCTTTGACCATCTCACGCTTGGCCGCCTGCTTACGATCTCCACAGATGCAGAGACGTGGGCAGCCTTCTCCGCTCCCACCTGGCAGGCTCTTTTGCAGGCAGTCCTGGCAGAAGGCGTGGCCCCCCTGCTCAGCTTTCGACTGGCTGAAACCGGGCAGGTGGCCATGATCCCGCCCGCAGCCCGTGCTGCCCTGCGCACAGCCTGTCTGAATACCTGGCGGAACAACCAGGAGATCATCAAGGAACTGCAGGTGCTCGCCCGGCACTTCAGCCAGGCGGGGATCCCGGTCGTGGTACTCAAAGGCGCCTGCTTTGCGCTGACGATCTACCCGGATCCTGGTCTCAGGCCCATGAGCGACCTTGACCTGCTCATTCCCCGCGAAAAACTCCCCCGGGCGGTGGAAATTGCCACCCGGCTTGGCTACAGTAATACGCTTCCCGAGGCCATGCCCGGCCTGCGCGACCTGCTCGGCCACGATATCTACCTGCAAAGAGGCGGCCTCAGCCTCGAACTCCATCACAGCCTGGTGGCCGACCGGGTCTTCCGCTATGCAGTCCCGGTGGATTGGTTCTGGACACAGACCGAACCCCTCGCCAGCCCGCCAGGCTATAATTTCGAAAACCTGGCCATGCTTACGCCTGCGGCCCAGATGCTGTACTCTGCCGCCCATGCCATGCTGCAGCACGGCGGGCAGCAGGCACCCCTGCGCTGGTTTTATGACCTGCACCTGCTGGTCCAGCATTATGGCAGCCGGCTGGATTGGGACCTGCTCATCGCCCAGGCCAGGGAATTTGCCTGGGCCTCCGCACTGGAGGCGGCCCTGGCCCATACAACTGCCTGTTTTGCCACCCCCATCCCGGCCTGCGTGCGCGCCCGCCTGGCAGAAAAAACGGACCGCCATCAAAAACTGGTGGCCGCCAAGCAGGTCAAAGCTGCCACGCATACTGCCGATGAATACCGGAAGATCATCTCCCTCAACTGGCGGGGGCGGTTCAGGCTGGTGCAGGCACTTCTCTTCCCCAGCCCGGCCTATATGCGCTGGCGTTACCAATTGAAGGCCGGCTGGGCGCTGCCGCTGTACTACCTGCTCCGCTGGGGAGGCATCCTGAAGGATGTATTCCGGACGCTCTTTTCCGCCGCCAGGCAGAAACCTTGAGGCTCTCGAGCTTGTTGCAGCCGTCAAATCCATTACCTTACAGGTACTTATCATGACAAAACTGATAGTCGTTTCCATTGTAAGCCAGACTAAAAAACAGTAAAATCGAAGAAATCAAGAGTGAGCATAAGTGCGGATGCATTGACTCTGAATCTATCTGGTCGCTGTGCCTGACATATTCTTAGCGGTATTTCAGGTAAAGGTTCAGACGAGCAAATAGCGAAACCGGCCGCGCGGTTTTGCTATTTTTTATTTAAATACGCAAAACACATTCGCAACCAGGAGATTACCATGAAGAAGACTTTGGACCTCACCTTTCGCATTTTATTCCTTTGCATCTATGTGCTCTCACTGGCACCGGCTCCGGTCGCAGTTGCCGCACCGGAGATCGAACCCGTGAGCACGCCAGAGATTGAAATCGCTGCCGCACCGGTCGAACCGGCGCAGGAAGAGAACAACCCCCTGGTAGTGCCTCCGCAAAACTTCAGGCCAAAGTCTCCTCTGGATGTTGCGCAGGAACTGCACCTCCTGGGCTATACCCTGCCATCTTACTCTACATACGACCCGCAGAACGGTTTGAGCATTGAGCCGCTCACCGCCTATAACCTGGTGGTGGACTCGAATGTGCTCTCGCCGTCTTCCTACGGCCCTTCCGCAGCCACTTTTGGGGCCAGGTACTGCAACACCAATACCACCGGAGATCTGACGGATGTCTGGGCTTACATCGGCAACTACGATAAGGACTACGATGGAGCGCCGGGGGACCCCGACATCGGCACCTTCCCGATCCGCCGGGAGACGGCGCCCGCCTACGATCCGGCTGCTTTTGCAGCGGCCTACGCCGACACCAGCACCAACCCGCTGGTCGACTCGACCCTCACGGATTACGGCGCCACATCCACGCCGTTTGCCCTCAAACTCGAAGCCGGCAGTTCCACCACTCTGGCGGAGGGGGCGCGTTACATCGGCACCCTGGCGCCGGGCCAATGCCGCACCGAATATTGGCTCATCTCCTACCCGCGCAAGGCCTGCTCGACCGGCACGGTCTGCGATGTCAACAACTCGTCGAGGGAGGATGTGACCGGCAATGTGAAACCCGAGGACGATCTCTGGCTGCCTTATTTCTTCTGGGGTACCTCCACCCTGTCTGCAGCCACCAAAACCTCCTACCGCTGGAACGTGGTCACCATGCGCAATGAGATCTCTGCCATGGCGAACAAGATCTGGCCCAATGGCGATAACAAGGTGCCGGATGAATATGTAACCGCCATCCAGCAGGTGCTTGGCTGGGATACCTGGACACCCAACGGCAGTGGTACGACCGCCTATCCCGGCGAGACCGTGGTCAGCCAGGGCATCTGGTACGACCTGGGCAACGTGGGGGCAGGTTTCGATAACAACGGCGACCTGGTGCCGGACCGCAATGCCTGGCTGCAGCCGATCGGCGATGCCGGCTCGTACGACCCGGGTTGTTTCCGCCTGATCCGCACCTATGGGCTGGTCATCGTCAAACTGAACGACGGGACGGAGATGTTGATCCCGTTCGTCGACCGGATGTATTTCGAAAACATCCCGGATAACAACAATGGTGCGGTGGGTTTGGTATTTTATGAATATATGGCCCTCGACGGGGTCTGCACCGCCGGCCTGACGCCCTACCAGGAAGTGGCCTCGGGCTACGATAACGAAAAGTTCAATGCTGACTTCGGCGCCGGCATCCCGCCCCTCCAGAGCCAGGAAACCAACATGACGCTCGACAAGAGCGGCCAGCCTGTGATCGGCCTGGATGGCCAGATCAATTACAGCCTGACCTTCACCCTGCCGGACGTCAACACCAGCAACACCCAGGTCATCACCGTGGGCAATCCCTCCACCGGCGCACCGCTCACCTTCTCCGATTCGGTGCCGGTCGGCCTGCGCTATGTGGGCGGCTCCGCCAGCACCACCGTGGATATGTCCGCCAACTACACCCTGGGCGACATTCCCGCCACGGTGCTTTTCTCCAAGGATGGCGGCACCACCTGGCAGTCCACCGACCCCGGCGACCACACCAGCACTTCGGCCAGCGACCAGCTGGTCATCCAGTGGCAGCTGCAGAGCGGGGTGCGAAGCCCGGCCAGCGGTCCGGCCTACACCGGCACCGTCACCTTCAGCGCCGTTCCCCCCGCGGCCACGTACACCGAAAAAGTGATCAAAAACACCGCCTGCCTGCGGATCGGACTCTCGCCCTCCTTCTTCTGCGATGAATTCCCGATCGTCATCGCCGGGAATTCGGCCATCACCGGCACCGTCTTCAAGGATATCGGCACAACCGGCGGCGTGGCAGGCAACGGCGTCCAGGATGGCGCCGAAGCGGGCATCGGCGACACGGCTGCCGACACCGACACCACCGGTGTGACGGTCAAGTTGTACTGGGATGCCAACGGCGATGGCGATTACGACGACGCGGGCGATTTCCTGTACGCGACCACCACCACCGACTCCAACGGTAATTACTGTTTCGGCGGCACCGGCGCCACCTGCACCCCTTCCAGCACCGCCGGGCTGGCGGCCACGGGCAGCACGGCCCGCTACATTATCGTGGTCGATCCGGCGGATGTGGATGTCACCGGTGTCGAGCCGAACCTGACCGGTTACGGCCCGACCACCGTCACGTCCTACACCAAGGTCGCCCTGGCGGCCAACACCCTCTACGGCGATGCCACCGACGGCAGCGAACCCAGTGATTTTGGCTTTGCGCCCGCCCTGTGGGTGGAAAAGCGCCGTGATACGGCCAGCCCGGTCACCGAGGGCGGCACGGTTCAATTTACATTGACGGCCACCAACACCCTGCCCGGCAGCGGCACAAGGTCCGCCACCTGTTCGTATTATGTGTGGGCAGGGGAAGTCTACCCGACAACCTGGGGCGGAGCACCCGACGGCGGCGGCCCGGCCAATTCCCAGTTCCAGGTTCCGACCAATGCCACAGGCCGCCCGGACGAGCGCTATGCTTATTCGGTGATGAATGACAACACGGATACCCTCGGCCTGGGCGGATACAAGATCGCCAATATGGGCGGCAACATCACCTCCGTCCAATATGTGGTCAACGTTCATGAACGGGTCGACCTGAGCACATCTGACCGTTTCTTCGTCAACACCTACTATAACGATGTCCAGGAGGAATCGGTCGAGTATTACGGCAACGGCACCTGGGAAGTGGATAACGTTGCCCAGACCCCGGCCACCACTTACTTCAACGGCGGCACGGGCACAGAGTACGTCATCACCCGCACGCTGGATCCCAACAAGATCACCAACCGCACCGACAATACCTGGCAGTGGACCGACTTCAGGGCCACCAACGGCCTGGAACTCCAGGTCCAGGCGAACAAAGGTTCGAGCAGCGGTGATGTTAACCTGGATGCGGCCGGTTTCATCATCACCACCGACGGCACCTGCGGCGGCACAGCCTCGACGATTCTCAACCCTGTGCCCCTGGTCGACGAATTCGACAACCGCTACCTGCAGTTCGTCTCCGCGGTCCCGCCCATCAGCAGCCAGTCCACCTCCGGGGACCTCACCACCCTCAGCTGGGCCAACGTCGGCCCGCTCTATCCCGGCGAGACCAAATCCGTCACCGTCACCTTCCTGGCCAAGGATGTCTCCGCCTCCGTGACCACGATCAACAAGGATGAATCCACCGGCGCGAAGTTCGTCAGCGGCGCCTCGGCCAATTCGGACCTCAGGACCGAGACCAACAACCAGGCGGATGTGACCATCGACCCCTACGCTCAGATCTCCGGCTATGTCTGGCAGGACCAGGACAATGCCGGCTGGGAGGGCACCAACGGCTACGATTCGAGCGACCTGCTGCTCTCCGGCGTGACCGTCCGGCTGTATGCCTGCCAGTACCCGGCAGGCACCAACCTGACCACGTCAACTTATGATCCCACCGAGCCGTGTACCGGTGAACAGGGTGGGAATAACAAATACGGTACCTGGGGATTGATCAGTACGACTACCACGGATGCCAACG
The DNA here is from genome assembly GCA_964387495.1 of uncultured Anaerolineaceae bacterium. Lineage (GTDB taxonomy): Bacteria > Chloroflexota > Anaerolineae > Anaerolineales > Villigracilaceae > DSXF01. The sequence continues at coordinate 16,695 of CAYLXB010000008.1, forward strand.
GCTACTATTCGTTCGGCAACCTGTCCCAGGGTTTCTACATCACCCAGGTGGTGCCTTCGAACACCTCCGGGCAGCTGCCCACCACGGCCACCCAGCGCGCCGAGGCAGTCCAGAACTCCACCGGCGTTACCTGCACGAACTGCAACAACTACTGGGAACCGGCCGGCGCCGCAGGCTCATACCTGACAGCCTTGCTGACGACCACCAATTTCAACTACCTCTCCCCGGCCGAGGAAATCACCCGGGTGAACTTCGGCTATGTCCTGCCGGCCGGCATCGCCGGCACGGTCTGGCACGACTATGACGGCGACGGCGTCATCGACACCAGCGAGCCCCCCATCAGCGGGGTGACCGTCTACCTGTGCGACAGCGGGGACACCGCCCCCTGCACCGCTGCGAATGCCAACGCCAGTTACACCACCGGCGCGGACGGCAAGTACATCTTCACCGGTTTGACAGCCGGCACCCAGTACTTCACCGGCCTGTCTGCCAACCCGGCCGGCTACAACACCCATACCTACGACCCGGATAACGGCACCACCAACCCGGACCGCACCTCCGGCTTGGTCACCGCCGTCAGCAACCAGACCCTCTCGCCCTATAATTTCGGCTTCCGCAACACCGGCTCCTATGTCATCGGTGACACGCTCTTCTATGACTGGGACGGCCAGGGCGACCAGGACAGCGGCGTGGATGAGGGCATCAACAATGTGGATGTCCTGTTGTATGCCGACCTGGATAACGACGGCGTGATCGATTCCACCGACCCCCTGGTGAGCACCCAGAGCACGGATGCCAGCGGCATGTACTGCTTCGGCGGCTCCATCGTGGGCGGCATCTGCACCGCGGGCACCAGCGCCCTGCCGGCCGGCAACTACATCGTCAAGGTCAACACCGGCGATGCGCAGTTCCCGGCCAGTGTCAACCAAACCAAGGACCCCGGCGAAACCGGCGTCTGCGTCACCTGCGACAGCCTGAACAAGATCAGCCTCAGCGCCTCGAACTTCGACCAGGACTTTGGCTACAAGCCAAACGGCTCCGGTTACATCGGCGACACCGTCTTCAAGGACAGCGACGGCAGCGGCACCCAGGGCACCACCGAAGCGGGCATCTCCGGCGTCACCGTGGAACTGCAGGTGGATCTGAACGGCGACGGCACTTACGTGACGATTGCCACCGATGTGACCGACTCGAGCGGCAAATACCTGTTCACCGGCCTGCCCGCCGGCACCTACCGGGTCAAGATCGACCTCGATAACACCCCCTACGCCAACGCCACGGCCATCCCCAACGACGGCTACGGCTACGAGTACACACCCAGCACCGGCACCACCTCCACCGCCGGCATGGTCTACCTGGACAAGACCCTGGCTACCAGCACCTCCTACGACCTGTCGGCTGACTTCGGCTTCGCGCCGCTGGCCTCCTTCGGGGATACGGTCTACCAGGACATCAACAACAACGGCACGCAGGACTTCAGCGAGCCGGGCATCAGCGGTTTGACCGTCACGCTCTACACTTTCACCGATGTTGGTGACGGCGACAAGGTCTACGACCTCGGCGAGCCGTTCTTCGATCTGGACGGCGATGGCGTCCGCGACACGAATGAACCTTTCTTTGACAAAGATGGACGGTACCAGCCCGGTGAGACCATCGGCGCCACAGCGGTTGCCACCACGACAACCAATGCCAACGGCATTTACCACTTTGCCGGCCTCACCCCGGGTTATTATGTCGCCGAGGTCACCCCCCCGGCCAGTTCCGTGCTGACCGGCGACCCCAACACCGACGGCGTTTCCTGCACCACCCTCACCGCCAGCACCGAACCCCCCTATGCTGTTTGCGATAACCGCGATGGCATGCGCCTGTACAACGGCACCAACTACACCGGCGCCGATTTCGGCTACCTGATGGGCGGCGCCTTTGGCGACCGCGTCTGGATCGACACCGACGGCGACCGGATCTCGGATCCCGGTGAGTCGGGCCTGGCAAACATCACCGTCACTGCGGTGACGACCGATCATGTCACGGTCAACGGCGTGGATTATCCCGCAGGCACCACCCTGACCACCGTCACCGACGTCAATGGATACTATTCCTTCCAGAACATCCTCCCAGTTGGAGACGACGCGACCTGGACCGTGACCGTCGACACCTCCGACCTGGACTTCACCACCGGCCTGGTCAACACCACCGAGCCGGACCAGTTGACCTCCTGTGACATTGCCGCCAACCCGACCTGCACCGGTTACAACAGCGAGACGACCGTCGTCATGGACACCAGCGGCGTTGTCACCGCGGTGGGCGTGCTGGCCGATAACGACGACGATGGCGATGCCAGCGACCCTCTCAACCTGGATGTGGACTTCGGCTACCGCTTTGCGGGCGCCACCAGTATCAGCGGTACCATCTGCCTGGACATCACCACGGATGGGGTCTGCGGTGACAACACTGCCGATCCGTCTGGCGTGGGTGCGAATGAATCCGCCTACAACAACGTAACCGTCTACCTGTACAAACTGGACGATACAGACGGTGATGGCGAGCTGGATCCCGGCGAAACGACCGTCCTGGTCGGCACCACCATCACCAGCGCCAGCGGTGACTACGCCTTCAACAACGTTGCCGATGGCGAGTACTACATCGTGGCCATCGGCACCCCGCAGGATGGCCTGACCCTGACCTCCTCGCAAACAACCGTCAACGGCGGCGGCGATGATGCCGCGACCACCAGTTACGTGAACACCCTGGCCGGCGACGGTGATACCCTCTCCGCCTACCAGGTCATTGATACAACCGGTGACACCTCGGTGACCGACCGCGACTTTGCCTTCAAACTCAAAGGCAGTTACGACTTCGGCGACCTGCCGGCGACCTATGCCACCACTCTGGCAGGCGTTCCGGACGGCGCCCGGCACCTCATCCCCGATACACCCACCCTCTTCTTCGGCCCGGCAGGCGCAACCCAGGCCAGCCTGGTCGATTCCGATGGTGCGCCCACGGCCGACGCCACCGGCGACGGCGATGACGAGAACGGCGTCGCCATCCCGAACATCGCCGCCAACGACAGTTGGGCCGATGGAACCGGCACGCTCCAATTCGACATCGTCGGCTCCGGCTGGCTCATCGGCTGGGTCGACATCAACAAGGATGGCGACTTTGCCGATGCCAATGAAATGGTCCTCAGCACTTCGGTAACCAGCGGGCAGGACCAGAACTTCAACATTTCCACCCCGACCACCGACGGCTATTACTACATGCGCTTCCGCCTGTTCACCTCAAAGCCCGGCGTCCCGGCCCTGGCCTACTCTGGCGCGACCACCGGCGGCGAAGTGGAAGACTACCGCATCGGCATCACCGGCGGCACACCCACCCCCATCACCCTGGCCTACTTCAAGGCCGTGCGGGATGGCAGCCGGGTTGACTTCACATGGTCGACCGCCACCGAGATCGGTAACATCGGCTTCAACCTGTACGTCGAAGAGAACAGCCAGTTGATCCAGATCAACGCCAATCTCATCCCATCCCAGATGAGCGACTCGCTGAAACAGCGCGATTACTCCTACAGCCTGAATGTGGCCGGAGACACCTTCTACATCGAAGACGTGGACATCCTGGGTGAAGGCCGCATGCACGGCCCCTACGAGGCCGGTCAGGAGTACGGCAACCTGGTGGAGGAAACCCCCACCGACCATGCCTCCATCCGGGCCGAACATGCCGAAATGCAGGCCAGCCGCCAGAACGAACTCAAACAGGGCCTGAAAGTCCCCGCGGATGCCCTGCGGCCGGTCACTGTCGGCAGGAACGGCGCCAGCGACCAGCTGACCACCACCCTCAACTTCAAGGTGAACAAGACCGGCATCTACCGCGTGACCTATGCCATGCTGCGTGACGCCGGCCTGGACCTGGCGGGCGTCCCCAGCGCCAAGATCACCCTCACCAACCGCGGCCAGAGGGTGCCCATCTACGTCTCGGCCCTCTCGAAATTCGGCCCGAGCGCCTTCATCGAGTTCTACGGCGAAGCCCTGGACACGATCTACACAGACACCAATGTCTACACCCTGCAGGTCAGCCGGACGGTCTCCAGCCGGGTTCAAAAGGTTTCAGCCGCCCCGGCTGCCGTCGTTCCTGCGGCCTCTTACACCGAAACCGTGTCGCTGAACAACCAGAATGCCTATGCCTACTACGCGCCCGGCAAGGACGCCTGGTACGACACCTCCCTGGTGGCATTTGCACCCGCACCTGGCGAACCCCTGGTGCCCGTGAGCAAGGAACTCACCTTCCAGGTGAACGACCTGGCCAAATCCACCCCGGCCACGCTCGAACTGGTGCTCTGGGGCGTGACGAACTGGGCGGGCAGCCCTGACCATCACGTACAGGTCAGCCTGAACGGTGTCCTGCTGGCCGACCAGGTCTTCGACGGTCTCGTGGAACGCAGGATCAGAGTTTCCCTGCCGCCCAACGCGCTGCGTGAAGGCACGAACACACTCAAGGTGACCGCCCTGGCAGATCAGGGATTCAAATACCACATGGTTAATGTGGATAAGTTTAGCGTTTCCTACCAGCGCTCCTTCAAAGCCCTGGATGGGCGCCTGACCTTCACTTCAGCCGGTAAGACCTTCAAGGTCACCAACCTGCCCGGCAAGAACGTGGTGGTCTACCGCAAGGACAACAGCGGCATCGTCCGCCTGAATGGCGTTGTGGTGACTGCCAGCGGCAGCACCTTCACCGCCTCCTTCGCCGGCACCGGCAGGAAAGCCACCTACATCGTGACCGCCTCCTCCGCGCTCTACAAGCCTGTGCTGGAAGCCACCCGCCTGAACAAGGACCTGAACCAGCGGGCCCAGTACCTGATCATCTCCCATCCCGATTTCATCGCCGGGCTTGAGCCGCTCGTGCAGGCCCGCCAGGCCCAGGGGCTGTCTGTGAGTGTCGTGGACGTGAACGACCTGTACACCCAGTATGGCTATGGCATCTTCGACCCGCAGGCCATCAAGCAGTACATCGCCCATGCCGCCCAGAACCTCGGCACCCAGTACGTCCTGCTGGTGGGCGGCGATACCTACGACTACCGCAACTATCTTGGAAAGGGCAGCCTCAGTTTCATCCCATCCCTGTACTACGATACAGGCCTGGTAACCAACTTCGTGCCTGTAGATCCCCTGTATACAGACCTGGACGGTGACAATCTGCCAGACCTGGCCATCGGCCGTTTCCCGGTCCGCACCACGGCCGAACTGAACATGATGGTCAACAAGACCCTGGCCTATGGCACAAAGGACTATCCCCGTACAGCCGTATTCGCCGCAGACAAGTTCGATAACACCGTATCCTTCAAGGCGATCAGCATCGGCTTGGCGGCAGGCATGCCGGCCGACTGGGACATGGAGAGCATCTACCTGGATGACTTTGCCACCGTGGACGCAGCCAGGGATCAATTGCTGGCTGCCATGAATCGCGGCACAGCGCTCGTCACCTACACCGGCCACTCCAGTGCCTCGGCTTGGACCCTATCCAACAGCTTCTTCACGACCAAACATGCGCCAACGCTCACCAACACCGGCCGCCCGTTCGTCGTCCTGCAATGGGGCTGCTGGAACAACTACTATGTCGATCCTTCGGGTGATTACCTGGTGCAGAGTTTCCTGTTCTCGGGTGAACAGGGCGCCGCGGCCACACTGGGCGCTTCGACCCTGACCGACTCCGACTCGGAGCGGCTGCTGGGCGAACTGCTCGGGCCGCGTCTGGTCACGCCGGGCACGACCATTGGTTCCGCTCTGCAGGATGCCAAGCGTGAACTGGCAAAAACTGATCCAGACCTGCTCGATGTTCTGCTCGGCTGGACTCTGATGGGCGATCCTGCCATGGTCATCGAACCCTAAAGGTAAAAGTATCGTGTTTGTCCCGCAGGTTTTGACCTGGAGTTCTCCTTTGGGCCATGACCTGCGGGACGTTTATGTGGAGTGACTTTGAGCGCTTTGGCGGTTGTCTACGATCCCTCCGGCCGGCCTGTCGACCCTGGCGTGCTTGAACGTGTCATGGCGCGCTTGAGCCGCCGCGGCCCGGATGGGAGTGCTGTGCTCCTGGCGGGCCATGCAGCCCTGGGACATTGGCACTTCTGGACCACCCCCGAAGAAACGGGCGAACACCAGCCCCTGAAACTGGGCGATTTTCCATTCACGATCGTCTTCGACGGCCGCCTGGACAATCGCTCTGAATTGCTGGACAGCCTGAAAATACCCCTGCAGCAGACCCTTTCCGATGCGGCCCTGGCGCTGCAAGCCTATGCGCAGTGGGGAGAGCACTGCTGTGAACATTTCATCGGCGAGTACGCGCTGGTCATCCTCGACGAACACCGCGGCGAACTGCTCTGCGCCCGCGATGCCCTGGGAGACCGCACGCTGTTCTACGCCTGGCATGACACGCGCCTGGTGGTCGCATCCGAACCCTGGGCCGTGGCCGGAGCAGATGGAGAAAGCCCGCAGCTTCAAGAGGATGCAGCCGCACATTATTTCGCCCTGCGTCCCGCCGGGGATGGGCAGACCCTGTTCAAGGGCGTCTATGAACTTCTTCCCGCCCAGGTCCTGTGCGTGAGTGCTTCCGGCCGTCGTACCTGGCAGTCCTGGCAGCCAGACCCATCCAGAAAGGTGCGTTATAAAACCGATGCGGAATATGCGGAGCATTTTCGAGGCCTGCTCGAATCGAGTGTGCGCCGCCGCATGCGCGCGGCTGCCCCGGCCGGCATCCTTCTCAGCGGCGGCCTGGACTCCACTTCAGTGGCCTGCCTGGCAGCCCGCATGCTTGCCCCTCAGCCGCTGACGACCCTCTCATATGTCTTCGATGAATTGACGGACTGTGACGAAAGGCAGTACATCGCTGCGGTCAGTGAAAAATGGGGGATCCGCTCCATCCAGATTCCCTGTGATGATGCCTGGCCGTACAGGGATTACCAGAACTGGCCGCGCAACCCGAACCAGCCCGAAGGTAACCCTTACCGTCTGCTCAAGGAGCGCGTCTACAGCCGCGCCCGTGCTGAAGGCTTGCGCGTCCTTCTGACAGGAGGCTTTGGCGACCACCTGTATGGCTCAGGAGTGAATTGGCTGGCCGACCTGTTGGCCGATGGGCACTTCCTGGCAGCCGGCCGTGAATTGGGCCTCTACCTCCGATATGCCGGCCTGGCTGGCACCTGGCAGTCGGGTTGTCTCCAGCGCCTGGCACGCGCCCTGCTGGATGCCATCCCCGGCGGCAGGCACCTGCATCGCAGGCCCGCTGCGCCCCCCTGGTTGACAGACTTTTCGGTCGGGGCCTTGTCCGGGGCAGCCACCGGGGGCGAACAGCCTGCTTTCGAACGGTATGCCAACCTGCTGGGGCCGGCTGCCGCAATCAGCAGCTCCAGGGAGGCGTTCAATGCCAGCCGCTACGGGCTCGAACTGCGCCACCCCTACCGGGACCGCGACCTGGTTGAATTTGTGCTCGCACTGCCGGCCTACCAGCTTCGCCATCATGGCATGAACAAATACATTCTACGCACCGCCATGCAGGGCATTCTGCCGGAGATGATCCGCACCCGGCGCCAGCCCACCTCCTTGATTTCTTTGTTCGTTCGGGGGGTCAAAAATGAAGAACAGGCCCTTCAGGCTTCCATGTGCGACCCCGGAGCAGCCTGGCGCAAGTTCGTGCGTGCCGAATGGCTAAGCGGGTGGTGGAATACGGCACTCACCCCCGAGACGGATGGCCCCCAGGCCCTGGTGCCCTGGTTGTGCAATGCGTATGCAGCCTGGCACAAGGAATCATTTTTTTCGAACTGATTTTTGTGGTATCTTGGTAATAAGGAGATGATTATGTCCAGCAATCATGAAGGTTTTTCAATGGTTCAGGGAACCCGTCCCGGCACCGCCGGCCAATTTCGCAAACCGTATCACAAACCCCAACTGGAAGAGTTGGGAGATTTGCGCACCCTGACCCTGGGCGGTTCGCCTGGCGCAGGTGACAGCGGCGGCGCATTTGGGGTTGAAATTCTGGGCTCCAAGGGCGACATTCGCCTGCCTCCCCCGGACGGCTTCTCTTATTAGGCCGCTCTCCCACACCGGCGGCATTTCTTGCTCGCAGGGTGTTGGTTTGGCACAGGCAGGCCCGCATATGGTTTCCTACCGCTTGGCCGGGCAGGATGTTCGCTTTCCTTGTCCGCTCCTGGAACTGGAGGCTTTTGAAGTCATTCCTGCCGCGCCTGAACCGCCTGCATTCGTTCCTCATTCGTTCTTTGGAAACGGATACTCCTCGCAGTCCCTGCCTGTCCCCCCGGCCGCCTTGTTGTGCCGCACGGCCGGCTGGGTGGGCGGGGAACAGCGCCAGGTGGAGACCTGGTCCACGCCGCCCGGCACCCTGCTCAGGGTCCTGGGAGGATCGGACATTTACATATCCCCGGGAGGGCTGGATCTGGTCCCGCTGCAAGGGCGCCTTCCCAAATCGGAGTTAACCGGCCCGGACCGGGAAACCCTGCTTGGCCCGGCCCTCGTGCTGGCGCTGGCAATGCAAGGCATCTGGTCGCTGCATGCCAGTGCTGTCATGCTTCAGGGTCGCCTGGTGGCCTTCCTGGGTGAGTCAGGACAGGGCAAGTCCACCCTGGCCGGGTACCTGGCGTCCACAGGTTGGGAACTGGTGGCCGATGATATCCTGCCGGTGACGTGGGAGGCCAGCGGTGTGCTGGCTTGGCCGCGTTTCCCGCAGTTGAAACTCCCCGCTGCATCCCAACCCGGCCTGCACCTTCCGGAGCAGATTCCCCTGGATGAAATTTTTGTGTTGGTGCCCATTCCCCGGAGCAGCAACCCCGAGGTTCTCCCCCTTTCCCCAGGAGAGGCTGCCAAAGCCCTCCTGTCCCACACGGCCGGGACACGCCTTTTCACCCGGGAATTACTTGGTAATCACCTGGAGTTTTGCACCCGGGCGGCTGGCCGGCTGAGGGCCCGCCGTCTGGCCTATCCGCTCCACCGGGAGGCCCTTGCCCTGGTAAAGGACTTGCTGGAGAAGACATGTTGACCCTGGACGATACTCTGCAAATCCCTGCTCACGTTTCATTTTCCGTGGTCGGGGAAGATGCCTTTTTACTTAATAACCAGACGAATAAGTATTATTCGCTTGAAGAGGTCGGTGCCCGCCTTTGGAAGCTGCTGTCCCAGGGCAGTTCCCTGCGCGCAAGTTACCAGGCGCTTCTGGGCGAGTATGAAGTGGAGCCGCAGCAGTTGGAACTCGACCTGTTGGAACTCCTGGACGACCTGGTAAAGAACGGCCTGCTGGAAATTGTTCCAGCGTAGGAAACCGGTTTTCAACACGAGACAGGTATGCCATCCGAGAATCTGCAAATCGAAACCCTGAAATACATACTCGAAAACAGCCACCAGCCGGAGCAACTGGACCAGCATCCCTGGGCCCGGAGCCTGCTGGCCCGGGAGTCGGCTGCAAAAACAGCCAGCCCCGGAGAACAGCTGCTGGCTGCCATTGGGGAATTGTTTGCCCGGATGATGCCCAGCACCCCGCCGCGCCAGGGCAAGCGTCTGGACACGCGCTGGGGAGAGTTTGGGCTGCTGGCAGCCCAGTACTTTGCGCCTCTGGCTTTCGGCACACCCGTTCCCCCCTCCCTGCGGGACGCGTGGGGACGCATTGATTCGAGCATCCTGCTCTTCGTCTACGGGAAACCCCAGGAAATACCTTCGAAAGCGGAGAGGGATGCTTATAAATTGGTCGGGGACGAATTGGAGGTGGCGCCCTACAGCACGTTGAGCGATTGGCACCGCAAAGGGCTGCAGCGCCTGCTGGAAATGATCTTGGCGCGCGAAGCATATCTGTCGAAGTCTCTCTCAAAACCGGCTGTGATTTCGCAAAACGGGCAGGAACTACTGCTGTCTGCAGGCGCATCCCGGCCGCAGGCAGACCGGAAAGGCATGCCCCGCAGGTCATCATCCAGGGGCCGGCGCTTGATATTTTCTGCACTGGGATTGCTCCTCCTGGGCCTGCTCCTGGCTGCAGGTCTGAAAGCCTGGCGGGTCTATAAACTGGTCCTGCTCGTCCGGCAGGACGTGGAGCAGTTGCAGTCAGTCATGAATACACAGGCGGGCAGACTCGAACAGCTCAAGTCTGCCGGGCCGGCACTATCCACACTGCGGCAGGACTTTGCCACCCTGAAAGCCGAAACGCAACCCTTCTTCTGGCTGGGACCCAGCCTGGGCTGGCTGCCGCAGTATGGCGGGGAACTGGCCGAAATCCAGGACCTGGCGACCTTCGGCGATTCACTGCTGGCATCCGCGGATATTTCCGTTCAGACGGTCGCTCCTTTCCTGGAGAATGACAACCTCTCCCAACCGACCCTGTCCAGCCTGGCTGAATTTTTGAGTCAAAGTCAACCGCAATTTCTGGAAGCCCAAAAAAACCTGGAGCAGGCCGCAGCCGCCCGTGACCGGCTGGACCTGGAGCGCCTCTCGCCGCTGGTGCGCGGCCTGATTGTGGATGAAATCGATCCGCTGATGGCGCTCATGCAGGATGGCCTGACCATTGCGGTGGAAGCCCCCCGCGCCCTGGGAGCCACCAGCGAAGGCCCCAAAACCTATCTCCTGCTGGCCCTCAATGAAGACGAATTACGGCCCAACGGAGGTTTTATCACCGCCGCCGGCACCCTGCTGATCCAGGACAGCCATCTCATCAGTTTTTCATTCAGAAATTCGAGCTTGCTGGATGATTGGACCAAACCTTACCCCGCCGCCCCCTGGCAGCTCACCAAGTATATGAACAGCCCCGTCCTGGTTTTGCGGGATGCAAGCTGGTTCGCAGACTATTCCACCAGCGCCTGGTATGCCGAGAATTTCTACGCCTATGTCAGCGACCATTCGGTGGACGGTGTCATCGCATTCGACCAGCAATTGCTGGTCAGTCTTCTGCGCGCCACAGGACCCATCCAATTGGAAAATATGGACACTCCGATCGATGCAGACAACGTCATCTCCTATATGCGCTCGGCCAAAACCCCAACTTTGGAAGAGCGGTCGGTAACCTGGGATGACAAGGCTTTCATTAACAGGATAGGTATGGCGTTATCTGAAAAATTGCTTGCCGGAGATGTAGACCTGGCCTCACTCTCAAACACCCTGCTGCGCGCACTGGACGAACACAATATACTGATACAGGTGGATAACCCCGCACTGGCCGATTTTTTTGCCAGACATCATTGGGACGGAACCGTGCGTGCCGGGAATGGGGATTTCCTGCTGGTGGCCGACTCGAATATCGGCTTTAACAAGACCAGTGCGGTTGTCGAAACGACGATTGCCTATGACGTCGACCTGACCGATCCCTTGTCGCCGACCGCCTCCCTGACGGTTCTGCACAAGAACAATGCTGCTGCCATGGTCACCTGCTCACAATGGGACAAAGTTCGTGTGGAAGGCGAAGAAGGGTACCCGATTACGGATTGTTATTGGAACTACATGCGGGTCTACCGGCCTGCCGGCACCACCCTGCTGGATGCCTCTCCCCAATTCATCCCGGCGAACTGGATGATGAACTATCAAAGTGTCCCCGCACAAGTGGATATTCTAAATGAAGACATCCAGAGTATACAGGCATTCGGTACCTTGAAAGTCGTTCCCGGCGGCCAATCGGTCACGACGGATTTCCGCTTTTCCCTGCCGCCGTCCATTTTCGAAACACTCCCGAACGATGGGGTGGCCTACCACCTGAAGGTACAAAAACAACCCGGCACCCTGGCCGTGCCCCTGCTCATTCGCGTCCACCTTGCCCCGGAGGTAACGATCACGCAAACCGCACCTGGAGCTGCTATCGAAAACAACACCGTCCTCTACCAGACCGATCTGCGCCTGGACCGGGAATTCGAGATCATCTACATGCTTCCATAAATCCGGCCTAAATCCGAAGCCGGCCCTGCGAATTTGGAGATAAAATTGGTTCTGTTACATCTCAACCGGAGGAACGAGGAACTATGAATAAGTACATCCGAGTTTTTATCGTCATCGCCCTGGTGGTTGCCGTGGTTATGGTAGCCAGGAACAGCCCTGCTTGGGCATCTTCCCTGTCTGAACGGGAATCATGGGGCTCCCGGCTGCTGTTGGGCGACGTGGTCAATGCCCCCCTGCCAACAAGCATCCAGATCAACGGGGACGGAAATTTCAACATCGGGGGCGTTTGTACTTATGAAATCGATATCAAGGATGCTGCCATTAATAAACTCCTGATCGATGCGGATGCAGAGGTCCCAATCAAAGAGTCCATGAAAGTGCCATTTTCCGGAAAGGGCGAACTTTTTTACCCGGGCTGCCACTTTGTGTATAACAAAGATAATAAAGTAGTGGACATCCTGAGCACGGAAGATGCCGACGCAAAAGTCTGCTTCGGCGCCAATCCGGATATGGAGTTGAAGATCTACTACTACATGGATAATCCGGAAAATGGATACCGCGTCTGGAGTCTGCTCCCCTCCACCATCGAAGATGACGGCCGCTTGGTTTGTGCCCCTGCTTACTACACAGGTGTCTATATGCCGGCAGGGTACGTCGTCCCCAGGCCGGATTCGCCTTTCAGCGAAGATACCATCACCACTCCAGGGACGATCAAGGGCACGGTCGTCACACCGCCCTTTACAACTTTGATTACCGAATCGGGCACATACACTGCAGGCGGCGTTTGCATGCTTAAAGTTGAATATCGCATTGATGGCCTTTCAGATGCCCTGCATGTGGAACCTCCCGCGCAGGATACCCTCACAGTGCCTTTCCCTGGCCTGGAAGACCTACTGTATTTCCCCGGCTGTCATGTGATCCATTACAGGGATTCCAAGGTCAAGCCGACCATGACCCGCCAGGAAGGCGACTGGGAAATCTGTTTTGCCGCCCGCCCGGGTAAGGAGATGACGATCTACTACTATCGGGATGATCTCACCAGAATCACTCCCCCCTGGCTTCCGCTTGAGACCACGACCGAAAACGGCATGGCCTGCGCCAATTTGGTGGATTTCTCAGCCGTTTACACGCCCGCCGGAAAGTGATTTCCACATCGTCTAGCCGAAATAACCGAAATGACAGGATGGAGGCTCCGGCCTCTATCCTGTCATTGATTCACCATGCAGCCGAATAAACATTCACTTCGCCCCCTTCCGGCAGTCCTGCTGGTCATTTCACTGCTGGCAGTTTATCTGGCCAGCATGGCCCGCGGGCCTACCTGGGCGCATTACGGTGCAGACGGGAGCGACCTGATCACCGCCGCAGCCACAGGAGGCGTGGCCCACCCCACCGGGTATCCGCTCTATCTCCTGCTGGCGCGCCTGTTTCAGTGGCTGCCGTTGGGCTCACTGGCTTTCCGCACCAACCTGATGTCGGCAGTGGACACCATTTGTGCAGCTCTCCTGGTGTACAGGCTGGTAGCCTGTGCCCTGTTGCCCGCCAACCCGGACAAATACTGGCTGGCAGGCCTGGCAGGGGCCTATGCTTTCGGGCTCGCGCCGCTGGTCTGGTCCCAGGCAGTCATCACCGAAGTTTATGCCCTGCATGGATTATTCATCCTCCTCATTTTATGTCTTGCCGCTGGCTGCCGGTACACGTCCTTGACTCCTGGGAAGTTGGATGCCCTGCTGGGACTCACCTTCGGTCTATCCATGGGGAACCATGTCACCACCATTTTCCTGCTCCCGGTTGTATTCCTGGCCGGGGTGCCCCGCAATGATGGACTCACCCGCCCGCCGGGAATCTCTGTTCTGCGCCGCCTGGCCTGGTCAGGGGCCGGATTGCTGGTTTATCTGGTATTGCCCCTGCGCGCCATCTCCGCTCCCCCTGTCAATTGGGGCAACCCGGTTAACCTGGAACGCCTGGCCTGGCTGGTATCCGCCAGGTTGTACCAGGACCAGTTCCTGGCACTCTCCGTTTCATCCTTCTGGGAACGCATCCAGACCGAAGCCGCGCTCCTGCTCCAGCAGTTTGGCATCCCAGGCCTGGTGCTTGGATTGTCAGGTTTCATTATCTTCTTTACCCGATCTCCCTTGTATCGAAGCACGCTCTGGACAGCAGTAGTCTTTTCCCTCTTTGCAATTGCATATGGGACCGGCGATTCGTCCGTCTATCTGATCCCGGCCTGCGCATGTTTTGCCATCTGGATCGGGATCGGCCTTGGGAAATTGATGGAGGCGTTCACCCGGCGTCTTCCGGCCGCCGGCTGGCTGCTGGGGTTGGGCCTGATTCTTTACATAGGGATTCAGGCAGGCAGCCACTGGCATCTGGTGGATGCTTCCCGGGATCTGCGTGCAGAGCGGTTTGGAGATCAAATCCTCGCCCAGGCGCCTGAACATGCGATCATCTTCGCCCGGGGAGACCAGGCCGTCTTCACCCTCTGGTATTACCATTTTGCCCTTCACAAACGCCCTGATCTGGCAATCATCGCTGCGGACATGCTCCCCTTTGACTGGTACCAGGAAACATTGCGGTCCGCCTATCCGGCTCTGGCCCTGCCGGCATCTTTACCGTTCCCTGAAGCAGTCCGGGCAGCCAACCCGGAGCGCCCGGTTTGCCATGTGCAGGCCCACCCCTGGACGCTGATCACCTGCAGCCCCGCACAGCAACCCTGAATTGATTGTGAAGTTTCTTTCCTGGCTTGCGGCCGGGTCCATGATAACAAAATAAGGCCGTGAATTTTCGAAAAGCCGCTGTTCCCGCGACCCTTATCCACACATTCCACCTACTAAATCTATAAGTAGATTGAAAACTCGCTGCAAGATATCAGGTGATACAATTTCTTCCAAGAAATAATGCAATAATTTGACCAGCAAGCAGAAACGCAGGAGGCCGAAAGCAAATACAGAAAATCACCCGCTTCGTACCAACTGGCAACCAAAAAACACATCAAACACAAGGAGACTCAAAATGACACAGAAATCCGTTTTCGCCCGGTTGAGCAAGATATCACTGCTGCTTACCGTAATCCTGATCAGCGCTTCGCTGATGCTGTCTGCCTGCGACGTGGATCTTTCCGGAGCTGCTGGTGGCAAGAACAAGGTGGACCTTACCCAGGACCTGCGCGGCGCAGACCTGCACGGGGCCAACTTGAGCGGCGTTGACTTGAGCGGGCGCGACCTGACCGGGGCTAACCTGGTCGGCGCCACCTTGAGCCGCGCCAACCTGAACGGCGCAAACTTGAGTGCGATCAACGGCAGCGGCCTTACCCTGACCGGCGCAAAGATGTCCAACGCCATCCTGGCCGGCGCCATCCTGGAAAATGCCCTCATGGGCAAGGCCAACTTGACCGGTGCCGATCTGAGCGGCGCCGACCTGATAGGGGTTGATCTGGGCACCACGACCCTGAGCGGCGCCATGTATACCGCCACCACAACCTGGCCGGCTGGATTTGACCCGGCCGCAGCCGGAGCCGTGCTGGCAGCCTCCGAAGACGGCGGCGGAGTAGTATCCCAGCAAAGTGAACCCCAGCCGACCGAACCCCCGGCCGGCGGCGGAGACACTTCCAATACCGGAGGTGTAGACCTGAGCGGGAATCTGGCCGGCGCTGATCTGCAGGGATTGTACCTTGCAGGGGTTGACCTGAGCGGACGTGACCTGGACAGCGCCAACCTGAGCAATTCTGACCTGAGCGGTGCCAACCTGAACGCTGCCAACCTGCGCAATGCCAAGCTCGTCGGATCAAACCTGGCCAACGCCCAGTTCCTTGGTGCCATCCTGCAGCAGGCTGATCTGAGCGGCGCTGACCTGACCGGCGCTACGCTCACCGGGGCCGACCTGACCGGGGCGACCTACACCAGTGCAACCATCTGGCCTGCCGGCTTCGACCCCGCTGCAGTTGGTGCAACACTGCTACCCTGATTTTGACTAGCATCCCTCCGGCTGCCTGTACATGGACAGCCGGGTGACCGGTACGATAAACTCACACCCCTGGCAGATATCTGAACTAGCCAGGGGTGTGATGTTGATCGCACCAAGCTTTTCTTGCTGGCAGTTTGCCAGCCTTCATTTGAAGGGATCTGTGGATGGAGTTCGTACGGGGAATTCAATCCTCTAACCGCCATCCAGCCGGAAACCATCCCCCGTACAACCGATATCAACCGGCAGGCCCGGATTCGTTTTTCTGAGCACAGAGACAGCCTCTTCCGCATGCTCCGGCCTCCACAACTCGTCCGCATGCCGGCCCCACTCATTTAAATGGGTCAGGATGATCCGCCTGGGATGAAGCGCCAGGCAAAAATTACAAAAGGGCTCCAGCAGGGGTGCAGGAGAGTGTAAAGCCGCCCCCCTGCCCAGCCACAGATGCGCAAAGAGGCAGTCGACTGCGCCAAAGGAAGGCAGCCGCGAAACATCATACGTGCGCGTGTCCCCCGGAAACAGCCAGCGCTTCCCGGCAGACTCCACCAGGTAGCCCATTGCCGGAACGCCGCGTTGGCCGGCCGGCTGGGCAGGGTCATCTTCCCAATGCAGGCCGTCGAAAGGGGTAATCCGCAGTCCGTCAAACGCAAGAGGCTCCAGAGGGCGCGGCACGCTGATCTTGCGGCTGGACAGGCCTGCCTCTTCCACCAGAGGCAGGAGAGGTGCCGGGACGACCCAGCGGGCAGGCAGTTCTCTCAAGGCACGGATCATCCCGGCATTGAAATGATCCGAATGGCGGTGAGTCAGCAGGATCAGGGACAGCCTGTCCAGGTCTGGGAGAAGATTCACTTCCGGAGCATCGGGGACGCGGTCTTTCAGCGTCAATGGGTCGATCGCCCAGCGGATACCCCCGGTTTGAAAAATGTAATTGGCTGCATAGATCAGCCACGCCCGGTCTTCACTGACCGGGCGTCGCCACTCAGAGATCATCCTGGACCAGAGTGCAGGATACTCAGCCGCAGCCAGGGTCCGTCGGTGAGTGATCTCTGCCTGTTTCTCAGAGAAGCGATCCATGGTTGTACTTTTCATGGATGAAGGCTTCCACCTCGCTGATCGGCCGGTTGAAGGGGCCAAGGGTTTCCATTTTCAGACTGGTGACAGCTGCGGCCCAAACCCCGGCTTCGCGCGGCGGTTTGGATAGACGCATGGCCATATAGGTGCCGATGCAGGTGTCGCCGCGGCCGCTGCGGCCGTCCAGGCAGGCCGGGTAAAACCCCAGTTCGTGAAATTCACCGTTTGCATAAATCAATACGCCATCCTTGTGAGTCAGTACGATTTCCCGCGGTCCCAGGTCGGCATAGATTTGGGCAGCCTTGAAGATGTCTGTCTCGCCGGTCAGGAACTCGGCCTCGACGGCATCGCTCTTGACAGTATCAACACAAGCCAGCGTTTCTTCCATTTGCCCCCAGGGTTCGTACTTGAGTTCGATGTCGCGCAGGACACGCACGAACCCCTGCATATCGGCCGCTACGGTAACTTTTTTCTCCTTGAGTTTGCAAATGACATCCAACCCCACCTCTCCCCGCAGGCTCGGCCCAATGACTGCTGATTTCATTTCCAGGCTTTCGACTTCACGGGGTGCGATCGAGCCGGCCACCCCGCGCACGGTCAGGGTACGGATATCCGGATTCGTAGTTGGATATTCCAGCTGCATCAGCGTGGATTGGGGTGTATAGGTTGGAAAACAGGCAACCCCGGCGCGGCTCAAATTATCGACCACATGGCTGTCTTCTCTGGCCAGGTGGGTGACAATGGCCGCCGACAATCCCAGGCGGGCCGCAGCATAGGCCGCATAACACGCACCTCCACCATCCACATATCTGACTCCGGCAGGGGAGATGATGGTATCTTTTGTATAGTTCCCAATATAAACCACATCATAAATTTTGGAATTCATGTAATCCTCTCATAGTAGATCAGGGCAGCACCCTGACGATCAACCAATACATCCCCGCTCCCACCAGAGCAGTGGAAGGGATGGTAAGCAGCCAGGCAACCGCAATTTCCCGGGCAACCCCCCAGCGTACCTTGTTCAACCTTTCACCCGCGCCGACGCCCATGATGGCCGAACTGACCACCTGGGTGGTGCTGACCGGTCCGCCGACCAGGGAGGCCCCCAGGATCACTGTGGCGCTGGCAAGCTGGGAAGCAAAACCATCTACCGGGCGGATTTTGTAGAATTTGGCACCAAGTGTGCGAATCAACCGCCAACCACCAACGGAAGTCCCCAGGGCGATCATGCTACCACTGAGAAGTATCACCCAAAACGGTACGGCAAATATCTTTAGGTAGCCTCCCGTGACTAATGCCAGCGTGATGATGCCCATGGTTTTTTGTGCGTCATTCGCGCCATGGCTGAGCGCCAGAGCAAGTGCAGTTAAAATCTGGCTCCTCTTAAACAATCCATTAATACGAGGCGTGGCATTCCAACTGAATAACAGGACCAGTCTTAACAGGATGAACCCAATAATAAAACCGATAATCGGAGAGGTGAACAACGCAAGCAATATCTTTTCCAAACCGCTTAATTTAATAGCCTGCCAGCCGGCTCCCATCGCCACTGCCCCGATAAACCCACCGATTAAGGCGTGGGAAGAACTGCTTGGAAATCCCAGGTACCAAGTCAAAAGATTCCAACAAATGGCGCTTACCAAAGCAGCCACCAAGACAAGGGGGCTGATGGCATCTGATACAACAACCTCATTGCCAATCGTATTGGCCACTGCCACGCCAAAGATTAGTGGACCAGAGAACTCGGCCACTGCTGTCATGCCCAAAGCAACCCTGGGTGAAAGCGCCCGGGACGAAATCATGGTGGCAACCACATTACTGGAATCGTGGATGCCATTCAGGAAATCGAAGATCAGCGCCAGAACAATCACGATGACAACAAGTAGAGTCATGGTTTTCCTCAGGCAATTTTGACCACGATATCGGCGATCACGTTGGCGGCCTCATCCCCGCGGTCGGCAGCGTTGCTCAAGTGGCGGTACACTTCCCGGTATTTCAGGATGGTGACAACGTGCTCAACATCACTGGCCCCTTTGAATAGATCCGCCAGGGCTTCGCGGTAAACATCCTCAACCCGGTTTTCCAATGCTTTGGCGCGCTGGGCATGGTCTCCGGCCACATTGGGATTCTTTTCAAGCCGGTCAACCGCCTGGAGCAGCTCATAGGCCGCATCCCGCAGCAGGGAGGCGATCCGGCGCATAAAAGGCGTCGCCTCGACATCAAAAATTTCCATTTCGTTGACCGTGCTGTATGCGTAGTCGATCACATCGTCAATTGCCCGTGAAAGCGCAAAGATATCCTCGCGGTCAAAGGGAGTCACGAAGGTACGATTCAGCTCATCGATCAGGATGCGGCGGGCTTCATCGGCTTCTTTTTCCTTCGCCCTGAGCAGCGTGGCTGCCGCCGGCTCACGGGTCTCGAAATAAGACTGCAGTGCCTCCAAGCCCTCCAGTGTAAGTGCTGCCTGGTCATGGATGAGGCTGATAAAAATATTCTGACGTTTTGCAAACAGAGCACGCATGGGAATTTCCTCTTTCAGTTATCGAATTTTGATACAGCCATGGTCTGCCAAAAACCTCAGGCCGCTTCTTAATTGTTCAGGAGTGTTGAATTCCTGGAACTCACAGGTACGAAAGGCTTTCTCGGGCAGGTAAGCAGCCACCCTGTCGAAATCCACCTCGCCCAGCCCGGGTGCATAGTGGTCCGTTGTGCCTATCACATCATGCAGATGTGTGCCAACAATGCGCGTTCCAAACCGTTCCAACCATGCATTCTGCGGATAGAATCCCAGCCTGAACAGGGTCTGGTCATGTCCGACATCATAGACGAAGCCCAATCGGTCAGGGCCGGCCAGGCCAAGCAGGGCGTCCAGTTCATCGGGGCTGGGACATTCATAATAATGATAACGGTTTTCCACTCCAAGGCAGACACCCTTCCCCGCGGCATAATCCAACAACTCAAGCATGCTTCTCCGTACCGCTTCGAAAGCCGGCCCGGCCGTTTCGGAACGGAACTTGATCATTTGTGCCTGGATCTCATGGAACGCGGGGGACTCCTGTTGGCCAGAGGCGAGCAGGGCGCGCAATTTCTTCTCCAGTCCGGTATCTCCATGGACATGCCCGGCATGGATGACCACCACAGGAGCGCCAATCCGGGTTGCCAGATCGATGCTGCGTTTGACAGAATTTACCCCTTCGCAGCGGTACGCCTCGTTGGTGGATGAAATCAGCCAATCCCGTTTTTTAAGTTCATCATCGGTAATGTCAGCCGGGCAGGGTGCATGGACGCTGCTGAAACTGAATTGGCTCAAGTCGATTCCTGCCAGCATGGCAGAGTTGACCTTATGGTTCAACTCGATCTGCGCAAATCCATCCCGCCTGGTAAACTCGAAGAAATCGGCCAGGGTGGGGAAGTTTTTCATCGCCCACATGGTCGAGAGTGATGCCCGGTGGGTACGACCGGGGCGCACGGGCTTCCGGCCCGGGAAAATCGCAAGCAGTTCTTTCAGGTTTTCGATGAAGTGGTCCGGCAGCAGGGATGGGTCATACCCTGTCCTTGGTTTGGCAGCGTTACGCACAATGATCGTCTTCGAAAAACCTGCCCGCCGGGCAGCAGCCACATCCCGATCAGGGCGATCGCCAATATATGCGCAATTTTTCGGTTGCACGCTCATGCGCTCCACCGCTTCCAACAAAATTGCCGGATCGGGTTTTCTTTTCCCAACCACCGCGGATAGAATTACGACCTCAAAACAACCTGACAGGTTTAATTCCTTGAAAGCGGCGGGAACCTCCACGCTGCTCGTAGTGTTGCTGACCAGCCCCAGGCGATAGCCGCGCCGGAATAATTCCAACGCCACCTCCCGCGCCTCAGGGAAGACAACCCGTGTACCGGTCGCATCACGGTACGCCTGATTCAGTTCAAGCGCATGTTTTCCAACCACATCTGCCGGATAATCTGGAAGCATCCATTGGGTCCACAGGTCGCTCTCTTTAAGTTCGATCAAGGTTTCTTCAGCCCAACGTTTGTAGGCTTTGGCCCGCTTGGTGAGAAGCCCAAAAAACTCATCCACACCCAAAGCCTGATCCACTCCGGTCAGGTTCATGATACGAAGAATTGCCTCCCTTTTCTCATCCCTGGACTTGCGGGTTGTCCGGCGCAGCGTCCCCCCCATATCAAATAATACAGCCTCAATCTGGTTACTCATGTCGCACTCCTAACCGGAAATCCTTTCATTCCACTTGAGGATGGGCTCTGTCAATAAATCGGTAAATTTCTCGATATAACAGTCGGCTTCAGCACCCTCGTCATAATTAAAAGCGATCGTCTTCATGCCGGCGGCTCGGGCACCCTGCAATTCCGAGGGCTTGTGGCCAATGAACACAACCTGATCAGCGCTGAGGTCCAACTGCTGCAGGGCAGCGCGAAAGATCAACGGGTCCGGCTTGCGAACACCAATTTCCTTGGATGAGATGATGGAGTCCCACACATGGCCAAATCCGCCGCTTTCGAACCAGCTTAATTTGGTTGAAATCGAGTTAGCAGTATCTGTCACGATCCCCAGCAGGTACCCTCGGTCCTTCAGGGTCTGCAGGGTTTCAGGGACCCCCTCAAAGAATTGCACATCATTGTCTTGCTCCATCAATAACTGTTTGCCGCGTTCGATCTGGTCCGGCTGCATGACCCCATACAAACGAACCACCGCCTCCCGGAATTGGTCCTGGTTGATCTGGCCGCGATAAGCCCGCCACACCAAAGCCTTTTTTTCCGCTACATGGTTATTTTCACTATCAAGTCCCAAATCTTTCAGGAAAGCCTCGAATGCCTTCCCGCGATTGGGACGGAAATACAGGATATCCCCGGCATCAAATAAAATGGCACGAACCAGGCCTGGGTTTTCCGGGTCAGGGCGATTAACTTGATCCTGCAAAATGTCCAACAATTCCGACATATTTTTAATTACTGCGTCAGGGACGGCCCCGCTGTCATCTTCGCCATGGTCGAAATCATGCTGGATTTGAACCGCAAATGCAAATCCGGCCTTGCGCGCCCCCAGGATATCGCGTATGATGCGGTCGCCAACATAGACGCATTTGCTGGTCGGAACATTTGCTAGGCGGGCAGCATGATGAAAGATGGCCGGATCCGGCTTCCGGCGGCCATATTCGCTGGACAGGACAATCGGGTCGAAATATTCCCGCAGGTTATATTTCGTCAGGTTCGCAGGCACCTGTCCCCGGCTGTTCACATTACTGATCAAACCGATTTTCAAGCCCATTTGCTTGATCGATTCCAGCACCTCGGGCATCTCGGGACGCATTTCACGATGGTAAAAACTGGTTTCTATATACAGCATCAAGTCTTCAGAGATTTTATCCAGGGCAGCGCGGTCATATGAATAATCGGTAAAAATGTATTCGTTCCATACCCGGCTGGAAGGAAGCTCTTCCATGGTCTGAACGCTCCAGTGGTGGTAACGTTTCAAGCCAGTAGAGACAACTTCAAGCAGTTGCTCATCGTTCAGTTCCAGGTGGATCCCACCCGCTCGCAAACAATCCTGTAGGCCGCTGGTTGCCCGGAGGCGCAGTTCAGGCGTGTACCAATATGTTTCAACTGTGCCTCCCATATCGAAAAATACTGCCTTGATGCTCATAATATGCCTGCTCCGACAAGGAACATAAACCAGTACGTGAGGAACCTGCTTCCTTACGTTCGAAAAATTCAATATACGTAATGGAAAGATTGATGAATGATTACAAGCACTTTGGACACGGACACGCTGCATCCGTGTCCAAAGTAGGATCGAACAATTTACAACGAATTACCTTGCTACTTGCCCAGGTTCAGCAGATAGAAGTCACGCGCCTGAACAAGGTTTTCGTACGCATACTGCTCAGCAATGAACCAGGTGATTTCCTGGATCTCGTCCAGGGTCTTCTGGCCTTCAGGAACCTCGTAGGTTGTATCGGCAAAGTAGGTGCCAAATTTGGCCCACGGGTCACGCCCATCAGGGCTTGTGATGAAACGGATGAACAGTTTGGCAGCATTGGGATGCGGGGCCTGGTTCATGATACCCACATAGCTCTGGCTCTGGATGCCAATCACAGGCTTGGTGCCCCAGCAGGGTTCGAAGACCAGGTTGCCTTCCTGAACATCAGGGTAGTTCGAGTAGGACGTGAAGGCCAGGTAGTTCTCAGTCATGCCCGGGGTGGCAAAGGCCGAATCAACCTCGTCGCCGCCCGGCTGCGGGATGGGACCATTCTGAGCAAAGCGCTTCAGCCACAACCAGCCGGCATCCGGGGTGTCATCATCCAGGGTCGGTTCGCTCCCATACAGCTCCACATAAGCCGCTTTCATTTCATCGGCATGGTAAGCAATGGTGATCAGTTTGCTCAGGGTGGAGGCGTCATTCAACGGGTCCTCAATGACAAACTTACCCTTCCACTCAGGCTGGGTCAGTTCCCACAGGTTGCTGACAGGGCAGGAATCATTCAGTTCCGAGTTGTAGGCCAGGATGGTGGTGCCAAAGCGGGACATCAGCAGGGGCTGGCTGTATTCTTCTGGAACCAAACCCTCAAGTGTGCTGGGGAAAAAGCGCCAGACATACTCATGGGGAAGCACATTCCCGACCAATTCAGCGCCGCCGCTGCTTGCCCAGATATCGCCAACAATCAGGCCGGCTTCCTGCTCACCAAGTGTCTTGGAGAGCACATCATCGCCGCCCAGGTCGAAGCCTTCGATGGCAATGTCCGGATACATCTCCTGCCAGACTTCAACTGCCTTGGCGATCTTGGAAGAGTTGGCATAAACTACCACTTTCCCTTCCTTCTTCGCTGCTTCTTCAATGGCAGCCCAGTCCTGTTCGCCGGTGTCATATGGGCCAAGCTGGTTGTCTTTCAGCCACTGTTCCTTTGCGGAGAGCGGGGCTTCGGTTTCAGCCGCTGCAGGGGCCTCACTGCCAGAGGCAGGCGGTTCTTCCACCGGCTGGGCAGGTGCCGCACAGGCAACCAGGAAGCTGATCAACAGACAGGTCGTCAAAATCTTTCCAATGGTTTTCATTTTCTCTTGCTCCTTTGTTTTATCGTCAGAAATGGATACAACGAAATGCAGCATTCGGTTATGCTTTGTCTTTCCTTTCACCTCCTTCCACAAACACATGATTTCGTGAGTTGTCCGGTGAATTGGAAATCAATGGACTTGTGCGTCCCAAATAGCATCACGCAGTCACTAAATTACCGCTTTCCTGATCATATAAGTTAAGGGTATCTGCGTCGAACTTCAACCAGATTTTTTCATCCAATTTGATTTTACTGATTCCCATCACCTTAACTGTGACTTCCTGGTCGCAGCGGCGCGCCACGATGGTCGTATCAGCCCCGGCAGGAAGAACAGAGTACGCAGAAAATTCTATGGCGCCATCCAGGGGTCTTGTAGATACAGAGATATCCTCGGGACGTACTGCAACAACTACTTTCCCCGCCCGGTTTTGAGTTTCAAGTTCAACCGTGAAGTCGCATATTGCCACTCTGTTCCTGCCCTTCACATCCCCTTCCAGCAAGTTTACTTTGGGATTGCCAATGAAGTCCGCCACGAACAGATTTGCCGGATAGTGATAGACACGGTCAGGCGTACCCAGCTGCTGGATCACACCTTCCTTCATAACAGCAATATTGGTGGACATGGTCAGCGCCTCCACCTGGTCATGGGTTACATAAACTGTGGTAGCACCCGAGACATGGTGCAGGCGCTTCAATTCCGTTCTCATATCCATGCGCAGGCGGGCGTCCAGGTTGGAAAGCGGCTCGTCCATCAGGAACACTTTGGGGCGATACGCCAGCATGCGTGCCAGGGCAATCCGCTGCTGCTGCCCGCCGCTCATTTCACGCGGGTAACGGTCTTCATATCCCGACATCTGTACCTCTGCCAGCGATTCCTTTACCCGCTTGTCCATCTCTTCCTTGGTCAGTTTTTGAATCTCCAGCGCAAAGGTCATATTCTTATAAACCGTCATATGCGGCCAGAGGGCATAGTTTTGAAAAACAAGCCCAAGGTCCCGCTTGCCCGGAGGCAGGGAAATCCCCTTCTTACTGGAAAAGACCAGCTTGTCACCAATGAGAATTTCACCTTCGTTCGGATCATCCAGACCGGCGATACAGCGCAACAATGTTGTTTTACCACAGCCCGAAGGGCCCAAAAGGGTCAAGAAAGAACCCGTTTCAATGGACAGGCTGACGTTATTGACCGCTGTGACATCTCCAAAGCGTTTTGTAAGGTTGTTGATGTTGATTGTGGTTGTGGATGTGGTTGTCATGCTTTCCTCTCTTTACATTCCAAGGCCTTTTTTGAGGCTGCCGCCCCGGAATCGGCTGATGATGAAATTACCGATCAGGACGAGGACAATCAGGATAATGATGACCGCATTGGCCTGCTGTTCGTTCCCATTTTCGATGTACCGCATGGTCATGCTGGCCAGGACGGCGGTGGTGGGTGTTGTCAGGAGAATGATCAGTGACAGTTCACGCATCGTCGTAATGAAAGTCAGCAGAAAACCGGAAACAAAGCCGGTGCTGGTCAACGGGAAGATGATACGGATAAAACGCCGCCAGGGACTGGCCCCTGCCACGGCGGCCGCTTCCTCCAATTCCCGGCCAACCTGGAGCATGGCTGAAACACCGCTGCGCGATGAATACGGGATATGTTTTGCCACCGAAACCACCACCAGCAGTGCAAAAGTACCATAGAGAGGTGGGATTGGCCCCACGGACCTTGTGAACATGGAAATATAGACCGCCCCAAATGCAATCCCAGGGATCACATAGGGGATAAAAGCCAATTGTTCGACGACCTTGGCCAGCGTAGTTCCTCTGCCCTTTACGATGGCGTAACCCAGGATTACGCCCAGAAACGCCGTGAAGAAAGCTGTGTACAGCGATAATTTAATCGAGTTCCAGGCTCCCCGGTAAATCGCCGGGTTGAGCAGCACGCCTGGCTCCCCATTATTGATCGCCACATCGCTCTCTCCAATCCAGTGTGCCAGGCTCATATTCTCCAGGCTGTAATCACCTGACCGTAGCATCAGGGTACTCCAAATCAGCAGAGTCAGCGGCAGAACAGCGATCGCAATCTGGAAGGTAACGGTAATGGCCGTAATGACACCCTTCCAATTACGCAGTTTGGTCTTCTGAGCCATGAAACCACGCCCGCCAATCGTCTCATAACTCTTGCGTGTACCAACGATTTTCTGATTGAGGAAGATGGTGGTCATCGAGAAGAGGATCAGGATGATCGCCAGCACAAACCCATCTCCATAAGCCTGAACCGAAGTGTTCGAGCGGAGCATGGTGGAAAGTGTGTAGTAGCGGACCGGCACACCCAAAACATTCGGTCCGCCAAAAGTACCCATTGTCTTTGAGAACGTCATGATAAAACCGGAGAGTAAAGCCGGAACGACCAGCGGGAAGGTGATCTTCCGCAGGATGCGCCCGCGGTCGGCCCCCGCCAGTTCTCCTGCCTCCTCCAGGCTGGAGTCAATGGACATCAGAGCAGCGGACACGAACAGGTAGAAGAAGGTATAGTAGTGCAACCCACTGCTGACGATGATTGGCAGCGGCCCGTAAGCCACCCAGTCTGGCGGCGGTGAACCCGTCAAATACATCAGCATACCCGGCACCCCCCCCGTTGTGCCGTTGTTGAACAATACTTTCCACGCCATGGCGATTGTCCAGGAGGGCATGATGTAAGGTACCGTTGCCAGGACATTGATGATTCTCCTGCCCGGCATATCTGTGCGTACGATCATCCAGGCCATCCCGCCCCCGATGGTGAAAGAGAGCAGGGTGGCACCCAGGGACACCGTCAAAGAATGCAGCAGAGGCTCGTACGTCATGATCTTACTGATCTTGCTTGTCAGCATTCTGATCCAGTGGAAGAGGGTAAATTGCCCAGCCACAGCATCCTTGGCATAACGAATATCATTCTCCGAGAATGTTACCGTGGTGGCGATCATCCGGTAGAGGGGGATGATC
Organism: uncultured Anaerolineaceae bacterium; assembly: GCA_964387495.1. GTDB lineage: Bacteria > Chloroflexota > Anaerolineae > Anaerolineales > Villigracilaceae > DSXF01. Next base: position 43,651 of record CAYLXB010000008.1, read on the forward strand.
ACCATATAGAACATGACTGCCAACATGATCAAGGACAGCACCACATGCGGGCTTGTTAGCCAGCGGATACTCCTTCTCATAAAGGCAAGCACTCTTGCAGACGACAACGACCGAGGGACTTCCACAGAGGACATAAGTATCTCCTGATTTTTTTACCAACAGTCACGCATGAGCGGTACCGTTGGTCTTTTTTAGTCGTTCGCGATATTGATCCAACTTGTCGAGATTCGTCATGATCTTTTCTTGATCCACGGAACTCAGGGCAAGTAAAAGCGCATTGATAATCGTCATCGGAATGGTCAACGAATGGAAAGCAGAAACCGGTCCCCGGCGGGCAGCCAGGATGACATCACACTTATCCCCCACCAAGGGGCCCAGCGTATCAGTTACAAGAATGGCGGGGGTTTTATGCTGCTTTGCATATTCCAGGACCACCTGCAGTGCCGGTGTAACATTGAAGAAACCAACCGCGATCAACAAGTCATTCTTATCCATAAGGAGCAGGGGCTCTAACAATTCCCTCCCGGATGTCCGCAGGGGAATAACATGCCGGGCCGAACGCGTCAGGCGGATTTCCAGCAGATCGACCAGGGATACCGACGGGCCCAGCCCAAAGACAAAAATGCGCTGGTGAGTCCGAAGTAACTCAACAGCCGCATTGAAAGCCTTTCGATCGAGGGTTTGAAGCGCCTCCGTAAGGTAATTGATCTCAGATGCCACCAGCCTCTCGAAAATATCCCCCGACTCATGCAGGTCGTCCAACCGGCTGCGCAGGCGGGCTGAATGTGTGGCCAGTGTACGAAAATTCTCCTGCAAGGCTACGCGCATAGCCGGATAACTCTCAAAACCAAGAGTTCGGGCAAAACGTACAACCGTTGCCTCACTAAGTTCCAGCCGTTCAGCAATTTCCCCGGCTGATAGAAAGGCCGCTTCATCCTGGTTTTGGCGCAGGTAATTGGCAATTTGTTTTTCGCTTTTGGTCAGGCTGTTATAATGCTCACTGATTATCTGACCAAAGTCTACATGTTTGGGAGAGGCTTCAACCATCACGGACCTCACTCTTGTAAATAACGGACAAACTTGCAAAAGAAATTGTTTTGAAACCTTGCTTACATTTGCAAATGATACAACATTTTTTGAAACTTTGCAAGTGTTCTTTCATAACAACTTTCGCTCTTTAACCCGAAAAGGATTGAGTATTCGAGAGTGATGGCAAGGGTTTATCTGTGCCATCCCCCTGGATAACTTCATCACCGTCATAAGCCCAGAGTTGGGGATACTTCTTGATCACAACACCGGCGGCAATGACACAGCCAACGCCTCCGGAGATGATTGCAAATGGAACTCCCAGAAGCTGGGCAGCCAGGCCGGATTCCATTTCTCCCAACTGAGGTCCACCCTTGAAAAAGATCTGGGTAATGCTCATCATCCGGCCGCGCATTGCATCCGGGGTTTGGAGTTGTCGTACGGTGTTCCGGATGATCGTGCTCAGGCCATCGAAGGCGCCGATTAAAATAAGGGCAAGCATTGTCAACCCAAACCATTTGGAAAACCCAAAGAGGATGGTAGCCAGGCCAAAAAGGACCACAGAGATCGACATCAACATCCCTTGGCGGCGCAGCTTGCTTTTTTGCGAAAGATATAACCCGATGAACAAAGTTCCAATGGATTGGGAAGCAGACAGCCAGCCATACTGCACCGGCCCCACTTGCAAGATATCCCTGGCCACGAAGGGCAGCAAGGTATTTGCCGACGAAAAGAAAGTGCCAAAGAAGTCCAGGAACATCGCCGATAGGATGATAGGCGAGTTTTTGATAAACTCTATCCCTGCCCGGATTTCACGCAGGGTTTCCCGAATCTCCAGCGACCTGATTTCGACTTCACTTCGGATATCCCCCATTGCTATCAAAGCCAGGATAACAGCAAGGTAGGAAAGCGCATTGATCCAATAAGCCCATTGCAATCCCAGATATGCAATGACCAACCCGGAGATGGCAGGCCCCAGAATACCACCCACCTTGGATGCAATCGAAGTCAGGCTGTATGCATTTGCGAGATTCTCGCGCGGCACCAGGGAAGGGATCAGCGCCTGCCTCGCAGGTACATCGAACGCCACCGCCACTGATTGAACCGCCACCAGGCCGAACAACATCCACAGGGATACAACCCCGCTCCAGGTACCCAGCCCTAAAATCAGGGCCACACCACCCAGGGCAACCTGGGTGATGATCGTCATCTTACGCCGGTTGAATCGGTCTGCGGCCACTCCAGCAACCAGGGATAAGAAAAAGATTGGCAGGATTCGCGCCAGGCCAATCCCACTGATGACAACCGGCTGATCTGACAATGTGCGCAGGTGCCAATACAGAGCCCACACCTGCATCTGCGAACCGGCAAAGGAGATCAGATGTCCAATCCAATACAACAAAAAGGATTGGGAGCGAAAAGCCGGAGGCATTACCATGCGCATATCAGCCCCTACCTGCTGACATGCTTTGTGCCGGGAATAATTTCAACAGCGAACTCAATGATTGGATGACCGCATCCGGAACATCAGTCAAACCTTGTTCGGCTGGGTGCGGCCTGTCAGGCCATTCCACGACAATTCCAACCGAAAAACCAGCCAGTTTACAACCGACGATATCCTTTGAAACCCGGTTGCCAACATAAGCGCAGCAAGCAGGTTGAATATTTATCTTTCGGGCGGCTTCCAAAAATGGTTCAGGGGCTGGTTTGCGGCGCTTGAAAAAAGCCGACAGGATTACCACATCAAAATAATTATTCCAGCCAAAGGATTCCAAACTGCGTGGAATGTCTAAAGACGACATGCTGTTGCTGATCACACCAAGTCGATAGCCACGCTGTTTCAGGGCAGCCAGCGTCTCAGCCGCTGCCGGTCGGGGCACAGGGCGCCCTTTGCGTTCACTCCAGGCCAATGTCAACTCGGCGGCTACCTGTCCGATCCGCTCACACGGCTCATCAGGCAGGATCCATCGGGTCCAAATCTCTTCTTCGGATAACTGGAGCAGGTTTTCCTGTGCCCAGTGGCCGTAAGCACCATGACGTCGGGCCAATTCCTCCCAATAAGAGTCTGGTACATGTTCTTTCCCCAATAACTTAAGCGCGCGGGCGATCGCAGCGCGCTGGGTAGGCTCGTGCGGTTCCCGCGTCCTCAACGTACCGTTCATATCGAAAAAGATGGCTTTGATACCCTGATCTTTGGGCCCTGCAATCTCGCTGCTCATGCTCAATTTCGATCCAGGATTGCAGCAACATCAGGGGTGGCCCATAGTGCTGCGCCGGTGGTGTCCACAATAATGTCGCACACTTCCATTTGCGGGCGATAGGCAATTTCGGCCATGATGAACTGATCTTTGAAGTAACGGTTGCGAAAATAGGTGGGTTCGTACTTTTTTCGGTAGTCGATATCGCGCTTCCACTTGCGTTTCAGGCGCACAGGGTCATCTGTCAGGTAAACAACCTTGATGCCGATCAGGTGTACCACCTCGGGGATCAAAAATGGGAAGTTTCCCTCGATAAAAATGATGTCGGCAGGCTCAATCTCAATCGGTACACCTTCAGGCTTCAGGGTTCCATCCAGGTTGTGGCTGGAAGTTGCGTAGACGGTATCGTATCTCGGAATGCAGATCGGCTTGCCTTGCGTAATATCCTCCAAGCTCTGTGTGAATAGACCGAAATGAAGCGCTTCTTTGCCTTGGGTGAAAATGCCTTTAGCCTCACGATCATCCCGGTCCGTCAGGAAGTTATCCAGTTCGATGGAGGTTGTTTTCCGGCCATCCTTTTCGAAGGCGCGGTTCAAACGTTCAACGATCTCTGTTTTGCCGGCAGCGGTCGGGCCGGCAATGGCAAGCAGGATCGGTGTTCCGCGAAAAGCGATGATCTTCTTTACACTCTCGATAAAGAGCGCATCCACCTCATCATTGGCCTGGGCAAAAGCCTTGTAGCCAACACTCTGAACCAGTTCGAACTCTTTTTGTTTTTGATTGAATTGGCGGTAGGGCTTGCCGCCAAAATGCGCCAGGATCTCTCTGGTGAAATAGGTGGTGCGGTGCATGAAAAAGAAACTGCGAATGTCGAAATAGAAATGCTGGTTGATCCATGCTTCCGAATAATCACCGCTCACAAGCCCCACGAAAAGCACATGCGCCAGGTGAACGATTTTTTCATCCAACACGATCCGGTCGCCCGCGCGCGGCTTGATCTGGATACTGTCATAAAACGCGCGTGCATTGACCATCTTCTCGATCTCGACCGGCGGCGCCACCGTAACGGATTCCCAGCCCGCCTTAGGAGTAATATTGTTCAAACAGTAACGAAATTCATAGAGTTCCAGGTCGGCAATCGCAGGACTGATGCGTTTCATCCTGTCGAACAAAATCGCGGAAAATTCTTCCGGGTTGGGGAAACTTTTCAACATGTATGCTCTCCAAAATCTTTCGCCTGGCAGGGTTGAATCGATCAAGCGCTGAACTTGTTAAGCCGCAGGGCATTCGCCAATGCAATCGGCATCACATCCTTTGCAGGCAGGATGCCGAGGCTGCCGCGCAGGCACGCGCGTTCCCCAAATTCAGGGATGTCATCTGCACGTACAAACTGACTATAGAGCAAGACCGGTACAGGATGCCAGCTGTGTCCTTTAAGTACTGCTGGCGTGGAATGATCCCCACCAACAATGACGACATCCGGTTTGAGGGCCATCAGGCGCGGAACCAGCGCATCCACATCTTCGATAATGCTGACCTTGCGGGCAAAGTCGCCATCCTCTCCGGCAATATCGGTGTTTTTCACATGCAAATAGAAAAAGTCATGTGCATCCCAATGCTTTTCGAGAGTTGTAAATTCATCCGCCACATCCTTCCCCTGTACTGGCAGTATCTGCATACCAACCAGTTTTGCAATACCCCGGTAAGTGGGATTGATTGCAATTCCTGCAGCGCGCAGTCCATAGGTCTCTGCAAAAGACGGGATCGTGGGATAACTGTCGAAGCCTCGCAAGAGGATCATGTTCGCAGGCTGCCGATTGGCCAACAACTTGCGAGCCCGATCCACAAATTGGTTCACCAGCCGGTCTGTCTTTTTCGAATCCGCCTTCAGGGCGCGAATAGGCAGCGGAGCCTTTCCGTTTTTCAAGGGATCAGAACCAGTCAAAGCCGCCCCCAATTCTGGACCGCGCATGATCACTGCCAGACGGTGTTCTTTCACTGTCTCGACAAAGAACTCGACATCCTCAATCTGGGTGGTCAGCAGTCCCGCCAGTTCCTTGCTCAAATCAGTCGGGATTCGGCCGGCCCGGCGGTCTATGACCAAACCAGTTGAGTCCACGGAGCAAAAGTTGCCGCGTGCGGCGACATCATTGGGAGCCAGATCAAAGCCAATACCGACAGCCTCCAGCACCCCCCGCCCGATTCTAAATTTGACCGGATCGTAGCCGAAGATGCCGAGGTGCCCTGGACCGCTTTCGACTGTAATTCCCGGCCCAAGTGGAACGGTAAGTCCCAGTGCAGACTGTTTCGCCAGCATATCCAGATTGGGCGTGTGCGCAGACTCCAATTCAGTCTTGCCGCCTGGTTCCATCGGTAGGCCGCCCAGGCCATCCATGATGAGCATGACGATCTTGGTCTCAGCAGGAATGACAAGCTCACGTAAAAATTCCAGGTCCATGAAAACCTCCCTACTCCAGGATACAGAGCCTGCCTGCACCGCTTACCAGAGCATCGAAGGCACGCTTGATTTTTCCGTAATTACCGTCCCGGTCGAGTGCAATGCCGCGTCCTACTCCGGTAACAACTTGGCCAATCCCAATCTCTTCCATCTGTGCATCCAGCTTCTCCAGCAAGGCCGGCGCACTGCCTGGTTCGCTGCTTCGGCCATCAAAGATGATATGCAGGAACACCCGCCCCAACCCTTGTTCTTTGGCCAACTTCAGCAGGGCCAGAGGGTAATCAATTGAGCCATGAGAACTCTTCTCCGTCAGCAAACCAAACAGGTGCAAGTTGGTTCCCCGCTGCTTCACCTCGTTGATCGTACGCAGGAATACCTCATTGTTGTAAAACGAGCCGTCTTTCATGGACTGGTCGAGACGGACATCATCCTGCAGGACAACGCGCCCTGCCCCAATGTTCATGTGACCGGCTTCCGAATTTCCAGCCTTGCCGGCCTGCAACCCAACTGCCTCGCCTGACGGTTGCAGTTGGCAGTGCGGATACTGCTGGAGCAGACCATCCCAAATGGGGGTATCGGCCAGGTAGATCGGGTTGGTTTGATCATTTTTCCCGATTCCCCACCCGTCGAGGATGACCAGCAGGACACGGCGCCTGCCGCCCCAGTCATGGCCGGGAGCCAAGCTCACCCCGTCCATGGCGGACGGCTGTGCAAGCCCCAGGGCAGATAAAACTGTCGGTGCCACGTCAGCCAGCTTTCCTCCGCGCAGCTTGACGGTCGGAGAAGATTCGGGGCCAATAACCAAGAACTCAACCGGGTTGGTGGTATGCGCCACATGCGGCGCGCCATCAGAAGTGAGCATCTCCTCCAGGTTGCCGTGATCGGCAGTGACAAAGGTTACATACCCGGCCTGCCGGGCAGCCTCCACGACCTCACCCAGATGGGTATCCACAAGAGAAGCGCAGCGGACTTTCGCCTCGTTATTGGCGGTGTGGCCGATAACATCTCCATTGGCAAAGTTCGTGACAATCAGGTCATATCCTCGTTGGATGCCAAGCAGCACCTGTTCAGATACTTGCGTCAGGCTCAACTCAGGTACTTGATCGAAGGAGATACCTTTCGGGGATGGAACACGCACATCGTCTTCACCGGGAAAAGGCTGGTTGTTGCCCCCATTTAGAAAAAAGGTAACGTGAGCAAACTTTTCAGATTCAGAGGTGTGCAGCTGGCGTAAACCAGCCCGGCTGACGACTTCGCCCAGGGTATCTTTGATCCTGGTCGGAGCGAAGGCTACCGGTAAATCCTTGAATTTTTCATGATAAAGCGTCAGAATGACAAAGGTCAGGTTTCGAAGATCAGGCCGTGGAAAGTGAGCAAAACCGGCCTCGGTGAAGGCCTCCGTTAACTCGATTTCTCGCTCACCGCGGCGACAGCAGAAAATGACCGCATCGCCGTCTTGGACCCTGCCAACAGGCCGGCTGGCGTCATCTGCAAGGATGAGTGGCTCAAGGGAGTAATCCGTTTGCCCTTCAGCATAGAGGACTCTGACACCTTCTGCCAGAACTGCTGCGCCGAAACTTTGAATGGACATAGGCATCCCCTTCCACATTACCCCTGTTCCTCTTGGGGTCCCCGGAGCAATGCGGGAAAAATATCGAGCAATTGGCGAAATTGATGGATGATGATATCGGGACGATTCTCGTCGGTAATGGTCGCCTCGGCAAGTTCTTCGGGCGGCATCATGATAATGACCGTACCAAATCCAGCAGCCCGGGTACCGGTCACATCGCGTTTGAGGTTATCGCCCACATAGGCACATCTTGTCGGTTCAACACCGGCTTTGCGGGCTGCCTCGATATAGATTTCCGGGTCAGGTTTGCGCTTTCCCATAACAGACGAAAGAACTACCGCCTCGAAATAGGAACCAAAACCCTCAGCTTCCAGCCATTCTGGAATCTCGCGCGTGCCGATCAGGTTGCTGATGATTCCCAGAACATAGCCCCTCTTTTGTAATTCAGCAACGACCTCCCTGCCGCCATCCACCACCACCCGCCGTCCCATGGACTGGCGGAACTGATACGTCAATTCAGCACCCAGCGGAGCGACCTTTTCGGCTGGAAATTCCGGCACCAGCCAGCGGGTCCAGAGTTCTGCCTCAGGAGCCTCGGCCAGGTTCTCGAAGGCCCACTTGCGATAAACCTTATAACGCTCATTGAGCTTTTCACAGAAGGAGACCGGATCTTCGTCCGTGCCAAGCAAACAGGTAATCTCATTCCGGGCCCGGGATTGATGTTCCTCATCTTTCAGCAATACCCGCAGGGTATTGCCGAGGTCCAGGAAAACGGCTTCGATGTTTTGAGACATTTTTATCCTACGCTTCTTTGGCAGATGGGAAGAACTGGAGCAAATCGCTGATTCTTCGAATAATCCCGTCGGGCTTGAACCTGCCTTTCGGCGGCTCTTTTATCAGTGTCGCCTGCTCCAGCAAGATATATACTGCGCTAAAGCCGGCTTGGCGCGCCCCCTCGATATCACGGCTGGGATTATCGCCCACATAAACAGACCTCGCCGGTTCGACCCCTGCAAGGCGGGTTGCCTCCAAAAAGATATAAGGGTCAGGCTTGCGGCGTCCGAATTGGGCTGAGACAACCACCGCTTTAAAATACTGTGTCAACCCATCAGCCTTCAACCAGTTCGGGATATCTGTTTTGGAGATGGAATTGGCAATGATACCAAGGACGTAACCGCGTTCGTGCAGTTCGATAATTGTAGATTTGACATCTGGCCGCGGCACACGCCGTCCCATCTGCTCCATCCACAGCCGGGTTAACTGTTCAGATAGGGGGGAAATTTTCTCCGCCGGGTATCCCGGGAGCATCCAGCGGGTCCATAATTCGGTTTCGGAAGCCTGAATCAAGGTTTCCTTTGCCCACCGTTTATAGGTTTCATACCGTTCAAACAATGTCTTACAGAAGTCATCCGGAGATTCTTGCGCGCCAAGCAGTTTCACAATTTGCTGTCTGGCTTCATACTGTGAAACCGGATCCTTCTCTACAATCCGCATTGTATTGCCGGTGTCAAGAAAAATCGCTTCAACTTTTTTACTCATGATCGCCTGCCTTCCTGCGAACGGGCCGGGAAAATGTTCAGTAATTCATTGGTTTCACGGATGGTGTAATCAGGTTTGAACTCGGCTGTAGGTGGTTCCTTGGCCAGTGTGGCGGGTTCCAGCATGATAATCATCATTCCATAACCGGCAGCACGCGTACCTTCCACATCCCGCACCGGATTGTCGCCCACATATGCACATTTTTCTGGTTCCACACCAGCCCGGCGTGCAGCTTCCCAGTAAATCTCCGGGTCTGGTTTTCGATACCCCACCCTGGACGATAGCACAACAGCCTTGAAATATTTACTGATACCTTCCGCCTCCATCCAATCCGGGATCTCGGTCTCAGTGATGGTATTGGCAATAATCCCCAGGATATAGCCGCGTTTATGCAGTTCGATAACGGTGGCATTGACGTCCGGGCGGGGAACCCGCCGGCCGTCATGGTCGCGCCACAGACGGGTCAGCCTGCCAGCCAGGGGAGCGATTTTCTCGACAGGGTAGTCAGGCAGCAGCCACTTGGTCCACAACTCCTTTTCAGAGGCTTCCACCAGTGATTCTTTCGACTGCTTCCGGTAGATTTTCCATCTGGCATCCAGTTTTTCGAAAAAAGCGTCCTCCGGCTCTTTTGCGCCGATCAGGGTCATCAAATCCTTTCTGGCCTGAGCCATAAAAGCTTTATCTTCGACGACGAGCCGCAGGGTATTGCCGACATCGAGAAAAATGGCTTCGATCTTGTTGTTCATGCTGGCACCTTTCCTGGTCTGGATTCCGGATTGTAGTGAGTGCAAAATGGACGAAATCGTGCAAAAAACTTTCATTTTTCCATTTTATGAAAGTTCACTTTCATTTGCACATCATACAACAATAATCATAAAAATGCAAGATTACTTTCAAAAATGGTATTGACTTTTTCTGTACGCTTGGTTAAACTATGAACATTCATGCACACGTGTGCATAACCCCGGGAAGATTCTAAGGAGAAGTCCCCGTGCCAGTCACGATTAAGGATATTGCCAGAGAAGCGGAGGTTTCCCATTCCACTGTCTCGCGCGCCCTGAATGGCAGCCCGCTGATTGCTGCGGAGACCACTGAACGCATCCGTCAGACAGCCAACAAATTGGGTTATCTCCCCAGCGCGGCTGCTCGCACATTGAAGACCAATCGTTCACATGCACTGGGTGTCATTATTCGCAATGTTGACGATCCCTTCTTTAGCGAAATCTTACAGGGGATTGAGGAGGTTGCTCAGGCCAGCGGCTACAGCCTGTTCATGGCTGCCTCCCTGCGTGACCAGGAGCGGGAACGGGGGATTGTACAGGCCATGGTCGAACACCGGGTGGATGGTGTCATGATCTGTTCCACCACGGTCAGCGCCGAGCACAGCCACCAACTCGCCAGATTCGGTGTACCCATCGTGGTGATCAACAACCAGGCAGCCGAGACATATCGTTACTCCATCTATCACGACGATGTGGACGGCAGCCGCCAAGTCACACGCCACCTTATCGAACTGGGACACCAGAAAATCGCCTATCTGGGAAATGCCAGTGCCGGACGCAGCACACTTGAACGGCTGGCTGGCTTCCAGCAGGAACTAAAAACGGCCAAAATCCCCATCCCTTCTGCATATATCCATGAGGTATCAGGCGGCGGACCTGAAAACGGGCAGGCCGGCCTGGAACACTTTCTCAGCCTGGATGATCGTCCCACAGCACTGGTCTGCTACAACGATATGATGGCCCTCGGTGTATTGAAGGGACTGAATTTGGCCGGGTTGGGAGTCCCGGCGCAGATGTCCGTCACTGGTTTCGACAACATTGTTTTCTCTGCTTATTCCACCCCCCCGCTGACAACATTCCACCAACCCAAGCGTTTCATCGGCGCTGAAGCAGCCCGTCTCGTACTTGGCCTGCTCAACAACCCTCAAAACCATAATGCTGGTCCAAAAATCCAGATGCTCAAAGGGCATTTGCTGGTACGCAGTTCGACCGGTGCTCCGGCCAAGTAGCGATCCCATGAAACTGACAACCTCCATGCTCAAACTCTTTCCCCATTCATTGACCTGCCTGGATGACATCGAATTCGGGCTGGCACACACAGATGCAGGGCAGCGTCTGGTCCTGTTATCTGAATCAACCCTGGCTGGGTTCGAGGGCGAACGCTCTGAATTCGAACAGAAAACTCTGTCCCTGTGCCCGCTCTCCCCGAAGAACGCGGCTGCCCTGCGCAACTGTCTGACTTGGCTCCAGCCGCGTCCACTCGGACTTGCCACCTCCGCCGGGATGGGCGACCGTCTCGGCCTGGCCACGCCCGGGCATGTGCGCGCCGTACGCATGGCAGACGTCGGAATCGCACCCATCTTTGCGCAACAATCCATCCGCGAGATGACCCGCACAGGGCGCCGGCCGCAGCAGGTGATAGACGACGCCACCTGGGGTATCTTTGCCGAGGGCTGGCAGGCCGGTGTCGGAGCGGATGCAGACCATCTTAAAACGCCGGCAGATATTGATGCCTGTCTGGCTGCCGGCTTTACTTTCTTTACCATTGACCCCGGAGAACATGTAGACAATCGCGCCGAAAAAGCCAGTTCGCGTGAGCTGTGCAACTTGGCCGAGACCCTTCCGGCAGAGATACATCCCGGTGCCAGCGGGTTGGCAGGCAAAGACTTCGATCTCGAAGGGCTGAAGATCCACTTTGACGAAGCCACGCTTCGTAAAGCTGCCGTCAAGTATGGGAGGGCTGTTGCCCATGTTGCTTCCATGTACCATCATCTCGTCGAATCCGCCGGCCGGCGTTCCATTGAATTGGAAGTTTCTGTGGACGAGACAGATCAACCCACCTCGCATGCCGAGCATATTTATATAGCCAGCGAACTCAAGCGGCTGGGAATCAAGTGGGTCAGCCTGGCACCGCGTTACGTTGGGCGCTTTGAGAAAGGTGTCGACTACATTGGTGATCTGCTGGCCTTTGAAAAGGATTTCGCCGGCCACGCCGCCATCGCCCGCCATTTCGGACCATACAAACTCAGCCTGCATTCCGGGTCCGACAAATTCAGCATCTATCCCATCGCCGCCCGTTGTGCACACGGCCTGGTGCATCTTAAGACAGCTGGTACAAGTTACCTCGAGGCTCTGCGGACCATTGCGGTAGTCAATGAAGACCTCTTTCGAGAAATCTATGTCTTCGCCCGCGAGCACTATGAGTACGACCGCGTCAGTTATCATGTCTCAGCAGAGCTCAAACGTGCTCCCCTGCCAAACGCCATCACTGATTGGCCAGCCTTGCTCGATCAGTTCGACGCCCGGGAGATTCTGCATGTGACCTTCGGCTCCGTACTGTCCGACAAGACCGCTGTTGGTGACTGGCGCTTTTACGACCGTTTTATGGCCTGCCTGCGTACTAATCCCGAGATGTATGCCGCCAACTTGGAACGGCATTTTGCGCGCCATTTAAAACCGTTTACCGCTCAAACAGAAATTTTCGACTCCGCTCCCAATTAGTTCAAAGGCCTTATGAACACTCCAATCGTGCAAAAACTCTTCGATTTCTCCGGCAAGGCCGCTGTTGTCACCGGCGGTGCAGGGGTGCTGTGTACGGCCATCTGCCGGGCTCTTGCAGATGCGGGCGCAAAAGTAGCCGTCCTGGATCTGAATGCCGTGGCAGCCGAAGCCCTGGCTGCTGAGATCCGCACAAATGGTGGAGAAGCCATCGGATTGGCCTGCAATGTGATTGAAGTCTCCAGCGTTGAAGCCGCAGCCGGGACAGTTTTGAAAAAGTTCGGCCGGGTCGACATCCTCATCAACGGTGCCGGCGGCAACAAACCACAGGCCACCACCACCCCTCAACAGCGTTTCTTCGAACTGCCCGCAGAGGCCTTGCGTTGGGTCTTCGACTTGAACCTGATGGGCACAATTCTGCCTTCGCAGGTCTTCGGCATGCTGATGGTTGAACAAAAATCCGGTGTCGTCCTGAACATCTCCTCGATGAATGCCTTCCGCCCGCTGACTCGCATTCCGGCCTATTCGGCTGCCAAGGCCGGCGTCAGCAACTTCACCCAATGGCTGGCTGTCCATATGGCGCAGGAATACTCCCCCGATATCCGGGTCAATGCCATCGCCCCTGGTTTCTTCCTGACAGAACAAAACCGTTACCTGCTCACCGACAAAGCTACAGGCAGCCTGACACCGCGCGGTCAGTCCATCATCAATCACACACCCATGAGCCGCTTTGGCGTGCCGGAAGATCTGATCGGCACAATTTTATGGCTGGCATCCCCAGCAGCAACCTTTATCACCGGCATTGTCGTTCCGGTGGATGGTGGTTTTTCTGCCTTTAGCGGCATCTAAACGGAACCATCGCAATGGACAGACAGGTATCCAATCTCGACGCTCACGCGATTGCCCCGGCCGGCTTGCTCATGCCGGAAACGATCCGCGCTACGCTTGAAAAGGGTCTTGCCGGAAAATTTACGGGGCAGAAAATGCTTGTGCTCATCCCTGACCACACCCGTTCCCTGCCTCTGCCAATGTTATTTCGCCTGCTGGTCGAGCTCCTGCAAAAGACAAAGCAATTGGACTTCATGGTCGCCCTGGGGACCCACCCGCCGTTGGATGATGAGAGTCTTAACAAGCTGGTCGGCATCACACCAGAAGAACGCACCGTGAAATATAAGCAGGTTGGCTTGCTCAACCATGCTTGGAACGATCCGGCCGCGCTGACAGGCATCGGCGTGTTGGAAACGAATGAGATAAGGAACGTAGCTGGTGAACACTGGCACCCATCTCTTCCAGAGCGGGTAGAGATTCGCATCAACCGGGCCGCACTAGAATATGACCACATCCTCATCCTCGGCCCGACCTTCCCCCACGAAGTGGTTGGGTTTTCCGGCGGCGCAAAGTATCTGTTCCCTGGCATCTCCGGGCCGGAAATGATCAATGCCACCCATTGGCTGGGGGCGCTGGCGGGGGTGGTTGGTACGATCGGTATCAAGGAGACACCTGTCCGGACGATGATCCACAGCGCGGTACAGTGCCTCCGCACACCGGTCACGCTGGCCGCTCTGGTCGTGGATGGTTATGATCTGGCCGGCATTTTCATTGGCGATCTGTTTTCAGCCTGGAGTGCGGCCGCAGACTTCTCTGCCCGGCGTCACATCCGCTGGTGCAAAAAGCCTTTCCGGCGCGTCTTGTCTTGTGCCCCGGCAATGTATGATGAATTGTGGACAGGCGCCAAAGCCATGTACAAACTCGAGCCAGCTGTTGCCCTCGGGGGCGAATTGATCATCTATGCCCCCCACCTGAGCGTGGTCAGTCACGTTCACGGAAAGTACATCTACGAGATTGGCTATCATATTCTTCCTTACTTCCTGGACAACTGGGAGCAGTTCAAACACATTCCGTTGGGGGTTTTGGCGCACAGCACCCACCTGCGCGGCTCGGGCATCATGGAGCATGGCACCGAAAAGCCGAATGTCAGGGTCACACTGGCCAGCAAAATCCCAGCCGAAGATTGCGCCCGCCTGAACCTGGGCTATCTCGATCCGGCATCCATTAACATCACCGATTGGCAGGATCGGGAAGATGAAGGCATTATTTACGTTCCCAAAGCAGGCGAAATTCTTTACAGGTTGGAGCCCTAGCATGTTCGCATCCATTCTGCATTCTCACCTGGCTCGATATCCCGAAATGCAAGTACAGGATATCTACAAACTTGCTCATCAGGCGGCCATGGGCTGTGAGCATATGGCACATGACCCCGCCTTCGCATACAACTGGCTGGAAAGAGAATTGGCAGAAATGGGAGAAGGGCCATCTGAACCAGTGTTTGAGCCCATCTCAACGGATGGGGAGGTTGTTCGTGTTCACTTGCGCCCATACCTGTCATCTGGAGGCAATATTAATATGCTTTTGGATGCATTTCTTCGTACGGGCAACCATTTCCATGGAGAAACCGGCCTGCTTGAAGAGAACTGGAAAAGCGCCGTTCAAATTTGTCCCTTCTCCACCGCTGACATGGGCCAATTCATTCGGAAGATGAGAACAAACAATTACCCCGCTGTGCATCACTCAGATGAATATAAGCGGGCCTACAAACCGGCTTACCGGGTTATCTGCTGCAAATATATTACCTGTCAGGAGATTGGAGACTGAAATTATCATGGAGAAAGCAAATTTTGGTTTCATGGGCCTGGGAGTAATGGGCCACATGCTGGCACTGAATATGGAACGCCACGGTTTTCGCGTGGCAGGTTACGACCTGGATACCAAAAAAGTAACCGCCTTCGGTACGAAATATCCAGGTAAGAACCTGGTCGCCTGTGCTACCCTGGCCGAGTTCCTGGCCGAGCTCGAACGTCCCCGCCGAATTATGATGATGGTCCCGGCCGGTAAACCGGTGGACGCAGCCATTGCCAGCCTGCGCGACGTGCTCGAACCTGGCGACCTGCTGATCGACGGGGGCAATACATTTTTCATGGACACCGAGCGCCGCTCGAAGGAATTGGAAGCCAGAGGCATTATCTACATCGGTACCGGTGTCAGCGGTGGGGAATATGGCGCACTCTGGGGTCCAGCTATCATGCCCGGAGGCCAGCCCGAAGCTTGGAATCTGGTCAAGCCCATCTTCGAAGCCATTAGTGCCCAAGTTGGAGGCGAACCATGCGTGGCCTACATGGGGCCGCGCGGCGCCGGTCACTATGTCAAAATGGTTCACAACGGCATTGAGTACGGTGACATGCAGCTTATTGCCGAAGCCTATGATATCCTGCACCGCGGCCTGGGACTGGATAATGCCAGCTTGCATGAGGTCTTCGGCAATTGGAATCTCGGCGAACTCGAGTCATATCTGGTCGAAATCACTGCCGGCATCTTCACACGCTCAGATCCAGAGACAGGTACCGCCATTCTCGACCTGATCTTGGACGAGGCGCAGCAAAAAGGCACCGGCAAGTGGACTTCGCAGAACGCCCTTGATCTGGGTGCCCCCACCCCAACAATCAACGCAGCCGTGGAGAGCCGCATCCTCTCAGCTTATAAAGACGAGCGCGTTGCTGCGTCCAAAGTACTGACCGGCCCGAAACCTCGTTTTACCCTGGATCGGGAGAAAGTTATCAGCTGGGTACGCGATGCTCTATACGCAGCCAAAATATGCTCCTATGCACAAGGTTTCAGCCTGCTTCGGATGGCGGACAAGGAATATAACTACGGTCTGGATTATGGCGAGATTGCCCGCATCTGGCGCGGCGGCTGCATCATCCGCGCCCGCTTCCTGAACGACATTCGTGCCGCCTTTACCCGCGACCCCAATCTGTCCAACTTGATGCTGGATCCAGAATTTGCCGGCGCCATGAACGCCCGTCAATCGGCCTTGCGCGAGGTGGTGGCGCTGGCCGCGAAGAACGGCATCCCGGCGCTGGCCTTCAGTTCGGCCCTGGCCTATTATGATGCTTACCGCAGTGAACGCCTGCCCGCCAACCTGACCCAGGCCCAGCGGGATTACTTCGGAGCCCACACCTACCGCCGCATTGACCGTGAAGGCACGTTCCATACAGAGTGGACAGCCTGAAACGATACGACAGTCACGAAAGGAGCAAGCATGAAATACGGCCTTAACATTCTTTCCGATGGTGCACTGGATTTCTTATCTCTTGGCGCACTCGTACACCGCCTTGATCCAGGCATCGTTCCCTTCCGCAAGGCCTCCGAATGCCAGATCCACGTCTCGGGCGGCGAATTCAACTGCGCCGCCAACCTGGCCGATTGCTTTCGCCTGAATACCGCCATCGTCACCGCAATGGTGGATTACCCCATTGGCGACTTGATAACTGAACGGGTGCGGGCAATGGGCGTCAGGCCCTTCTACAAACATTTCAAGCACAACGGCGTCAATGGCCCGAACATGGCCGCCGTCTACAGCGACCGCGGCTACGGCGTGCGCGCTCCGGTCGTTTTCTACAACCGCTCGAACGAGGCCGCAGCACAACTTAAACCCGGTGATTTCGACTGGCGGTCTATTTTCGAGAACGGCGTCCGCTGGTTCCATAGCGGCGGCATCTTTGCTGCTCTCTCCAGCACCACGGGGGAACTCATTATCGAAGGAATGCAGGCCGCCAGGAATGCAGGCGCCATCGTCTCCTTTGACCTGAATTACCGCACCAAACTCTGGAACATCTGGGGCGGGCAGGAAAAGGCCGCATCCACCCTCACCCGTATCGTTGAGAATGTGGATGTGCTGGTAGGCAACGAGGAAGACCTCCAGATGGGGCTTGGCCTGCCCGGGCCTGAATCAAGCGCCAAATCCAAGCTCGACCCGGCTGCATTCCTGGGCATGATCGAGATAGTCGTAAAAAAGTTCCCTCGGATTAAAGTTGTTGCCACCACCCTGCGCGAAGTCCACTCCACCAACCGGCATGCATGGGGCGCAGTGGCCTGGATCGATGGAAAGTCTTACCTCTCACCGGCCTGTGAACTGGATGTCTACGACCGGGTCGGCGGCGGCGACGGTTTCGCCTCGGGATTCTTCTATGGCTTGTTGAATAATGTGGCAGAGCAGGAAGCCGTCAACCTCGGCTGGGCACACGGTGCCCTGCTGACCACCTTCCCCGGGGACACCACAATGGCAACCGTGGAACAGGTGCGGGCTTTTGCCCAAGGCGGTTCAGCGCGCATTCAGCGCTAATGCTGGCATAGGGCGGGTCTCAAAGACCCGGTTGGTTGAGCAACCGGATACCCGCCCCATAATTTCACAATCCCTTGCACACGTGTGCAAACTCCATCAGGAGATCATTCGGTTTTTCAAAAGGAGAAAATCATGGACAAGATGAAAGCGTATGTTTTCAAGGATGTCGGCCAACTCGTGTACGAGGAAAAGCCCATTCCCCACGTCAAGGAGCCAGATGACGTGCTGCTCAAAGTCAGGGCTGTAGGCATCTGTGGCTCAGACCTTAAAATAATCGAAGGCAAACATCACTTCCGTCCTAATACCGTGCTGGGGCACGAGTTCTGTGGCGAGGTGGTCGAGGTCGGTTCACACGTTCACCATGTCAAGATCGGTGACCGCGTTTCAATCGACAACAACATCCGCTGCGGCTTCTGCTCATTCTGCCGCATGGGTCTGACCAGCCAGTGTGTGGACATCAAGACCAGTGCCCTGGGTGTCATGCGTGACGGCGGCTACGCAGAATACTGCCTCGTTCCTGAGAAACAGTGCTTTGTTCTGCCCGCTGAGATCGATGATATTCTCGGTACACAGGTCGAGACGCTTGCGACCGTGGTCAACGGCATGAACACCCTCCTGATGCTGCCATATGACTATGTGATGATTCTCGGCTTCGGCCCAATTGGCTACCTGTTCGGACAGTTCGCCAAGAACATCGCTGCCAAGGTGGCCGTGACTGAGATTGACCCCTTCCGGATCAATGTGGCAAAGGAATGCGGCCTGACGGTCTGGAACCCGAACGAAGTGGATGTGGTCCAGAAGATCACCGACTTCACCTACGGCCGCAAGGCGGATATCGTCGTCGAAGCCACCGGCAATGCGCTCTGGCAGGCGCTGCAGTGTGTCACCCCCGGCGGCAAGGTTCTGCCCTTCGGTATGGACTCATCCGTCCAGACCACCATTGTGCCCAATGAAATCACACGCTGGGCGACCAAGATCCTGGGCCTGTACCTCGGGCAGAATACGATGGTGCCATCCATCCGTATTTTCCAGGAGAATCGTCTCAATATGGGACCTTTCTTCACCAAGGTCATCCCGTTTGACGATGGCCTGGGTGCATTCGATATGCTCGGCCTGGACATGAAGACGCTCGAGCACAAACCCAAGAGCGCAATGAAAATCGTAATGAAGTTCTAGTACTCACATCTTCGACTCTTCCCTTCCCTGTTTTGGGGAGGGAAGGGAGAAAGGCTTCCATGAACCGACAAGTAAAGATTGCTGTGATTGGAACAGGACGCATGGGAAGCGTCCACACCCGGAATATTGCCCGGCTGATTCCCGAAGCGGAATTGGTTGCCGTCTGTGACATCCGCCTGGAGGTCGCTCAGGCAGTAGCCGACGAACTGGGTATCCAGCGCGTTGTTCAAGATTACCATGAATTGCTGACCGACCCGGAGATCGATGCGATCCTGATCGCCACCAGCACCAACACCCATGCCTTTATTATGAAAGATGTGGCTGCTTCTGGCAAGCATATCTTCTGCGAGAAGCCCCTGGCCCTGGAACTGGATCAGATTGATGAGGCCCTGGCCGAGGTCGAAAAGGCCAGAGTCAAACTGCAGGTTGGATTCAACCGCCGCTTTGATAAAAGTTACCGCCGGGTGCG
Source organism: uncultured Anaerolineaceae bacterium (assembly GCA_964387495.1). Classification (GTDB taxonomy): domain Bacteria; phylum Chloroflexota; class Anaerolineae; order Anaerolineales; family Villigracilaceae; genus DSXF01. Next base: position 62,766 of record CAYLXB010000008.1, read on the forward strand.
TGAGGTGGTCGCTTCGGGTCAGCTCGGCCGGCCCTGCATCTTGCGCATCACCGACCGGGACCCTGATTTTCCTGCCATGGAGTTCCTGCGGGTCTCCGGCGGCATTTTCCTCGATCTCTCAATTCATGACTTCGACATGGCCCGTTTCCAGATCGGCGAGGTGGAAGAAATCTACGCCACCGGTGGAGTCTTGATCAATCCCGAGTTGAAAGAGTTCGGCGATATCGATACCGGCGTGATCACGCTTAAATTCGCCAACGGCGCGGTGGGAGCCATTGACAACAGCCGCAAAGCAGTCTATGGCTATGACCAGCGCCTGGAAGTATTCTGCTCGAATGGCACGGCGATGGCAAACAACGAGAGCGAAGATACCACCGTGAAAGGCAACGCGGATGGATTCCTGTCTGCCAAACCGCCATACTTCTTTATGCAACGTTATGCCCCCTGCTACGTGGACGAGGTGCGCCAGTTCATCGAATGCGTGCGTGACGACAAACCCACCCCCACAACCGGCAAGGATGGGCGCGCCGCTGTGGTGCTCGGTTATGCTGCCTGGAAATCGCTGCGTGAAAACCGGCCGGTTAAGATAAGTGAATTCAAATAAGCCAGGTATGGATTGCCAACAGTGGGCGCGGAACAGCATTCTCGATCCATTGCCCCCTCTTTATAAAGGTATTTGCTGTGACTCAACCTGAGAACCTGCACAAACCATCCGAAAAAGAATATTTGAACTGCATTCGCTGCGGTCTGTGCCTGGCTGTCTGCCCAACGTACCGGGAATATCTCAGCGAGACCGCCTCGCCGCGCGGCCGGGTGGCGTTGGCCCGCAAAGGTCTGGAAGGCGAATTGGAACTCAGCCCCAACCTGATCGAGCAGATGTATGCCTGTTTCGACTGCATGGCTTGCAATGACATCTGTCCAGTGGGCATCCGCCCGGCTGACCTGGCATTGGAAATGCGTCATGTACAGGAGCAAGTCCAACCTGCCGCATGGAAACGCGCCTTATTTGGTGGATTAATTCCACGACCGGGGCGGATGGAAGCCATAACCTGGGCGCTCCGCATTTACGAAAGTCTGGGCATCCGCCGCCTGGTCTACGCGCTGGGCTTACGTAAACTGATGCCCCGCAAACTGCGTGACCTCGAAGCCATGTTGCCACACCTGCCTCAGCGGCCACTACGCCAGGTCCTGCCAGAGATTACCCCTGCCACCGGTGAAAGCAAATACAGGCTGGGCTTTTTCTTGGGCTGCGCCCAGAGCTTGATGTTCACAGAAGAAAGTGCCGCCAGTGTACGCGTCCTGGCCCGCAACGGCTGCACCATTGTCACACCCAAAGAAACCGTCTGCTGCGGCATGCCTGCCCTTGGATATGGGCGTCCAGATCTCGTGTGCGAACAGGCACGTCAAAATATTGCGTTTTTTGAAAAAGCACAGGTCAAAACCATTGTCACCGACTGCGCCACCTGTGGTTCCACGTTGAAAGACTATGGCAAGTTGCTGGCGGATGACCCGGCCTGGGCCAGGCGGGCAGCTGAATTCAGTGGTAAAGTCCGGGACATTAGCGAGTTCCTGATGTCCATCCCGCTTAAAAAACCGCAGGGACGTGTTGAAGCGCGTGTTACCTACCACGACCCCTGTCACCTGCGCCGCGCCCAGGGAGTTTGGAAACAGCCGCGCGCGCTCCTGAAAATGATTGCCGGGCTGGAATTCGTCGAACTCCCTGAAGCAGACTGGTGCTGCGGCTCGGCAGGCAGCCAGCTCATCACACATTACGAAACCTCACTCAAGGTACTGAAACGAAAAACCGGAAACCTTGCCAGCACGCAGGCCGATTACATCGCCTCCGGGTGCCCCGGCTGCCAGATGCAGTTGAACGTAGGCGTACGGCGGCAGGGGTTGGAACTGCAGGTTGTTCACCCCATTACACTGCTGGATATGGCGTATCAGCGGGAGGAAGAGAATGAATAAAAACATCCTTACAGAGCTGGAAAAAATCACAGGCAGGGATGGCACGCTGACGACACCCGAAGACCTGGCAGTTTATGGCTACGACGGCACCTTCGAAGACCATCGCCCGGATGTGGTTGTCCTGCCCCGCACGACCGGACAGGTCAGCCAGATCGTACAACTGGCATCCAGGGAGCGCATCCCGCTGGTGACACGCGGCATGGGCTCGGGCCTGGCAGCTGCCTCGGTTCCCTTTCAGGGTGGCATTACCCTGGCGATGACGCGTATGAATCGCATCCTGGAGATCGACCAGGTCAACGCCACTGCCCATGTCGAGGCAGGTGTCGTCACCGCCGACTTACAGACAGCCGTTGAGAAGCATGGTTTGTTCTACCCGCCCGATCCATCCAGTATTCGTCACTCGACCATTGGTGGAAATATCGCCTGCAACGCCGGCGGCCCGCGTTGCCTGAAATACGGTGTCACCGGCAACTATGTGCTTGGCCTGACAGTGGTACTGGCAGATGGACGCATCCTCCACACCGGCGGCAAACCAATCAAGGATGTTGTCGGATATGACCTGACGGCACTTTTTACTGGTTCAGAAGGCACTCTGTGCGTCATCACCGAAGCCCTGCTGCGCTTGACTTCCAAACCAAAGTTCGCCCGTACGGCGCTGGTCGAATTCCCCGCCTTGGAAGATGCATCTCAGGCAGTCAATGCTATCCTTTTGGCGGGCATCGTCCCGGCCACCCTGGAACTCATGGATGAGACCGCCCTTGCCTGCATTGAGGAAGCCCTGCACCTGGGCCTGCCGCTGGATGTGGAAGCTACCCTGTTAGTCGAAACCGACGGCTCAGACGAAGCAGCCGTACTGAGAGAGATCGAAGCGGTGGCAAAAGTATGCCAGGAAAACGGTGCACGCCAGGTGAAAGTCGCCAGGGACGAAGCCGAACGCTCAAAATTATGGCAGGGGCGCAGATCGGTTTCCCCGGCACTTGCACGCAAAGCCCCCAACAAGCTGGGCGAAGACATTACGGTGCCGCGCAGCGCCATCCCGGAAGCCGTCCGGGAATTAAAAACCATCAGCAGCAAGTACGGCCTGCCCATCGTCATTTACGGCCATGCCGGTGACGGCAACCTGCATCCTGGCATCCTGTTTGACAAACGCGACCCTGAGCAATGGGCGAAAGTCGAGCAGATGGCCGCCGAGGAATTTTCCCTGGCATTGAAACTGGGTGGGACGCTTTCAGGCGAACATGGTGTTGGTGCTTTGAAGCGGCCGTACATGGAGCAAGCCCTCGGTCCAATTTCGCTTGAAGTTCAGAAGAGCATCAAAGCCGCTCTTGACCCCCTGAACATCCTTAATCCGGGAAAAATATTTCCAGATTGACCTTCCCCCTCGCTAGGAAGAGGCCACTGACCGGACCTCACTGCACATTATCAGAAATTTAAAAAGGAGTAAAAATGTCTGACCAAAAGATCCCCCAGGGGTTTCTCCCCACCAATCAGCCCGACTTGTTCTTCGAGGACAATTCCGTCGGGCGCATGAAAAAGGAAGTTTGGGACGCCAGCGATGAAAAGATCGATGCCATCCTGGCTGACTATGGTATCCCATCCCCCGTCGAATGGGGCAAACCCGGCTCGTACATTCAGACAACCACCCGCTGGAAAGTGGAAGAAAACCGCAAAAAGAACGATATCGTCTTCATCCCTGTCGGCTGCACCGAACTGCACGGACAGCACCTTCCCAGCGCAGCCGATACGTTGTATGTCAGCGCCATCTGCGAAGGGATACGGCGCTACACTGCCAAACGTGGCGCGCCGGTCAACCTGGCCCTGCCTCCACTGATGTACGGCGGTCACCCTTATCATCATATGGGCATGCCAGGAACGGTCATTGTGCGCGAACACGTTGTCCGCGAGATGATGATCGATGTAATGCTCGGCCTATGGAACGATGGTTTTCGTAAGCAGCTGATCATCAACAATCACGGCCACCTATGGATGCTCGAATCGGCAATTCAGGAATTCATGAAGCGCTACCAGCTGCCGGGCATCTTCCGCGTGATTGACTGGCATCGCGGCGTGCGTGAATTCTTCCGCCCGCAGGAACGCGGTGGGCAGATGTCCACCAATTTCGTCCATGCTGACGAATCAGAGACCTCACTCAGCCTCCTGCTGCACCCCGAGATGGTCGACATGAACTACGCTGTGGATACCGAGGGCAAGTCCTACCTGCCCGAGGGTCACTTCGACAAGTCGGTCGATCCCTTCAGCAGGCCCAGCCGCTGGTCCGAGGGAGAAGGCCACTTTGCCATCGAGATCGCCGCGACGCCCGAGGGTGTGGTCGGCAAGGCCAAATCCGGCACGGCCCAAAAAGCCAAGCGCCCAATGGCCGCCATCCTGAAGTACCTCACCCTGTGGCATGATCACGTCCTTGAGGCCTTCCCCGCGGGGGCTGTTCCGCCGGTGGAAGAGGTGACTCTGCGTACTGCCAAAGAAATGGAACCCTATCTGCGCGAACCCCTCAGCAAGGGCTGGAAACCGGTTTACGGCATCCCGCGCATCGGGCAGGGAACTGAAGTCTAATTCCAATAAACAAGGAGAAACCCATGAAAGGCAAAATGCAAGGCGTAACACTGGTTGCAGACTGGGATCCCAAGCCCGGTTTTAAACTTGGCTCCAAAGATATTGAGGGCCGTCAGACCTACCTGGGCAGCCTGGTATGGCGCAATCCACGTCTGGAAATCCGTGAGTATGACATTCCGACCCCGGGGCCGGAAGAAGTACTGCTGGAAGTCAAAGCCTGCGGCATCTGCGGCTCGGATGTCCACATGGCGCAGGCTGATAAAGACGGCTACATTTTCTACCCTGGCCTGACCGGATTCCCATCCATCCTCGGGCACGAATTCTCCGGCGTGGTCGTGGAAGCAGGTAAAAACGCACGCGACAAGCGCACCAATAAGCCCTTCAAGGGTGGTGAAGCGGTTACCAGTGAAGAAATGTTGTGGTGTGGGCAGTGTAAACCCTGCGCCGATGGACAGCCCAATCACTGTGAACAGTTGGACGAAGTCGGCTTCAATGTCAATGGTGCCTACACCAAGTACATCGTCCTGCCGGCCCGCACCATATGGAGCCTGGAACCCCTGCGTAAAAACTACAAGGAAGAAGATATCTTCATCGCCGGCAGCCTGGTCGAGCCAACCTGTGTGGCCTACAATGCAGTCATCGAGCGTGGCGGCGGCATCCGGCCGGGCGACCGCGTGGTCATCTTGGGCGGTGGACCGGTCGGCATCGCAGCCTGTGCCATCCTGAAACGCGCCGGTGCTTCGCAGGTCATCATATCCGAGACGCAACAAGAGCGCGCCGATATGGCTCTCAAACTGGGCGCGGATTATCATGTCAACCCGGCCAAAGAAGATTTCACCGAACGTGTGCTCGAAATCACCGACGGCATGGGTGCAGACATGTTCATGGAAGCCACTGGCCTGCCGGCGGTCGTCTATCCCGGCATCGAGAAAGTTATCTGGGAAGGCCGCACGCTGAACAGCACCGTGGTTGTCACCGCCCGCGCCGAGGCCAAGATGCCTGTCACCGGCGAGGTGCTGCAGGTACGCCGGGCCCGCATCATCGGGGCCCAGGGCCACTCCGGTCACGGCAACTTTCCGCGTGTCATTGAGTGCATGGCCAGCGGTATGGATATGACCCGTATGAGCACCAAGAAAATCAGCCTGCAGGAACTCCCCGAGAACATCATCAAACTGCAGACCGATCGCTCTGAGTGCAAGATCACCTACATAGCCAAATAACCCACTCGCACACATCCCCTCTCCCTTTCAGGGAGAGGGGAGGAAATAAAAAACAAAATTCTCGCATGAAACTCTCCGTTGTCCTCTCCACCCAACCCGCCCAATTCCAGGCTGCCACCTTCAAAGGCGACCTGGATGCGAACTTAAAACAAATCGCTGCCCTGGGATATGATGGCGTCGAACTGGCAATCCGGGACCCGAAACTGGTTGACTTTGAGGAAGTGGAACGCCAGACCCGCACCTGCCGGCTGGCAGTGCCGGCCATCGGCACCGGCCAAGCCTGGGGGGAAGAAGGTCTGTCATTCACTGACCCAGATCCCAATGTTCGCCATGCCGCCATAGAGCGCACCAAGAGCCATATCCCTGGCGCGATGCGCCTCGGAGCCGTCATTATCATTGGCTTACTGCGGGGGATTATCAAACCTGGGGTGAGTCCTGAACAGGCAATGGACTGGCTGGTGGACGCCCTGCGTGAATGCAGCGCCGCTGCCCGTCCGCATGGGGTCCGCCTGGCATTGGAGCCAATTAATCGCTACGAGACTACATTGATCAACAACACTGCCCAGGGTTTGGAATTGATCGAACGCGTCGGCGCAGACAATTTTGGTCTGCTACTGGATACCTTCCATATGAACATCGAAGAACCGGAGATTGAGGCCAGTATCCGCCAGTGCGGGACACACACGTATCACATCCATGTGGCTGACTCTAATCGTTGGTATCCGGGCGCGGGTCATCTGAACTTCCAGTCCATTCTGAAGGCACTCTTTGCCACCGGCTATTCCGGCTGGGTCTCGGGCGAATTCCTTCCAAAGCCGGATGCGGCGACGGCAGCCCGCAAGAGTTTGGAATATCTACGGAAGATATAACCGCTGCTGGATAATGATTTTCCGCTCCGCAATACCGTTCAAGCCTGGTGTACCAACTGCCGCACATCCATGCTGGTAACGCACTCCAGGGCGCGCGCAGCCAGGGCACGCGCAGCATCCATGGTCCATTCTCGGACAACGGCTTTAATACGCGGAATCCCTGCCGGGTTCAGGCTCAACTCATCCACTCCCAGACCAACCAGCACAGGCGCAGCCTCAGGGTCGCCGCCCAGTTCACCGCAGACTCCAACCCATTTCCCGGCCCGGTGTGCTGCCTCGGCCACTGTCTGAATAAGTTTTAGGACAGCGGGGTGCAGCCCGTCAGCCAGGTAAGAGAGCGCCGGGTTGCCGCGTTCGGCAGCCAGCGTATACTGCGTCAGGTCGTTGGTGCCAATGCTGAAAAAGTCTACTTCATCCGCCAACGCCGGGCTGAGCAGGGCTGCAGAGGGAATCTCGACCATAATGCCCAGTTCCACCGGCCAGGCATGCTCTTTTTGCTCTGCCGTAAGTTCGGTGTGAGCCTTTTCCACCCACCGGCGTGCCTCGCGAACCTCTTCCACACCAGCCACCATCGGGAACATGATACGGCACGGCATTCCGGCAGCAGCACGTAGAATGGCACGCAACTGCGGCAGGAACAGATCGGGACGGACAAGCGAAAGTCGCAGGGCGCGCACCCCCAAAAACGGGTTGGCTTCTTCAGGCAGCTGAATATATGGTAATTCTTTATCGCCACCCACATCGAGCGTGCGGGTGGTCACCGGACGATCAGGCCCCATTGTCTCGAATATTTGCCGTAACACTGAATGTTGTTCATCTTCGGTCGGCGCAGTCTCGCTGGTCAGGAACAGGAACTCTGTCCGCAACAGGCCACAGCCCTCTGCGCCATTTTCGATCGCAGCCCGGGCATCTTCAAGGCCGCCGAGGTTGGCAAACACTTCAACGCGGTGACTGTCTTTGGTCATGGCCAACTGCTGGCTGGCTTGCTGCAGTTTCTGACGGTTGGTCAGCCATTCGGCGCGGCGCCCCTGCAATTGCGCCTGCACTTCCGGTCCTGGGTTGAGCCAGATTTCACCCGTCGAACCATCCAGCCCGGTCATGGCGCCATTAGGGTGCTGTTCAAGCAGGATTCCCACTCCAGCAATCGAAGGGATCCCAAGTGCGCGCGCCAGGATTGCGCTGTGCGAGGTCGGTCCGCCGCCGGCAGTAATGATTCCCAGCACCATACGCATGTCGAGTTGCGAAGTTTCAGTAGGGGTCAGGTCTGAGGCGAATAAAATCACCGGTTGTTCAAAGGACAGCGGCGCGACAGCGCTTCGGTCAGCCAGGGCAAATAAGACCTGCCGGCCAACGTCCTGAACGTCAGCAGCGCGGGTTTGCAGGTAAGTATCAGCCAGGGAAAGGAAACTCCCCGCAACGGTATTGATGGCCGTGTTCCAAGCCAGGGCGGCATTCTCACCTCGGTTGAAAATACCATCCCGGACTGCAGCGATCAAATCCGGGTCCTGCAGGATTAACAGATGGGCATCGAAAATTGCGGCTTCCTGGTCGCCGATTGTTTGTTTCAACTGGCGGGCACGGCGTGAAATACCGCGCGCCGTAACCGATATCGCATCCTGGAGGCGCTCCCATTCGGCCTCCAGGTTCTCTGCCGGCTGCTGGGAAATTGGGGGGGCTGGCGGTTGATAGCGGTACAACGGCGCCAGAGCGACCCCTTCTGAGATCGGAATGCCGCCTTGAGGTCGCGCCTCCGTGACCGTTGGATTTTCCTTTGCTGAAGTTGCCGCTGCTTCGCCAAAATTGGCTTCCACTAGTGCCTTCAATGCCGCCAGCACTTTGCCCGCTTCTGCACCTGAGGCACTGATGCGAATCTGGTGGTTCTCGACCGCCCCCAGTGTGGCGACGGCGTTAAGGCTGCGCGCCGAGACGGGCCCTTTCCCGTTTGTCAGGTCCGCAACAGTCACATCCGCCTTGAAACCCGCCGCCGTCTGGACAAACTTTGCCGCTGGCCGGGCATGCAGCCCATGCAGGTTGGTAAGGGTCAAAGTGATCACTTCTGCAGACTCGAGCGGGGTTGGGACAGAGAGGGTCCTTTCTGCAGATTCTTCTCCGATATGCTGGCGCTTGGGAATGAGGGCATCATTCGCTTCCCGCCAGACTGTCTCCAAGTCGCTGTTAAGCCCAATTTGAACAGCAGCTGCAACAGCGCCTTCGACCAAAGGCGCACCACAGAAGCGGATTTTTTCTTTCATTTCCTCGGGCAGGAATTCCAGAGCCATGTCCGTGCTGAGCACAGCGCTGCCCAGGTCCATCAATACCAAGACACCATCCTCGGAATAGACCGACTGGATGGCTTCCATCACTTGGACAGCATCGGTACCAAATTCCCGGAAATCCTGCCCGATTCCCGCGGCAACAGCCACAGGCAGATCAGGTGCCGCCACCTGCCGCAATAACCCGACCAGTGCATCCGCCAGAGCACGGCTGTGCGAAACGATCACCAGCCCAACCATAATTCTCCGAAACTACACAGCTTTGGCTGCGATGGCCAGAGCCAGCCAGATCCCATAGATAACAGTTGCAATCCCAAAAAGGATCATTATCCAGGTGACAACCTTCAAGATGCCGCGCGCTGGGTTTAAGTCGAGCAGGATGCCGCGCAGACCGATCAGGCAGTGTGTAACAACCGTGACCAGGAAAAGGATCTCGATGGCCGGAATGATGGGATTCTGGAAATAAGCGATAACATCATCGTAGGTCATCAAGCCCGAAGCCATGCTGCCAAGATAGTGATTGACGATAAAATGCAGGATCAACACGATCACCAACAGCGGGCCGGTGATGATCTTGATCAGCCAGATCCACACATTTTCGCCCGGACGCGGCCCCGAAACAGGTTTGGAAGTCGTAGATGTGGTCATAGGATTACCCTAAATACATGCGAGCGGCAAAGAACAAAATGGCAACCAGCGCCACGGCCATGAAACCATAGAAAAGTTGTTTCTGGCGCGTCACCCCAATGCTGAAACTGGTCAGGATGATGCGAATGCCGTTCAGCCCGTGGATGATGGCCGCAGCGACCACGAGGAGTTCACCCACTTTGATCACCGGGTTCTCCGTGAGCTCCAGGAATTTGTGATACGCCTCGGGGCCTTGCACAAGCAGGCTGAGCACAATCAGGTGCATGAACAGGTAGAGGGCCAGGCCGAGAGCCGTGATGCGATTGAGAATGAAGGCCCAGCCGCCAGTTTCCCGTCCTGCGGGGTTGAACCAAGCCCAAATTTTTTTTGCAGAAGGTTGGTTGTTCATGGTTGTTCCCCTCCCTAAGCATTTCCAAAGAGTTTTCTCAGCCTTGCACCAACGACCTGCATACGCAGGTTCATGATGCGCCGGCCAGGATCAACGAAAGACGGGCAGACGGCAGTACATTCGAAAGCACTGTGGCAACGCCAAACGCCATCCTCGCTGTCAACAATCGTCAGCAGTTCGGGTTTACGCCGCATGCCCTGATCCTGCGCACCGGCCAACGGGGCCGGGCCAAGATATTCAGGGGTGGTGGCCGCTACCGGGCAGGCACTGATGCACAGTCCGCACTCCAGGCAATCGCTCAGGCGGATATACTGTGCATCCTCTTTGTCCCATTTGGCGGGCGGTTTTTCGATTTCAGCTTCAGTGACCGGCAGTACCGCCCGGGCGCTGACCGCATCCATTTTGGAGTAGAAAATGCCCATGTCTACTGCCAGATCGCTAACCACAGGGAAGTTACGCAGGGGTTCCACTTTCAGGATGGCGCCATTACTGGTAACATCCCGAATGGGGGTGATGCAGGTCAGTTTTTCAACACCGTTGACACGCATACCGCACGCGCCGCAGGTGGAGTGATGGCAGGCATGGCGAAAGCACAATGTACGATCCATGAAGGCCCAGACACGTTCGACCGCATCAAGTACATATTCATCAGGGTCGACTTCCATTTTGAAGTCATCGAAGTGATGCTCTTCATGCTCTTTCTGGCGATAAACACGCAGGGTGATATTCCATTTGTCAGTCATGTCGCTTCTCCTAGTTGGGAATGGTGTAATACTGGCGGTAAGAGAGAAGCGGAGTCTCTTTCGTAACGCAGGCTGTGGTGACTCCCAGTTTTGCGCAGACCACATCGGCTGTCTTTTCGGCCATGGCGCGCAGGGTGGTAGCCTTCCCGCCGGTGATGGTGACCAGACCATCGACATTGTGAGTCTCTTTATGGTCAAAGCATTTAAAGGTGCGCGCAATGCTTCGTCCGGAACCACCGCCGACCAGTGGCCGTGCCGCCATGTAGATTCCACGCGCCTTGGCATTGCGGATGCCGGGAATGAGTTCGCTGCCGCGTTGCAGCATCAGTTGTGTCTGTTCTTCAATAACAGGGATATAGTCCACGTCTTCTGCGTCGAAGGAAGTGGTGCCTACTACAACCATACGGCGCTGGGGCAGAACAATATCACCATCACCAGGGACATTGAGGCGGTTGATGGCACGCTGCACAAAGCGCTGGTCATAGGCAACCATGATGCCGGGCGTCGGTTTGACAGGTGCATCCACACCAGCCATACCGGTGATCTGTCCGGCCCAGGCGCCGGTGGCATTCACAACCACGTCGGCGTGTAATTCTTCAGGCTTATTGGATGCGCGGTTGAGAACTTTTATGCCGGTGATGGCGCCCTTCCCATCCAACAGCAGCCCTTGAACTTCTGTAAAGGTGCGGAATTTCGCACCGTTATGCTTGGCGGTTCCAGCAAAAGCCAGCGCCAGGCGCAACGGATCAAAGGTGCCATCAGGAATAAGATATGCTTTCAAGACTTTGGGATTGATATTTGGTTCAAGTTCAAGCGCCTGCTGGGCTGAAAGTTCATCGATGTGGATGTGACACGCCTCGCAGCTTGCAACGAACTGCTCTGCGTAGGCGAGATCACTCTCGTCAATGGCGATGAACAACCCGCCATTCGGCTCGATAACCTGCGGCACGATTTTGCGCAGGATGGTGTTTTCGTCAATGCATTCGACAGCAGATTCTTGATCTTTGACGGCATAACGGCCGCCGCTGTGGAGCAATCCGTGCGTGCGTCCCGATGTACCATTGCATATATCGCCGCGTTCTACAACGGTCACATCAAACCCGCGCAACGCCAGATCATGCGCAGTGGCCACGCCGGTAAACCCCGCTCCAATGATGATTGCATGTGGTTTGGCCATATTAACTCCAATTTTGGCTTGCAGTTGACCTGCGGTCAACTGTCTGATGACTGCCCTCAGGGTTGCGGAGGACACAATTGGGGCAGTGGAAGACTTCAAAAACAGCGGTTGTCAATTCATCAGTCAATAGTTCCGCAGAGCCGGGTTTAAAGCCCGTGGATCCGCACCAGCAGGCATACCAGCCCATCTCAAGTTTGGAATAAGGGATACAGTGAGATGAGTATAAGTCAACAACTTCCACATCCATGCGCCAGCGGGCATTGGTAATGAGTCGCTGGGCACCCGTGGCCCGTAACTTTTCAGCATACTGCTGGAAGTGTGTGCAATGCCGCATAAGCAGAACGCCCACGGTGATTCCAGACGGAAAATCCCAAGTGCGGGCATCCGCACATACAGGGATGAGGTTCTCTGGGAGATGTTTTTGCCCTTTCGCGCTCGCAAGCAGTTTCGGAGCGATTTCAACCGCATATACTTCTTGGGCAATCCTTGCCATCTGGCTGGAAAAGGACAAATCGCCAGCGCCAATATCCAAAACTACATCCACAGGTCTGATTTGTTCCAATACTGCCCGATAAGTATCCGGGTCATAAGTTGCGAACTTAAGTTCCCAAGCAGCATCGGGGTGAGTTTGTAACATTGGGATCACCCGGTTGGCAAATATCAGCGCTTTCTGCGTAAGAAACGGTTGAGCAGGAGATTCCCAAAGAAAATGACCCAGATCAGCGCACCAAAAAGCAGTCCCCAGAGAATTCCCTCCAGCCAGCCCCTGGACGGTATTACCTGCCAGGCAGTTAATCCGGCCATTGCCAGGCTGGCGATGGCAATAATGATGATACCACTGCGCATGGAAATCCACGGGTCGGTAAGCGATTTTTTCAATTGCTCTTCGGTTGGTTTGGCTTTTTTTGCCACAACAGACTCCCGGGAAAGGTTTCAAACTGATACGGTCAAAAAAAGAGGGGGTGGGCGAACAACTTACTCTTGCCCACCCCCTCAGGGAAGGTCAGAAGGGATTACTCGACCCAGTCAAAGGTGCGGGTAACAGCTTTCTTCCAGCCCTTATAGAGCTTCTCGCGCTCAGCCTTTGCCATGACAGGCTGCCATTCATGATCCTTGCCCCAGTTGGCGCGCAGATCCTCGACCTTGGCCCAGAATCCAACGGCCAGGCCGGCGGCATAGGCCGCGCCCAAGGCGGTGGTTTCGGCAACGGTCGGGCGAATGACGGGCACACCCAGGATATCGGCCTGGAACTGCATGAGCAGGTTGTTGAAGACCATGCCGCCGTCGACCTTGAGCGCGGTCAGCGGAACGCCGGAGTCAGCATTCATGGCATCCAGCACTTCGCGGGTCTGGTAGGCGGTGGCCTCCAGGGCTGCCCGGGCGATGTGGTTCCTGGTGACATAGCGGGTCAGGCCCACAATGGCGCCGCGGGCATCGCTCTTCCAATAGGGAGCGAACAGGCCGGAGAAGGCGGGCACGAAGTAAATGCCGCCGCTGTCAGGCACAGCTGAGGCGTATTCTTCGATGTGCTTGGAGAAATCGAAGAGTTTCAGGTTGTCGCGCAGCCACTGTACCAGGGCGCCGGTGATGGCGATGGAGCCTTCC
>CAYLXB010000009.1:0-13990 GCA_964387495.1 uncultured Anaerolineaceae bacterium
ATCAAGAGTACGGGGGCCGGCGCACAATATGATGACTACTTCGAGCGGCAGGACTTTGGGCAGATTATCTATTTTGGAATCGATTCAATGGACCCGGCGGTAAGGTCTCAGCTCGAGGCGCTGCGCGACAGCGGTAGGATCGTCCATCTTTATGGCATTTTGGTCAGCAATGTGCCTGACTACAACGGTTCCCAAATCCTGGTGGAGCGGATTGAAATTGAGCCATAATCGGTGGCAGTCAAAGCACAAAGGAGCATGAAAAACATGGACTTTATCTTGCATGGCTATTGCGGCATCTATTGCGGCGCTTGCCCAATCCTGTTGGCGACCAAAGCCGGAAATATTGACGAGGCCCAGCAGTGCTACGGCTGCAAAAGTGAGAAGCCGACCGGATTTTGCGCCACCTGTGGTATCAAGGCCTGCGCCGTGCGTAAAGGCTATGAATTTTGCAATCAATGCCACGAATTGAAGATCTGCGAACTCATCCAAAAAGTTGTTGCAGATACCCAGTACCCTTACGGACAATGCGTGCTGAAAAATATGGAAGTCATCCAGAAAGTAGGCCTGCCTCAATGGCTGGACATGCAGGGCCAAAGGTGGCGCTGCACACACTGCGGCACCGCGCATTCCTGGTATCACGAAGCCTGTCCCCAATGTGGTCTACCCGTGGCAAATTACCAGGCAGATCTATGACCGTGAGCCTGCTTGACAAGGTTTTCGTAGGAGTTGGCAGCGCCATTTCGATTGGCTTTGGGATCTGGCACTTCTGCGTACCCCAGGCCTGGAAGTGGCACGCCTATATCGACCGCACTGCCACAGAGTTGATCGTCGCGATCCGGGCGATTAACGCCTTCTTTTCCTTGTCCCTGGTTTTGTTTGGTGCTATGAACATCTTGTTGATGTGTGGAGACCGATCAAACCGATATTCGATCATCGTGGTGCTGGCGGCGACCTGCGTTTTATGGCTCACCCGGGTCATCTTCCAGGTTATATGCCCGCAAGGCTCACAATTTCCCGGCCTCCAATACGGAATGTTAGCGGTCTTTGTCATCGTCAGCCTGTGTTATCTGCTCCCCTTAGCGAGCCTTCTGTTTGAGTCCCATGGATAACCCATCTTATCGTGAGAGTTGCTGATCCATGGAAAACAAGATCCATCCAAGGTTCAAATACTTGAGGCCTCCGTATGGAAAACAAACTGCAAACGGGCATAAGTTGTGCTTTTGGCGGCGAACTTTCCGCTGAAAATAGCCGCCATCTTTTCCAGCCCGTTAGGTGGGTTGCCAATCCGCCCTACACTGACGGCATGATTGCGCACTCACACATCCGCAATTATTTGCCGTGCTCAACATAGACGTCGATCCGCCCAAGGATTGGGACAGAGATACGGTTATTCCAAGCCTGCTTGAATGTTATGATAAATTGTGAAATCCAGCAAATTTGATATAAAATTATGGAAACAAAGCAAGCCTTCCTTCAAACCCCAGTAAAGTGAACTCGCGTGACATCCACCTTTTCACTCCCAAATTCGGACGTCAACCGCACCTGGCTGCACCGCTGGATCTATTACCTTGCCGCGGGGTTCGTGTTTGCTGCTACAGCCTTGCGAGCATTTATCATTTTCCAAAGCAGCGAGGCGCTTGGCTGGGTATTATTCTTGCTTGCACTCTGGCTGCTTTTATTTCTCGGGAACGCGCTCCTTGCCCCTCACCTGCCCTGGATGATAGCCGCCTTCCTCTCAGTTGAGGCTGGCCTGATCTTGTTCCTGTTGCTGAATACTGATCAAGATTTCTTCGCCATCCTGTTTGCCATCCTCGGTATGCAGGCCATGCAACGCTATCCACCCAAGGTTGTGGGGATACTGGTTGGCCTTTCAGCATTGCTCACCTTTCTGGCTTTGGTGGAACGGGCCGGCCTTCTCCAGTCTCTGGCACTGGCGCTAATCTATTCCGCTGTGGGGGCGTTCATGGCGGCTTATATTTGGTCCACTCGCTGCGCCGCAGTTGTCCAGGAACAGCAACAGGCGCTAGTAGACGAATTACAAAAAGCCAACCAGCAGTTGGAATTTCATGCCCGCCAGCAAGAACAACTGGCTGCCGGGTGCGAGCGCCAGCGCCTGGCGCGCGAGTTGCACGACTCGGTCACGCAGACAATCTTTAGCATGACGTTGACCACCCAATCTGCGCTACTTCTCTTGCAACGTGACCGGGGGCAGGTAGCTGGCCAACTGAACCGGTTAGACCAACTGTCTGAAAGCGCTATGTCCGAAATGCAGATGTTGATCTCCCGCCTGGCCCCAGAGGTCATCCATGGAGGTGGCTTCGTAAACTCCTTGCAGAAACATCTGGAGGAGCGCCGCCGGTTGGACAACCTTACCGTAGCACTGGAAGTGGATGGCGATTATCTGCTCGACCCGGTTGAGGAAAACAGTCTCTTCCGCATCATCCAGGAGGCGCTGAATAACATTGTCAAGCACGCGCGGGTTTCACAGGCAGTCATCCGGCTTCACCTTGAGGAACCTTTCTGGGTGGAGATCAAGGACAACGGGGCTGGCTTTGACCCGGCGCATATCCGGGACAGAAGCCGGATGGGGCTGGTTGGTATGGGCGAGCGCGCCGCCGAGATCGGGTGGACTCTGCGGGTAGAGTCCGCTAAAGGGGAGGGTACCCGCATCCGGGTCGAAAAAGAGCCGGGAGGAGAAAACATTCATGATGGCAGGCATTGAGAAAATCAAAGTATTGATCGTAGATGATCATCGGGTTGTCCGTCAGGGATTGCGCACTTTTCTTGAATTGAATGAAGATATCCTGGTTGTTGGCGAGGCTGCAGACGGTGAGGAGGCCATCAGCCTGGCCACTCAACTGAAACCAGATGTTGTCCTGATGGACCTGGTTATGCCGCGCCTGGACGGGATCACCGCCACAAACCGCATCAAGACTCTAGGCCTGGGAACCAAAGTGATTGCGCTAACCAGTTTTGCCGAGGATGACAAGCTCTTCCCAGCCATCCAGGCCGGCGCAGCCAGCTACCTGCTCAAAGATGTCTCTCCCGATGCACTAGTGGAGGCCATCCGAGCAGCGCACCACGGTGAGGCCCGCCTGCATCCCGAGGTGATGCGCAAGTTGATGGAACAGGTGGCAACCCATTCCGGTAGCACAAAGCCTGCCAACGGTCCGCAGTTGACCGAGCGGGAGAGCGAGGTCATCCGCCTGGTCGCTCAGGGCAAGAGCAACCGCGAAATCGCTGAGGTCCTGGTCATCAGCGAGAAGACTGCCAAAGCCCACATCAGCAACATCCTCGGCAAGCTGGGGCTGGACGATCGCACCCAGATGGCCATCTTTGCCATCAAGAACGGACTGGTAGATTCAGGCCAATTGTAGGAGCCCCCTTTGCAGCAGACCACTCTCCCTGTTTCACATGCATATTCTCGGCCTGCGCCAATCATCCTGGGGGCGATATACTTTTTCTACATCACGGTAATCCTGCGCACCCTGGCCGAGAGCGAGCTCATTGCCGCTCGGCTGCCCATTTACTTGGGGCTGGAGGCTCTCTTCGGAGTTCTGTTCACACTGGTGCTCTGGCGTCCGCCGCACCTGGGACTCTGGCAGCACCTGTATTTCGTCTTCCAATCCCTACTGGCCCTATACCTGCTTGTTCCCTTCCCCCAGCTGGATTTCTTCAACATCTTTCTCATGCTGCTCTCCTTCCAGGCTGCGCTGGTTTTCTCCGGCCGCAAGCGCTGGGCCTGGATGATGACCCAAATCCTGCTCATCCTACTTTCCCTGACGATTATGCTGGGAGTGTACGGCCTAGCCCTCTCCCTGCTGTCCGCAGCCGCCGCGCTTGTCTTTCCGGCTTACGTCATCGTCACGCGAGAAATTGAGACAGGACAGCGGAAGCAGCAGGCACTGCTATCCGAACTGCAGGAAGCCAACCAGCTGTTGACCGCGTACGCCGGGCAGGTTGATGAGTTGTCAGCCATCCTGGAACGCAACCGCCTGGCGCGCGAACTGCACGACTCGGTCTCGCAGACTATGTTCAGCATCGGACTGCATAGCCGGGCCGCAAGTATCCTGCTCGAGCGCGATCCAGAGCGGCTGCAGCCACAACTGGAGCAGCTCCAGACGTTGACCCAGAACGCCCTGGCGGAGATGCGCAGCCTGATCGCTGACCTGCGCCCACGGGAAAATGAAACCGGCGAACGACCTACGCCTTAAGACCTAGATTTCTATCCAAAAGTCCAACATCCAAAATACATCTCCGGCCTGCGTGAAAATCCACCGCAGGCCGGCTGTTTTATCGCGTCTGGTGTGGCATCATGTGACCGAAGGAATTCAACAAATACGATGTTCCAAACTTCTTATCCGTCCAAACCAGAAATTCACATCCTGCGGGTCCTGCTTGTAGACGATGCCGAGAGGGTTCGTCATGAACTCAGGCAATTGTTGGAACTTTCTGGATTGGTACGGATTGTTGGCGAAGCCGGGGATGGCCTGGATGCGGTCTGCCTGGCCGCTGAACTCTTGCCAGACGTAGTCATTATGGACTTGGACATGCCCGGCATGGACGGCTACGAGGCGACCCGCCAAATCAAGGCGCACCAACCCGCCCCGCGCGTGGTCATCCTGAGCGTTCATGCTGGACCTGTGCAGCAGGCGTGTGCCCGGGCATCTGGCGCCGATAGTTTCGTTATCAAAGGTTCTGATTACCGAACTCTGTTAAACGCCATCCTTGGAAAGGATGGATCAAACCACTCGCCTCACGAAGGAGAAAAATCATGAATACTAAAAATATGTGGATTGCCGTCTTGAGCGGCGCTGTGCTGACCACACTGGTCTCCAACCTGCCATTCGTCGGCCTGGTCAATATCCTGTGTTTTGCTGGATTCTGGGCCAGCTCCATCTTCGCCGCCTGGCTGTACCGCCGCCTGAACGGAACCATGACCATCCGCGATGGCTTGCGCATCGGCGCCCTAACCGGCCTGTTTGCTGGAATTATGGGATTCGCCCTGTCGTTCCTGGGCGTTGCCGGCCTGCAAGGAATGATGAACGACGTCGAGGGACTCATCCCGGCGGACGCTTCGGCAGGCGACATGGATATTCCCTTGTGGGGAGCGGTGGTCTTCAATCTCTTCGGTGTTGCCATGAACGTAATCTTCGGGACCATCGGTGGCTGGATCGGCGGGGCTATCTTCCGCACCGACCGCCAGGCCGTGAAGGCGTGAAACCCATGAAAACCAGGCGGATCATCGTCATCAGCGTGTTGGGAATCGTGGCGCTCCTGCTCGTCAGGCTTGCCCCCCTGGCCTGGCTGTTCACTTCCGGCCTGCGCGAGCCGGTCGCGGTCCCGGCCCCCGAGTACTGGCCGACCGATGGCTGGCAGAGCCGGACCCCGGAGGAAATGGGTTTCGACTCGGCCCGGCTGGCCGAAGGGCTGCTGGAACTCCAGGCGAACGGCTCCGGCATCGACAGCCTGCTCATCATCCGCAACGGCTACGTGGTCCTGGATGCCCACTTCGCCCCCTACGACGGGAGCTTCCCGCACGACCTGGCCTCGGTAACCAAGAGCGTCACGACCACCCTGGTCGCCATCGCCACCGAGCAGGGATACATCGACCTCGACCGGACCGTGATCTCCTACTTCCCCGACCGGACGATTCTCAACCTGGATGAGCGCAAGCAGCAAATGACGGTACGGAACCTGGTGGAGAGCCGAAATGGCATGGAATCGGGCTGTTACGAAGGGGACGAGCCCACCCTCGACACCATGCGCGCCCGGCCTGACTGGGTCCAGGCTGCCCTGGACCGGCCGATGGTCGCCGAGCCGGGGGCCGAGTTCTGCTACGACAGTCCGGGCTTCCACATCCTCTCGGCCATCCTGCAGGAGACCACCGGCATGACTGAGCTCGAGTTCGCCCGCCAGAACCTGTTCGAGCCCCTGGGCATCCACGCGGTGGTCTGGGAGACCGATCCGCAGGGTTATACCCACGGCTGGGGCGACCTGCACCTGCTGCCCGAGGATGCCGCCAAGTTCGGCTATCTCTTCCTGCACCGCGGCGAGTGGGACGGCCGGCAGATCGTCCCGCAGGCCTGGGTGCTGGAGGCGGTCCGGGCGCACAGCCGCTTCGTCGGCAACGATTACGGCTACGGGTACGGCTGGTGGGTCTCGCCGGTCGACTACTGCGCCACCGGCCGGGGAGGGCAGAACGTCCGCGTGCTCGCCTCCCGGGACACGCTTATCGTCGCCACCGGCGGGGGCTTCGAATTCCCGGAAGCTGAAGAATTCCTGATCCCCGCCCTGGTCGGATTGAAAGACTCGCGGCCGGCAAATCCGGAAGGGGAAGCTGCCCTCGCCGCCGCCCTGGCCGAGATCTCGCACGATCCCTCCGTGACGCCGACAATTGCCTCCCCGGACCTGGCCCGGGCAGTCTCCGGCATGACCTATCTATGCAAGAGCAACCCGGCGAACATCGAGAACCTGAACCTTGATTTCGACGATCCGGCGCAAGCCGTGTTGTCCTTCCGCATGGGAGGCGTCGACACCACCTGGCCGATCGGACTGGATTGGACGTATCGCTTTGCACAGGATGGGACGGCGGCCCGCGGCGGCTGGATGGATGAGAACATGTTCCAGTTCGTCGTCTTCGACATTGGCGTTCTAACCCGCCAGGCTATTTTCAACGGCAACAGCATCCAGCTTGTCCTGCCCGAGGCGGGTATGACGATCGCCTGTCGGGCCCAGAATCCATAGCATGTAAGGGCCGGCCTTCATCCGGTCTGGACGATCCCAGAACGGCCAAGGATCGCCTGCACGGCAAACTTCGCGGTTGCAATGAAAGCCCGCCACTCAGGGCCATGAAGGAGAGAAAACCATGAAAAGCAAATCCACCCCTCAGATCGAAACTGGAAGTCCCAACCGCCAACGCCGCGGGCTGTTCCTGCTGTTGGTGCTCCTGCTGGTCGGCTCCGCCTCGATCGTCACTGTCTTCCCGATCCGTGTCACACCCGCCGACGCCCCGGCCGACCGGTTCTCGGGCGAACGGGCCATGGCACACCTGCCTGTGGTCGCCAGCGAACCGCATCCGCAGGGTTCCCCTGCCCAGGCGCGCGTCCGGGATTACCTGGTCGAACAGCTGTCGGCGATGGGCTTGGAAGTCGATGTTCAGGAGACGATGGGGCTCGAGAACGTTGTCGCCCGCCTGTATGGGACCGACCCGACCGGCGCCATTCTGATCCTAGCCCACTATGACTCGGCCATCGGCAGCCCTGGGGCGGGCGACAACGGCAGCGGCGTATCTGCCCTGCTGGAGGTCATGTGCGCCTTGTCCGCTGGATCGGCGCCGCGCAACGACATCATCGCCCTGTTTGATGACGGCGAAGAGCTCCCCGACCCTTACAGCGGCGCGCGCGCCTTTGCCCGCCAGCATCCCTGGATGGCAGATGTGCGCGTGGCCATTAGCCTAGACTCGGCCGTTGCCGGCCCGATCTCGACCAACGAGGCCGGACCGGACAACGGCTGGCTGATCGATGTCCTAGCCAATGCCTACACTGGCGGCGCCTGGACCTCGTTCAGCGGCGGCGGCGGCTACGACACCACCCCCTTCCGCCAGGCCGGCGTCCTGGTGCTGGCCCTGGAAGACAACTACCCCTTTAAGGAAAAGCACACCGCAGGTGACCTGCCCCAGGTCGTCCGCCCGGCCAGCGTTCAGCAGATGGGCGAGCAGACCCTGGCGATCGCCCGCGAGTTCGGGGGATGCGACCTGACCGATCCCTGGGGCGAGCAGGAGACCTTTTTCACCGTGCCCATCGTGGGAGTCGTTCACTACCCGGAAGCCTGGTCGCTACCGCTGGCCATCACCGCCGGGGTCCTGCTGGTTGCCGCCATTGGCCTGTCCCTGTGGTGCAGGGTGGCCTCCTGGCGCGGGCTACTCATTTCCTTTATCATCATCCTGGTAACAACCATCCTGACGGTGGTTGCCGTCAGCCTGCTCCAGCCGGCCCTGCCAGGCATCTTTCAGTGGGAGACGAGCGCCTGGCCTGACTGGCCGGAGGTCATCCCGCCCAACGGTTGGCTCGCAGTGATCTTTTTCTACCTGCTTTCGCTTGGGCTGTGCCTGCTCGGTTACCGCCTGGCCCAGCGATGGTGCGGGCGGATCGACTACGCCCTGGCCGGGCTGGTGCCCTTCCTTTTCCCAGCGATCGCACTTTCCCTCGCCACCCCGCGCGCCGCTTACGCCTTCATCTGGCCGGTGTTGATCGGCTCGCTGAGTTGGGTCACCGTTGCCGCAGCCGGCCTCAGGCACTGGAACTGGCCGCCCGATGTGGCATCGCTCCTGGCCGCCCTGTTACTGCTCATCCTGCTCCTGCCCTTCCTGCCGGGCGTGGTCATGGCCGATGGGATGAAGAGCCTGAACATCCTGACCGGGGTGGAGGCGTTGATGCTGGGTGTCATCCTGCCTGTCATCGACGGCCTGTTGACCCGCCCTCGAAAATAAAAATGTGCGACGCACTCTAAGGTGCGTTGCACAATCTCACATCGAAAGGACTGCTGACATGAAAACGAACAACCTGATCCTCCGTATCACTCTCGGCATCGTACTGGTCCTGCTCGCCCTGCTTGCGGCTCTGCCGATGATCCCGCCGCGCACCGTCGCGGCGGATGCCCCGGCGACGCGTTTCTCCGCCGAACGGGCCATGGCCGACCTGCAGGTCGTAGCCGCCGAGCCGCACGCGGCAGGGTCCGAGACCCAGGCCCGGGTGCGCCAGTATATTGTCGGTCAGGTCGATGCTCTCGGCCTGACTGCAGAGCTTGAGAACAGCGGGCAGGTCACAAACATCCTTGTACGTCTGCCTGGATCCGACTCAACCGGTACGGTACTGATTTCCGGTCATTATGACTCACACCCACCTGCTCCCGGCGCTGGCGATGACGGCATATCCACGGCCGCCATGCTGGAAAGCATACGCGTCCTGACCGTCAATCCAAAACTGCGCAACGATGTGCTGTTTCTTTTTACAGATGGTGAAGAGCTCGGCTGGCTGGGCGCCAAGGCCTACCTGGAAGCACACCCGGAAGCCCCAGAAGGGATCGGCGTGATGCTGATCTTCGATGCTCGTCCCGGAAATGCTCCCCTGACCCTGCTGGAGACATCTCCTGGCGATGCCTGGCTGGTCAAGCAAATGACTGGCCTTCCGCTCCCGCTTTGGGCGGGTTCATGGAACAATCGTGAAGAACGGTCTGAGTTGGATACCGATTTCGAAGTCTTTCAGACGGCTGGACTCTTCGGGGCAGTTTTTGAGAATGAAGCCAACGGCACCCGCTACCACACTAACAGAGACACAGTGGATGCCATCTCCCCAAACCTGGTACAGGCTTACGGTCAGACCATGCTCGCACTTGCCAACCGCTTTGGCAGGGTTGATCTTAACACTCGCAATGCGGAGCCAGACTTGGTATTCTTCAACCTGCCCTTAATCGGTATCATAGCTTACCCGGGTTGGGTGATGCCGGTCTTGAGCGGGCTCGGCCTGCTAACCCTGCTGACCTTCATAGCCATTGCTTGGCGCAGGGGACGATTCCTACCAGGGCAATTCGGATTGGGTCTGCTCGGCATCCTGCTGGGAATAGTGCTAATTGTCCTGTGTGCTCAGTTCATTTGGGGCGCAGTCAAGGATGCTCACGCCGACGAACTGGCCGCCCTCGGCGGTTTCGAGACCAGCACTGCCTGGTTGGCCGGCATGATGATTGCAGCGGTCATCCTGATGATTGCTCTGCTTGCCCTGCTGTCTCGCTGGCTTGGAGCAGCTAATTTGCTTCCCGCCGCAGCGCTCGTCTACCTCCTGGTCTGGTTCGCTGTCTATTTTATGATGGACGCTGATAATCCGCTTACCACCGCGTATATTGCCTGGCCGCTCTTGGGCGGTGTGGCCGGCATGGGGGTCCATCTCTTTGTAAAGAATCCCGTCCTGAGGACTGTGTCGCTGGCAGCTTGCGCCCTGGTCATCCTGGCTTTGCTGATCCCCCAACTGTGGATGGCAAGCTACACACGCGAGGATGCATGGATCCCCATTCTAGCAACATGCATCCCGATGGGTTTCTTGGCACCGCAGGTAGAGGCCGTTTTTGGGCAAAACAAGACAGCCAGTGCGTAGCGCAGGCGTACAACTTGAACAGGTCACCGTGCGAACCGCAAGGATACACAAAATTTGGCTTTTTTACATTTGATGAATTCCAAAATGCTTGATTGAGATTGCGGTTTCAAGCAAAATCGTTCATGCAACCAACAAGCCAATCCGTACATACGCGCATCTTGCACCCAATTAATATTGATTCTGTGGACAGCTAGGCTAAAAAATTGACCCGCCCCAGATGAAATCCGAAAAGTCCGGAGTTGGGTACTTGCCCATTGTCTATGATTACCAACGGGGAACATGGGCTTGTTTCTTCCTTGTGCGGGATGGTAAAAAATACGTTATCATTGGTGCATTCAGAACCTAGGAAAAGCCAACCGCATGCCCACCTTCCTCCATAAACTCATCCTCCTCTCCCTGATGGCGCTGCTCTGGAGTTCCTGCATCCCCCCCGCGCCCACGGCTGCGCCCGCCATTCCGGCGACGGCCACGCCCCCGCCCCCCACCCTCACCCCCTTCCAGCCCGCCACCCCCGAACCCACCCTTACCCCCACCGCCACCGTTCGCCCGGTTGCAGCTCGCGTCCTCATTATCAGTATTGACGGCTTGCGCCCGGATGCCATCCTCAACGCCCCCATGCCCTTTCTCGCCGGGTTGGCCGGAGCCGGCGCCTACGCCCTCGACGCCCAGACAGTCTCCCCGCCGCATACCCTGCCCGCCCACGCCTCCATGCTCACCGGCCTCTGCCCCTCCCAGCACGGCGTCACTTGGGACGTATATACCCCGGCCAAAGGCTACGCCCAGGGCGTGGATATCTTTGACCTGGCTCAGGAACTCGGCCTGCAAACCGTGATGCTCGTCAGCCGGGACAAACTGCGCCAGGTGACCGAATCGAAAAGCACCGATGTATTCCGCCTCGTTACCGGCAGTGATGGCGAGGTTGCCAAACAGGCCGCCATCCTCGTTTCCAGGGGCTTCGACCTGATGTTCGTCCACCTCGATGATGTGGATAATGCCGGCCACAACTTCGACTGGTCCTCGCCCGAATACTTGGAGACCGCCCGCCGCGCTGACGTTGCCATCGAGACCATCTTCTCCGCGCTGGACACATCCGGCCAGCGCGATGACACGCTTGTCATCATCACTGCCGACCACGCCGGGTTCGAGGAAAATCACCTCGAGGATACCCCGGAGATCACCACCATCCCATGGATCTTGTCCGGGCTGGGCGTTCGGCCCATGGTGCTTCAGGAGCCCGTCAGCATCACCGACACAGCCGCCACCGCAGCCTGGATCCTGAACATACCCATCCCGATCGAATGGGCCGGCTATCCGGTCACGGAGGCCTTCGGCACCCCCTCCGTGCCGCGTCCGGCGCCGCGCTGCCCCTGAACATCCTGCTCGGAAGAAATACCCTGAGGAGTCCTCATGCCTGACCCAATGTTGATCGTGACCGAATTGGAAGAACTTCGTTTTGCCCGCCGCCTGTTGGAATCCCCGGTGGGCCTTGTACCCACCATGGGCTTCCTGCATGCCGGCCATCTGGCGCTTGTACGCCAGGCCCGCCAGGAATGTGCCAGCGTGGTGGTCAGTATTTTCGTCAACCCCGCGCAATTCGGCCCCCAGGAAGACCTGGCAAAATACCCGAGCGACCTGGACCGCGACATCCGCCTCCTGGACGAAGCCGGTGTCGCTTTGACTTGGACACCCACCCCCGAAGTGATATACCCGCCCGGTTACCAGACCTGGGTGGAGGTCGAAGGCCTGGCCCGCCCCCTCGAGGGCGCTCTGCGCCCCGGGCACTTCCGCGGCGTGGCCACCGTGGTGGCCAAACTCTTCAACGCCGTCCAGCCGCAAAAAGCCTACTTCGGCCAGAAGGACGCCCAGCAGGCAGCCGTCCTCCGCCGCATGGCCCGGGACCTGGATTTCCCCATCGAGGTCGTCATCTGCCCCACCGTGCGCGAACCTGACGGCCTCGCCATGTCCAGCCGCAACACCTACCTCAACCCTGAGGAACGCCAGGCGGCAACGGTGCTATACCGCGCCCTCACAGCCGCCCGGGAGGCCTATACGCACGGCGAACACAGTGCCGCCAACCTGCGCCAGGTCATGACCGGCATCCTCCAGTCCGAGCCGCTGGCCCGGCCCCAGTATGTTTCCTGTGCCAGCCGCGACACCCTGGAAGAATTGGAAACGGTGCAGGGGACGGCCTTGCTTTCGATGGCCGTCTATATCGCCACCCCCCGCCTGATTTAAAATCTCAACCTGTAATACGCCGGCCCCCTGGCGGCATGAGACGGCCTCAGGCTGTTTCTGCAGGAGGCCGTCTCTTGATATCGCCGGTCATCGGTTTACGGCAGGATGAATTTGTCGAAGAAATATGCCGCCAGGCAGAAAAGAGCGACCAGGACATGCGGGATCAGCACATGCACTTTGAACATATACCGCAGCGTCCGGTCACCCACTCTTTCGTACTCTTTGTTCCAGGAATTGTAAACCTGCAGAGGTACTTCCTTGGACAAGTCGCCGCTGGCAAAGGCCGCTTCGATCTGCCGGATGCGCGTGGCGAAGAAGTGCGACAGGCCGCGCCAATAGGCTTCCAGATACCAGAAGACCAGTGCCGCGCCCGCCCCCACCAGCAGCACCTCTCTCCCATAGATAAAGCCCGCCCCAATCGCCGCCAGTGCCACCGTCACGCTCCAGTTCTTGATGTTCAGCCCCTTGCCATCGATCTCCTCATAAAACTGTTGTAGCATGACGTATTCATCCTTGAGCAGGTCTGCACGTTTATCGCTGTCCATGAAAACCGTCCTTGCTTTCCGCTTTGTTTTCGATCTCCTGCCGTCTATACCTGCTCGAACCTGCCCACATCCATCACGAACACCGTCAGGCGCTTGTCCCCCGGCACCACCGTCGTCTTATCCCGCAGGATTTGCAGGGCAGGCTCCACCTGTTCATCATCCACCCCGATCAGCAGGGTATCCACCCCGCGCCGCAGGAATCCGCCGGTCGAGGCGACGCGCGTCACCCGGAATTTGTCCTCAGTCAGGGCATGCGTGACCGTATCGGAGTCCACGTCTTTGATAATGGCAAGGATGAGTTTCATGGCTAGACCTCCTCGTAGTGATCCACCGGCAGGCAGAAGATGGTTGCACCGCCCACCGTCACAGGCACCGGCGTGGGCAGGGGTAAAGGCGAGCCTTCCAGCGGCACGGCCAGGTACTCCACCCGCTTCCGGCAGGACTGGCGGAGCGCTGCTACCACATCCTCTTCCATTCCGTCCGGCAGGGCGATCAGCAGAGTGGCGTTGCGCTGGCCCAAAAAGCCGCCCATACTGACCAGGTGTGTGGCAGGTACCACCAGCCTGCTCAGGGCGCGCATGGCAGTCTCCAAGTCTTGCTCCTGGATGACGGCCGTCATCAAGTGATGGATGGGCTGCTGCATGGTTATCTCCTTACATCCATATTACCCGAAATCTGTCCCCAATTCAATGTTTTTCGGCTGAAAAATCGAAGTCGGCAAAAGCATGCCCGGTTGCAAAAGATGGGCTGCCTCGCCGGTCACTGCCTTGCCACGATGCACGCTTCCGTCTGGTTCACGGTCACCGTTTTGCCGTCGGGAAAGGTAACTTGCGTCTCGTCCGCTTCGCGCCTCACTGTCAGGCCGCGATATCGTACCGTCACCGGCCAGGGGAAGGGGTTCTTCCCTTCCAGCCGCACCCGCCCACCCGCCATCAGTTCCACGCCCAGCACTTTCAGGAACAACCCCACGGGAGCCAGCCCTGCCAGCATATTGCGCTCACCCATCCCCGCCCCCGTCTCGGCATGGTAAGCCTGGTGGAAAGAACGGTTCTGCTTCAGATT
>CAYLXB010000009.1:14000-46922 GCA_964387495.1 uncultured Anaerolineaceae bacterium
CTGGATGACGCCCCTCATCAGGTGTACCACCAGCCGCGCCGCCTCACTCCGGAATCCATATGCCAGCAGGCCCTCTGCGACGAACTGGTTCCACGGCAGGTGCACCCCCAGGCAGGCAGGCCCCGCCTCTGCGTCCAGCTCGATCGGGCACGCCGGCACACCAAAAGGCCGGTCGAAGCGCTCAGCATCCAGCAGCGACCGCCCGATCAGAACCTGCGCCCGTTGTCCATCCGCCATCCCGGCCCACAACGGCAGGAAAAGGCTGTGGTCCTCGCCGCTCAGGTCTACGGTTCGGATCACCACCCGGTCTTTGGCACCCACGCCGCGAACCTCGATCCGTCCAATCCGGCTGAAGGTGCGCTGGCTGGTCGCCGTCAGGCCGTCAGCGTGCCATTCGAAGGCCGTGCGCGGGATGATCTCATCCTGGCCATTGCGCGTCACGTACTCGTACACCGCCACCTCAGGCCGGCTCACGCCCGGACTTTTCGCCAGCACTTGCACCACCAGGCGCACCGGCACGTCGAAGTTCAGCTTGGGACGCAGTTCACCAGGGCCGCGTTGTTTGGCAATCGTTTTCCCCGGCAGGCTGGCATGTGTATCCCGGTCACGGCTCCGGTACATGGCTGTGCGCGCATTCCAACAGGCATCCACGCCCGACTTGAGATTGTCCAGGCGCCCGGTCAGTTCGACCTGCACATCGCTCTGCTGCAGCCGCCCGGCGATCTTTGCCAGGCAGCAGGCTTCCCCGGCCAGCAATGCCGCCAGTGCCGGGCTTTCGGTTGTGTTGATCGCCGCCCCCTGCGCCCAGGCATGCCAGGGGGAGAAGGCGGGGTTGTCCTCATAACCTGTCTGCAGGGGATGGTCCCATTCAGGAAAGCCATCCTGGTCGCGGTCATGCCCGGCCCTGAACCATGCCCGCCAGAAAGCCAGCAAAGGTGGGAACAGGCTCACAAGCAGGGTGTCATCCCCCAGGGCCTGGTAGGCGCGCCAGGCCAGGCAGGCCAGCAGCGGAGCCGCCAGGAAACGCCCGCGCTGCCCTGCCAGCCCGGGCCGGCAGTCCACCGAGCCGTCCTCCCCCTGGGTGGACAGGAAGTTCATCAACAGGCCCGCCCCGCTTCGCACTGCACCGGGCAGAAGGCTGGTCAGATACCAGGCCTCCAGCACCGGCTGGCCGCTCCACAGCGGCGGGTAATCCCCCCCTGTTCCGTTCGGGGAATAACCATGGTCAGGATTGCGGGCTAATACGAAGGATGGCTGCGCCAGTTGTTCTCCCGCCGGCATGAACAGACGCAAGGCTTCCTTCTGGCTGAAAGCCAGAGCCGCGTCCCATTCCGGGTCACCGGTCTGGATATCCACCGTCTCCCCGGCGTTCAGGTTTTCCAGGCGAGCGCGTTCCGCCTCCCATGGGCGGGCGCTGATCCGGCGCGCCAGTTCGAATGACTCCTGCTGGTTGCTGCAGGCTGCCTCCGCCCAGGTTAACTGCCGCGAAGCGCCTGCGTTCATGTCCAATGTCACAGAGAGGCAGGGATACGGCCCGGGGCCGGGCTGGGGACCGCCGGTCAGAAATATCACCGGTGCCAGGTTGCCGCTCTCCCCGCTCAACAAGTGCACCGACTGTAACTGGACAGCCGTCAGAGGGCGCCCCTCCAGCGGAATGAGAAAACCGCACAGGTCCAGCCGCACCTGCCGGCTGGCAGTGCTGTGGTTGATGACGACCATACGTCCGGCCGCGGCGTGCGATTCCGGTACCCACACCTCAGCCAGTACCTCGATGCCCGGCAGGGGCGAAAAATTTATCGTCAGGAAGTTTGGATGGAACCGGCGCAGGCGCGGCGGAGCCGCAAACTCGGCCGGGTTGACCACCGTCTTACCGTTTTCATTAAAACGCGGGAAGATGCGCATGGCACGCGCCCGCAGCCCGTAAGTGGTGTACAAAGACAAAGCAGCCGGTTCACCCAAACCAAACTCCAGGTTCCAAATGTGGTCATTGGCATAATCCACCCCGCCCAGGCGGGCATCTGCCGCCAGGCTGAGGCACAGCGGGTCATCCGGGCCGAGAAACCAATCGCGCATAAGTAGGTATATTGTACGGCAGATTGGCGGCAGGTCAAAGGTTTTTGGGCAGAGATACGCCGTCCATGAAATATTCACCCCCCGCAAACCCCCGAGGCGGCCCCGGTGTTTTGTATTCCATGCAAAGGTGGTTTACAATTGAAATCAAGTCAGAAAAACCACCAATCTTTTACCCAAGGATGCCCTATGTCTTCTGATCTCCTCGCCCGGAATGGTCTGTATTTCGAAGAATTCTCCGTCGGCCAGAAAATCATCTCCCCTGGCCGCACCGTCACCGAGTCGGATGTCGTCACCTTTGCCGGTCTGTCCGGCGACTTCAACCGCATCCACACCGACGCCGAATACTGCCAGGGCACACTTTTCGGCCGGCGTGTGGCCCATGGCCTCTTGGGGCTGTCCATCACCTCCGGCCTGGCCCTGCGCACAGGCGTCCTGGAAGGCACGGTGATTGCCTTTCGCGAGATCAATTCCTGGAAGTTCGTCCGCCCGCTCTTCATTGGTGATACCATCCACGTCGAGATGCTCGTGGCCGAAACCAAATCCACACCGCGCCTGGGCGGCGGCTTGGTCACCATCAACATGGAGGTCAGGAATCAAAACGCTGAAACTGTCATGAAAGGTGTCTGGTCCGTGCTGGTCATGAGCACCCCGCAGGAATCCTCAACCGGGAACTGATTTGAGTTTTTTTCGTCCTGAATATGGAACACAAGTAGGAAGATAAATCAGAAAAATACCCTTGCCTGATGGCAGACATTTGTTTATGAACTCACCCTGTTCCCATCTTATCATTCTGAAAAGACCAACCCCATGAGCGATCTCAGACTTCCCGAATCCGAAGACCCCGCGGAAAAATTTTACCGGCTGCTCGCATCAGAAGAGGAAACCCTGCCGGACCCCCAGGATGCCCCGGAGCCGGGCGAGGAGACCCAACCGCACTTCTCCCCCACAGCTGCATTGGCAGGCCGCAGCCCCATTCCCCCGCCGCCCGCCGGCGGGAGCATCCACATCACGCCTCCGGCCATAGACAGGGACGGGATGCCCCTCCCGCGCCGGGTGGATCAGGTTGACCCGGCAGGGACGCGTGTCACCCCGTCAGCCTACTCCTCCCGGCAAACCACCCCGCCCCCGCCGCTGGGACCTCGGCCCGTTCAGCCCGCACCCCGCTCCCCCATCAACTGGAATAAAAGCCTGGGTTGCCTGATGCGCGGCATGGTGGTCATGCTCTTCGGCTTGGTGGCGCTGGGCCTCCTGGCCGGCTCGATGTTGATTTACCAGTATTACAGGATCGCCGCCACTCTCCCTGCCGTGGATGATTTGAAAGCCCGCGCCTCGCAGTTCGAGACCACGCGTATCCTCGACCGCAACGGGCGTGTGCTCTATGAAATCCTCGACCCAAATGCCGGCCGGCGCACGTTTATACCGCTGCAACGCATCTCCCCCAACCTGGTGGCCGCCACCATCGCCACGGAAGATAAGGAATTTTATAACCACCCCGGCTTTGATCCCATCGCCCTCGTCCGTGCCCTCTGGCAGAACTACACCAGCGGCGAGATCGTCTCCGGCGCATCCACCATTACCCAGCAATTGGCGCGCAACCTGCTTTTCAGCCCTGAGGAACGCGTCGAGCAGACATATACCCGCAAAGCGCGCGAGATCATCCTGGCCGCCGAAATCACCCGCCGCTACAGCAAGGATGATATCCTGGAACTGTACCTCAACGAATCCTATTACGGCAACCTGGCCTATGGCATCGAGGCTGCCGCCGAAACCTACTTTGGCACCACCGCTGACAAACTTACCCTTGGCCAGGCTGCCTTTCTGGCTGGGCTTCCCCAGGCGCCGGCGGTCTATGACGTCTACACCAATCGAGATGCCACCCTTTATCGCCAGCAGCAGGTGCTGGTTCTGATGTACCAGGCCAGCGAAGAAGAAGGCTGCATCTACGTCAGCAACAGCCCACAGCCGGTCTGTGTCGATCCGCCTTCTGCGACCACCGCAGCAGCTGAGATCAAGGATTATGTCTTCCAGCCGCCTGTCAGTAACGTAACCTACCCGCACTGGGTGCAGTACGTCCGCAGCCTGCTGGAGGAACAGTACGACCCGCAGACCATCTACCGCTCCGGCTTCACCGTCACCACCACGCTCGATCCCGCCCTCCAGGATGCCGCCCAGCAGATGGTCAGCACCCAGGTTGCTGCCCTTGCCGACAAGAACGTGCAGAACGGCGCGCTGGTGGCCATCCGCCCTTCCACCGGCGAGATTCTGGCCATGGTTGGCTCGGCAGACTTTTACAACGAGAATATCGACGGTCAGGTCAACATGGCCGTCAGCCCCACCCGCCAGCCGGGCTCCTCCATCAAACCGCTCACCTACGTGGCCGCCTTCGAGAAAGGCTGGACTCCCGCCACGCTCATCTGGGATGTGCCTTCCGAATTTCCCCCCTCTGGCAGCCCGGACGATCCGCGCGAACCCTACATCCCTGTCAACTACGATGGCAGGGTCCACGGCCCGGTCACAGTGCGCACTGCTCTGGCCAACTCGTACAACATCCCCGCCGTCAAGACTCTCCAGTTCGTCGGCGTTTACGATGACCCGCAAACCCCCTTGCCGGATGGCCTGGTGGAATTTGCCCACCGTCTGGGAGTGAACAGCTTATCTCGCCCGGATTACGGCCTGGCCCTCACTCTGGGCGGAGGCGATGTCAGCCTGATCGAGATGACCGGCGCCTTTGCCGTCTTTGCCAACGGCGGCAAGCGCGTCCCGCCCGCTGCCATCCTGAAGATCGTGGATTTTCAGGGGAACGTCGTCTACGAATACCAGCCGCAGCAGGGAGAGCAAGTGGTACGTCCGGAACATGCTTTCCTGATTTCATCCATCCTGTCAGATAATGAAGCCCGCGCCCCCATGTTCGGACGCAACTCGGTGCTTGCCCTGCCCTTCCCCGTGGCAGCCAAGACCGGCACCACGAACGACTTTCGCGATAACTGGACGCTCGGCTACACGCCCGACCTCGCCGTGGGCACGTGGGTCGGGAACGCTGACTACACCCCCATGGTTGGTACCACCGGCCTGACCGGCGCGGCGCCCATCTGGTCCAATTTCATGCAGTTCGCCGTCCCGCAGCTTACCGGTGGGCAGCCCACTCCCTTCATTCCACCCGCGGGCATCGTCGATAAAGTCATCTGCGAACTCTCCGGCACCGAGCCTTCCCAGTGGTGCGAGAGCCAGCGCCGCGAATATTTTGCTTCCGACCAGCCGCCCCTTCCGGCCGGAAAGGATTTGCTTCGGCGCATTGACCTGGATACCTGGACCGGCCTGGAAGCCTCCCCCGCCTGTCCCGACTTCACTGAGGAACAAAAAGTCATGAACGTGGAGGATGAATGGGCTCGCAAGTGGTTCAAGACACAGGAGGGCAAACAGTGGCTGGACGATCACGACTTTCCGCGCAACCCGGTTTTCGCACCTCAGCGGGAATGCCGCGACGACGACCCGCACCCGCGCCTCGAATTTGTCGGCCTGAAGCCCGGCATGGTGGTGGGCGACCAGGATTTGGTCATCCGGGGCATTGCCGATGGCGGTGACCTGTTTGCATCCTGGCAATTGGACTATGGCATGGGCGAAAAACCGCAAGACTGGATCATGCTCGAACGCAGCCGGCAGCCAGCCCGCACTCGGGAGCAGCTCTATACCTGGAGCCTGGGGAATGTGGACAACGGCATCGTCACCCTGCGCCTGACGGTTTACTCCACAGAAGACGGATATGCAGAGAGGCTCATCCGCATCGAGGTCTACAACACCCCGCCCGAACCGCCGACGGAGATCCCGCCCACAGAGATTCCACCGACTGAAATACCGCCCACTGAGGTGCCTCCTACCGAGATTCCGCCCACTGAAATTCCTCCTACAGAGATCCCGCCCACTGAAATTCTGCCCACCGAGGTGCCGCCCACTGAGGCACCAATCCCCACACCATAGGGTGGAACCGGTCAAACGCCTAAAACATCATCAACTGTCCCGCAGCATGCTCGACCGGGTCGCTGTTGATCTGTTCATCCCAGGTCCGGCGGTTGATTACGGGAATCTCGGCCAGTGCGCGTACATGGCGGAACTTGATAAATCGCCAGCCGAGTGCGGCCCCTCGCAGCACCGGGTCGCGCCGCAGTTTGTATGCCAGCAGGCTGGCTCGCCCCCCCGGCAGCACCAGCAGGCTTTGTGCGGCTGGATGGGGGTTGCGGGCAAAGATACGCCCGGCAATTGCAGATGCCGTCAGGAAAAAAACATATGCCAGGTTATCCCCCTCCTGCCACATCAGCAGGTTGGGCTCCGGGCTGGTGATCTGGTACTCCAGTCTCTGTCCGATGCCCCGGATCAGGCTGGCAATTGTCTCCAGGTCGGCCCGCCGGGTTGCGGGGATGTCTTCAAGGCGCAAACGCCAGCGGCCTTCGGCCTGCAGGCCGTATGAGTCCAGCACAGCCTGCAGCAGTGCGCGCGGCGGGGTGAGCAGGCCGGGGAACTTTCCGTAAAGATCGCCCTCGATCTCAGTCAGGCTGCTGTCCGGGTGGCGTGCCAGGAAACGCACAGCTTCCATCTCCACGCGGTCGGGCAGCGGCTCGGCCTGGTCGCTGGCTGAGGCCAGCCCCCACAGGCCGGCTTCCACGCCATGCGCTCCGGCATCATGGTGGGTCAGACCATCACAGGTACGCAGAGTCTGCTGAACCACGGCGTTCGTCTCCGCCAGGCACAGGTTGATCGCCTGTGCAGGGCGCGTTAGCATCCCGGCCTCCGCCAGGGCGGATAAACCGGCAGCATGCAGGTGGAAGTAGGTGGCGGCCTCGCCGCGCTGGCGCAGGTATTCCAGCAGGGCTGCCCGCATCGTTGCCGTCTCCGGCGCCGAACCGGGGCTGGCCATCTGGGCGCGCCGCCTCCAACCGATCTGCACCGGGTCATGCACAGTGCGCACTGCACACGTCTGCAGTTCAAATCCGGCAAGGTCCGCGGCCGCAAGCACTGCGTTCAGGAATAGCGGTTCGGCTTCAGCCGCTAGTCCAAAGAATGGGGTCTCCGGAGAAAGCAGCTCGAACAGGTGTTTGAAGGCTGCCTGCAGGGCTTCGGCATGCCAGTCCCAGTCATAGCGCCGCCGGCGCAGCACGCTTTTGAAAGGTGCAGCCGCCTCCCGCCCCCACAGCCATCCCGCCCACAACGCTGAAAGAGTCCAGAAAGCTTGGTTGGGGCGCGGGATGGCCGCCAGTACAGCCTGGTAAGGCATCTCACTCGTGCGTGCAGCCAGGTCTTTTAACCGGCCATCGAAAATGCACAACCCTGCACCCTCCGGTACCTGTGGCCAGGCCGTGACCCGTACCGGCTGCCCGCTGTCAGACCACACCCCCAGCGCCTCTTCAAGCGCCAGCCATACATTGCTCTCGCGGAACTGCGCTGGTAGATTCAATTGTTTCGGCCGCGGCCGCTGGGTGGGGTGTGGCCACAAGCTGTTGGCAATGTCGCAGGCAGATAGTAATAGGGCCTCCAGGGCACGCCGCCGTACCGGGGTCAATTCCAGGTTATCCAGCCGGTTGATCAGGGTAGCCAGGGCATAGAGCGGGCGAGGCAGGTAATGGTTGAGTGCCTCCTCCGCGTATTCTCGATCGGGGTCATCCAGCGGGGCCACCCGCTCCAGCACCCGCGCCCGGTGCAGTTTACCGGTTTCAGCCGCCCGGCGGGCGCGTTCGACATCTGCTGCCGTGCACAGGCGTTCGCCGTGCTCGCCGCAGGCCGGGCAGGCATAGACGCGTCCGTATGGCGCCTCGGCGCCTTTTCGCCACAGGAATGCCTGGGCCGGTACCTGGCGTTGGCAGTTGGCGCACTCGGTCATGTACAGGGATTGGACATGGGTCTCGAGCCGCTCTTCCCCTTTGCGGGCAGACGAAAGTTCGGCCAGTGCGGCCTTCAGGTCAGGATCGGGCACGGGAACGGCGCGGCACTCGAGCAGGAAGCGCGCCACCGGATTGTTGGCCGCCACCAGCACCCGGTACCCGGCACGGGCCGCCTCCACGGCCAATTGGGGTGAAAACCCAAAAGGATCCAGCAGCCACGCCCCGGCAGGGATTCGCTTTGCCAGCCAGGCTGCCCCTGTGCCCTGTTCCAGCGGCGGCAGGAAACGTCCCAGAGCGCTTGGCCTGGACGGCATTACCCCTGGCAGGTAAGGGAAGGACACGTCCATTTGATAACATTATACAGAACGGGAACATGAAAGACAACCGGCCTGTCAGGCTTTTTTGAGTGGTTGAAATCCCTCTCCCAGCGCCTCGTGCACTGAACCGATCACCATGAAGGCCTGCGGATCGGCCTCGTGGACGATGGTTTTGAGTTGCTGGACTTCCGCGCGCGTCACCACGCAGTACAGCACCGGGCGCGCCTCCCCGCTGTACCCGCCCCGCGCAGGCAGAACGGTCACCCCGCGTTCGAGGGAGTTCATGATCTGCCGGCTCACTTCATCCTCCTGGGTGGTGACAATCAGCGCCGTGCGCACGGTGCTCGCCCCCTCAAGGGTGCTGTCTGCCACCAGGCCGCTCACATACAGCGTGACCAGCGCATATAGCGCCTCCTTCCAGCCGAAGACCAGCCCCGCGGCCAGGATGACAACCGTATCCACCATCAGGTAACTCTGCGTCATCGGCACGCCGCGCCAGTGGTTGAGGATCCGCGCCAGCACGTCGCTGCCGCCGCTGGTGCCCTGCCCTCGGTAGACCAGGCCGTAACCGATGCCGCTCACCACCGCCCCATACAGAGCATTCAGGAAGATGTCATCCGTCAATCCTTGCCCAGGCAGGAACAGTACCAGGAGATCCACGCTGAACGAATACAGCAGGATGGCCGCTGCGGTTCGGCTGGCAAAGCGCCGCCCGCCCAGGAAGCGCCAGCCAAGCAGGAAGAGCGGCACATTGCCGGCCAGCACCATCAAGCCGATTGGCCACCCGGTATAGTGGTTGATCAACTGCGCGATGCCGCTCACCCCGCCCGAAGCCAGCCTGGCCGGGATGAGGAAGAGCCGCAGCCCCAGGGCCTGTACCAGCACCCCCGCCAGGATCAGGGCATAATCGCGCAGTTCACGCCACAGATGTCGTGACGCCTTCAATCCGCTACCCCTCGCGTAATTTCACACCGGCCAGCTGCTCGATCACGCCCACCACAGCCGAGTTGTCCAGGTCGCCCATATCCATCTCCAGCATGGCATTGAACAACTGCGCATCCACCGCCACCGAGGGCACCGGGATGCCGTACTCCCGCGCCGTCTCCAGGATGATGTTCAAGTCCTTGGCCTGCATGTAAGCTTTGAAGCCCGGCGCCCGGTTGCCAGAGAACAGCCGCGGCGGCTTGACATCCAGGGTCCAGCACTGCGCCGCGCCTGCCTTGATCGCTTCCACAACTTTCTGGGGCTCCGCGCCGCACTTCTGGGCAAAGATCAGCAGTTCGCCCATGGCCACCATTTGTGCCGCCACCATGATCTGGTTGGCCGCCTTGGCAATCTGTCCCGCGCCTGCCTCGCCGACATGGGTGATGGTCTTGCCCATGGCCTGAAAGACCGGCAGTACCTTTTCCAGCGCTTCCGCCGGCCCGCCAACCATGATGGTCAGGGTTGCGTTGCGTGCCCCAATATCGCCGCCCGAGACGGGTGCGTCCAGGCTCAGGACACTTTTTTCGGCCAGCCGGGCGGCAATTGCCCGTGCCGTACCCGGTTTGATGGTCGAATTATCCACCCAGATCAGGCTGGGATGCGCCCCCTCGATGATCCCCTTGGCGCCCAGCGTCACCAGTTCCACATCAGGCGTATCCGGCAGGTTCGTGAAAACCACGTCCACCTGGGCCGCCACTTCAGCTGGTGAAAACGCCGGCGTGGCGCCCTCTGCGGCCAGTTCGTCCACCGCCGCGCGGGAACGGTTGTGTACCACCACCGGGAACCCGGCTTTCAAAATGTTGCGGGCGATGGACTTCCCCATCAGCCCCAGGCCGATATATCCGACTTTCAACATGGACATCTCCTTGATCTTTGGATTGTGGATTTGGATTGTAGATTTGGATCGTAGCTACGGATCGAAGGTCTGGATTGTAGAAATGGAATGGGGAAATTATACCCGCACTGGTACCTCGCCCCGCCAAGATTCCTATGCCTACTACCTGCCCAAAACAAGACCCTCCCCCGGCGCCGGGCGTCAGGGGAGGGCAGAAAGGTGAAACAGGCGATCTTACTTGATATCGTAGTTCAACGTTACATTGACCGTCAGGGTCAGCTGGCCGGGTTGGATCGGCACTGCAGCCGCCTCGGCTGCCATCCCGCCGCCGCCCTTGCCGTAAGCATCCATCACCGGGTAGGGCGCGCTGTCATAGAAACTGATGGACTGGATCTCGCCCAGCGTCACACCTGCTGCCTCGGCCAGTTCCTCTGCCTGAGTCTTGGCATTCTTGACTGCCTCGGCCCGCGCCTTGCGCAGGGCTTCGGTCTTGTCGGCCAGGTCGAACTGGATGCTGTTGATGCTATTGGCGCCCGACTGGATGGCGGTGTCCAGCAATTCACCCAGGCTGTCCAGTTTGCGTACTTTCACGTAGACCGAATTGTCCACAACATACTTGGTATCCAGCGGCTGCCCCGTCTGCGGATCGTACTGCTGGCTGGGCCAGATGCTGAAGTTGGAGGTATTGATATCCTTCTTGTCTACGCCGGCCGCGACCAGGGCGTCGATCACCTTGGTGGTGCTGGCCGTGTTCTCGGCAACCGCATCTGCTGCGGTCCCGCTTTCGGTGTGCACACCGATGTAGATATAGGCAATATCGGGCGTCATCGCCACCTGGCCTGCGCCGGTTACGCTTAAAGTATGCGGGTTGGGCTGGCTGTAGACCGTGATCGGTCCGCCCGGCTGGCAGGCGCTCAACAGACCGGCAAGCACCAGGATGGTAAGAATGAACATGAATTTGGAACGCATGTTGAAACTCCTTTTCGTTTATTTTCCTGATGACGTAAAAACCGGGAAAAAAGTTCCCGGCACTTGTATTTTACTCGATTTGCCTGTAGAATCTGCACAGATGTTCTATTGACGTAAGCGCACACAGGAGACTCGATGGCCCTAAACTTTCAGCAGATCTTCGAAAAGATCAAAGCGATTGGCCTTGAAGCCCGCTCCCGCCGGGAAAAACTGGAAAGCCTTCGGGAAAACGCCCGCCGCCTGCTTGAAGACTGGGCCGGTAAATCCGCAGAACTGAACGACAAGCTGGAACGCGCCCGCCTGACTGACCCATCCCTGCGTTGTGCAATCCCGCTGGACGAAGCCCTGAACATTGCCCGGCAGCCGGGACCCGCCCCTTCTGAAGTGACCCTGCTCGCTGCTGATG
Source organism: uncultured Anaerolineaceae bacterium (assembly GCA_964387495.1). Lineage (GTDB taxonomy): Bacteria > Chloroflexota > Anaerolineae > Anaerolineales > Villigracilaceae > DSXF01. Next base: position 25,455 of record CAYLXB010000009.1, read on the forward strand.
GCTCCCAGATTGCCCCTGACCGGCATGCCGCCCTCTACTACGGCTTGGTTAACGTAGGCGCCATCTCCATGGAAACCGGTTCCGGCCGCGTCCCCGCCGTCTTCACCGACAGTCACCTGCTCTTCGACGACGAGATGTACACCGAAACCGGTCTGTTGTCGGTTGAGGCCGTCGAACTCCAGCGCGACATTGCCGAACGGCGCATACTGCTCGACCTCGCTCAGCAGGTCACAGGCCCCTGCGTGGCCATCACCGACGGCCCGCTCGAATTGTGGGGCGCCAAGGGCGGCAGTGAAGAAGACTATCGCCGGAACATCGAAATCCACAAGTCCATCCTCTCGCAGATGCAGTCCCGCCATGCCATCGTCGCCGGTTACGTGGACAAGCCCGCCGCGGACCTGGTCGTCCGTCTGCTGGAAATCGCCCGGCTCTCCTCGGATGAAGAGTTCAGGGAAATCCGCACCTGGCATCCCCTGCGCGGCGTGACCGACCTCTGGCTGTTCGGCCAGGTTTTACAGGCCGGCCAGCGCTCGGCTGTCTTTGGCTTGCAATCCGGCTCGCGCGCTCACTATACCGGCAGCCTGGCCCTGCACTTCTTCTACCTGAACGTCGGCGAAGGGCAGCATGCCTCCCTGGTGCGGGTTGAGATCCCCAAATGGGTGGCGGACGATGCAGAAAAATTGGATATACTTCATACATCTCTGCTCGGCCAGTGCCGCATGCTGGGCGCCCGGCCTTACCCCTACATCCTGCACCGCGCCCACGAGATCGCCGTGGTCAGGTTCGAGGAGAAGGAACAAGTCGAGCAGATGCTTGCCCTCGAACTGCGCCGTTCCGGTAGCGCAGTGGGCGAAAAATCCGGCAAGCAGTCGGCCAAGGATTTGCCGGGAAAGGCAAAAAGATGATGCGGCCGCATTTCGCTTCCGGCAGCTGGGATTTGTTCCTCGATTTGTTCCTCGGAAACAATTCGTCTGGAGATTCTGGCGGGGTCTTGATCAAACTGGAAAGCGATTTTTACGGAGTCGCAGATTGTCATGCCTGGCAGGGCCGGGTCCCCGCCGGGCATATTAAAACGCTCCCATCCGGGAAGGAGTCAGAGAGAAAATGACATCCCTGCAGATCGGACATTTATTACGCGCCGGCACGACCGGCTTTGTGGCCGGTTGTGCCGTCCCGCAGTTGGACGCCCCGGCCCTGGGGAGCTTGGTGCGCGCCCCGCTGGACGAAAGATACAGCGTGTACGGCCTGATCACCGACATTCACATTGACGATGATGGACTGGTGCGCCAGTTGGTCACAGCCGGCGATATCAGCCCCGAGGTCATGCACGACAACCGCGAGCGGCGCATCGTCCCGGTCGAGATGTCGGTTCTGGCCGTGGGATACGAGCAGGGTGGCCGGCTTTCGCACCTCCTGCCGCCGCGCCCGCCGCTCAGCCTGGACGTCATCTATCTCTGCTCCGATGCCGAACTGGTCAGGTTCACCGCCGCCGGCCGGTTCGGCTATTTCCGCCACATCCTGCGCGCCGCGGATATCCCCACCGGCGAGGTGCTGGCCGCCCACATCCGGCAGGTCTCTTCCGCGCGCCGGGATGATTCCTGGGCCGGGGAAGCCACCCGGGAGTTGATCACCCTGCTGCGTGACGACTACCCGGCCCTCATGTCCGTGCTGGGTGCGCTGGCTGAAGTTATCTCGTAGGGCTTATATGACCGGCACCAGACGCAAGGCTACCAAAACTTCCGCCTTCGGAACACCCGGCCGGGTCGCGCACGACTCGTCCGAATTTTACGCTGGCCGCCTCTACCATGGCCGGCCGCAGGGCGAAGAGGTTCCCTACCTCGAAAATCCGCTTCCGCCCGCATCTCTCGACCGCATCCTCTGCCATTCTGCGGAAACCATGAGCGAACTGCCCGACTGCTCGGTGCATCTCATGGTCACCTCGCCGCCCTACAATGTCGGCAAGGAATATGATGAAGACCTGTCGCTGGAGGAGTACCTGGCCTTTTTGGGGCGCGTCTGGCAGGAAATATCCCGTGTGCTTGTCCCCGGCGGACGCATGTGCATCAACGTGGCCAACCTGGGCCGCAAGCCCTACATTCCTCTCCACACCTACATTGCCGACCAGGCCATCCGCCTCGGTTTCCTGATGCGCGGCGAGATCATCTGGAACAAGGCCGCCAGCGCCTCCCCCTCCACGGCCTGGGGCAGCTGGAAATCCCCTGCCAACCCTACCCTGCGCGACGTCCACGAATACATCCTGGTCTTCTGCAAGCAGACCTTCAAGCGCCACAACCCGGCCAAACGTGCCAGCACCATCAGCCGCGACGAATTCCTGGAATACAACAAATCCATCTGGAACTTCGCCGCCGAACCCGCGCGCAAAGTCGGTCACCCCGCCCCATTCCCGGTCGAACTGCCGCGCCGTTTGATCCAGCTCTACACATTCGAAGGTGAGATCGTCCTGGACCCCTTCATGGGCAGCGGCCAGACCGCCCTCGCCGCCCTCAAATCGAACCGGCATTACCTCGGCTACGAAATCGATGAGAAATACGTTGAACTGGCCAACCGCCGCATCTGTGAACTGCAGGGGTCCACTCCAGGTGTGCTATGAAAAAATACTCTCCAGATTCCAACCGGGAACCCTCCTTCCCAGAGCTGTCCACCAGCCGCCTCCTCTTGCGTGAGTTTCATATGCAGGATGCCCCGGCAGTCTTCGATATCTTCCGGCTCGAGGTGGTCAACCGCTACCTGGAAACCGAGCTGATGCAGTCCATCGAGGATGCCGAACGACGCGTTATGAGCCGGATTTCCCTGTTCAGGGAGCACATGGGCTGCCGCTGGGCAGTCACCCTGCGCGACAATCCCTCCCGCGTGATCGGTTCTTGCGGATATTTCAGCGTGCGCCGCGGCACACAGACTGTGGAGGCCGGTTATGAACTCCACCCCGAGTTCTGGAACAAAGGGCTTATGACCGAGGCCGTGCAGGCGATGATCCGCTTCAGTTTTGGCCCGCAGGATCTGATGCCTGTCCACCGCATCGAGGCGCTGGTCACCCCCGAAAATACTGCTTCGATTCGAATCCTTGAAAAACTCGGCTTCGAAAGGGAAGGGCTGCGCCGTGAGTTCGGCTTCTGGCAAGGCCGCTACCAGGACGTGTTCTTATATGCCCTGCTCGATCATGGAAAGGATGCCTCCCATGAAAATCCAGTGTAATGATTTCCCCTGCCTCGATATTCGCCGCCAGTCCTATCTCATCCCAGAGATTGTTATTGACCCCCTCCGCATCTCCATCCTGCTCATCTCGGAAGCCGCCCCTGAAGACCCCGCTGATCATTACTACGCCGGGCAGAACTCCCTGTTTGCCCGCACCACCGTACTGGCCTTCCAGGATGCCGGGGCCCGGGTGCAATCCGTGCAGGATATTCTCGACCTGGGCGTCTACCTGACCACCGCCGTCAAGTGCGGCAAGACCGGCTACGGCCTCGCAGCCGCCACTATAGTACACTGTTCCCATCTGCTTGAAAAAGAGATCGCCCTCTTCCCGAACGTCAAGGTTTTCCTGCTCATGGGCGACGTGGCAATCAAGTCTGTCAACCTGATCGCCAAGCGCAGCGGTGAACCCCGCGTCATCCCGGCCGGCGCCACCTACAAGATCCGCGGCGGGGAATTCACCTTCCGCGGCGCCCGGGCCTTGCCGTCCTATGTCCAGGCCGGCCCGGCGTTTTTTGTGGAAAAGATCAAGCGCAGGATGATCGCTGAAGATATCCAAAAAGCACTACAGATCGTGAACGCTTCAGGCTGAATTTATGAAAGAAGCCGGCAAACTGGTTGCAATCTTCACTGCATCCATTAAACGACGCGATCCAACCTGAAAGAGCGAGGCTGACATGCTCAATCAAAAATCGAAAATCGAAAATCAAAAATTCGAAATTGGCTATATCGTTGGCGGCGGCCTGAAAGAATCCTTCCGCGCCCGGCTGACCGTCCCCTCCCACCAGGTGCAGGAGGGCGCCTTTGTCGTCATCCCTGCCGGCGGCTGGCAGTTCTATGGCTTGGTCACCGACCTGCAGCTGGGTGCCACCGACCCGCGCTTCGCCGATGAGCAGACCGAAATGCGCCTGCCGCCACCCCTGGCGCAGGCCCTGCACGGCCAGACGCTCTTCACCAACCTGGAGATTCTGCCCGCCCTGATGCTCGAGCGCGGCCCGGAACCGGATGCGCCCGAGTATACTGCCTGGCAGGATGCGCATGCCGGAAAAACGCCCCGACCCCTTCCGGTCAAGACCGTTCCCCCTCACCACGCTTCCGTCCGCCTCGCCTCCGAGGGCGACATCCATGAGATCTTCGGGAATCCGGGCGATCCGGGCAATTTCGTCATCGGCTACACCCGTGAACAGGGACACCCCGTCTGTATCGATCTGGACCGCTTCGTCCAGCGTTCGGCCGGCGTCTTTGGAGCCACCGGCACCGGCAAATCCTTCCTCACCCGTATCGTCCTGGCCGGGCTGATGCACCACAGCAAGGCCTCTGTACTGGTCTTTGATATGCACAACGAGTATGGCTTCGACGATACAGCCTCCGATACCGGTCTGCGCGTCACCGGCCTGAAGACCAAATTCGCTAGCCGCGTCCGTGTCGTCGGCCTGGGCGCCGGCACGACTATCCGCGGCGCTGCCCCCGACTTCAACCTGGAAATCGCCATGCCGGATATTACCCCGGCAGATATCGAACTGCTGACGCGTGAACTGAATCTCAAGGAGACTACTCCCACCACCCTGCATGCCCTGGGCGTCTCCTTCGGCCGTGACTGGTTCCGGCGCTTCAAGGAAATGAACCGTGAGGAAGTCGAGATCGAGGACGACAAGGGTAAGTTAAAGAAGATTCCTCATCCCGGCAGCGTGGCCGCCTGGGCCGATGAGGCCGGTGTCAACATCATGGCTGCTGAAGCCCTGCAGGACAAATTGCGCCGGCTCTTCGACAAGGGCTACATCGTCGAGAAACCCGCTGCCGACTCCACCGGCGAGATCATCAAATCGCTTGAGGATGGCAAACATGTCATTCTCTCCTTCGGACAGGCCTACGAGACCGACCTGGATTACCTGCTGGTCTCCAATCTGCTCACCCGCAAGATCAGGCATGCCTGGGAAAACAGGACCAACGCCTTCCGTTCCACCGGCAAAGACGAGCCCCGCCAGCTTGTCATCGTGGTCGAGGAAGCCCATAAACTGCTCAATCGTGAGATGGCTGGCCAGACCACCTTCGCCACCATCGCCCGTGAGATGCGCAAATACTACGTCACCTTGCTGATCATCGACCAGCGCCCATCCCAGATCTACGACGAGGTCATGTCTCAGCTCGGCACGCGCATCTCCGGCTGGCTGGGCGATGAGGACGACGTGCATGCCGTGCTCTCGGGCCTCTCGGGGCGCGAGTCTCTGCGCGGCATGCTCGCGCGCCTCCAGCCCAAGGAAGAGGTGCTTCTGCTCGGTTGGGGCGTCCCCATGCCCCTCCCGGTGCGTTCCCGGCGTTATGATGCTGACTTCTGGCGCGAGTTGTTGGGCGCTGGCGGCAGGAAGGAAGAGGCGCAGCTCATGAAGGAAATTGGGTTCTAGCCTTGATATGCCGGCACGACCTCCCAAAGGAAAAACTTGCCATGCAGGCACGCTTGAAACATTTACTTGTCCACGAACCCGGCTCCTGGCAGGAAACACTGCTGGCTTGCCTGCCTTTCCTCCTGCCCTGTTTCCTACTGGGCATATTCTCCCTCCGTGGGGTGGGATTCTGCCTGCCCGCCCCCCTGGGACTCGGCCTGCTGGGCCTGGCTGCCCTTTTTCTGGCGCTGCTGGGCATTGCCGGGTTGGGTGTCGGCCTGCCCCGCTGGAGCATGCCGTACGCCGGCCTTCTGGTCTCTGGCGTGGTATTCGTTGCCCTCGCGCCAGCTTTGCTTGCTCTTTTCTACGGTCGGTCTTCTGTTCCCTGGTGGTTGCGGATGCTGCTCCTGGAGGCCGTTTACCTCTTTGTACTACTTGCCCTCACTTTCCTGCTGGTCTGGTTGGCATCCAAAACACCTCTGACCCTTGCCTTCTGCACACAATTGCACAAAGACCGTAGCCTGGCTTCTTTGGCCATGTACGGTGGCGGGGTCGTTTGGATCCTCGGGATGTATGAAGAGTTCCCCCATGCCGGAGTCTATATCCTGCTCACGATAATTCCACTCATCTTTGGCGTCTGGCTTTACCTGCACAGCCGCTCTGGTTCCTGGCGGCTGGCAGCCCTCTCCCTGGGGTTCACGCTGGCCATGGGCGTCGCACTGATCGCACATGGCCACCTTGTTGACTGGGATTCGCCTGTTGTATTCCAGGCCGGCGGGCTGGTCATCACCCGGGCAGTCCTCAGTCTCCTCCTTGTCTGGCTGCTGGGCCTGGCCATGCTTTTCGTATCGTTCTTGCTGCCTCTCACCCCATGGAACAAAGCCTCTGCCATGGTACCGGAAACAAACAACGGCCATCAACAAGATGACCGTTGGCATTCGCTCAGGATGTAGCGGTTACTTCCAGAGATGATCGTAGCCGTTCTCTTTGCCGCTGGACCGCGCTCCATATTTTTCCAGCATGCGCTGGAAGACAAGTATATTCTCCGCAGACATGTTGATCAGTTCATAACCGATGTTATACGAGGATGGATCGATATGATCCTGGCGGCACCACTTGCTGCGGCCGATGAACACCAGCGACGTTGCCGGTGCAATATCCTTCGTCAGGCTGAGACGAAAATGATCCACCTGTCCGTTGGGAATCGGTTCCCGGCTGTCAAGTCGAAAGCCTCCCAGGCTGATATCCAGCATCACCCCGCGCGGTCGGGAAGCAATGGCATCGGTCACCGGTAAATAGTAGGACAGTTTCTTGCGTTCCATTGTCCTTCTTTCGAATGCCACAGGAACCTCCTCTCTTTACTTATTGTTTTCATTATACGATATTGAATGTCGGATTACAACATTTTTCTGAAAGTTTTCCTGCCTTTTCTTCTGGGAATTCCTCAGCGAGAAACCGGTGAAAACGGGCGAACTGGGCATTCTTCAACCGCGTTCTGCCTTCCTTTTGATTGCCCGCAGCCACAGCACCCGGATGAAAGCACTGCCCATCGAAATAACGCCCCAGTAAAAGGCAAATTTGCGCCGCGTCTGCGGCTCAGGCACATGGATGCGCGTCTCGGTACTGCAGCGCGTCTGCCCATTCGCGCTTTTGCTGACCATCAGGTTGGCAGCCACCTTTGCAAAGGCGGGATCCCCATATGCCAGGAAGGCCTGCGCATCCGGGATGTGCGGGGCTTCATCTCCGGCCAATTTCCAGAACTGGCCGACCATCCCAAAGACGATCTCGCTCCCTGCTGCCTCTGCCAGTGGGATGAACCCGCCTTTGTAGAGTTGCTCCAGGAATGCGCCCTCCTGGAATGATCCATGAACATTCTTCCTGAGCAGCCGGGCGGGCAGATTACGCAGGTCCAGCATCCAGAAGATCAAGGGGGAAAGCTCTGCAGGCGTCAAGGTTTTGATGGCTGCAAAAACCCGCTCCGGGGGCGCGTTGACGGTCAGGGCATGCACCTCGTGAAACTCGTAGGCAGGTAGGTATTGATCCAGTTGCACAGCTCATCCAATCTCGGAGGCCATTGAAGTTATGTCTCCGCCTCAGTTGTTGCGTCCCACCACTGCCCGCGCGGCCTCCTCCAGGGCCAGGCGTTCTGCCCCCTCCGGCAGGGTGGCCAGCGCCTCAAGCCCACGGCCCATAAAAACCCGTGCTTCGGCCGCGGCCGATTGGATCGCCCCATTATTCCGGATGGCATCCAGCAGCCGCTCCAGCCCCTGCACATCGCTGCGCTTGTGGGCGATCAAAGCCCGCAGGACAGAGTCGTCCGGGTGAGCCTCCAGGTAGTACAGTGTTGGCAGGGTGACCACTCCCTGCCGCAGGTCGCTCCCCACCGGCTTGCCCAGCACAGCCGGGTCGCCGGTGAAATCCAGCACATCATCCATGATCTGAAAGGCCATCCCGATCTCGTGGCCGAAACGGCGCGCCGCAGCTGCTGTTTCGGAGCCTGCCTGGCTTAACAAGGCCGCCGCCCCTGTCGCTAGTTCGAACAGGGTCGCTGTCTTGGCGCTGATCCAGCGGTAATACTCCTCCCGCATGGAGATACTGTGCTCGCGCAGTAGTTGCGCCAGTTCTCCATCCACCATCACTGCCATGCTTTCTGCAAAGAACTTCATCACGGCAGTGCTGTTGGTCGCTGCAGCTAGTTCTGCCGCACGCGTAAAGGCGAAGTCCCCGGCCAGCACGGTAGCGGCCGCTGACCAGTGCATGTTGAGCGTCTGCATGCCGCGCCGCAGCACCGAGTCGTCTATCAGGTCATCGTGGACGAGGCTGGCCGTATGCAGCATCTCGACCGCCGCGGCCAGGTGTACCAGCTGCCCCGGTTCGGCCCCCAGCAGGCTCCCCGTCAGCAGGGCCAGCCGTGGCCGGATCCGTTTTCCACCCGCCTGTACCAGCTGCCGCAAGGCCAGCGCCAGGCTGGCGTATTCCTCCGCCACCTGCACCTCCAACAAGGCTTCCACTTGCTGCAACTGTTCCTGAAGCGGGTCGAACACGGTCAGGGTCGGGTAAGTGCTTGTGGTTGTGTCGGTCATTTCGGTACCAATCGAAATTCAAACAGTAAAAAAATATCTCTGCCCTATTCCGGGAAGAGTTTAAGCAGCTTGCTGACGATGTTGTTCATGCGGGCAATCCGCACGATCGTGCGGGTCGGTATGTTCTGCACCTGGGCATACAGCGAGTCGGCTGTTTCGAACAGCGCCAGCATCTCCCCCATGCGGACCTTCGTATGCGTCTCTTCCTGGCCCTGTTCGAGTTCAGCCGCCGCCTGACGCAGCATGTTCAACGTGGGATCCACTTCTCTCCGCTTGCGGTAGTCCACGATCCAGCGGAACATCTCCCATACGTCGCCCTTGATCTCGAAGCGGTCTGTGCGTTCCCCCAGCACGTGCACTACCTTGATGATGCCCCAGTCCTGCAGTTCATGCAGGCCCACACTGACCGTCGAACGCGCCACCGAAAGAGTCTCGCTGATCTCCTCTGCCGTCAGCGGATGGGGTGACAGGTACAGCAGTCCATGGATCTGGGCGATGGTGCGGTTGAGGCCCCATTTTTCCCCCATTTCACCCCAGTGCATGATGAAGTTTTGCTGGATGGGTGTCAGTTCCATACTTTCTCATTTCTCTTATTTCGATTATTACCGAATATACTGTAACAGGCGATATCTGTCAAGCGTTTCCCGTGGTTTTACCCACCACCAGCAAGCGCAACTTCCGTTATTTGTGATATATTTTCGATATACGCTCACACTCCAGACCGGTACGCCTGTCCGCCTCCGCGTTGGCACGGCTGGCACCGTTCTGCCATTTCGAAAACAGGAGGCTTCCATGCTGGTCATTCTCAGCGACATACACCTCGGAGATGGCACCTGCGGGCGTTCCATCTCGTCCAGCGCCTTTTATCTTTTCGGCGACCGCCTGCGCGAACTGGCCTATAACGCTTCCTGGCGTACAGACGGCTCCTACCGTCCGGTGGAAAGCATCGAAGTCCTGCTCCTGGGCGACGTGCTCGATCCGCTCCACTCCACTCTCTGGCTGGAACCTGCCGCCGATGGCGCACAGGTTCGCCCTTGGACCGACTCCGGCCTTCCGCAATATGCCGAAAAGCTGGAGGCCATCACCACCGGCATCCTGGCCCACAACGCCGCTGCTGCCGGGGTACTGCGCCGTGCTGCAGCCGGCGACCTGGTGCATCTGCCGCCCGCCGATGGTCGCGGCCAGCCGGCCGAAGACAACCGGGAACGCGTCCCGGTCCCCGTACGAATCTACTACATGGTAGGCAATCACGACTGGTTCTACCGCCTGCCTGGCCCGGCCTTCGAAACTATCCGCCGTAAGATCGTACAGGCCCTTGGGCTGGCCAACGTCCCCGGCCCCCTCCCGCATGACCCCGCCGACTCCCCGCAAATCCAGGACCTGTTTTCCCGCTACCACCTGCTGGCCCGCCACGGCGACCTTTTCGATTCGTTCAATTATGACAAAAGCAAGGGGCGCAATGCTGCCACGCTGGGCGACGTGTTCGCAGTGGAAATGCTTAACCGCTTCCCCATCGAGATCCGCCGGCAGCTTGGCTCCGAGGTCCCCGATGCGCTGGTGGAAAATCTGCGTGAACTGACCAATGTGCGCCCAGCACTGGCCACCCCGCTTTGGATCACCAGCCAGATCCGCGAATACTGCATGGACTGCGCCGTCCAGGATAAACTCAAAGCCATCTGGGACCGCATGGGGGAGGAATTTCTCGCAGTGGACTTCGTCCGCCAGGCGGACAAGTGGATGCAATTCGACACCGTGGATGCCTTCCAGATTATCATGAAGATCTCCAGACGGGCCAAATTTACTACCATAAACGAGGTCATCACTTGGCTGCGGCAGAAGATGTGGGAATCCGGCGAGATTTCCTTCGTCCGCAATGCCCTCAAGGAACCCGCCTTCCTGCATGAAACCGCCCAGTACATTGTCTACGGCCACACCCACCACCACGAGATCATCTCACTGGATGCCAGCGGCATGACCCCCTACCCCACCGCCCAGTTGTACTTCAATTCCGGCACCTGGCATACCTACTATGACCTGGCCGTCTACAAGCCAGAAGAACAAAAGTTCATCCCTTACCAGGTGCTGACCTACCTGTGCTTCTACACAGGCGATGAACGCCGTGGCCGCCGCTTCGAGACCTGGTCCGGGGCCTTCGCTTGAGGAGATTCGCCATGCCAGAATATATCCTTCTGATAGCCGTGTTATTGTTGTTTCTCCTGCCTGCCTGCACACCGCAGGCAGCCGCGCCTGCCCCCTCTGACGCCTTCACTCTGGACAGCACCGCTTTCACCGCCGGTGCAGCCATCCCCCCGCAGTACACCTGCAAGGGGGAAGACATCTCCCCGCCGCTGGCCTGGGATGAACCCCCGCAGGGCACACAGTCGTTCGTGCTCATCATGGACGACCCCGACGCCCCGCTCGGCACCTGGGTGCACTGGGTGGTTTATTACATCCCCGCCAATGTTCGCAGCCTGGAGGCCGCCCTGCCAAATGGCAAGCGCTACGACGATGTTGCTCTCCAGTTCGGCAGGAACTCCTGGGGCAAATCCGCCTACGGCGGTCCCTGTCCCCCCTCCGGCACCCACCGCTACATCTTCAAGTTATACGCCCTGGACAACGTCCCCGCCTTCCCCGAAAACCCCGATAAACAGGCTGTTGAAAAAGCCATCCAGGGCCACATTCTCGCCTGCGGCGAATTGATGGGCACCTTCAGCAAATAACCGTCCCGCCCCTTTCCCATGTCATGCTGAGGCGGGCGTTCTTCCCGCCGAAGCATCTGTCAGGTGCTCTCGCGCAGCATCTTGTAAGCCGCGCAGCGTCCAGAAAGAATTCCACCGACACCATCCCCGCGTGAGCAACCCATCCGCTCACGCTTAAAGTCCTTCATGCATGTCATGCTGAGGCGCGCACTTCTGCCGATGCATCTGGCGGCGTTCTCCCGCTGAAGCTTCTCCGTGCCAATCCGGAGGCCCTCCAGGCGCAAAACCGCTTCCTCAGGATGACATGATCATTGATTTGGACAAGAATTCTGACTTTATAAGCCTGCCCATCCGCCCGCCCAAACTAGAAAATTTGTTTTATAATTGCTGCACTCCACCCTCAAGGGATTCCGCATGCCCATCAACGCCCCCTACCCCCTCCAGGCCGTACGCACCCTGGCCCTGCACAGCCAGGGGCTGGCAACACCCAACGGCGCCGAACTCCCGCCCACTCGGGAATCCATCTACCGGACTGTCGAACAGGTCGGCTGCTTGCAAATCGACACCCTCCAGATGGTGGCGCGCGCTCACTACCTCACCCTCTGGAGCCGCCTGGGGGCCTACGACCGCCGGGACTTCGACACCCTGGTCTACACGCCCGGCCAGCGGCGCATTTTCGAAGGCTGGCAGCACGCCGCCTGCTTCATTCCCTTCAGCGAATACCGCTACCAGATGCCCCACCAGCGCAGCTTGCGCGAGAACCCCGGCGACTGGTACACCCGCTGGTTGGCCGACATCGGCCACCCCGAGACCATCGCCTTTGCCCGGGAACGCATCACCAGGGAGGGCGCTCTCAAGGTCAGCGACTTCGAGCGCGGCGAACATCCCGGCGGAGCCTGGTGGAACTGGCGCCCGGCCAAGGTGGCGCTCGAATACCTGTTTGCCTTCGGCGACCTGCTCATCGCCGACCGGGTCAACTTCCAGAGGGTCTACGATTTGACCGAACGCGTCCTGCCGGAATGGGTCGGCCTCCACGAGCCGGCCGCCGCAGAACGCGACCGCTTCTGGATCGAGCGCGGTGCTCGCGCCCTGGGCATCTGCACCGCCCGCCATGCCTGTAACTACACTTGGATGAAGATCGGCCAGGGCCGGCCCATTGTGCAGAGTCTGCTTAAACAGGGCATTCTGATTGAAGTGCCGGCCGAGACCCTGCAGGACGGCAGCCAGCCCCTGCTCGTCCATCGCGACAACCTGTCGCTGCTGGAACAGGCCGCTGCGGGAGCCATCCAGGCCGGGCGTACCACCTTCCTCAACCCCTTCGACAGTCTCTTCTGGGCTCAAGGCCGCGATCAACAGTTCTGGGGCTTCCGCCAGCGTCTGGAAGCCTACACCCCCGCCCCCAAACGCATTTGGGGCTATTACTGTCTGCCCATCCTGCACAGGGACCGCCTCGTGGGGCGCTTTGACCCCAAACTCGAACGCAGGACTGGCACCCTGCGCATCAAAGCTATCCACCTCGAGCCGGGCATACAGCCGGAGGAAGAACTGGTCAGTGCCGTGGCCGCCGCCCTGCGCGACTTTTTGAAGTTCCACGCATCAAAGGAAGTAGTGGTTGAGCACAGTGAACCATATGAGTTTGGTAAGAAACTGCTCGATTGCTTATAATCGTCCCAATATATTGGATATAATTGGGAATAAATCACCAAATAATAAAAGGAGAGGCTTATGATTTCGAAACCCATGCAAGACGCGATCAATGAACAGATTAACAAAGAACTGTTTTCTTCTTACCTGTATCTTTCGATGGCCGCCTACTTTGCAGACAAGAATTTGCCCGGCTTCGCCAGCTGGATGCGCGTCCAGGCCGAAGAAGAGCGTGAACACGCCATGAAGTTCTACGATCACCTGCTGGAGCGCGGCGGCAAGGTCGAGCTCAAGGCCATCGCCGCCCCCGGGGCCGCCTGGAAGTCCGATCTGGCCGCCTTCGAGGCCGTGCTCGAACACGAAAAATTCGTCACCAGGTCCATCTACGACGTGTACGAAGTTGCGCTCAAGGAGAAAGACTATCCCGCACAGGTCATGCTCCAATGGTTCATCAACGAGCAGGTCGAAGAAGAAGCCAACGCCAGTGAGATCGTCGAGAATCTCAAACGCATTGAAGCGCACGACACCGCCGTCATGGTGTTGGATCACCGCCTGGGCAAGCGCAGCGAAGACTGAACCGCCGCAATGACGCCGTAGTACAATTGGTACGGATGGACCCCCGGTTCATCCGTACCTTTTTATTTTTATGGAGGCGCGAATGCATCCCCTGCTGGAGCGTGTACATCGGGAAGGTAATCCGCTCATTGACGGAAATACAGTTACCTTCGTCTGGGAAGGAGCCGCCGCCCCACATCTGATCGATGACCTGCACGGCTGGGAGGAAAACCCCCAGGTGCTCGTCAAATCCGCCCCCGGCCTTTGGAGCCTCACCCTCGAGCTTGAGCCGCAAGCCTACCTGGAATATGCCTACTACGACCCCAAGGCCAAAAAACGCATCCCCGATCCGTTCAATCACATCTCCGTCTACAACGGCGTCGGCGGCCATAACCATTTCGTCTACATGCCCCAGGGAAAGCCCGAGCCTCTCACCAAACTTCAGCCCGGTGTGCCGCGCGGGGTGCTCACCCGCCACACCCTCTCGGCGCGCTTCGTCACTGCCGGCAGGCAGCGCACCGTGCACCTCTACCGCCCGGCTGTCCAGGAACCCTGCGCCCTGCTGGTTGTCTATGACGGTCAGGATTACCTGCGCCGCGGCCGTATCACGCAGATTGTGGATAACCTGGTCGCCGCCCGGCGCATCCGGCCACTTGCCCTGGCCCTGGTTCATAGCGGCGGTCCGGCGCGTATGGTCGAATATGGCTGTTCCGTGCCCACCCTGGCCTTTGTCGTGGACAGCGTCCTGCCGCTCGCCAGGGAACACCTCGGCCTGCTGGAGGTGGAAAAGCACCCCGGCGCCTTTGGCGTGCTGGGTGCCTCCATGGGTGGCTTGATGGCCCTCTACACCAGCCTGCAGCTGCCCGAAATTTTTGGCCGGGCCATCAGCCAGGCCGGCGCTTTTGAATTATGGGATCACGAGACCCCGGTCATGCAGATGGTGCGCCACTTCCCCAAGCCGCCGGTCGAATTCTGGCTGGACTGCGGCCGCATGGATTTTCTGCTCGAACCAAACCGCCGCATGCACGCCCTGCTCGAGGAAAAAGGCTATACTGTCACCTACACCGAGAACGGCGGGGCGCACAACTTCACCACTTGGCGCAATAGCCTGGTGCGCGGCCTGGAGACTCTCTTCGGAGCTGGGCAATGATCATCCTGGCAACTCTCTGCTATCTCCGCCGGGACGGCCACACCCTGATGGTGCACCGCAACAAAAAGCCCAATGACATCCACGCCGGCAAGTGGAATGGCTTGGGCGGCAAGTTCGAGCCCGGAGAGACACCCGAGCAGTGCGTCAGACGCGAGGTCAGGGAAGAATCAGGTCTCGAGATCCATGATCCGCACCTGCATGGCCTGCTGATGTTCCCGGGCTTCAAGGGCAATGACTGGTATGTTTTCGTTTTCACTGCGGATCGCTTCAGCGGTGAGCTGATCGATTCCCCCGAAGGCACCCTGCGCTGGGTGCCGGACTCTGAACTGGCCGGCCTGCCGCTCTGGGAAAGTGACCCCATCTTCTTTCCCTGGCTGCAGCAGCCCGGATTCTTCTCCGCCCGCTTCGACTACGCCGGGGACAAAATGCTGGATTACGAGGTGCATTTCTACTAGAACCGCCGCTGCCGGATGCCCGTCCCCGGTATCTCCAACCAGATCAGCCGCTCTCACTGCTCTGCGTGTCTTTCGTAGACTTCTCTTTCAGCAGGCATTCAAGCCTCCGCCTGCACTCGCACGATCCGGTCAAGGCGGAAGGTTCGTTCCTGGTTGCGCATATGGCAGTAGGCCCGCAGATAGACATAGTCGTCCAGTCCCAGCACCTGCAGGGGGGTCACCCAGCGTTCGGTCTGCTCGCCCTTTTTGTCCACGTACGTGATCAGCACCCGCCTGCCTCCCTGGAAAGCCTCATCCAGGGTGGTTGGCAGTTGGATTCCTTCCTGCGGCCAGGCTGGTGAATTATACAGGCCGATAAATTCGTCGAACTGCCTGCCGATCTTGCTCAGGCTGTCCAGCATGGCAAAGAACAGGTTCTTGTCGGTGATGGCGTCCGCCAGGGCGCGGTGAGCCTGTGGGTTCTGGACGTTGAACTCGGCTGCCAGGTTGGTCAGGCTGTAGGAAGGCAGGTCGAAATACTCCCGGGCGATATACAGCGTGTCGATCACATTGGAGATGTGCAGTTCGTGCCCCAGCCGCCGGTATTCGCTGTCCAGGAACTGCAGGTCGAAGCGCGCGTTGTGGCACACCACGACCGCCCCTTCCAGGGACTTCAACACATCAGCCGCCACTTGTGCAAAGGGCGGGGCAGTTGAAAGTTCAGTGTCGGTCAGACCGTTGGTGCTGGCTGCAGCAGGCGAGAGTGGGCGCCCGGGATTGACCAGCCGCTGGTAGGTGCTTCGGATGCGCTTCCCCTCGGTGACCACGATACCCACCTCGCAGATGCGGTCGCCGAACCAGGGGGCCAGCCCGGTCGTTTCCAGGTCGAGGAATGCGAAGCGGCAGTTGGAAAGATCGAACATGGGTTTGAATTCACCTATTGTGTTGGATTGAACTGGATGGGCCGGGACCCTCACCAGCCATATTCGTCGAAGCAGGTACCCTGCAGGTAATTTTGCAGCGCCTTCCGGACATAGGGGATCATGTTTTCGGGCAGAGCCTGCAGGTCGAACCAGCGCATGTCATCGCATTTGTCCGGCTCGCTGTTGGCCGGCTCACCCTGCCAGGAGCGCACCCGCACGAAAAAATCCACGCGCTCGTCGCCTTCCTGCCGGTGGACCACCCCCGCAAAGAGGATATCCTGCAGGTCGAGCCGCACTCCCGTCTCCTCCAGCGCCTCCCGCGCAGCCGCTGCACGCACAGATTCCCCGCCGTCCAAATGTCCCGCCGGTACACCGTACTGTCCATCGGCATAGCCTGTGTTGAATCGGCGTGCCAGCAGGATTTGGTTATCCTGCAGGAAGAACAGGTGCACGGTGACAGGAAAGCAGGCACGCATGCTCCTATTATACTAGCCGCCGATGGTTATCCCCCTCCCGCATGAGAGAATATCTTACCTGCTGCTTATCGCCCCGCTCCGCCATTTGCCCGTTGCACGATGTAACCCACCACTTCGCTTGCCATATCGTACTGTGTGGCGCGCTCGAAGCCTTGGAAGTCCGGCTGGCGGTTGACTTCCAGCACAACCGGCAAACCGCCTTTGAAGCGGATGTCCACCGCGGTGAACTCACGCCGCAGGGCGCGCGCCGCACGCTCGGCCAGGCTCTGGAACTCCGGAAATTCACTCAAATGCCGCCTGATGAATTTCCCGCCGACGGAAAAGTTCGTCCGGAAGTCACCCTTGGGTGGCTTGCGGCTGACCATCACCGGCAAAGCATGGTAGCCCAGCACGAATACCCGGTAATCCTCGTCTGCCGGCAGGTACTCCTGCAGCATCAGTTCCCCGCACGGATAATGCCACAGCCGCCGGTTTAGCTGCTCCGAGTCCTGCACCAGGTAGACATGCTCTCCGCGCGCCCCGTGCACCCCCTTCAACAGGCAGGGGTAGGTGAGTTCATCCGCCAGTTTTTCCACCTGGCGCGGGTTGAACACCTGCCACGTCCGCGGCGTCGGGACGCCATTGCGCGTCAGCACCAGTTGGTCATGCATCTTGCTGACCGCATACCCTTCATCGGTCAGGCTCTGGTCGATCACGATCTTGCCTGCATCGTGGAACAGGCGCGCCACGGTCAGGGCTTCGGAAATATACGGGAAGAAAGTGCGTACGAACAGGATGTCATAGGTTTCCAGCAGGTCCACCCCTTTGGCGAAAACCCTGGCTTTTTCTGCTTCGACCACGAAGGAGATATCCAGGATTTCACAGGCGTCCAGTTCCAGTCCATTCTTATGTGCGGATTCGCGCACCCGGCGCGTAGTGTACAGGTCCTCCCACCCCAGCCAAAGCACCTTCATAGTGTGATCTCCTTATGACACCTGGGTTGTGATGTCCACTAACCGCGTATTGTAACAAATTTTCCGCCCATAATGCCAAATCGTTAACAAAAAAAGCCCTGCAGGTCCGGGGACCTGCAGGGTTTTGAGTGTCAAATGCTCTATAACACCGGGAAGCGGGCTACCACCGCCGCCGGGGTGGGCAGAACCGCCTTGTCACCGGTCTTCATCACAGCCGGGGCCTTGCTGACCGAATCCGGCGCACCCTGGTAGATAAAGATGATCGTACCTTCAACCGCATTCTTCAGGTCCACGTACGCCTGGCCGGTCAGGCTGCCCTGGGCATCCACCGCGCAGGAAGTCACCCAGCCGATGACCTTGCCGCGCCTGTCCAGCACCGGGTCGCCGTTGTGCGCCATACGTACACCCTTTTCCGTGAACGTGAAGCGCACGACGATGTTGCTGCGGCTTTGCTCGCGTGCCATGTACGCCGCGCGTCCGATGAACCAGGGTTTGTAGAGCTTGACGTAAGAGCCGAAGCCGCCTTCCGCCACGCCCAGGTCGCGCTCGCCGAACTTTCCGGAGCCGTCGCCCATCTCGTGTCCGTACAGGGGCAGTCCGGCTTCGGTGCGCAGCGAGTCGCGTGCCCCCAGGCCCACCGGCTTGATCCCGAATTTCTCCCCCGCCTTGAGCAGGGCATTCCAGAAGTCCACGGCGCGTTCGGGGTGGACAAAGAGCTCGAAGGCCATCTTTTCGCCGGTGTAGCCGGTACGTGAAACCACCAGTTCGAATCCGCCGACGGTGGCATCACACAACTGGGTCCGTTTGAGCTTCATGATCCGCTCCCGCGTGGCAGCATCCGTGCCCAGCGCCAGCAGGATATCCCGGGATTTGGGCCCCTGCAGGGCGATGTCGACCTTCATATCGACGCCCGCCTTCGGATCCCGTAAGTTGCGAATTTCAGCATCGTACCCGTAGACCCGCGCCCACGGCCGTACATTATCCACCTTTACCTTGCCATCGCGCACCGATTCAAGCCAGGTGCGGTCCTTGTCATCATTGGAAGCGTTCACCACCACCAGGTACTTGTCCCAAGTACGCCGGTAGATCAGGGTATCGTCCACCACATTTGCATCGGGGGTCAGGAAGTGGGTGTAGAGGGAGTTGCCAGGACGCAGCAGACCGCAATCGTTGCCACACACAGAGTCCAGGAAGGAAGCCGAATCTGCCCCTTCCACCTGGTAGACACCCATGTGTGAGACATCGAACAGGCCGGCTGCCTGGCGGGTAGCCAGGTGCTCTTCCAGCACCGTGCTGTACCAGACCGGCATCTCCCAGCCCGCAAAGGGGATGACCTTGGCCCCCAACGCCTTATGCATCTCATAAAGCGGCGTGCGGCGCAAGGGGGCATCCTTCTCCTGCCACTGGAAAGCCGGCAGGGGGCTGCCTTCGGCGGTGCACATCTGGTAGAAGTAGGGTTTTTCCTTGCAGCAGCAATCGGCCGTTTCCTTGCCCGTGCGCTTGACCGGTTCGGCATCCGATTCGGAGACGATCACCAGGCCGGGAGTGCGGCGGCAGGTATCGTCTGCATCGATCAGCACATAGCCATCCGAAATGTCACGCAGCCAGGTGGCTATTAGGGTGGCTTTGTCGGCCGGAACACTGAGCCGGTAAGAGTCGCATGTCACACAGGTCAACATGCACTCGGCCGTCCCTTCCGGCGTATGCACACAGGCCGGGGCCGATTTGCCCGGCTTCAGGGCCGTGATATCGGCACCGACCGCGTAATCCAGGAACTGGCGGATGCGCTCGCCGCGCAGGTCATACACCGACCAGCCGTCTTTCGCCGCCGGCTTGTCGTCGATATAAAAGAAATGTGGGTAACCGTGCCGGGTCGGGGTGAAGTCCACGCCGGCCTCGGCCGCCAGGGCGCGCACGCGCAGTTTGGCATTTTCCAGCACCATGAACGGAACTTTGGCGCGCCGCTTCTTCCGGTCGGGAAGGATGGAAGTCAGTTTATGCGGCTGGGCTGCCAGCAGCAGGTCGGCAATGATGTCGGCCAGTTTGCGGCATTTGTCTTCGTCGAATCCGCGCTGGGTGATCCAGGGAGTTCCCATGCGGACACCGGAGGGGTCCAGGGCGATCGTGTCGCCGGGCAGGGTGTTCCGGTTGCACACGATCCCCGCCAGGTCCAGGATGCGCACAGCCTGGTCGCCGGAGAGGGTGGTCCCGTCCGCGCCTTTGACCGTCCGGCAGTCGATGTTGAGCAGGTGCGAGTTCGTCCCGCCGTAGGCAATCCGCAGGCCGCGGGCCTGGAGTTGGTCGGCCATGGCGCGTGCATTCTTGATGGTCTGCTTTTGGAGCTGTTTGAATTGCGCAGTGCGCGCCAGTTTGAAGGTCAGCGCCAGCGCCGCAAAGATGTGCACATGCGGACCGCCCTGTTCACCGGGGAAGACGGCTTTGTCGATCAGTTTGGCCAGGTCGGGGTTGGTGGTCAGGATGATGGCGCCGCGCGGCCCGTCCAGGGTCTTGTGCGTGGTGGAGGTGATTACGTCCGCATACCCCACCGGCGAGGGCACCACGCCTGCGGCCACCATGCCGCCGATGTGGGCAATGTCCGCCAGCAGGTACGCGCCGGCCGCGTCGGCGATCTTGCGGTATTTCTTCCAGTCCGGGATCCAGGGATACGATGAATACCCTGCAATGATCATCTTTGGCTTGTGTTCCAGCGCCAGCGCCATGACGGCATCGTAGTCGATCATTTCGGTTTCGGGATCGACGGAGTAGGAAACGATGTTGAAATATTTCCCCGAGCGGTTGACCGGCGAGCCGTGTGACAGGTGCCCGCCGTGGAACAGGTTCATGCCCATCACTGTGTCGCCGGGGTTGACCAGGGCATGGTAGACGGCGTTATTGGCCGGGCCGCCCGAAAGCGCCTGCACGTTGACGTAGATCTGGTCTGCGCTGATCCCGTTTGCGGCATAAGCCTCCGCACAGCGCCGGCGGGCCAGGGCCTCGATCACATCCGCATATTCCACGCCCTTGTAATAGCGCGGGTCGGCATACCGGCGGTAGTGCGCCAGCATATAGGGATAATCGAGCAGTTCCTCCTCCTTCATCCAGCGGGTGGACTCGTAGGGGTATCCCTCGGCATAGATATTCTGGAAAGCAGAAGCCATGGCTGTTCTGACGGCCAGCGGCGCCTGGCTCTCGGAAGGGATCAGGATCAATTTACGCGCCTGGCGTTCGGCCTCGATCTCGCATAATTCATTGACCTCCGGGTCGAGGTCGGCCAGCGTACCGCGGAAAAGGAAATCTTTCATGATATGCTCCTGGAAAATTTAGGTGCTCAAGGGCGCAAGCAGCGCCAAATCATTGTAGTACCAAGCCGGGGATGGGTCAAGTTATCCACACGCTCGGGGAAGTTGCAAGTATTTCGTGTGCGCGCCGCGTTCGTTTGTCGGAATGAGCGCAATTGGCACACCCGCCTGTCGGTATCCAACACGCTCGAAAAGTTACGTCCTGTCGTTCGGACAGGACGTAACAAGATTTCGTGGCACTTTACTTTTTCTGTCCCAGGCCGCCCAATACCGAAAGGATGGTATCGGCCACCACCGCCCCCGATTGCGAGCGGTGCGAGGACTGTCCCATCGGGCTGCGCTTCAGCAGTGCACCGATCAAGGCTTCCCCGCTGCTGCTGCCCTGTTGTTTGGCAGCCAGGTAAGCCATGCCCACATTCAACCCGGCGCTGATCAACTGGGCCGTATCCACCTGGTGCTGGCCCTGGGCATCCGTGCTGCCCATCAGGGCGCTTAGCAGTTCGGCGCCCGCCGGTCCCTGGCTGGCTGAGGGCTGTCCGCCGCCCAGCAGCGCCCCCAGCAGGTCGCCTGCCCCGCCCTGCTGGCTCTGTTGCTGTGGCTGAGCCTGCCCGCCGCCCAGCAGCGCCCCCAGCAGGTCACCCGCCCCGCCCTGCTGTTGAGA
>CAYLXB010000009.1:47022-73261 GCA_964387495.1 uncultured Anaerolineaceae bacterium
CTGGCCCTGTCCCCCGCCCAACAGCGCGCCCAGCAGTTCGGCCGTCGCATCTCCCTGGGAAGCCGGGGCAGCCTGCTGCGCCTGTCCTCCGCTCAACAGTGCCTGCACCAGGGGCAGAGCGCTCTGGGGCGTCAATTGCTTCTGCCCCTTGAACTGGTTGGCCGCCTGCGCCAGGCCATTCGCGTACAATTGCGCCGAACCACTCTGAATGGGCTTCAGAGCCTTGCTTGCCTGCAGTAACTGCGCTGAAGGATTCGCCCCCTTGTTCTTTTCCATCGCCGATGTAACCGCCTGGAAGATCGCCACCATATTATCGCCGTGATTACCGTTGGTCGTGTCAGCTTTGTTGAGCGTCTGGCGGTTTTGCAGCAGGTTGCTCGCGACTGCACCGAATAATTTTGCCATGTCCACCTGCTGGCCGCCCCCGCTCGCAGGCCTGGAAGAACCTGCCGGTCTGGCGGACTTCGAAACACTGGTTGGATTTTTAGTTACTGGCATCGTCCCCTCCTTTGGGAACTGTAAATTGAACCTCTGGTTGGAGGGATTGTACCTCACAATCCATCCCCCGGAAAGCAAGACAACTCATCTACACAGGATCGTCACACGGGCGCCTGAATCATCTGTGAAAATTTTATAGGCGCAAACCCACAGGGTGCTCCGCGAGGGACTCGAATAGCATCCCCTTGTGGGACCCCTGACCTTATATCCCCTGCCGGGGACTTCGGTGGAAATAAAAACGTCCCGGCGAGGGACGGTTATATGGGCGCAAAGGGACTCGAATAGCATCCCCTTTGGGGACCCCTGACCTTAGCATCCCCTTCCGGGGACTTCGGTGGAAATAAAAACGTCCCGGCGAGGGACGGTTGTGTGGGCGCAAAGGGACTCGAATAGCATCCCCTTTGGGGACCCCTGACCTTGCCATCCCCTTTTGGGGACTTCGGGGGAAATTATATGGGCGCAAAGGGACTCGAACCCCTGACCTCATCGGTGTAAGCGATGCGCTCTAACCAACTGAGCTATGCGCCCGGGCAGCCCCTATTATACTGCAACTCGAAAATGTGTTAGACTGGAAACGAGAAATCCAACCCTGATCCGGAGGACGCCCCATGCGCATTGTCCGCTTTCAACTCAAGAACGAAACCCCGCGTTTCGGCTGGCTGCTGGAGCACAAGATCGGCCTGATCGAAGGCAGCCTCTTCGGCGAATACCGCCGCCTGGAAGCAAACATCCCCCTCGAGGAGGCCCGCCTGCTCGCACCCGTCCAGCCCGGCAAGATCATCTGCATCGGGCGCAACTACGCCGAACATGCCAGGGAACACAATGCCGAGGTTCCCAAGATCCCCCTGCTCTTCATGAAACCCCCCTCTGCCGTCATCAACCCCGGCGATACGGTGATCCTGCCGCCGCAGTCCCGGCAGGTCGAGCATGAGGCCGAGTTGGTCGCTGTTATCGGCAAACGCGGCCGCTTCATCCCCGCCGATGACGCTGCCCGCTGCATCTTTGGCTACACCCTCGGCAATGATATCACCGCCCGCGACCTGCAATATTCGGACGGCCAGTGGACGCGCGCCAAGGGCTTCGATACCTTTTGCCCCTTTGGTCCCTGGATCGATACCGAGTTCGACCCCTCCGACGCGGTCATCTCCTGCCGGGTTAACGGCCAGATGCGCCAGATGGCTTCCACCCGCGACATGGTCTTCAGCGTCCCCACCCTGGTCGCCTTCATCTCCTCGGTCATGACTCTCGAACCGGGCGACATTATTTTTACCGGCACGCCCGCCGGCGTCAGCCCGCTCAATGCCGGCGATATCGTCGACGTGGAGATTGAAAACCTGGGAAAACTCAGCAATCCCGTCGGGGTGGAGGCATAAAACACCCTCCAATTTCCTGCTCTTACGCGCGTACCAGTTTTTCGGTCGTCTCGATGATCTCCGCCCGCAGTCTCCCGGCGGAGATTTCGCTTAATGCAGATTGAAAAGCATCCAGGTTTTCCACGGGGAAACACAGGGTCATGGTCACATCTGCCGCAAAATCCTCGCCGCTGATCTCACCCTGGTGCGCGGCCGCCAGCCGCCGCACCTGCTCCAGCAGGGGATAGGGCAGCGCCAGCATGACCACGTGCACAGCCAGCCGCCGGGCGCGCCCCACGGCCGCTGCCACCTGCTGAACGGATTCCGTGTAAGCCCGCACCAGGCCCCCCGTGCCCAGTTTCGTCCCGCCGAAGTAACGCGTCACCACCACGGCCGCATCCCCCAGCCCGCTGCCGCGCAGCACCGCCAGCGCCGGACGTCCTGCCGTGCCGGGCGGCTCTCCGTCGTCAGAGCAATGCTCGATGACTGAACTGCCCCCGCCGATCAGCCAGGCCGGCACATTGTGGTTGGCATCCGGGAACTCGGCCCGCAGGCGCGCCAGGAAAGCCTTGGCCTCCTCCACGCTGGCAGCCGGCGCCAGGGTGCTGATGAAGCGTGAGTTGAGGATCACCAGTTGCCGGCGGATCTCCTCGGCAGGGACGAAATACGCGCCCACGATCCTACCCCTTCAACGCGTACGCCACCGCCGCCAGGGCATGGATCCGCGTGGTGTCGAAGAGCGGCACCCGGCTGTCCGCCTGCTGCACCAGCAGCCCGATCTCGGTGCATCCCAGGATGATCCCCTCTGCCCCGGCCTGGATTAACTTCTCGATGATGCGCGCGTACTCGGCCTTGGAATCCGGCAGGATCTTCCCCACCACCAGTTCCTCATAGATCACCCGGTGTACCACCGCCCGCTCGGCCGCTTCGGGGATTAACACCTCCAGTCCATGCTTTTCCACCAGCCGCCCGCGGTAGAAGTCCTGCTCCATGGTGAAGCGCGTGCCCAGCAGGGCGATCCTGTGCAGGCCTTGCGCCCGGATGGCTTCTGCAGTCGCATCCGCGATGTGCAGCAGCGGGATCCGGATGGCCGCCTGCACTTCCTCCGCCATCCGGTGCATCGTGTTGGTGCAGATCACCAGGAAATCCGCCCCGCCGGCCTCCACCTGCCGGGCTGCCGCGGTCATGGCCTGTGTGGCTTCCTCCCAGCGTCCCTCTTTTTGCAGCACCTCGATCTCGCCGAAATCCACCGAAACCATCACGCTCTTGGCCGAGTGCACCCCGCCCAGCGCTTTCTGGACCGTCTGGTTGACGATGCGGTAATACTCGATCGAAGATTCCCAGCTCATCCCCCCGATCATCCCAATGGTTTTCATAACCTGCTCCTTTGTTCAAGCCTTCAGGAACATACCGTCGTGGCCAGCACCCGCCGCGCCCCGGCTGCTTTCAACGCCGCCGCCACCCGCACCTCTGTTTCCCGTCCCGCCAGCGCCAGCATGTTGCCTCCCCGCCCGCCGCCCGAAAGTTTGGCGCCCAGCGCCCCTGCCGACCGGGCAGCCCTGACCAGCCGCTCCAGCTCAGGCGAGGAGACGGTCATCTCCTGCAGCCGGGCGTGGTTGGCATCCATCAGGGGCCCCAGCGCCTCCACATTCCCCTCCTCGATCGCCTGCCGCGCCTGGCGCACGATGGCTCCCACCGCCTCGAAAACTCTCTCCCAGCGCGGCGGGTCGGCCTGCCACAACTTGCGCACGTCACCCACCGGCTCCCGCGTGGAGGCCGCCACACCCGTATCGCCGATCACAATGGTGAAAGGCGTCCGCACCTGGAAGGTCTCGATCGGTTGGCCCTTGATGAAGTAGACCGGCCGGGCATAGGTGACCACGGTATTGTCAATGCCCGAAGGCGTGCCGTGATACAGTTTCTCTGCCTCGTAGGCCAGGGCATTCACCTGCGCGTCGGGAAGTGGTTGTCCGAGCGCCTGCGCCAGGGCACGGATCAGTGCCACGCTCACCGCCGCGCCTGACCCCAGCCCGGAGGCGGCCGGGATGCTGGACTGGATCCTGATCTTTAACGGCGGCAGGCAGGAAACGTCCAGGCTATGGGCAACACTCCTGATCACCGCTGCCAGGGGATGCTTGGCCGGCAGTGCCGATAATTCGCTTTCCAAGCCGATATCCATTGCCTCGATCCACACCCCTGCCCCGGCGCCCTCCTCCACAAAGACCTGTGCCTGCACCTGCATCACCGGCACAGCCAGCGCCGGTTGTCCGTAGACGACCGCATGCTCACCGAAGAGGATTACCTTGCCCGGGGCGGAGGCGCTGCTCATCAGACTCATGAGAAATAGAATACCGCCAGCACGGCCAGCCCCCATAACGCGATGGCCATCTGCAGCGGCCGGTCCGAAAGCACCACATCTTCCGGTGCCCCGCCCACATCCCTCACCTGCAGCAGGTACTGGTAGCGCAGTACACAGTAAATGACGAACGGGATGGTCAGCATCATCAGGTGGTTCTCCGGCAGGTTGACCGCCGAGAATGTATACAGGCCGTAAGTGATGATGGTCACGCCCGCCGCCAGGGTGATGGTTTGGTCCAGGAAGTTCAGTGTATAGCCCTCCAGCACCCGCCTTGTGTTGGTAGTATCGGCCAGCTGCGAGAGCTCCGCACGGCGTTTTCCGGTCCCGATCAGCAGGGCCAGGAAGGTGGTAAAAATATAGATCCAGGGCGAGAAACGCTCCACGCTGATCAGCGCCACCCCTGCCGCCACCCGGATGACGTAGAACGAAGCCAGGATGATGATATCCAGCAGGACCACATGCTTGAGCCACTTGGAATATGCCAGGTTCAAGGCCAGGTAGATCAGGCAGACCGAGGCAAACAGCGGCGAGAGCCAGTAGGCCGCCGGGAACGAAATCCCCAGCAGCAGGATTGCTGCGATCCACGCCGTCCGGATGGGTAGTTTGCCGGAAGCGATCGGGCGGTCGCGCTTGGCCGGGTGCTGCCGGTCGGCTTCGGCATCCGCAATATCGTTGACGATATACACGACGCTGGCGATCAGGCTGAAAGCCATCACCCCCAGGACGGTGTGCAGCATGGCCTCCGGGTTGGTCAGTTTGCGGTCGAAGACCACCGCCGCAAACAGGAAGATATTTTTGGCCCACTGCTTCGGGCGCATGGTTTTGAGCAGGGCTTTGAACATGGCGCAATTTTACTTGATTGTTGGCAGAAGGGTGGTATAATTTCATGGAACATTTGTTCTTTATGATCCTCGGGAGGGACGTATGATCGAAATGCCTGAAGCCGCCACCCTCGCCCGCCAGATGAACACCGCCCTGGCCGGGAAGGTCATCACCCGCTTTACACGCGGCCCGCTCACCCACAAGTTTCTCTGGCTTAACCGCCCGGATGAGGAATATCAGTCCATCTTGCCTGGCAAGGTTGTCAGCGCTGCCAGCAGTTTCGGGCGCTCCATTTACCTTCATCTGGGTACCGAAGCCATGCTCTGGTGGGGCGATACCGGCGGGAAGATCTTTTATCACGCCCCCGGCACCGAACTGCCAAAGAAATATCATCTGCTCTGGGATTTCTCCGACGGCTCGCACCTGACCTTTTCCATGGAAATGTGGGGCTATGTAAAACTGCTGGATTCCTCGCAGTTCGGCGCACGCCCCCATGATGAGAGCGGCGTCCAGCCCCTCAGCCCGGAATTTACTCTCGAATATTTCGACGAGATGCTGGAGGCATATCCGGATAAGACATCCAAAGGCATCAAGGGCTTCCTGGTGGCCACCGGCTATGCCGTCCCCAGGCATATCAACGGCCTGGGCAATGCCTATGTCCAGGATATCCTTTTTCGCGCCGGCCTCGACCCGCGCCGCAAGATCCCGTCCATCCATGCCGATGAGCGTCACAACCTGTTTGACGCCATCCAGGAGGTCATCGGCCAGGCGGTCGCCCTCAAGGGTCGGGACGAGGAGTGCGACCTCTTCGGCCAACCGGGACAGTACATGCGCCTGATGGACAGCCGTACGGCTGGCAAACCCTGTCCTTCCTGCGGCAAGCCCATCCAGAAGATCGCCTATCTGGGCGGTGCCTGCTACCTCTGCCCCCGCTGCCAGTCCTGAGGAAAGGTTCTCTGCAGTCAAAGGGTCTCATCCCGGGCGTATAATTGGGACATGCCCAAGCAACGCCTTGACCTGCTGCTGGTCGAACGCGGCCTGGCCGAAAGCCGCGCCAAAGCCCAGGCTCTCATCATGGCCGGACAGGTGCGCGTCGACGGTCAGACCGCCCTCAAACCTGCCGCCGCCATCCCGCCCGAGGCCGTCCTGGCTCTTGATTCCGGCCCCCGTTTCGTCTCACGCGGCGGCGAAAAACTGGAAGCCGCCTTCGAAGCCTTCCACCTCGATGTGGCTGGCCGCCTCTGTGCAGACGTGGGCGCCTCCACTGGCGGCTTCACCGATTGCCTGCTCCAGCACGGCGCCGCCAGGGTCTACGCCATCGACGTGGGCAAGGGTCTGCTCGATTGGAAACTTCGCAACGACCCGCGCGTGGTCGTGATGGAAGAAACCAACGCCCGCTACGTTCCTTCCCTGCCCGAGCCGGTGGAATTCATCACCATTGACGCTTCCTTCATTTCCCTTAAGATCATCCTGCCCGTCATCAAAAACTGGTTTGCCCCCTCCCCTGCTTCCCCCGGGCCGCAGGCTGTTGCCCTCATCAAACCCCAGTTCGAAGCCGGCCGCAGAGTCACCGCCCGCGGCCAGGGCGTCATTCGCGACCCTGAGATCCACCGCCAGGTACTCCTGGACGTGCTGGACTTTGCCCGCGGGCAAGGCTGGAGCCTGCAGGGTCTGGTCAAATCCCCCCTCCTGGGGCCAAAGGGCAACGCAGAATTTCTGCTCTGGCTGGGTAGCGGGCCAGGCCAGGAGGAAATTGGTCTGGTCGAGGAGGTTGTCAGTCGATGATCCCTGCCAAACTATCCCCCGGTGATGAGATTCGCGTCATTGCCCCTGCATCCTCCCTGCAAATCGTCTCGCCCGCTGTCAGGGACATCGCCCTCCAAAATCTCTCCGCCCTCGGCCTGCAGGTTGGCTTTGGCAGGCACTGCGAAGAAAGCGACCAGTTCGCATCCTCGTCCATCGCCTCCCGGCTTGCCGATCTTCACGAGGCATTTGCAGACCCTCAGGTGAAAGGCATCCTGACCGCCATCGGCGGCTTCAACAGCAACCAGCTGCTCCGCTATCTGGATTACGACTTCATCCGGGCAAATCCCAAAATCCTGTGCGGCTTTTCGGATATTACCGCCCTGGCCGCCGCCATTTATGCCAGGACGGGCATGCTGACTTATTCAGGGCCCCACTTCTCGACCTTTGGCATGCAAAAGGGGCTGGAATACACTCTGGAATACTTCCAAAAATGCCTGCTGGATACCGCGCCGTTTGATGTTCTGCCTTCGAAAGAGTGGAGCGACGACCACTGGTTTCGAAACCAGCAGGACCGGCGCTTTATTCCCAATCCCGGCTTTCAGGTCGTGAACGAAGGACAGGCCGAAGGCACACTGCTGGGGGGCAACCTGTGCACACTCAACCTGCTGCAGGGCACAGCCTATATGCCATCCCTGGCCGGCAGCATCCTGTTATTGGAAGATGACTACGAATCGAAACCGCTCACCTTTGACCGGGACTTGCAGTCGCTCATCCATCAGCCGGGATTCGAAGAGGTAAAAGGCCTGTTGGTCGGCAGATTCCAGGACGCCTCCGAAATGGATCCGGATCTGCTGGTCACCATCCTCCGCAGCAAGCAGGAACTGGCCAAAATACCGGTTGTTGTGAACGCCGATTTTGGCCACACCACGCCCGCCTTCACCTTTCCCATTGGAGGTAGAGGCATATTGATGGCGCATGGCGGAAATGCAAGTCTCAAGATCGTCGAACATTAACAGGCGCCCGCTGCTCGAACAATCCTGAAAAAGCCGGTATAGTCTCCTGCACACGAGGTACACAGAGGTACACAATGGTACACACCGGAACCGCCAAATACAAAAAATCCACCGCCCGTATTCCTGCAAAAGAATTATCCACCCTGCTCAAGGTCAGCAGTTCCCTCGCCTCCACCCTTGAGTTGGGAGAGGTCCTGCAGATCGCCATCGAAAGCGCCGCCGACCTGTTGGGCGTAGGCACAGGCGCAATCTATACCCTGGAGAACGGCGGGCTCTACCTCGGGGCAACTACCCCCCCGCTGCCGCATCGCTTCCCGGAAGAACTCCGTCTGGCACGCCTCTGCGACCACCCGCACATTGACCAGGCTCTCTCGACCAGGGCCCCCGTCTATCTCGAGGACGCCCAAACAGCTCCCCTCACGGATCCCGAAAAAGTCATTGTTGACACCCGTCACCTCATCTCGATCCTCTATTTTCCGTTGCTGCTGAAGGAGGATGCCATCGGTGTTTTTATCGTTGGAACAACCGGCAGGATCCGCCAATTTTCGAAGGGCGAGATCAATCTTTGTTACATCCTTTCTTCCCAGGTATCCCTGGCCATCGCCAATGCCCAGTTGTATCACAAAGCCCAGCAGGCTGTTACAGACCTGAGCCGGGCCTATGATGCCACCCTTGAAGGCTGGTCACGCGTCCTGGATATGCGCGACCAAATCACCGATGCACATACCCATCGCGTCGCCGATCTGACCCTCGCGCTGGCAGCCAGGATGGGCTTCCCCGAGGCCGACCTGGGGCATATCCGCAGGGGTGCGCTCCTGCATGATATCGGCAAAATGGCCATCCCCGATGCAATTCTGCAAAAACCCGATGTATTGTCCGAAGCCGAACTCGCCATTATGCAGACTCACCCCGAAAAAGCTTATCAAATCCTCTCGCACATTGACTATCTTGGCCCCGCCCTGGATATCCCCTACTGCCACCACGAAAAATGGGATGGTACCGGCTATCCCCGCAGACTCAAAGGAGAAGAGATCCCCCCGGCAGCGCGCATCTTTGCTATCGTGGATGTATTTGATGCCATCACCTCCGACCGCCCCTACCGCCGAGGCTGGAATATGCAGCAGGCCCTGGACTATATCCGGGATCAATCCGGCAAACACTTCTGCCCCGACGTGGTCAAGGCCTTCCTTGAAATGATGGCTGAACAACCCGCTGAAGGCTGACTTCAGAAAACACCGAGGAACAATGAACATGGACAGGAATGAAATTGCTCGCCTGACTGAGGAATATGGAGGCCAGTGGGGCATCAACCATACCCGCCGCCTGCTGCACCTCATCTCGCTCATCGCCGAAGACCGCCCCTATAACGCGGATGCAGTCTGGCTGGCCGCCCATCTGCACGATTGGGGCGCCTATCCCGCCTGGGCTGAAAAGGATGTTGATCATGCCCTCAGGTCGGCGCGGGTTGCCCGCACATTTCTCGCCGGACGAGGCTGCCCGCAGGACCTGGCCGGCCTCGTGGTGGAGTGCATCGAACTTCATCACAGCGGCGGGACAAACCGGAGCCTTGAATCCATCCTCATCAGCGACGCCGATGCCCTCGACTTTCTGGGTGTTGTTGGCGTCCTGCGCGACTTCTCCAAGAACTCCAAAGACCTGCGCAGGGCCTATGAGATCACCCGCAAACGCCGGGCCGCCCTCCCCGGCCAGCTCTGCCTTGAGAAATCCAGGGCCATCGCCGCTGACCGCATAAAATTCATGGATGAACTATTGGCGCGCTTTGAGCAGGATTCTTGGGACTGTTTCTAGATGGGAGCATAACGAGTACCTGGCCGGCGGGAGCCTGGTATGCAAATTATTCCCTTGACAGCAGAAATATCGCCGCGGCTCAAAAGCCTGTTTCAGGAAAAACCACTTTAAACGTCTTGGCATTTGTGCTATAGTATCAAGTGAACAAGATCTCCCATACAACTACGACAGCATCGGAATACTTGCAGGAGTTTCAATATGAACGTTCCTCTCATTTTCCTTGCTTCGTGTGTGTTTTTTGCGCTCCTGGTTTTCTACCTGGCCAGGCGCCGGAACGAGGCGCGGCCCTGGGAAGGGAAAATGTTATCCGGCCGGCTCTGGGCGCTGCTGATCGTCGGTCCCCTGCTTGTGCTGGCTCTCGCCATTGCATTGGAACTGGGCCGCCAGCACAGGACGCTGGTCCCCTTCCAACCCTACCTGGACGAATATCTCTACCTGCCCGGCGAAAAAGCCGGCAATGCGGTCTTGCAGATGAACTTTACCAGCCCAACCGGCAGCCCCTACATCCGCGGCAAGGTCATCCCCGTCCAGGTCCGGGATAACACTCTCGATATCCTCTACTTCGATCTGCCCAAAGACCTGCGTGCCGGCAGCCCGGAGGAAGTGGGCACCGTTGTCTGGCTCTACTGCGTCTACAGCACGCAAAAAATCGAATTTGCCGCCGGAGCAAAGAGAGAGACCAACAACTACACCTGCGACGTTGCCGTAATCGACTTTCAGGAGCAGACCATGGTCGCCAAACAATCCTTCCAAAAGGTTGCCGGCGGGCAGGGAATTCCGGACGTGTTATATCCCGATATCATTGAGTATCTGTCAGGCCTGCCGCGCAGATGAGTGGGGCTGCCGGCGCCCGGCATCACGATCACACCCGGCCTGTCAGACCGGGATGGAGGCAGCCAGACATGACGCCACAGATGGTCATATCAGATACCGGCGAGGCCGAATTCGCCGCATTCCTCCAGGCCTGCATACGGGAATACAACAACCACAAGTCCCCCCGCCACCTGGAAGCCCGCCAACCCGGCGCAGTCAAGCATCTGCATTTGATCCTCAAGGACGAAACTGGCAAAGTTATTGGCGGCCTCTCCGCCAGCACCTATTGGAACTGGCTGGAAATTCACGACTTCTTCATCCCCGAACAATTGCGTGGCGCAGGCTTCGGCGCCTCCCTGCTTCACACCGCAGAAGCCATCGCGGTCGAAAGAGGCGCTGAAAGCTCCTTTCTCACGACCTATGAATTCCAGGCCCGCACTTTCTATGAAAAGCACGGCTATTTTGTCGTCGGCAAACTGGAGGATTACCCTCCCGGCTCTACCTACTATTGGATGAGAAAAAACCTCGTGCCGGCCCCAGCCCGGTTAGGGCTGCCGGATGCTGCTGAAACTACTCAACCTCATTGATCAGGCACTGGCATAAAAACTTTGTTTGTTGCCATTGCCGCCATCCGGCCAGTCGCCTGTGCTAGAATCGGGTATCCTCCCGAATGCAAACTGGGCCCCTGGCGCCAGATAAACCCTCGAAAAGAGACCACCATGCCTCCTCTCCAGCCTTCTCCCGTCAAACCCATCATCCCCTTCGAAATTCTTGACAAAATAGACATCCGCGTCGGCCTGATCCAACAGGTCGAAGATATCCCCGGCTCGGACAAACTCGTGCGGTTGACCGTCGATTTTGGAGACCACAAGCGGAAGATCCTCGCTGGCATGAAAGGCGAACGCCAGGATCCAAAGGAGATCGAAGGCCGCCAGGCCCTGTTCGTCGTCAACCTCGCCCCCAAAAAGATGCTCGGCGAAACTTCCGAAGGCATGCTCTTTGACCTCGGTTACGCCGACGGCATCACGCCGGTATTGGCAGTGCCCGAGACCCCTGTCCCCAACGGCACCCGCGCTGGCTGATGCCCCGCCCGGCAATTCTTGCTCCAGTTATTCAAGCCGCTCTCCTGTCAGGCGGGTTGGTTGCCCAAGAGCCCAGTCCCAACACCTCCGGCGACTCCTCGCATCTTGTCGCCGCACCGAACATTCCATATGTTCGATGGCAATGGATGGCGACCCGGAACATCGATCCTTGACATATTTCAGGAGTGTCAACCTATGATTGGTCCAGATGACGTCCCTTCTGAAAATCCACACGAGACGCCCCCGTCTATCACGTGGAGTGATGCGGACGTGCCGATGGAATTACGAGGAGTCAGTCGCCAGTGGGTCATTGAATTCGTCCGCAGTGTTGCGGCTCAGGTCAATGGCCCGCGCAACCAGGCAATTCAGGATGCTGAATATGCCGTGAACCACAACAAGGCTGGGCTATGGGGAATGCACGACCAGCCAGACTTGCCGATACCCGAGATTCCTCCATATTATTTCCTGACCACCCACGGACTTGTCAACCGTGTAATCAAACCACTTACGGCTTCGATCAAGGCGCCGCTCTATGCTCTCGTCCCTGATGAGTTCCGGGGGCGGCCCACAACGTTTATTTCACACACTTGGAGCTCCCTCCTCTTGGGACCGGATGAGCAGCGGATCGGCACTTTGGATGCGCTCGAGGAGTGCGATGCTGAATTTATCTGGATCGACTTCGTCTGCTATAACCAGCACACATTTGTAGAGATTGCCAACGATATGCTGCGGATGATCCAAACGATTGGCAGCATCTCCGTTTGCGCTACGCCAACCCCAATTTACTCACGTTGCTGGTGCTTGTGGGAATTGGTCTGTACCCACTTGGCTGGGGCTGATGTTTCCTTGCTCGTCCGGAAGGGGTACCGAAACGATAAGATCATCGCAGTGAACACACTCTACAGGTCATTCAAGGGAATCGAGCGAGCACAGGCAACAGTCCCGCGGGATCAAGAGATGATCCGCAATGCGTGCATTTCGCATTACGGTTCGGTTGAACTGGCAAATAAGGAGATTGAACATATCATCCAGGAGCGTTTCTCGAGCAACTGGCATGAACTGCAGGACAAGAATGAACGTATGAAGTTCAGCCCTGCACCTTGGATTTTGGGGGCCAGCAGCGCTGAACCCGCGCCATATGAGCCATACTACAACCCGGAGATGCTTGATTCTTCCGTGTTTGATAGCCCGCGCACAGTTCGTGAATTATTCGCGGATTCCAGTGTATACCTCGGCGCGGCGGAGGTGGAACGTCTGGAAGCGCTTCGTTCCAGGGCAGCCTGGGAGAGTACTTCAATTGAAGTGCAGGAATTTTTCCAATGCCTTTTCAATGACGATGCTGCTGGAGTGAAGAAGTATCTCAAGCTTGGTTGCGATCCAGAATCTGTTATGGATACGTTGACGCCAATGGTCATTGCTGCCAGAAACGGGAATGTCGAGATCCTGAAGATGCTGATGGAGGCGGGAGCCAGGGTTGACCCGGCCAACACCAAATTTTCCCCCCTGCGACTCGCAGCCGATAGGGGGCATCACGAGGTGGTCCAGATGCTTCTCCGGCATGGGGCAGCAGTGGACTCGTACGAAGGCGATGAAGGCTGGACCGCTTTGATCTGGGCATCAGCGGGCGGCCACGTGGAAATCGTGAAGACATTGCTGGAGGAGGGGGCGGATGTCAATCATACAGTCCTTGGCAAGATGACGAAAGCCCTGCATGTAGCAGCCCAGAATGGTAATACGGAGGTCGTTCGTACGTTGGTCGCCCATGGGGCGGAAATTGATGCCTGCGAATACCGGGGATTGACAGCGCTCCATCTGGCTGCTTACCACGGATACGAGGAGGTCGTTCGTATCTTGTTGGATCACGGGGCTGACCGCACGATCAAGGGATCACGCGGGGAGACCGCGCTGGAGTTGGCTGATGAAGGCAGATACCAGGGTGTTGTTAGACGGTTATCCGGGAAATAGCTTCATTAACCTTGCCAACTCTGCATCATTATTCTCAGACAAAATTGGAGTTGAGTCTCAGGCATCAAAGGATGAAGATAAATAAATTATGGAAGCACCGTCCTGGCTCTTGCCCGCCCCCCCGCTCGACCTGACACCCGAAAAACAGGCCGCATTCGAGGGCCTGTGGCAGTCAACCCGCCCCGGGGACTGCATTGATTATCGCCTGCCGTATCCCAAATGGCAGTTCCTGACCTGCCTCTGCGAAACCAGGCAGTTGGTTCTGCATGGGTCACACCATGCTGGGATTGGCCTCGTCGAACCCCGTCAGGCCAGCGATATCCGGGCCTATAGCAACCAGCGCGCCATCTACGCCACCACCGATGGGATTTGGGTGATCTATTTCGCCATCCTGGATCGCAGCCAGTATCCCGAAATGTCCCTCTTCAACACCTGCCTTCGCGCCCGGATTTCCCCCACTCAATTCAGCGACCCGTTGTATTTCTTCTCCATCACGCATTCTGTCCTGCTTCAACAACCCTGGTGCCAGGGCATGGTTTATATCCTGCCGCGCCAGTCCTTTGAAAAGGAACCCGCCCAACAGGTGCAGGGAGTGGAAATAGACTTCCCCCACTGGATCAGCCCCCTGCCTGCCAGCCCCGCTGCCCGTCTGCCGGTCGGCCCGCAGGACTTCCCCTTCCTCACCCAAATCCACGGGCATGACAACCAGAAACTGAGCCAACTCGCCGCGGCCGACCCCAATGGCTACCCCTGGCTGGAGGCTCTGCAAAGCTAGCCCTTGTTTCTCAGGATACAAAAAGAAAAGCCTCCTGGCACCCACTACTTTATATAACAATAGACAGAAGAACCTGCTCGAACGATTTGCATGTAAACACGTGCTAAAATTGATTGGATTGCTTGAAGAGAGATCTTTCCGGCATTTTCTGCGCAGCCTTTGGTCGGTTTATATTACCCAATGAGTAGTGAAACAGGAGTGGCAGTAATGAAAAACACAACAAGCTGTATCCTCAAAGCCTTTGTAATCGTAGCCGGCCTGGCATCACTTATCTTGGGAATTAAATACACCTTTCTGGACACCTCCGCTTGGCCTGCCGTGCAGGCGGAAGTTGTATCATCATCGTTCAGGATAACGGACGACCAGGGGAATGATACCTTCAACGTGAGCTACGCATACCAGGTTGACGACACCCAATATTCAGGTACTTATTCAAGTTATGAAGCGCTCTATCCGGGAGACCGAATCACCGTGTATTATGATCCTCGATCCCCCGGCACTTCGATCACTTCAAAGGGAGAACTGTTTTTCCTGGGGATCATTGGTTTGCTGTTTGGGCTCTTTTGTCTTGGGAGTCTGGGCGTGGGAGCGCTAAAGTCCATTTTCAAGAACAGCAAGAAAACAGCCTCCTTATAAATGACCCCAATACAGATGGCGGATGATATAAAAGAGTTTGATCAGGACTAAAAAAACCACTTGGTAAGGACCTTTCCCCTGTGAGGACCTTGTCAAGAAAACCCACTTATCGTACGGCTGTGCGCCTGTGCTACAATCAAACCACTCCGCCTGGCACTGGTTGGCATGCTTCTTGTAAAAGTAGGGCTCATGAGAACAAAAACAATCAGCGCTGTTTTGCTTGTCGTTTTCACCCTGGTTGCATGCGCGCCGGTGGATAATCCTGCGCCCACTCCGGCGGCCTTGCTCCCGCCACAGGCCGCATCCACCCCTTCTCCCCTCCCGTCACCTGAGCTGCCGCTGGTGTCGAATGGTTTGGTGATCAAGAAGCTGTGCGTGTCGACCGAAATTCAAAGACCGGATGTACATCTGGAGAAGCTGACCATGGAACCGGAGGACATGGTGCAGGTTGTGCTGACCGTGCTCGGATTCGAGCTTATGGATGCCGGTCAGCCCGGCTGCGAAGCCACCCTTCATTACAAGTGCAACCTGCAGCCCCAGTGTGGAACATACACCATCCAGGGGGATACGAGCCAGCATTACTGCTGCAATGCTGCCAGTGCGGACCTGACAGTTACTCTCGAATCGCAATCCCATCCGGAGATCAATACAACCCGGGAGTTCAAGCGCGCCACGATCCTTCAAGAAACGCTTGATTCCTGTGCCACCATCGAAGATTCACCGGTTTACCCACTCTGGCCGGGGGTCCTGTACGACAGCGTGCAGTATTTCTGGGGGCCGCAGGCCATGACCGCCTTCTTCAACCGGCTCGGACCGGACTTCCTGCCGGAAGCCGCCATCTACTGGCAGAACACGCCTGCCGGTCAGTAGCCCCTGCAGCCTCCTTGTAGACCGATCCTGGTAAGGCAAAGTTACAAGGCAGCCCAACAGAGTAAGCTGTTCCCACAGGGAGTATGCAATCCGTTCGAACGTGAGTTGGGCGGCCTGTTTGCATGGAAGGACAGGATTTTATGTATGACTTAAAGGCTCTACCCGGAACACCGCAGCACCAAAAGCTGCTCCATTCCATCGCTTCCTACTATGAGAACGATCCACGCATACTGGCCGTTATCGTTTTCGGTTCGCTTGGCCGTGGCAATTGGGATTGTTACTCCGATATTGATCTCGATGTGGTGGTGGCAGACGGCATAAAGATTGATGTCGAGGCCGAACTTGTCCGGTTGTGCGCCCCCAGTATCTCGATGGACGAGCAAATCGCCCTCCTGATCCCGGATGACGACAGCGCGGACGTTGTATTTAAATCGCTGCTGGAATTGTCCATTCGATACCACCCCCTCTCGAACACAAGCCCCAACATCGTCGACAGTATGCTGCTTTTGTCGGGACGGATCGACCGCGCTGCCATCGAAACCGCAGGCTTGGCCAATCGGGAGTTAGATGATGAACCCCTCGCCAGGGAACTCGACCGGTGTGTCCGTTATGCCCTTGAGGCCGACAGCGCCATCCATCGAGGCTATATATGGTCAGCGGTTGAGCTCCTGCATTACACACGGAAGAGCATAATGATCCTGTTCACCTGCAGTCATCACGGCAAACGGTCTTATCAGTTCTTTCAAAAAGAAGCGGAGGAGCAGATGCAGGCCCGGCTGGGCAGGACATTACCGCAATACGATCTCAAGTCAGCCAGGGAGTCCCTTGCGCAAATTCTGGACATTTTGACAAACGATCTTGATACGCTGACAGATGGTCAGGTCCGGTTGACAGAGGCACACACAGGCTTGCTGGCCAGAATAAAAACCCGGCAGAGTGGATCTTAGCCGATTGGCCGGCTGCATCTCCTGGAACGATTAACAAAAAAAGAAAGGCATTGAATATGGGATCATTCTCCGAATCCATGAACGAATACAAGAAACAGCTCCAGAAGGGAGTCATCCAGCAAGCCTACAAAGGCCTGATGGAATACATCATGGCCTTGAGAACCCACTTCAAAAACAAATACCCTGCTTACTACATATCCGGCAGCATTTACTATGGTTACATGG
Organism: uncultured Anaerolineaceae bacterium; assembly: GCA_964387495.1. Lineage (GTDB taxonomy): Bacteria > Chloroflexota > Anaerolineae > Anaerolineales > Villigracilaceae > DSXF01. The sequence continues at coordinate 63,935 of CAYLXB010000009.1, forward strand.
ACATGACCTACTTCGCCTTCTTTCCAGAATCGTTGAAAAGCCGGAACTTGAAAGCCGCCATCGTATTCATCCATGACACCTGTCGCTTTGAAGTCTGGCTGGCAGGATACAACAAACAGGTCCAAACCGAATACTGGAAATTGTTCAAGGAAAGCGGCTGGGACGAATACCGCCTTGTAGCAACGACGAAGGGCGCCGATTCGATCATCGAACACACCCTGGTCGAGAATCCGGATTTTGGCAATCTGGATGCGCTGACCCGGCAAATCGAGAGCGGCACCTTGAAATTCATCGAAGATGTCGAGAGTTTCCTGCGGAGATAGGCGCACAAAACGCCCCCATGCCAGGACGCATGTGCTAAAATCACCGCACGAATTCACTTGAACACGAGGTAGGAACTTTCGCCATGGCAAAACCCCAAAAATCAACCGATCATATGAGCAAGCGTCAGAAAATGCGCGAACGCCAGCGTCGAATTCAAAAGCGAACCCGTCTTTGGGTGATCCTGTCTGTAATTGTTGGCGCGCTGCTGGTCGCGCTGCTGCTGATTCTGCCCGGTCTGAAATCCCCGGATGCCGGTGACATCGTCCAGGTCACTCCCATTTCCACTGTTATTCCTGTCAAGAATACCAGTATGGGCAATCCCGACGCCCCCGTCAAGATGGACGTATGGGAGGACTTCCAATGTTCAGGCTGTCTCGTCTATACCCAAAAGGTCGAACCGCAAATTATCCAAGCCTATGTTGAAACTGGCAAGGTATATTACACCTTTCACGTCTACCCTTTCATTGATGGCGGGCAGGGCGAGTCGCACGACTCGGCAAATGCTGCGCTGTGCGCCGCCGCGCAGGAGCGGTTTTGGGATTACCACGCCATACTCTTTGCCAACTGGAAGGGCGAAAACGCTGGCTCATTCACCAAACCGCGCCTCACTGCATTCGCACAGGCGCTCGGCCTCGATATGACCGCTTTCGACCGGTGTTTTCAAGAAAATACCTATTCAACTCAAATCCAGCAGGACATGGAGGCCGGATCGAAGCTGGGTGTTCCACCGACGCCAAGTATTTTTGTCGATGGCGTGCTGGTCGTCAACAGTGCAGGTCCACATTACATTCCAACGTTTGATGATATCGCTCGTGCCATCGAAGCAAGCTTGAACAAATAGACAAAAATGCCAAAAAGGCGAAGGATTCCAAACGGGCAGGCAGATCCGGTCTTGCAAAGTCGGAACCGGACAACCCCAAAAACGAAGCGGCTGTTGGTTTTATTATCAACGCCCCTGGTTGTCATCTGCCTGGTTCTGCTATTCAAGGTGGGTCAGGCCGCGTGGCCATCTTGGCTGGTTATGCACCGCAAACCGGTCCTCGGCTTTCTGCTTCTTGGAACGGCAGTGCTCGTCTTCCTGGCGCCGCTTATTCTTGAAGTGAAAAGTAATTTTCGGCCTCTCTCCGGGCCGGGCAAAAACCCGGAACTGGATTGGTGGAAATGATCGATGTGCCGGGGATACAGCCGGAATGATCATGGACTCTTCTGTTCACCACGCTCTCGTTCGAAGCCTTTCGGATAAGTTGCAGGCTTGCTATGTTTTCCCGGATGTTGCCGGGCAAATCTGTGCCTGCCTTCAAAAACACCTGGAGGCCGGAGAATACGCGGACATTGACGAAGGCGAATTACTCGCCTTGGCCCTGACCATGCATCTCCAGGAAGTGAATCACGACGAACATCTGTGGGTCAGGTGGCACTCGGAACCCCTGCCCGATGAGGAAGGCCCCTTGCGCCATGATCACGAATGGCAGGATGAGCGTATGTTGGAAGCCCGGCTGGACAATTATGGCTTGCACAGGGTGGAAAGGCTGCCCGGAAATGTGGGCTGTCTCGATATTCGCTTCTTTCACAGGCCGGAATGGGGCGGTGACACTGCCGTCGCCGCCATGAACTTCCTGGCAGATACGAATGCGCTCATCATTGACCTCCGAAAATGCACAGGGGGATATCCGGGCATGATTGCCCTGATCCTCAGTTACCTGTTCGGGCCGGAGCCGGTTCACCTGGTCAGCATCTACTGGCGCGATGACGATCTGACGCAGCAGTATTGGACCCTGCCCCATGTCCCCGGCCGGCGCTTTGGGGACAAACCGGTTTACGTCCTGACCAGCCGGGCCACTTTCTCAGGCGGTGAAGAATTCGCTGCCATCCTTCAAAGCCGCCGGCGCGCCGCCGTGATCGGGGACAAAACGGATGGCGGCGCCCATCCAGGCGCTTCTTATCGCATCCACCCGCACTTCGAAGTATTCATCCCGGTTGGACGTGCGTTCGACCCGCTTACCGGAAAAGATTTGGAAGGCATTGGCGTCACGCCCGACATCACGATACCCCAGGAACAGGCGTTCACGGCTGCTTACTTTATGGCACTCCGCACGATCGTTACCGGCCTTGGCGAATCATCTTCCGCTCCATTCCAAAAGTTGGTCAAAGAAGCACAAACCGCTCTCGCAGCAATGGAATCGAACCACAGGATCTGCCCCAAGTGCGGCTATCAGAATGCGCTTTTCCGGATCAGTTGCAAGAATTGTGAGCAGCCATTACCTGCAGTTGCTGCAGATGGATTGCATTCTGGAGCAACAAAGTAGGAGAAATGCCGGGCAGGGTATCGAACCTGATATAGAAAAAGCCCCCTGGCAGCAACTTTTCCTCTGCAAGAAAAGTCAGGCCCCTTCCATGCAACTTGACTAAAAAAACAATAACACCCCATCCCCTTTTATGCTATAGTTACCGAAGATGTTTCTCCAACGATAAAGGCCGGGAGGCCTTGGTCAGGAGGCCCTCATGAAAACACTCCGGGTATTTGTCATGCTGATCCTGCTGGCGGTCACACTGGCTTGCTACGCTACCGCCAGTTACAAGGATGGTGCCGATACAAAAATAATCAGCGTGAGCGTCGATCCGCCCTCAGGCAGTGGGACATTTACGCTGAAAGTCTCCTACGAGGCATTCCAAAGGTATTTGACCGGAATGCTGCCCCCCTCCGTCGTCTGTACCTACACGACTCCGGATCTCGCAACCATGCCAATTGGCCAGACGAATCCTCAAGTCACCACCGAAAACGTCTGGCTGCCGTTTACAGATACGTTCTTCTTCAATGTCACCCAGTCCGATGGCAGGACACCGCCGGGCGTCTACATCGCGGGTTGTACCACCACCGACGGCGGCAGCCAGCCGGTCACGGCCTCCTTCACGGTCGTGGAGGCGCAGGCCACAGAACCCCCGTCGCTGCCGGCCACGGAACCGGTCCAGCCTCCGCCCCCTGCCAACCCACCCGTCCAACTCCCCCTCGTTGGCAAGATCATCTTTGACTACAACGGATACCAGTCCGGCCGCCCCAGTGGCGGCGGGGAATTGGACTGGGTCACGCAGTGGTGCATCCCCCGGGTGACGATCTCCACAACCGGCGCGGTCAGCGGCTCGTGCGAATACTCCGGCACGACGACCCATCTAACCCAGGCATCCGTCACTGCGCAGGTCACCGGCTCGGTGGACGCCTCCGGCAATGTCACCTTCTCGTATGATGTCTCTGAAATTGGCAGCCCGAATGGCGCCTGGCGCATCTCCTACGAAGGGAATGGAAAATTCACTTCCCTCACCCAGGCTTCAGGAACAGCTGATTTCTCCTACTCTTGCAGCTCGGGCCAGGATAATCTATTGTGGTGTTATCCTTCCACGACCTATGAATCTTTTTCAGGGTCGGTGCCGTGGAGTTTTGTCCCATCGCAATAATGTTGGAAGGGTCTTCATGAATTTATCGGCCGCCCGTCTCGTTCTCGCACCCGATGCCCCCGTCGACCTGCACCTTCACACCACATACAGCGACGGCGCCTGGGCTCCCGAGCAGCTGCTTGACTACCTGCTGGGTGAGCACTTTGCCCTGGTTGCCATCGCCGACCATGATCGTGCGGATACCGCCCCTGTGCTCCAGCAGCTCGCCCTGGACAAAGGCCTGCCCGTCCTCGTGGCAGTGGAAATGACAAGCATCTGGAAAGGCGGAATGACGGATGTCCTCTGCTTCGGCTTCGATCCCGCCAGGAACGCCTTGGACGGCCTCGCCCGGGACCTCTTGCGCCGCCAGTGCGAGAATACCAGGGAGGTCTATGAGAACCTGCAGCGGCAAGGTCACATTCCCGGAGACGCCGGCGAACTGGCAGGCCTCCTGGAAAAGCCCGGCTCGCGGCAGCCCCACGAACTGGCAGCCCTCCTGGAAAGGCATGCTGGTGGAAAAGGCGGCGCTACTATGGGGAAAATCCTCACGCAGGCGGGCTGTGAATATAAAGCCAATGACATCGCCGAAGTCGCCGCTGCCGCCCACCGCAGTGGAGCAGTATGTCTCATCGCCCACCCCGGCCGGGGTGACGGCTTTATCTGCTACGATGCCGATTTGTTGGATCAACTCCGCCGGGAAGTCCCGGTTGACGGCCTGGAGGTCTATTATCCTCTTCACACGCCGGAACAGACGGCAATGTATCGGGAATATGCCCGGGAACACCACCTGCTCACCAGTTCAGGTTCGGACTCTCATCGCCCGGATAAAAAACCCATCAAATACCGGGCCGAAATGAGCCGGGAACTCCTCGAGCGTGTGGGCATCCGGGTCGGGTGACAAACCGGTTCGACCCCGGCCATTGAGGATGATAGTAGCCGTCTCTGTGTTGCTTTCCTCTGAATAAAAATATGGAAATCAATAAACTGCTCATAGCCTTGCTTGCCGCTGTTCTGGTTTCCTGTTCGCCGCTGGCAACCCCGCCTTCGACCGGAACGCCAATCCCGGCCGTCACTTCGACCTCCATCCCCCCTGCAGCCTCGATCGCCCCTGCTCCCACTGTCGGTCTGCCGCCCTCCGCCTATGATTTATCGAAATATGCTTTTCCGGCCTCGATTGACCCGACAAAACGCTACCTTTTCTATCTTCACGGCAGGATTATCGAAGATCAGGGACTTCCGGCGGTAAGCCCTGATTTTGGCGAATATGAGTACCTGGAGATTTTGGAGAAACTCGGCAGCTACGGGTTCGTGGTCATCAGCGAACAACGGCCCCAAAACACCGATGGCCTGGAGTATGCCCGCAGGGTCACAGAACAGGTCAAAACCTTGCTGCATGCCGGTGTTCCTCCGGCAAACATTACGGTTGTGGGCGCCTCGAAAGGGGCCTCGATTACGGTCTACGTTTCTCATTTCCTGGAGAACCCCGAAACGAACTTCGTCATTATGGGAATTTGCAACCCCGATAATGTCGAAGGCTTCATCCAAAATCGAATCTACCTCTATGGGAAGGTCCTCTCGGTTTACGATTCTGCCGACTACGAATACGGCGGCTCATGTGAAGAACTGTTTTCATTTTCCGAAGGCAAGGGGGGACTCACCCGGCACGTTGAAATTGTCCTCGATGTTGGTACGGGACACGGCATCCTTTACAAACCCCTGGACGAATGGGTCATACCGGTCATCCAATTCGCATCCGGTTCGAATACCGGTCCTGCCGGGCAATCCCCCATCCATAAACAACCTTGTCCTTGGGGCCTCGTCTTCCATTCACGTTTTCATTGCATTAATTTTCCAAATATGGCATGATAATGCAAAGAGATTCGAAGGGCCGCTTTCCCTTGCCGGAAATGTGGATCCATATGATATCCGGCGGCTGCTTTCTCGTTTAGTGAAAGCCGGGAAAATCCGTCGGCTTCGATGCGGACGATATCCTCGTCTGTGAGCACCGGGTTCCTGGCAGAAAGGCAAGGACAGAAATGCAAGAACCGAAAGGCATGCAAGCAGAAGAGCGTGAAGAACTGCTCAAAACATTGAAAGCCCGTTTCCAGAAAAACGTGAACCGCCATCCGGGCCTCGAATGGGCTCAAGTACAGGCTAAACTGGAAGCCGCCCCTGAAAAACTCTGCTCACTCAATGAAATGGAAAGAACCGGAGGTGAACCGGATGTCGTTGGATACGATAAAAAGACGGGCGAATACATCTTCTGCGATTGTTCGCCAGAAAGCCCCGCTGGCCGCCGGAGTGTATGTTACGACCGTGAAGCGCTGGAGTCCAGGAAATCCTTCAAACCCGGAGACAACGCGGTCGACATGGCCGCGGCCATGGGCATTGAACTCCTGACAGAAGAACAATACCGGGAATTGCAGACACTCGGTACTTTCGATACGAAAACATCGAGCTGGGTGAAAACGCCTCCTGCGATCAGAAAACTCGGCGGCGCCCTCTTTTGCGATCGCCGCTACGGCCACGTCTTCGTCTATCACAACGGCGCCGAATCCTACTACGCCGCCAGGGCCTTCCGCGGCTCGCTGCGAGTCTGAATCATACGCTGGCAGCCATACTTATAGGGGAACGGATCAGGCAAAAGTGAGGGATGCAAAAAAGACCTTGTCCGTAATCCTCGGCCGGCCACTTGTGAAACTCGCATTACCACCCAAAAAGCAATTCCGGCACACAGTACCGTTTCCCTCGGCAGTCGCTGAATCGCGCTCTGTTGAGCATCCCAGACACCCCCCTGCATGATCCCGGTCCAAGAAAGAAAAGCCCATTGGTGATGACCTGTAAGAATACCCCGGCTCAAAACCCTTACACCTGTGCTAAAATCATGGTATCGATCCATTCATCTGCCACGCCGTTCGTTTGCCTCTCCGTAATTTACGAAAGGAGAATGCAAAATGGTATCACGAAGAATGCGAGCCGGGATCTGCATGCTCCCCCTTTCACGACTTCTCATATCAACGCCTCAACGCCGGCCTGTAGCAACACCACCGATATCCAGACTGCCACGCCAGCCTCATCCCATCCCAACCTCAGCCCCAACGTCAACCAGAGGTAGGGCAGGTAACTGCGCTACCTACCGCGAAGGCAATCTCAACCTTGCCAAGTACTACAAGGATTCCCCCTTCATTTCCCGAGGTAGCAACTTGGGTTAGTGCAGGAGAGTAGCCATGGGTAAAAAAGCGGATATCAAAACAATATTTGTAGGAATTGGTCTTCTGATTATTGTGTTTTTTGGTTGTCTCAATTTAATGGGTGGCTTACCCAAAGAAAAACCAGAAAAAACAGTGAAACCCTTGCAACTTCAAATTCCTGGACGGGAAGGCGTATTTGTAAAAACATTATGTCTTGAAGTATCCCAAGCTTATCCGGATGAGTGGTTTGGGTTCTTCAAAGAAACACTCGTCGAGCTTGGGATGAATATTACTCCTAGGCAATATTCATTCCCTTATGAATCGGTAATTACTGAAGTTTTACAGGAGATTGGCGTGCAGGTTGTAGAAGAAGATTCCCAATGCGATGCCAGATTATCGATCAAAGTAAATGGAACGTCTCATGGAGTGATTTATAAAAACATTATTACAAAACAAGGGAAAAATAGTTGTTACACTGATTCTGATGTAAGTGGGGTCCTGGTAATTTCCTTTGAGAACAATGATGCATATAAAACATCTATCTCTGGTCGGGTTCAACCGCCCAATACGGTAACTTCCAGCAATTGCCCTGACCAACCATATAATGCCCCTTTTGTAGATTCCTCAGCTGAAACTGTTACTGATGCTCTTGTAAGTCTTTGGGGGCGTGATATTGCCAGAGTGATTTACGACAGATATAGAGGATTAAATGGCGATATTGATAAAGCGTTAACCACTGCTGCAAAAAATGTATTAAGTAACGATGAAGAAAATGTCCCAGCAATGCCAGCTGCGGAACCCACGACGAAGCCGCTCCCATAACATTCTGGATCATAGATACTAAGGAAGATGACTGGCTGAATTTGTATTTTTAAAATCGTGTTCTCTTTGCCCGTAAGCAAAAAGCAGTCAGTGGGGTGGGGTTGTCTCCGCACAGTGGGCGGGGGCCTTGCCCCATGCCCGCGGGGATTCAACCCCTTTGAGCCTTTTCTACGCTTCGGCTTTTTCCTGCCCCCATCCTCCGGCAAAACCTGCCGTTAGTGACCGAAAATCCGGAAATGTGTAAAAAACCCCAACAGTATTTTGACCCTTTCCAGATTTAGTCGTAAGGAGGCTTTCATGAAGAACAGATATAAATCCAAACCGTCTACACGCGATACAATATGGGCCTGGTTTCTATTGACTATTATGGGGGCTGGCCCCATCCTGGGTCTCATCTTTCTGAACAATGCCGTAAATAAATACAAGGATGTCTATCAGTTCAAGGCGAACTCAGACGCTCAAGGTCGCACTATGCTCTATGACGGACCACTTCTGGAAGGGAATAAGCTCTTCCTGGATGAAAAGGACAAAGGGCATTGTTTTTTTTGCTGGGATTTCAAGAAAGTGTATGTAGAAAACGGCCAGAGAGTTTTGGTAGCAGGTTCTGACCAACCCCTAAAGCTTAGGATTTATTTCGTGGGATACGATATTTCTATCGAGGAGTATTGGAGAGGGAAAGAAGCCTCCCTCTTTATCCAAGGTGGTCTGGACACGGAACTTGCCGGGTATCCTGGAAACATGAACACACAATGGGGCGATTCTCTGTCTGATAAATACAAAGACATAAGCCCTTACTTTGATGTGACCCTGCCTATACAGGAAATTGACTTATCCATTCCATGGCAGGAAAGGGTATTGCAGGTAAACGCAAAGATAATATACCTGAGACCAGTAAAATCGAATGTCGGTATCTTTAAGAATCACACGAATGAGTTAGATCATACGTTTGAACTGGCAGTACTGACACCGGATGAAGTAGAGGAATACTTGGTGGTAAGAGGCAATGAGCGCTCCCGTGGTATACCGAATCTGCTTCTCGGAATTTCACTCGGATTGCTGGTAATCGCAGCATCGATCATCGTACCTATCAAGATTGGAAAAATAAAAGTGGCCTGACACCGCGTGGCACGTCCTGAAAGTTATCGTTTCCCCATTGGGGGATGATGTGCTTGCTGGTGAAAATCAAGTCCTGGTAAGGGTCAGGCTGCCATGTAGCAGACGACCAATGTAGCCTGTTGATAAGCTATGTCGAAGCGTTGTGACTCCCTGAGAAAGGGAAGCAAAACAGCAACCTATCTGGTACAAGTACAAAACCCCGCTTGCATTGAATAATGCTTTTTGCTTACCACGAAATCACGACCACAATTCCTGCTTTTCCTGCACCGCCATTGCGGACAGTTCCACCATTCTGCGTTCCGACAGCACCGCATCCGCCACCACCATATAGACTCTGGCGGCTCCAGCAGTCCTTACCAAACTGGATCCCCCCGTGTCGGCTTAAAAAGAAAAGCCCCTTGGCAATGACCTACTCTCCCGGGAGGTTACCCTCCAAGTACCATCG
>CAYLXB010000010.1:0-71602 GCA_964387495.1 uncultured Anaerolineaceae bacterium
CAGCCCGCCGGGAATGCCGCCCGCCGCGTACCCGACGTACATGGCCAGCTGCAGGGCGTCGCTGCCGGGCAGGACGGATGAAAAGCCCACCGCCTGCACGAACTGGCTCTCACTCACGAATTCCCCCACAGCCTCGTGGTACAACAGGCCCACCGAGGCCGGGCCGGAAGTGCTCAGCAGGTTGACTTTAAGGAATAGCCAGAATAGTTGGAAGAGTTTTTCCAATGAATGTCCTTTGGCATGAATAATGATCCAAACCGCTTACCGGGGAGGTGAGGTCAGAGGTCCTTCACCAGGTACAATTCGCCGCGCCGGAAGCCGCGCTCCAGGTAATATTGGCGCGTGCCCACTGCTGCGATGACTGCCATGCGCCGGAAACCGCGCGCGCGTGCTATTTTATCAGCCTCTGCCAGCAAACGCGTCCCCAATCCGGTGTGCTGGGCCGCACCGCTCTGCTCCGCCCCCACCGGCAGGGACTGGCCGTAGACGTGCACTTCCCGGATGATGGCCGCCCCCTCCAGGTCCGCCATGCCGGTATCCGGCGATTCCGGGCCGGGCAGGCTCAGACGCACGAAACCCGCCAGCTGGTCGTCGGCCGTGTCGAAAGAGAGGAAGTGTTCCTCCGCCCCTGCTTCGGCCGGGTAGCACAGGTCATGCAGTTCCAGCCCGCCGGCCTGCACCTGCTGTCTGCGCACCTCGCGGCAGCGGATGCACATGCAGCGCGTCCCGCGCCGCTCCATCTCGGCCAGCACATCCTGCCGCAGGGAGGTGCGCCGGTTGCCGGCCACCACGTGCGTGGAGGGGATATCCCGGATGATGCGGTTGATACGGCAGTAGCGCGGCACCCCCGGCTTCAGGCCGGCGATCAGGGCCACCAGTTCCGCGGTGCTGTACGGAATGTACTCGCCGGCCTGCCAGTACCGGTAAAGTTCGGTGTTCTCCAGGAGCTGCGTTGGGTAGATCTTGATCTCATCCGGGCAGATGCCTTCCCACAGGCGGCCGAAGTCGAGCCGGTCTGATTCGAGCGTAGAACCCAGCAGGTTGGGCATCCAGTGCAGCACGATCTTGAAACCGCCCGCCCGCAGCAGGGCCACCGCCTGGCACAATTGGGCCGTCGTATGGCCACGCTGGTTGCGGCGCAGGATCCCATCATCCAGGCTCTGGGCGCCCATCTGGACCTTGGTCACCCCCAGCCAGCGCAGCCAGCGCAGTTCCCCGGGGGTGATCTCATCCGGCCTGGTCTCGATCACCAGGCCCACGTTCCGGTGCGGGGCCGTTTCGTTCAGCCGGTGGGCCTCCACCAGGTACTCCTGCGGGGCGGCGTTCATCGCCTCGAAGCAGCGCCGCACGAACCACTCCTGGTAATCGCGCCGGTAGGCGCTGAAGGTGCCGCCCAGGATGAGCAGCTCGATCTTGTCGGTCGGGTGGCCCAGCGCCGCCAGTGCCTGGATGCGCGCCGCCACCTGCGCGTAAGGATCGTAGTCATGTTCCAGGCCGCGCATCGCGCCGGGCTCGTCCGGCAGATACGACTTGGGCATGCGCACGTCCTCCGGGCAGAAGATGCATCTGCCCGGGCAGGGATAAGGCTTGGTCAGCACGGTTACCGTGGTCACCCCCGAAAGCGTGCGCACCGGCTTGAGCCGCAGGCGCTCCAGCAGGGCTGCCTCCAGCGGCTCGCCGGCAGCGGACAGTTCGCGGTAAGCCGCCACCAGCGCCGACTTGCCCAGCAGGCCGCCGCCGGGCAGGGGATGGGCGCGCAGGGCCGCCATCACCTCCACGCCGCGCCGGATCTCATCCAGTACCTGGCGGGCCAGGGATAGTTTTTCGGGGGTCAGGGCCTTGCGGGCGCGCCACTGGCGCTGTCTTTCAGTCTCCATGGCGTATAATCAAGTCAATGGAATCGAGCATTGCCAACCGGTTGATGGACCTCAATCGCCAATTCTACCAGACGTTTGGGGAGGCTTTCTCCTCCACGCGCGGCGCCGTCCAGCCGGGTGTGCGCCGGATGCTGGACCAATTGCATGGCAGCGAAACGATCCTCGACCTGGGCTGCGGCAATGGCAACCTGGTGCGTGCGCTGGCTGTCCAAGGCCACCGCGCGCCCCTCGTCGGCCTGGATTTCAGCCTGCCCCTGCTCGAGGCCGCCGCTGCCGGCGCGGGCGGATTCCCGGTGCGTTTCTTCCAGGCAGACCTCACAACAGACTGGGATGCTGTGCTGCGCACACAATTATCCGGCGACCCCGCTTTCTCTGCCCTGCTTGAATCGCACTTTTCCCTCATCACCGCCTTTGCCGTCCTGCATCACATCCCCTCCGCGGCCTTGCGCCTCGGCTTCTGCCGCCGGGCGGCAGGCTGGCTCCGGCCAGGCGGCCGCTTCATCCTGTCCAACTGGCAGTTTCTCAACAGCCCCAAACTGCGCGCCAGAATCCAGCCCTGGAGCAGCATTGGACTATCCGAGGCGCAGGTCGACCCCGGCGATGCCCTGCTCGACTGGCGCTCCGGCGGCCGGGGACTGCGTTACGTCCACTCCTTCGATCCGCCTGCCCTCGAAGAACTGGCCGGCGCCAGCGGCTTCCGCGTACTCGAGACCTTCTACTCGGACGGCCAAGGGGGCCGCCTGGGGCTGTACCAGGTCTGGGAACTCAGCGCCCAAACAGGTTGATCAAGCCATGCACCAGCAGGGGGGCATACAATTTCTTCGTCCGCCAGCGTGCCAGGCCGATGACCAGCCCAATCATGAGCGTGGTCAGCAATTTCATCGCCAGGAAAGTCCCCCATTCCAGGCCGGGGTTGGCGGGCATGGCCTTCAGCATATAGACATCCATATATCCCAGGTGCCACAGGCTGAACAGGACAGATATGCCCAGGTAGAGGGCCAGTCCGGCTGGTTTGCCCTTCAGGCTGTTCTCCAGTTTATTCCACGCCCAGCCGCGGAAAATCGTCTCCTCGAACAACGGCAGCACCAGCATCGAGGCCGCGTTCTGCAGAAGGATCTCTGTCCCAAACCCCAGGCTGGTCACCACCAGCGCCAGAAGGCTTCCGCCGGCAGCCACATAAAAGGTCCGTTCGCCGCGCGGCATCTCCCGCCACGGCAGTCCCAACTCTCGCGCCGTTGGCCGGAGGACCAGCCAGACTCCCAGCCCGCAGAGCAGATAGACAGCAATATTGACCCATGCCCAATCCGCCTCCATCTGCGGCTTCCAAATCCGCCAGATCAACACCACCAGCCCCGCCCGCGCTGCCTGGATCAGCAGCAAAGCCAGCCCGATCTCCGCCAGCGGCTTCCAGAATCCACCTGCCCCCGAATTGGATGCCCGTTGTTCCGCCATTCTTGCCTCCTTGATGAATGGGCAAATTCTAACCCGCCGTCCCGCCCATCAGCCCTCAGAAACTCTCAGAAAGTGTCCAAAAGGTCTGGCAAGTGCCAACCGGAGATTCTTCGCCGCCACGCAGTTCAGAATGAGCTGGCGGGATAAAAAAACCGATGCCCGACAGAAGACTGCCGGGCATCGGCAAACAGGCCGATACGCCATCACGAACTTTACCGCGCCACCTTGTTCGCATCCATGATGTATTGCCACCAGTTATGGTGAATGCCGTTCTTGCGTCCCGCCACGTGCGGGACGTGCTTCAGCCACCAGGTATGGTGCAGGCGGATGTCGCCGCTGCCCCACTCCATGGCATCCACCAGCCGGGCTGCGCCGCTCAGGTCGGGGAACTTGTACCAGTTATCGCAGAAGGACAGTACTTTGCGCGGGTTGTTCCAGTCGTAATCGCGCTCACTGTTGGGAGCGTAATGGATGCTGCCCACTTCGGCCCTGCCGGGCGTCATCTTCTCGTAGCGTGCAAAACGCAGGTACAGGTTGGCCTCCCCGCTGGTCTTCTCGAAAGTCTTGGTCAGGATCGCTTCGGCCCGGTGGCCGAAAGCCTCCAGCATCTCCCCCACCCCGCGCTCGAAGTTGAAGCCCATCACCACGAAACGCCGCGCACAGCTCTCGGTGTTCTTGAGTACCGGCGCGTTGCACCAGAAGGCGCCTGCCCCGCCCATGGTCGACTCGTACAAGCCGGCATACGGGAAAGCCAGGATCCACACCTCATCGATCTCATTCCGTCCCACCGCCTGCAGGATGTTGAATTTCCTCAGGATGGCCTGGTAATCGATCTCCATCGGTTTGTGCGGCGGAGTAACGGCCCGCAGCACATCCATGTACGTCTTCGGCGTGTACTGGAAGCCGTCTGCCAGCACGGGGAACTCGTGCAGGTCCACCCGCTGGACGACCTGGTAGCGCCCCATCCCCTGGCTGGACTGCAGGATATCCGCCGAAAAGCCGTCGCTGAGATCCAATGGGCGATTCCAGTTCATGGATTCGCGCAGCGTCACACCGCTGGCGGCATCCATGACGGGGTCATAGACCAGCGCCAGTACCTTGACTGTCACCATCTGTGCCGGTTCGTCCGAGCCGTCCGGCGGGACCGAGATGGAGGGAATCACCGGCTTCACCGGTTGGGAAGACTTGCCGATTCCAAGCAGGGATTTGATGAAATCGATCAACATGGCAGGGAAGCCTCCTGGTGCACACAGCACCTTTCATCAGGGCACATCAACGGCAAAATAGATCCGGTCTTCGAAAGCCAGGAACAGGGTGTGGTTGGGACTCATCGTCATGGCGCTGACCGTTCCCCGTGGCAGCGGGTTATCGGAGCGTGCATGCAGCTGATTTTGTAATTCCAGCGAACGCGGGCTGAAGCGGAAGAGTACCTGGTCAATAGAATCCAACAGGATCACGGTCGAATCTGGTGGCGTGGCAAATAACATTTGCGTGAACTGGGTCTTCAGGAAGGGATTAATGCCCTGGTTGGCCGGGTGAAGGTCCACCAGAGTCGCCGGGTCCGTGCAGCGGGTCTTGATCGAATCAATCCGGTTGTACGTGCAGGTGATCAGGTAACCATCCGAGTGCAGCAGGTACAGATCGTCTCCGTTCACAGCCAGGTCGATCGCCCCCCCTACGGAAGGCACCTGCTCCCCGAAGAAGAACAGAGGCCGCTCTTCAAAAATACCATTCCTGCCCACATACACCCAGACTGCGTTCGCCCCCGCATCCAGCACATACAGCAGGTCACCGTCGAGAGTCGCCGCGCTGACCCCGTTCCAACTCGTGTCCGGAGGCGGCAGCGGCACTGCCTGTGGATCCTGATTGGGTGCGCAGTACAGGAGGCTGCCCGCCTCATCAATGGCCATCACACTCGCCCCGGCTTCATTCCCCTTGGGCGGAGCAAAGATGTCCACCAGCGTTCCTACCTGGTAACCGCCATACGGCCCCGACCGGCACTCGAAGGATGCATCCATTTGATAGCCGCCGCTGGTCCAGAAGGAGCGCAGCACCTTGTTCGACTTCTCGTCCAGCATGTACAAGTCCATATCCGTCGCCGCCAGCCGTGTCACGCGCACGTTGCCATCCAGTTTCCCGCCGCTGATGGCTTTCTGGAAATCCAGCCGCACGATGCCCAGCAGGCCATCCAGGCTGGCCTGCGCCTGGCTGCGCAGTGCCCGGCTCTCATCTGTCGTCCGGTGGTTTTCCACTTCCTCCAGCAGCAGCAGCGTCTTCTGCCAGGCCTCCCGCTGGCGCACCGGGTCGGTTTCGCTGGCCGCCCGCGCCGCCTCAGCCTCCGCCTGGCTGTACAGTTCCTGGTACTGCAGGCCGCTCCCAAAGCGGAAATATACCAGGCTGGCGATCGTCACCACCACCAGCGGCACGGCCACCGCCACGAAGCCCATCCACCAGGCCGGCAGACGCACAGCCGCCTCCTGCCCCTCTTCGCCCGGCAACAGGCGCGGCATCATCCTGCGCAGGCTTACACCGATCCCGCTTGTCAGCCGCCGCCAGGCGCGCATCCCATCCACTGCCGTGCGCGCCGCCCGGCGCGTCCCCTCGCTGGGGGTGCGCCGCCGCACCCGCATCACAGTTGCTTCCGGATCCTCCCCCTCCTGCGCCCCGGGCGCCGGGAAATCCTCCACGTCGAGCGAGCGCTCGGGATGCTTGTTGATCGTGACCGTCGCCTCCACCTGAACCGGGATGGAGTACGCCGCTGGCGGGGTCTCGTTCCTGACCGACTCCAGCCCGGCTGCAGGCTGCTCCACCTGCGGCGCCTGCCCAACCGCGGGGGGCTCGGCTGGCGTGACTGCCGCAGGCTCAACCGCCGGTTCGGATCGCCCGCCCTTCAGCACCACCACCTGGCCCCGGCCGGACTGCACCTGCACCAGCACCGCGTTCGTCTCTGCTTCAGCCGCAGCCATCAGCCGCCGCCGAAGCGCATCCATCCCATCCGCTCCCTTGCTTGCAGACAGTGCCCCCTCCCACGCTGGCGGCGCCTTGCCGCATAGCAGCAGCACGTCGCCGGGCTGCAGTTCGGCCTGGGCAAAATAGGTGGTCATTGTCTGGCTCAGTCCCAGGCCGCGCCCCGAAAGAGCCGGGTCGTGGATGTGGCGCATTCCCGCCCGGCCGCTTACCATCACGTGTGTCGGCCCGCTGAGCAGCAATACCACCTGCGTGCCGCGCAACGCCCCCAGCACCAGCCAGCCAATGGCAAACTGGCCGCGCCCCGTGGTACGCAGGTTGCGCTCCAAGAGCGCCCGGTTCAGTGCATCTGCCCCGGCCCGCATGGCATGCGTCAGAGAGCCGGCGGTCTGGTAGAACTGGGCCGCCACTTGGCTGGTCATTTGCACATATTCAGCCGTTGAGAAAGTCGTATTGCCGGTCAGCACCAGGTAAACCACCAGCCGGTCCTGCTCACGCCCGCGCCCGGTACGGCGCGGCGGAGTCATCGCCAGCAGGCTGGGCAGTTCCTGGCCATTCTGCCGGTTAAGCGGAGCAATCTGCAGATCGAGAACGTTGGACATATTGGCCTTTCCCATTGATTATACGGTAAAATTCAACCCACCAACCAGCCTGTTATCGAAGAAACCTCATGGATTTTACACTCATCACCCTTCCGCACGAATTCGAACCCCTCGCCGCAGGCTGGAACAGCCTGCTCTCCCAAAGCATCAGCGACACTCCCTTCCTGCGTCATGAATACCTGCGCTCCTGGTGGGAAACGCGCGGCGGCGGGGAATGGCCGCAGGCCGGACTGGCCGTTGTCACCGCCCAAGCCAATGGCAGCCTGGTTGGCGCGGCGCCGCTCTTCTTCGCCTCCCACGACTCTGCCCCCGCCCTCCTGCTGCTCGGCAGCATCGAGATCTCTGACTTCCTGGATCTGCTCGCCCGCCCCACGGACCTGGCCCCCTTCCTGCACGGCCTGCTCGACTTTCTATCCGCCCCCGGCTTCCCTCTTGCCTGGAAGGCCCTCGATCTCTACAACATCCCCGAAAACTCTCCCAGCCTGACTGCCCTGCAGGCCGAAGCCGCCGCCCGGGGCTGGAATTTCACACGCCAGGCTCTGCAGGTGGCCCCCTCCATCTCCCTCCCGGATAACTTCGAGGCCTATCTTGCCAGCCTCGATAAAAAACAGCGTCACGAACTGCGCCGCAAGATGCGCCGCGCAGAAGAGAGCGAGCGCGGCGTACGCTGGTACATCGTTGAAGACGAAGCCGCCCTCGCCTCCGAAGTGGATGCCTTTCTGGCCCTCATGGCCAGCGACCCCCAAAAAGCTGCCTTCCTCACCCCCGCCATGCGCACCCAGATGCACCTCGCCAGCCTCGCCGCCTTCCGCGCCGGCTGGCTGCAGCTTGCCTTCCTCGAAATCGATGGACAGAAAGCCTGCGCCTACCTCAACTTCGACTACGACAACAAGGTCTGGGTCTACAACTCCGGACTCGACCGCAGCTTCATGGAACTCTCTCCTGGCTGGGTGCTGCTCGGCTACCTGCTCGAATGGGCCGTCACCCGCCGGCGCGTTGAATTCGACTTCATGCGCGGCAGCGAAGACTACAAATACAAATTCGGCGCCAGCGACCGCCAGGTCATTCGCGCCAGGATCATGCGCCCCCTCGATTAAGGCGATACTCTCCGGCGCGGTATGCAGAAAGGATCATGCCGCGCGCAGGTCGGGCATATGCTTTTTTGCCCAAAAAACAGGCGCGTTTTGTCACTCGCATCTCCCCCCTCAATCGCTGTATGATAAAGAATACAATTTGGAGCATGGACCCTCAGGGCTTTCCAAGCCTTCAGGGTCTTAAAAATCCTCGGAAGGAGACCCCATGCGAGACCTGACCAATGAAATCCTCGAACTCATCCGCCGCACATCCTCCGATCTGCCTGCAGACGTTGAAGAACGACTGCAAGCAGCCATCCAGAAGGAAGCCCCCGGCTCGGCGGCCCGCGGCGCGCTGGAAACTGTTCTCAAGAACGTGGAACTCTCCCGCCAGAATTCCAGCCCCATCTGCCAGGATACCGGCACGCCCATCTTCTATGTAAAACACCCCGAAGGCTGGAGCACCCGCAAGCTCAAAGCCCAGATTCGCTCTGCCCTCGCCGAAGCCACCAAAAAAGCCTACATGCGTCCCAATGCCGTGGATGCCATCTACGACAAAAACTCCGGCAACAACCTCGGAGGTGATGACTTCCCCTATATCCACTTCGAAGAAGTGGACGGCGACGATCTCAGCATCGAACTCATGCTCAAGGGCGGCGGCTGCGAGAACGTCGGCATCCAGTACTCCATGCCCAATTCTGCCCTCGGCGCCGGGCGCGACCTGGCCGGTGTCCGCAAAGTCGTCCTCGATGCTGTACATAAGGCCCAGGGACAGGGCTGCGCCCCCGGCATCCTCGGCGTCGCCATCGGCGGCGACCGCGGCACCGGCTACGTCAAATCCAAGGAAGTCCTCTTCGACAAAATCGGCACCCGCAACCCCGACCCCCAACTGGCCGATCTCGAGGAACGTCTGACCAGCGAAGCCAACCAGCTCGGCATCGGTCCCATGGGCTTCGGCGGCAAGACCACTGTCCTCGACACCAAGATCACCGGCCTGCACCGCCTGCCGGCTTCCTATTTCGTCACCATTTCCTACATGTGCTGGGCCTACCGCCGCCGCAAAATGACCCTCAAGGGCAATGGCGAGGTCGTCTACGATTAGTTGATGGCCTGTGGAGTGCAGTCCTGCCCTCCACACCCATCCCCGGAGGAAAACCATGCGTGAAATAACCATCCCCATCAGCGATGACGTCATCCGCAGCCTCAAGGTCGGTGACCCCGTTGCCCTCACCGGCGTCATGATCACCGGCCGCGACACCGTCCACAAGTGGATGATCGAAACTTTCATCAAAAAGTCCCGCCAGCCGCAGGGTGATGACCAGCAGGTCTACGAAGCCCTCCAGCCCATCCTCAAGGGCGGCGTCATCTACCATTGTGGCCCTGTCGTTTCCGGCCTCGACACCAAACAATACAAATTCGTCGCTGCCGGCCCCACCACCTCCATCCGTGAGGAACCCTACCAGGCCGATGTCATGCAGCACTTCGGCGCGAAAGGCGTCATCGGAAAAGGCGGCATGGGCCCCAAAACCCTCAAGGGCTGCCAGGATGTCCCCTTCGTCTACTTCCACGCCATCGGCGGAGCCGCCACCCTCATCGCCGGCTCCGTTGAAAAAGTCCTCGGCGTCTACAAGTACGACTTCGGTGTTCCCGAGGCCATGTGGGTCATCCAGGTCAAGAACTTCCCCGTCGTCGTCACCATGGACGCCCACGGCGGCAGCCAGCATGCCCTGATTGACCAAGATTCCAGGAAGGCCCTCGACGAATTGCTCGCCAAACCCTATTAGCACCGGGGTCACTTCGAACCCGGCGCCCTAAGCCGGCCGAAGTCCCCCCTTCATTCACATCCAGTCCCGCAGGCTCCCTCACCCGAACCTGCGGGACATCGCTTCTCCTCTCGGCGTCCGCCTGATCTTGCTCCCACAGCTCGGACACACCGCGTGATCGTTGATCTCAAAATGGGATTCCGACGAACCGCTCACGGTTCCCCCCAGCCCGCTACTCATCTGGCTCATCCCCCCAAAGCCAAACCCGCAGTATGGGCACTTCTCCACATACCCGCTGGCATGCTCCTCCCAGAACGTTGAACGATGCCTAGGCTGGTTATTTGCCAGCAAGATTCCGATGAGAGCCGCAACGACCACCAACACGAGAATAATGATCGGTTCAGGATTCATGGCTTCTCCTTTCACAGGCTGCGATGCTTGGAATGGATAAACGCTGATCCCACCGGCTTGCGCCCGGCCGCTGCCGGATACTACCTTAACTATACAAAAAACGCTGCCCCAATTCAACCCCCTTTGGTCTTCGCCGCGGCTGGTACCCAATGCAGGCTTTGCACCCTGCATTCTACCCTGCGAATATTTGGTTTCTTTTCTCATCCACGGCCATGGATACTGTTCACCTGTCCATACCTTCATCCCCCACCTGTCGGATGTTTTTTTTCCCCGCCTGGAGTAGCATAAAACCACAGTCCATCTGCCAAGCGATCCAGCATGGAAAATCACGTCCTCCCCACCTCCTCCACACCCCGGCCAGCCCTCTCCCGCCTGGCCAGGTACGCCGTTCTCAAAGCCGTCATCCTGTTCGCTACGGTTGCCGCCGGCCTCTATCTCACCATCCTCGTCGTCAATCTCGGCGGCTATGTGGACGCCGTCTTCCGCTCGGATGTTGCCGACGAAATCGGCGGGCTGCGGCAAAGCGGGGCCTTTGAGGGGCTGACTTACGAACAAATCCAGGACCTCATCTGGACGACGCGCTGGATCGGGGAAGAAGAGCGCGGCCTGCACGTCCCCTTCATGGTACGTACCTGGCGCTGGTTCCTGAAAGCCATGCTGCTGGACTGGGGGGATGGTCCCATCCGCTGGATCATCTCGCCGGGCGGCGGCAACTACGTCGCCGTCGTCAGGGGAGACACACGCGCCTATCTTCTCCATCAGTTTCCTTACACCATGCTCCTGGTGGGCGCTTCCACCCTGCTCTTGTTCTTTGCCAGCGTCTTCCTGGCTCTCAACCTGTCCCGGCGGCGGCGCGGGCGGTTCCTGAACTGGCTGATCGTGGTGCTTTCCTCCGCCACTTCTGTACCCCCCTGGATCCATGGTCTCCTCCTGATCTTCTTCTTCGTCACCCTGGCGGGTATCTTTCCCTACCCCCGCCTCATGGGTGGCAGTGGTGGGGCCGGCGGGACTCTAGCTCTCAACCTGCCTGCCATCTGGATGTTCCTCAAACAGATATTCCTGCCGGTACTGGCCCTGTTCATCAGCCTCTTCTTCCAGAGCGTCTATACCTGGCGCTCATTCTTCCTCATCTACTCTGAAGAAGACTACGTCGAGATGGCCCGTGCCAAAGGCCTCCCGGATGGCATGCTCGAACGCCGTTACATTTTACGTCCCACACTGCCCTATATCCTGACCAATTTCGTCATGCTGGTCGTCAGCATGTGGCAGGCCACCATTGCCCTCGAACTGCTTTTCGGCTGGCCGGGGTTGGGCGCCATTTTTGCAATCGCCATCCGCACCTTCCATACCCCGCTCCTGCTTGGCATCGTCGCCATCTTTGCCTACCTCCTGGCCATCACGGTCTTCCTGCTCGACATTCTCTATGCCCTCATTGACCCGCGCGTACGCATCGAATCGGGCGCCCCAAAAGCCCGCCTGCTTACCACCAGAAAGTGGGCATTCCCCTTCCATAAGCCAAAACAGACTTTCGAGAAACGGATGCTCACCCCCCTCGATGAGTCCTTTCGCCCTTTTCATTCCAACCCCAGGCCTGCCCGCCTCTTCTCCCGGCTGGGGCATGGTCTCAAGCGCTTCACCCCTACTCTGAGCGAAGTGCTTGCTCAACCGGCAGGTGCATTGGGATTGGTGATCATCCTGGTACTGGTCGCGGCGGCAATCTACTCACGCCTCGCCTACCCGGGCGACGAGGCTGTACGCATCTGGTCTTTGCAGGGAGAAACGCTCGGGGAGTGGCGCGCCAATCCTGCCAATGCCGCACCGGTCTGGTTTAATGTCTTCCGCCGCGAGAAACTTCCCAAGAGCATCCTGCTCAGCAGCCGGGAGGATAAAGAACTCAAAGAGGCCGGGCCGCTCCAAAGCGACATTCGCACAGTAACATTCGCTTTTCCTTTTGATTATTCGACCGGCATCCTGCCGCAACAGCTGAATCTTTCATTGGAAAGCAATTTCCAACAGAAGCCGCCCCTGGTCAGCCTCACCTGGCTCACGCCCGATGGACGCACGCTCGACCTGGGTAACGTGATCATCAAGACCGCTGTCGAAACATACTATGTCTCCGAAGATGAGCGTCTCCAGCGCAAACTGGGTGGGCGGCCGGTGGTCGAAGCCCTGTTCACAGACCCGGCTGGGGGCCGGGTTGTGAAGGGCAGGTACACCCTGCAGGTCAAAGCCTTCCTCTTCGAACCGGAGGCCGACCTGGAGGCCGAAATGGTGCTCTTCGGGCAAGCCTTCGGATTGGCTGGCACCGACAGCCAGCGCCGCGACCTCACCCTGCCGCTCCTGAACGGCATCCCCCTGGCGCTTGCCTTTGGGGTCCTCGGGGCGGTCGCCACCAGCCTGCTTTCCATGGCCCTGGCTGCCGCCGGAGCCTGGTACGGCGGCTGGGTGGATATCTTGATCCAGCGCATTTCGGATGTTAATATGATCCTGCCCACCCTGGCGATTGCCATCCTGGTCTTCCTGATGTACACCAACTCCATCTGGGCCGTGCTGGGTGTCCTCGTCCTGCTCAGCATCTTCGGCAGTCCGCTCAAGAACTACCGCGCGGCCTTCCTGCAGATCAAAGAATCCCCCTACATTGAAGCTGCGCAAGCCTACGGCGCCAGCGGCGGGCGGCTGGTCTGGCATTACCTCGTGCCCCGCATCCTGCCCGTCATGTTGCCTCAGCTGGTCACCATGGTCCCGGTCTATGTCTACTACGAGGCCACCCTGGCCTTTCTCGGCGTGCGTGACCCGCTCATGCCCACCTGGGGCAAAGTCATCTACGAAGCCTTGAGCAGCCGGGCCTTCCAGGTCTATCCGCATCGCATCCTTATCCCGGTCGCGCTGCTTGTCCTTACCGGCCTCGGCTTTGCCCTGCTCGGCCTTGCCCTCGAACAGGTGCTCAACCCGCGCCTGCGGGAGAAATGAACCTCATGCCAGTCTCTGCCCGCCTCTCTTCCGCCCTCCTCCTGCTCCTCCTCGCTGTTGGCTGCCTGCCTGCGGTCCCCGCTGCCATTCCCATTGCGGTTCCCCCTGCCCTCCCCGCCGACTCCGGCCCGCGGCCTCCCGGCGTAACCTCCGTCATCGCCCAACTGCGCGGCCTGCCTGTCGAAGAATTCTTCGAAGAATCCTTCCGGCAGATCGCCATCCGCGACCCTGACCTGCTCATTTTCACCGAAGGCTCCTATGGTGACCTCATGTCCGGGCCCTACGCCCGCTATGGGATCCGCAACGACCGTTTCACCGATATCTCCGACTCCTACATCTGCGAGACCCAGCAGCTGCAGCGCGCCATCCTCGATCTCCTGCACACCTACGACCGCTCCGCTCTCACCTACGACCAGCAGATCACCTACGATACGTTCGAAGACTATCTCACCGGCCTGGTCGAGGGGCATCCCTACATGTACCACACCTACCCCGTCAACGGCGAATCCTCCTGGGGTATGAGCCAGGACACCCTTGTCATCTGGAACATGACCGGCATGGCCATCCATACCCCCCAGGATGCCGAAGACTACCTCGCCCGCCTCTCATCCATCGACACCTGGACTGACCAGTTGCTCGAAGCCCTTAAACTACGCCAGGAGGCCGGCATCCTGCCCACGAAATTCATGCTCCGTTCCAGCCTGGCCCAACTCGACCGCGGCTATTCCTACGACCCCCGCAGCCGCCTCGATGTTCCCCGGGAAAATATTCTCTACACATCCTTTGTCGAAAGGCTTGACGAAACAGACGCCATCAGCCCCTCGCAAAAACAGGCATTCAGAAGCCGGGCGCTGGCAGAAGTCGAAAACACGGTCATCCCCTCCTGGCATAAACTACAGGCTTACCTGACCGGGATCTTCGACATCGCCCCAGAAGAAACCGGTGCCCTGGGTTTGCCTGACGGCACAGCCTACTACAGCTACAAACTGCGCAACGTCACCGGCTCCACCCTCACCCCCGACCAGATCCACCAGTTGGGCATTGCCGAAGTCGCCCGCCTACAGAAAGAAATGCGCACCTTTGCCCACCAGGAACTTGGCTACCCTGCTGACCTCACCATGTATGAACTCCGTAAACGCCTCATGCAGGAAGCCGGCCCTCCTGACAGGACGAGACTCCTCGAGACTGTCCAGGATCTGGTGGACGGCTTCGAAGCCAAGAAGGACTCCTATTTCGACATCTACCCATCCAAAGAGATCATCGTCAAACTTGCCTACCCCGACCAGGTCTACAACGACCCCGCCTACGGCGACCCCGGCCCGGCCATCCTGCGTTTCAACTTCGACAATCCCATCCCCCGCTACGAACTCCCCTCCTGGCTCTATCACGAGACCATCCCCGGCCACATGCTCTCCCAGCTCCTCTTCCACGAACTCGACCTCAGCGCCCCCACCTTCCATAAAACCGTCCTCGTTCCCGCTTACCTCGAAGGCTGGGCCTTGTACGTCGAAGAACTCGCCTGGGAAATGGGTCTCTATCAGAACGACCCCTACGGCAACCTGGGACGCCTGGAATTCAAAATCCTGCGTGCCGCCCGCCTGGTCGTCGAAACCGGGATCCACACCCGCGGCTGGAGCCTCGAACAGGCCACATCTTACATCAGCGCCGCCACCGGCCGCCCCACCCCCCCCAGTGAAGCCACCCGCTACATCATTGAGCCCGGCCAGGGCTGCTCCTACTACATTGGTTTCCTGAAGATCATCGAACTCCGCCAGCGTGCCATGGACCAGCTCGGCGACAGGTTCGATATCAGAGAATTCCACAATGTACTCCTCAAGCACGGCCAGATGCCTCTCTCGGTCATGGAACGTGTCGTCGACGACTGGATCGCGTCGAAATCAGGGGGCTAATTTCCTCTCCATCCATCTCCCTCCAACCCTTTTTCCCCTCTGCCGCCGACTAACGATATGGAAACCACCCAGACGCCTGGAACCTCACGCCCAGGCGGCGCATAAAACCTCTACACCATATCAGCCTGGCCTGCAGTCCTCATCCAGGGAGGAACCCAAACACCACGCCTGCCGGGGGGTAAATAAGGCAGCTGCAGATGAACAGTGCAGGGGGTTCCCGCAGAGGCGCGCAAAACCACTCTCGGAAGGAGATGATGCGGATATCCGATTTTCCCATTCCATACCTCTCCCCAAAAACGACGGGCAGGGACCCTGGCACCCCTGATACGGTTCAGCGCCAATGACTTCCCGCGTTTTGGGGAACGCCCTGTTCACTTGGGCAGGCTAAGCTGCCCGGTGACATTCCCCTCGATACAGGCCATTCCGTCATCGCAGGGGCACCCTCCCCGGCGCACCGCCGGAAGGGAAAAGGCCTTCCCACGCGGCCCTCGCTGCCTATGCTCCAGCGAGGGCCGCGTGTCCTTCCACCGTTTTTCATCCACCGCGCCCCGGCCCCCCTCGTCCGCCGTCAGTGGTTCGTCACCCATCCCCCCCTTACAACTCCAAACCGTTCAAAATCTCCCGCAGCGCTGCCAGTTCTTCCTTCGTCAGAGTAAC
This sequence comes from uncultured Anaerolineaceae bacterium, assembly GCA_964387495.1. Classification (GTDB taxonomy): domain Bacteria; phylum Chloroflexota; class Anaerolineae; order Anaerolineales; family Villigracilaceae; genus DSXF01. The sequence goes on from CAYLXB010000010.1 coordinate 15,683, forward strand.
GCCTTTTCCCATTTTGCTCCCATCCGGAGACCACTCACGGATATCATACTTCGGAGCCCTGTCATTCCAACTGATCAGGTTCAGCTCTTTCTCCCAACCCGAATCGGACTTCGAAAGCACCCCAATCTTCTTCACGATCTCATATTTGATATCAGCCATTCCGCGCCTCCTTGACGCAAACCAAATAACACCCGCCTGCACAGCCATCGCCGCTGTCTCTCGCAAAGATTCCGCCGGGAGCACCCCTCCCGCCGCTGGAAATATTGTAGCATAGGATTTCGCTCTCTCATCATTTGCACCCGATCTCCCCCGCCTTCGGGAGACTGTGTTTCGCAGTTCCTCTTCTCTCAGCCGCACCCATCGGCGTTCATCTGTGGTTTATCTTCATCCTTTTCCTCATCTGCGGTATACTCCCTTCATTCCACTTTCTGGAGGCATGATGAAACGAGCGGTAAGCATCAGCATTGGCTCGTCCAAACGCAACAAAGCAGTTACTGTTAAACTCTTGGGCGAAGACATCAGCATCGAACGCATCGGCACCGACGGCGACATGGAAGCTGCCGCCCTCAAATACAAAGAACTTGATGGCACCGTCGACGCTTTCGGCGTGGGCGGCGCTGACCTCGGCATCCTTGTCGAAGATAAATGGTATCCCCTTTACTCGGTCAACAAGATGGTGCGCTTCATCAAGAAAACCCCCGTCGTTGACGGCACCGGCCTCAAAAACACTCTTGAAAACAAAAGCGCCGCCTTCCTCGAAGCCAAAATCCCCGCCTACATCCAGGCCCATGGCAAACGCGTCTTCATTATGACCGGCGCCGACCGCTGGGGCCTCACCACCGCCTTCGCGGATGCCGGCTACGAATGCGTCTTCGGCGACCTCATGTTCTCCCTCGGAATCCCCATCCCCCTGCACACCAAAAAGCAGCTTAAAGTCCTCGCCGCCCTGCTGATGTCCATCGCCGGGCGCCTGCCCTTCGAATGGGTCTACCCCACCGGTGAAAAACAGGAAGAGCGCAAACCCAAACACGTGGATATCTTCCACTGGGCCACCGTCATTGCCGGCGACTGCCACTACATCAAGCGCTACATGCCCAATGACATGCAGGGCAAAGTCGTCGTCACCAACACCACCACCCCGGAAGATGTCGCCCTCTTCAAGAAGTGCGGCGTTAAATACCTCGTCACCACCACCCCCATCCTCGAAGGCCGCTCCTTCGGCACCAACATGATGGAGGCCGCCCTCATCGCCGTCTCCGGTAAAGGCCGCCCTCTCACCCACGCTGAGTACGACGAATTACTCCAGAAATTAAATTTCGAACCCTCCCTTCAGGAGTTGAACTGATGGAACTCAATGCCATTATCACCGCCGGCGGCATCCCCCTGCCGGAAGACCCACTTTACGAATATGCCAATGGCGATTCCAAGGCCCTGCTCGATATCGGCGGCAAGCCGATGGTTCAATGGGTGCTCGACGCCCTCGGCGAAGCCAGGCAGGTCAAGAATATTGTCCTGGTTGGCCTTTCCGCCAAAAGCGGCCTGGCCTGCGCCAAACCCCTCTACTACATCGGCAACCAGGGCCGCATGCTCGATAACATCCGCGCCGGCGCTGCCAAAGTCCACGAACTTGACCCCAAAGCTGAACATACTCTCATCGTCTCCTCCGATATCCCCGCCATCAAATCCGAAATGGTGGATTGGGTCATCGAGACCAGCATGCAGACCAATGATGATATCTACTACAATGTCATCCAGCGCGAGGTCATGGAAGCCCGCTTCCCCGGCTCCAAACGCACCTATACCCACCTGAAGGATATGGATGTCTGCGGCGGCGACCTCAACGTCGGGCGCATCAGCGCCATCCTCGATGAAGAGGGCCTGTGGACCCAGATCATCGCCAACCGCAAGTCCCCCCTCAAACAGGCCGCCATCATCGGCTTCGGCACCTTCTTCGGCCTGCTCACCCGCCAGATCAGCCTCGAGGATGCCGTCGAGCGCGTCACCCACCGCCTGGAAATCACCGGCCGCGCCCTGATCTGCCCCTACGCCGAGATCGGCATGGATGTGGACAAACCCGTCCAGCTGGAACTCATGCGCAAAGAACTCAAACCCAAACGGAAGAAAAAGAAAACCGAATGAACTGGGATGACATCCTCGAACTGGATGCCCGGCTGTCCGACCGTTTGCGTGTGGCCGAACGGCCGGGTCTTTTTCGGACCCTGGCGGCCATATTGGCCCATTCGGGCGATTCCTGGTTCTGGGGCCTCGGGCTCGCTCTCACCTGGCTGGCGGGTGCCCCCTTTTGGAAACACTGGGCTTTGGTCGTTTTTGGCGGGATTGGAGGTCTGGCAGCGCTGGTGCTCATCATTAAATTCAGCGTCAAGCGCCGTCGCCCCGAAGGCGAATGGGGCCTGCTCTACCGCAGCACCGACCCGCACTCCTTCCCCTCCGGCCACGCGGCGCGTGCCTTTCTGCTCGCTGTCCTGGCCATCGGCCTGGGCCCCGCCTGGCTTGCCCTCCTGCTCTGCCTCTGGGCGCCTCTCGTCTCCCTCGCCCGGGTTGCCATGGGGGTACACTATTTCTCCGATGTCCTCGCTGGGATGCTCCTGGGCATTCTGATCGGCATCTTTGGCCTGCAGGTCTACGCTCCCCTGCTCGACTGGCTGCAGGCTCTGCTTAAGGTACCCCTATGGTGAGCATTTAGTCCAGGTTCAGCACCCGCCCGCCATCCCCCGCCTCGCACAACGACAGGACGGCTGCCACCGCTTCCCCGGCCTGCTGCTCCACCCCTGCCGCATCTGCCAGCCCCGTCCCCAAGGCGTGGACGCGGATCCCGTACGGTTCCAGTTCAGCGGCTGCCAAGCGCGTCAGCCCCACCAGCCCGAACTTGCTGGCCGCATATGCCGCCCGCCCCGGCCCGCTCCGCCCTGCCAGCGGCACCAGGTTGATGATCACCCCCCCGCCCTGCGTCCGCATCACCCGCCCCACAGATTGGATCAGCAGAAATGCCCCGGTCAGGTTCACGTCCAGCACGCGGTGCCAATCCCATTCATCCATCTCCAGCAGCGGTGTCACCGGCTCCACATTGGCACTGTTGACCAGGATATCGATCCGGCCCCAGGCATCCTGCACCGCGTTGACCAGCGCCTGCACGCCCACCTTCTTGGCCACATCCTCCACAAAAGCTTGCGCCAGCCCGCCCTGCGCCGTGATCCCCGCCACCACCGCCTCCACGTTGATCGGCGTCACGTCGTTGGCCGCTATTTTGGCCCCGCGCTCCGCAAATGCCCCCGCCAGCCGCTTTCCATTGCCCCTGCCGGCCCCGGTCACCAGCACCACCTTGCCCTCGAACACATCCATGTCTTGCTCCTCGTATCTGATCATTGCCCGCTCACGCACACCGGGATCTGGTCCGGGTTTTCCACCCCGTTCAACGCCAGCCCCAGATAAGCCGAAGGCTCCAGCGTGTTGCGAATCTCCAACTCGTTCAGGAACAGGCCGCTGCCGTTATCCTTCACAATCGAAAAATGCAGGTGCACCCCGGTTGGGTTGCCCGGCTCGCCCGAGTAGTTGCCCTGATATCCCAGCAGCGTCCCCGCATCCACCCACACCTCCGATGTGCCCGGCGGGAATTCCGCCGCGATATACGATGTGCCGTTCCCGTCTGCCATGTGGGTGTAATACAGCCAGATCTGCCGCCCCGGCTGCAGCGGGTCATCCGGCACCCGCACGATTACCGAGGACTTCCAATCCGGCAGGCGCCTCAAGTAACCCGGATAGGCTGCATAGACCGGCGTGACGCCCGACTCTGTTCCCGCGAAGATATCGATGCCCTGGTGGCGGTGCCCCGGCCGGAATGAATCATCCCACAGGAAGCCCGGCATGCCGGTGGTCGGAAAAATGAAGGGCGCATCCCCGCAGCGCATCCCTGCCTGGATGACCCATTCAGGGTGCTCCTGCGGATTGCGGATCCACTGCAGCATCTGGGCGCTGCGCCTGCCGATGCCGTGCATGCTGCGATAAATGATATAACCGCCGATGATTGCGCCGACGATCAACACTCCGAATATCAGCCGTTTTTTCATGAGCCCGATTATACCTTCTCACTGCCGGCCGTTTTTTCTTATACAAATATTATCTTGTTTCTTCACTTTTCTTACACCGATGGAATATCATAACGCCATACTGAAACTGAAATGGAAACAAGGAGAGACAAGATGACCCTCTATATTCAACCTTACCCGTACCGTCATATGGCCCGCCGCCTCTACCAAGCCGCCGGCTGCACCCCTGACACAACCCGGACCCTGGCCGTCAACATCCGCGAAGAGGATGACACTTATGTGCTCAGCGCCCTGGTCCCCGGCTTGAAGTCTGAAGACCTCAACATCCAGGTCATGGAAGATGTGGTGCGCATCGAAGGTGAATTCAAGCAGGATGAGCACGAATACATGATGAGCGAACTCCCCAGCGGCGCCTTCAGCCGTGCCCTGCGCCTGCCCGCGGCCCTGGATTCCGACAAGGCCGAAGCGAAAATCAGCGACGGTGTCCTGACCCTGCGCCTGCCCAAGGCCGAGTCAGCCCTGCCGAAAAAGATCAAAGTCACCGTCAAATAAGCGGATAAAACAAGATTGCGCCGCAGGACATCCACTGCGGCGCATTTCAACCAATCGAAAGCAGACGGAGTGTGGCGCACCCTGGCGGGAACGCCGCACTCTGTTCATTTCAACATGGGCATCTTGAGGCCATGCCTCCGGGCAGCGGCAATCGCCTGCTCATAGCCCGCATCCGCGTGCCGGACAATCCCCATACCCGGGTCGGCAGTCAGTACACGCTCCAGGCGTTTGGCAGCCGCAGGGGTACCGTCTGCAACAATCACCTGTCCGGCATGCTGGCTGTAACCGATCCCCACCCCGCCACCGTGGTGGAAGGAAACCCAGGTTGCCCCGCCGACCGCGTTGATGAGCGCATTCAGGATGGCCCAATCGGAGATCGCATCCGACCCGTCACGCATGGCCTCGGTCTCGCGGTTGGGGCTGGCCACTGAGCCGCAATCCAGGTGGTCGCGCCCGATCACGATGGGCGCCTTGACAATGCCCCTGGCCACCAACTCGTTGAATTTCAGCCCGGCCCGGACCCGTTCCCCATACCCCAGCCAGCAAATGCGCGCCGGCAGTCCCTGGAAAGGCACTTTCTCCTTCGCCATCTTCAGCCAGCGGTGCAGGTGGTCGTCTCCGGGGAACAACTCCATGACAGCCTCGTCGGTGCGGTAGATATCTTCCTTGTCGCCCGAAAGTGCCACCCAGCGGAATGGCCCCTTCCCTTCACAGAATAATGGGCGGATATAAGCAGGAACGAATCCGGGAAACTCAAAGGCATCCGTCACGCCATAGTTGTAAGCCTGTTGGCGGAGGTTGTTGCCATAGTCGAACACTTCGGCACCCTTGCGCTGGAAATCGAGCATGGCCTGAACGTGTTTCGCCATGGAGGCCATGGCGCGTTTTTTGTACTCTTCGGGGTTGGAGCGGCGCAGTTCGTCTGCCGCCGGAACGCTCAAGCCTGAGGGGACATACATCAACGCTTCGTGAGCAGAGGTCTGGTCTGTGACCACATCCGGGACAATGCCGCGCATGACCAGTTCCGAATAGACATCCGAAGCATTGCCAATCAGGCCCACAGACAGAGGCCGCCCGAGGTTTTTGGCATCCTCCACCAGCGTCATCGCCTCTTCAAGCGTATCCACCACCGTGTCCACATAGCCGATCGCCCGCCTGCGTTCGGCTCGATCCTTGTCCACCTCGACAATGAGGCCAACGCCTTCGTTCATGGTGATTGCCAGCGGCTGGGCGCCGCCCATGCCTCCCAGGCCGGCCGTCAGGCAGAATTTGCCCTTCAGGGAACCCCAGCCTTTGAGTTTCGCCAGTGCGCCGAATGTCTCATAGGTGCCCTGCAGAATGCCCTGGGTGCCAATGTAAATCCACGAACCGGCCGTCATCTGGCCGTACATGATCAGTCCCTTCCTGGCAAGTTCGTCAAAGTGTTCCCAGGTGGCCCAATGCGGCACCAGGTTGGAGTTGGCGATCAGGACACGCGGCGCATCCGGATGAGACTTGAAGACCACCACTGGCTTGCCCGACTGCACCAGCAGCGTCTCGTCCTCTTCCAGATCTTTCAGCGCTTCCAATATGGCATCAAATGAATCCCAGCTGCGGGCCGCCTGTCCACGCCCGCCGTAAACCACCAGGTTCTCGGGTTTCTCGGCCACTTCCGGGTCGAGGTTGTTCTGGATCATGCGATAGGCGGCTTCGCTGAGCCAGTTTTTGCAGGTAAGTTGTGCCCCACGCGGGGCGCGCACAGTACGAGGTCCGGACATGGATACTCCTTGTCAAAATGAAAATAAACCCTCCCGGCAATTATACGCCGGGAGGGTTTTGCATGGCAATGATTGAACATCACATCGCACTAAGCAGGCGCCTTGCTTTTGCTCAACAGCTCCGAAAAGTTCGTCCCTCTTAAGCGGGCAACTAATTCGTACTGTGCGTCACACCAGACCGGCTTGAGCGGACAATCATCATCGAAGGTACAGGTGCTGTTTTCCCCGGCGCATTCATTCAGCTGGATTGGACCATCGATTGCTTCGACGACCTCCAGCAGGGTGATTTCTTTTGGATCGCGCGCCAGGGTTACCCCCCCGCGTGCACCGCGTGACGTATGCAGCAAGCCGGCAATGGATAACTGGGAAATGATCTTGGCAAGGAATGATGGCGGAATACTTTGTTCCTCTGCCACCTGGCTGGTGGCAGCGCGCTGGTTGGGACCAAGTTTCGCAAGGTATAACACAGCCCGAACAGCATAATCGGCCTGGCGGGTGATCTGCATGGTGTCCTCTCCGTCAAAACAGGTAAGAATTATCTTTTTAGTATTCTTATTTTATTGTAAGTGCAGGGGAGTCACAAGTGATGGGTGTCACAGGCGAAATATGACCTTTTACTCCGGTTTTATCCATATACTCTTCCATGGAAATGCCCGGCAAATCCCGCAGAATAGGGATTGCCGGGCATCTGTCTGTCCAGGTACAAGTTAATCCGTCACCGTCAGGTTCCCCGCGCCCATTTCCACGATGATCGTGAGCATCGGGCCGGATCCGGGTTTGACGTACAGACCCCCCTTCTTCTCCCAGCCTGGTGCGCTGACATTCAGCAGGCCGCCTTCGATGGTCAGCTTTGCCTGGATGCCTTCCGGGATGACCAGGGTAACATTACTCAAGCCGGAATCGATGGTGGCAGTGACATCCCGCTTGAGTTCGCCGGAGAAATCCAGCGTGTAGTTCCCGGCGCCGCTGTTGAAGATCAAGGTGCGGCAGTTTGCATTGGCCAATCCTTCCAGGGAAACATCCGATGCGCCGGTATCGTATCGCAGGATCTCCATTTCAGCCATATTGGGCGTCGAAAACTTCAAGTCCACTTCAGACGCTCCGTCCGAAATATCCAGGCCGGTTAAAGCCAGGCCGCCAAACTCATATTCAGCCTTATAGGCGCCTGCCTCGATGACCAGGTCCATCGGCTCAGGACCAACCTGTAAATCCCACTCATTCTTCATATCGTCGAAATTGGGGATGCCGGTGAAAGTGTATTCACCGGTTTGCAGGGTAATGTCTGTACCATCCGTGGAAATTTCCGGTTTGAGATCGGCGACATTATAAACGGCAGTACCAGATACGAGGTCCGGCCCGGATCCGGGGTTGATATCGAGTTCTCCCGCGCCAAATTTCAGCGTCAGGTTAAGCGGCTCCTCCGTTTCCGGTTTGGAAATCTTGATCTGCTCGGTCACTTCATCGCCAACGCGTCCTTTTACCGGGATGTCCACGCGCAAGCCGCAGGCACTGGCTGTCAACGCCAGGGCAAGGGCCAGGATCAAAAAACGACGAAACATTGTTACCTCCAATCAGGATATGCAAGAGAATATACGCATTCCGGGAGGGGAAAGTTTCAGAAGCCCCTGGATTGGCACCATGCACATCCCATTGTCCGCCAGGGATCAGCCACCAGGAATTGGAAATGCCCCAGTTTGCACGCCCAGGATGGGCAGGTTCAGGCTACTTTGCGGCCTTTGAGCGGCTCCCGCTGGACACCCAGGGCTGCCTCCAGGGCCTGGTGAAGAGATCTGGCCTCAACGATTTCGATATCCACCGGCCAGGGTTCCCCTTTGCGCAGGCGCTTGGGGACAATGGCCGTCTTGAAGCCCAGTTTGGCGGCCTCGCGCAGGCGCACGGGCATCTGGCCCGGCATGCGCAGTTCGCCGGCCAGGCCGATCTCGCCAATCAGGACAGTATCAGCGCGCACAGGCAGATCGCGCATGGAAGATGTGATCGAGGCGGCTATGGCCAGATCCGCGGCGGGTTCTTCGATTTTCAGCCCCCCCACCACATTGACAAATACGTCGGCTTCGGCGAGTCTCAACCCAATCCGGCGGGTCAGCACAGCCGACAGCATCAAGAGCCGGTTATAGTCCACACCGTTGGGTGTACGCCGGGCATTGCCAAACTGCGCCGGGCTGGTAAGACCCTGTACTTCCACCAACAGGGGACGGGTGCCTTCCATCGTGACCGCGACCGCTGAACCCGCGGCATTGACCATGCGTTCGGCCAGGAACGCTTCCGAGGGGTTGGTCACTTCGATCAGGCCGCGCTCGACCATCTCGAAAACGCCCACCTCGGCGGTGGCGCCAAAACGATTCTTGACAGAACGCAGCAGGCGGTAAGTTTGGAACCGGTCGCCTTCCAGGTAAAGCACCGTATCCACTATGTGCTCGAGAATACGTGGTCCGGCAATCGTCCCTTCCTTGGTGACATGCCCGATCACGAACACCGTTGGGCCGGATGACTTGGCCAGTTCGCGCAGGCGGTTGGCCGATTCGCGCACCTGCGAGACCGAACCGGCTGCAGAGTCCAGGTCTGGCAGATAGATGGTCTGGATCGAATCCACGACCAGCATTTCCGGTTTGAGCGCAGCAACATGATCGAGGATGGCATCCAAATTTGTTTCGGTCACCAGGAACAGGCTGTCCGGCAGGGTCGCTTCTTTTCCCGCCAGGCGGACAGCCCGCATTTTGACCTGCCGCTCTGATTCTTCGCCTGACACATAAAGTACCTTGAGCCGGCTGCCCATCTCCATGGCCAGCTGCATCATGAGCGTGGACTTGCCAATACCGGGATCGCCCCCCACCAACACGATGGAGCCGGGAACAATCCCGCCGCCCAGTACGCGCGCGAATTCCCCGATGGGAACAGGAACACGCTCTTCAGCCTCGGCACTGACGTCGCCAAGCCAGCGCGGGGCTGACCGCCCGCTCAGGCCGCGGCCCGTGGTCTTCCCCGGCGGTTCATCACTGACCAGTTCCTCGACCATGGAGTTGAATGAGCCGCACTGCGGGCAGCGTCCCATGTAGGCTGCTGAGACACGCCCGCATTGTTGGCAGACATAACGAGACTGGGATTTGGACATGGGTGGCTTCTTTCTCTAATCAAGACAACCAGAATTTCCGGGTTACAGTATAACAGAAATTATGTTCTGTGTCTTCGATGTTTTACCCCAACCCTACCAGCACCAACCCAATAAAGATCGTGGCCACGCCAACGAACTTGGGCACAGGGTGCGGCTCCTTTAGTACCAACATACCCAGGATTGCCCCCAGCGGGATGCTCAACTGCCGGAAGGCAACCACATAACTCACATTGGTGACGAAACCCATGGCAAACAACACCAACAAATAGCCGATATAAATGCCGACCCCAACCAATAATGCCCGCAGGAGCCCGGTCTTATCCATATGCCGCCATTCCTGGCGTTCGGCCCGCAACGCCAGTACCACGAACAACATCCACACAGAGGTGCTGACCCCTTCAAAAAAGGCATAGGTCAGGGTGATGGCCAATCCGGCGCCCATCTGGCCGGCCGATTGGCGCAGTACCTGCAAGGCCTGGCTATCGATGATCGAGTAGCCGGTAGTGCCCAAGGCTGCAATCAACGCCAGCAGGCTGGTCAGGTTGAAATAGTTTTTCAGCCTGAAATCGGAGAACGAGCGCATCGGCAAGACAAAACTCCCCGCCAGGATCAAAAGGATACCCCCTACAGCCTGGAGACTGAGAGCCTTGCCAAGACCGAGAAGAGCGGTCAACACGGCAACCAGTACAACCGGCGAGGAACGTGCCAGCGGGTAAGCAATGGATAGATCCCCGTTCCGGTAGGCGCCTGTCAGTCCAGCAAAATAAACCGCCTGGCACACGCCCGTGCTGACAAGGTACAACCAGACCACGGGCGAATAAAAAACCAGCGCATCCCAATAAATGATCAAAACGGGGATCATCAGCAACAGACCCAGGATGTTGGCTGCCAGCATGAACGCAATCGATGGCTGTTTACGCTTGCCCAGCAGGTTCCAGCCGGCATGAGTGGCAGCAGAGACGATCAGCAGAAGAACAGCAGTCAGGGTCATTCAAACTCCTACCTCAGCCAGCAATTATACCTTGCGGCCCTTGACTCTCTTCCGGCCGGAGGGTGTAAGATATGCATCGAGAGGAGATATCAGGCATGAACACCTTTGATGTCATCGCAGCACGCCGGAGCATCCGCAAGTTCAAGAGCGATCCCATTCCAGAAGAGCAGTTGCGCTCCATCCTGAAAGCAGGCATCCTGGCGCCCTCGGGCAAGAATCTGCAGCCGTGGAAATTTGTCGTTGTCCAAGGCGAAAACCGTATCGAAATGGTACGCCTGATGCGCCAGGGAATCGCGAGCAGGAAGGCCGGGGGTATGAATACCGGCAGCAGTGAATGGACTGTGCGAGTGATGGAGCAGGCTCCGGTGACAGTATTCGTCTTCAACCCGCACGGCCTTCATCCCTGGCAGGAACATAGCATCGATCAGAATTTCGACGACCTGGTAAATGTCCAATCGGTCGGAGCAGCCATCCAGAACATGCTGCTGGCCGCGCAGGAACTTGGCTTGGGGTCACTATGGATCTGCGATGTATTCTACGCTGAGGAGGAACTGCTCCCCTGGCTGGGTGAGGACTGCCAGATGGTCGCAGCCGTATCGCTGGGTTACCCGGCGGAAAGCCCGTCTTCCCGGCCGCGCAAGCCGTTGGAGGAAGTCACACGCTGGATTTGAAAGCACCAGGCGGCAGGAAGGTTCCCGCCGCCTGGTTGTTCTTCCAGGAAGGTATGCCTACTTCCACAGGCCCGGCACTTCCTCCGGGCTGTAAGGCTTGAGCACGACATCCCGCACGCCGTACTTCAAGTAGCCGGTCATCCGGTCCACGTTGAGCGCCGCAGTGAGGACAATTGTCTTTGCGCCCAGGCCGGCCTGTTGCACCGCCTCCAGCACGAGAGGGATGGGCAGGCCTTCCATGTACTCATCCACCAGGATCAGGTCGGCCTTCGGATCGATCTTTGCCTCGCTCACTCGGGTAAAGGCCTTGCCGAGAGACTTGCCCAGGAATTTCGCCCAATCGTCATCATCGTCGATCAGCAAAACGGACTGCGGAAGTGCAGACAGCACCTCCGCTGAAAATGGGCGCACGGCCGGCAGCGTGGTGGATACGGTCGTACCCATCCCCTGCTCACTCTGGATTTCGACCCGCCCGGTTAATTGCGTGATGACGTGCAGCGCCGCAGGCAGCCCGAGACCGGAATGGCCGGGCCGGGCAGTAACAAACGGAGTCCAGGCCTTGGCCAGCATTTCCGGTGACATCCCCGCGCCGTTATCCCGGATCGTCACCTTGACCCTGTCTTTTTCAGCCCCCGGTTGAGACTCTATGACGATTTTGTCTGCACCGGCCTCCAGGCTGTTTTGCAGGAAATTACCAAAGGCGCGTACCAGTTGTGTCGAATCGGCAATCACGTAAGCAGATTCGGGGGCAATCTTGACTTTCAGCCTGGCCAATGGGATGCCGCGCTGCAGGGCGGCTGTACGCAAGATATCGGCCAACAGGACTGGACGGAGCTTCTGGTCACGCACCTGGCCGATCAACTGCTCCTTGACTTGCACGATCTGCTCGGCGCTCTCGACCAACAATTCCAGGTCTTCAGCCAGGGAAACCCTGTCCACGCCTCCCGCTTCCAACTCTTCCTGCATGCGGCGGATGGTCATGGTCATTGGGACGATCTTGTTGCCAATCCAATGGATGGCTTCTGTGGTGGAGGCTGTCAGGGCTTCATACACCTTGCTGCGCAGAATCTCAGCATGCGCCTGCTTCAATGCGTCAAGCGTGTAGGCGTTCTGGATGGCCACTGCCAGGTGGTCCGCCATCGTTTGCAGGGTGGTGATATCATCCTGGCTGAAGGCGCGCTCCTCCACGCTCTGGATGGTGACCGCGCCCAGGATTTTCTTTCCGTACTGCAGCGGCAGAGCCATTTCTGAACGGGTATGCGGCAGGTGCGGATTCTTGAAATGCACCCGCTCTTCCCCCACATCCAGTGCAATCCGGGCCTCGCCCAGGTGGATGCAGGTACCGATCATCGATTCGCCCCCGACCTCCAGGCGGTGCCCTTCCGCCAGCATGGCTTTGCCGGCCTGACCGTGCCCGGCACGCAAATTTGCCCATTGGCCGCTTTCGTCAACCAGGAAGATGCCCGCGTAGTAGAAACCATAGGCTTCACAAATCGTATCCACCATCCTGGGTAGCAGCAAATCCAAATCCAGGATGGAGGTGACTTCCTTGCCCACCTGGTTGGCAGCTTTCAAGAGGCGGGCCCGGCGTTCAGCCTGTCGCAGCAGTTCATGGTTCTTGCGATGCAGATGGGCGTTCTGAATGGCCACCGCCAGTTGGTCGGCCATGGTCTGCAGAGCAGCGATATCCTCCTTCTTGAATGCGGCTTCTTCCATACTCTGCACTGTCAGGGCGCCGATGACATCTTCTCCCGCGATCAGCGGCAAAGCCATCTCCGAGCGGGTGCCGGGCAGGTGCGGATTCTTGAAAAAGACGGCCTCCCCGCCTACATCCAGCGCAATGTGTGCCTGGCGTTCGGCAATGGCAGCCCCGATCATCGAGTTGCCCCCGATCGCCAGTTTATGGCCTTCGGCCAGCATGGCGCGCCCGGCTTCACCGCGGCCGGAACGAAGCACGGCCCAATCGCCGCTTTCGTCCACCAGGAAGACACCGGCATAGTAGAATTCGAACTCATCACAAATAATATCGACCGTCCGCTGCAGGAGCAGGTTCAGGTCCAGGATGGAAGCAATGCTGCGCGAGACGCGCGATGCGGCATCCAGCAGCAGGGACTGGCGGTTCGATCCGGGTTTTGTACTCATTGGCTATCTCCTCTGAAATGATCGGTAAGATGGACCATTCGTGCTGTCAGTGGAAAAGATCACCACAACAGGCAATCATCCTTTTGAATGTTTACACAACGCAGCTCCAGGCAAGTGCCTGCGGGCAGCAATACCAGGCCCCTAAGCGAGCGGTTTCAGGATCTGGTTGATAAGTTCCACCAAACCCTGCTCGCGCCCTTTGACAAAATAAGCGCGTGCCCCAAGTTGCACCGCATCTTTGGCCTTGCCCACCTCGTCATAAGCCGTCAGGACAATGGCAGGCAGGCCGGGCTTTTTCTCCAACACGCGCTGGAGCAGATCCAGCCCAGAATCCTGCTTGAGCAGGTTATCGAAGCCGGGCATGTTCAGGTCAAAGACAGCCAGGTCGACCGCCTCGGCATTGGCGTTGAAGGCTTCCAACCCGGATGGGCAGTCATTGGCAGTCAATACATCGAAACCCGCGCGCAGGAGTGTTTTCTCCAGGCTGCGCAAAACCAGTCGTTCATCGTCGACAAGCAAAATAGTGGTCATGTGCGAATTTAATCCTCCGAAATTTCTTGTGCCGGGTCAGCCAACGGCAGGGTAACGAAAAAGCTTGCACCCTGGCCGGCCTGGCTTTCCACCCAGATCTTGCCGCCATTCTGGCGGACGATTTCCATGCATGCAGGCAGGCCAAGCCCGGTGCCGCCCTTGCCGCCTTTGGTGGTAAAAAAGGACACCCAGATTTTTTCCAGTGTCTCAGGCGGAATGCCGGGGCCATTGTCGTGCACGCTGGCAAGCAAAAAGCCGGGTTCAGGTGCGGGTCTCACACCAACCTCGATCCTGGGAGCTGGATGGCCCTCGAGGGCCTCCCAGGCATTCTTGATCAGATTATTGAAAACCTGGTCGACCTGGCGCGGGTCACCGAAGACGGGCGGCAAGTCTTCCTGCCAGCAGGGGAGGATCACCCCTTTGGGCAATCCCATATTTTCGATCAGGGGGGCAAGTTCCCCGGTCAGGGAAAAGACAATTGGATTGCGGCGGCGTGCCGGGCCGATCAGGTCTTCCTTGATCATCAGGATGGTCCGGGCACTGTTTTCGATGATCTGCATATCCTCGAGCATGGAATCAAGGCTCAAGACAGCCGCGCGGCGGCGTTCCGGCATGGCCTGCATTTCGGCAGCCAAGGCCGGCAGGTCTACGCCCCCGGAAAGGGCCTCATCGAACAGGGATGAGCCCAGCGCCCGCAAGGGAGAGGCGTCATTCTGGCACAGGTCATAAAACACGGCCAGCAGGCGCATCAGGTCTTCACGCAATCGCCCCACCGAGCCGGGGACAGGTGCGGCTTTGTTGCCCACCCAGTGGATCGCCTCGCCGGTGGCTGTGGCAATGGCTTCGAAAGTCTTGCTGCGCAGGAGTTCCTGGTTGGCAGCATCCAGGCGGCGCAAGAGTTGGGCATTGTGGATCGCGATGGCAACCTGGTCTGCCAGGGATTGCAGGGCCGTAACATCCTCGTCCGAGAAAGCGTTCAAAGCCGCGCTTTGCACGGTCAGAACCCCCTGTACTTCATCTTTGAAGATCAAAGGCAGTGCCATTTCGGAACGAGTCTCGGGAAGCAGCGGGTTCTTGAAATGGGAGGGTTGGCCTTCCACATCCAGGGCCACCTGGGCAGATTTCTTGAGCACTGCCAGACCGGTCATGGAGTGTCCATCCACCGGCAGGAAGAAATGCTTTTCAAGCATTGTCCGGCCTGCTTCTCCGTGCCCGGCATGGAGAAACAGGGTCGTCCTGTCTTCGGAGAGGAGAAAAATGCCGGAATAATACAGGCCGAATTCATTGCAGAGGGTGTCCACCGTGGCATGCAGGAGGTCGTCAAGATTAAGGATGGAGGTGATGTCGTGGCTGACGCGCGCTCCGGCTTCGAGCATTTGCTGGCGGTGGATGAGAGCATCAATGATGAGTTGGTTCTGCTCGCGCAGGTTCTGGTTCTGGATAAAGGCGCGCGTCAAATCACGCACCTTGGCTTCCAAGTGCTCTACCAGTTCGGATTGGTAGGCACGCAGGTGACGTTCCACGTCTGCCAGTTCCTCACGCTTGCCGTGAAAATACTCGTTCACCTCCTGCAAGAGTGTCTTCTCATTGACCGGTTTGGCGATTAATCCGGCGAATCCGGCTGCCAGTGCACGCTCGCGGATAAGCGGAAGGGCATTGGCAGAAATAGCCACCAGCGGGGCTATGGGAACGATGCCCTTGAGCAGGGTGGCGACCTCCAGGCCGGTCATATGAGGCAGATTCATTTCCAAAAGGACAATATCGGGGAGTGTATCCTTTGCCAGTTCGATACCGTCGATCGCCCCACCGGCTTCCAATACCAGGTACTCAACCTGTAGTATATCGCGCAGGTGCGTCCGCAAAGCGGCGTCGTGTTCGATGCACAAGAGTTTGGGGTTGGTGAGTACACTCATGGGTAATAAACGTCGAATATCTGCATTCCATTATTTTATACTCAAATCTCCCGGCGCACTTAACAATTTTAAAAGTCCACAAGGGGCAGGCGGTGTATGATAAACTTATCGAAATGTTTTCCATTTGAGGAGGCAACATGGCCCTTGCAATTGGACAGACCGCACCCGACTTTATCCTGACCAGCCACACCGGCGCAACGGTCAAGTTAAGCGATTATCGCGGTAAGAATGTCGTCCTGGCCTTCTTCCCGCTGGCCTGGACGCCTGTCTGAACGGCTCAAATCCCTTCGTACCAGGGCTTGCTCGACCGGTTCGAAGGGATGCAGACCCAGGTACTGGGTCTCAGTGTAGATAGCGTTCCCTGTCTGAAAGCCTGGGCCGACAGCCTGGGTGGCATCACCTACCCCCTCTTGAGCGACTTCTTCCCTCATGGGAAAGTTGCCGAGACCTATGGCGTCCTGCGCTCCGAGGGGTACAGTGAACGCGCCATCTTTGTGATCGACAGGCAAGGCATCATCCGCTACGTGGATGTACACGACATCGAAGAACAACCGGATAACGACCTGCTTTTTCGGACCCTGGCCGAGGTGGACCCCGAGGCGGCTTTCGTTTATGCCGAACAGGGGGCAGTGCCGGCCGCCGTGGAGCCGACAGCAGATGTGATCCTGTACTGTACCCCCTGGTGCCCTAGCTGCCGGCTGGCGCGTGAATTCCTGTCGAAGCACAATATTTCCTTCGTCGAGATTGACATCAATCGTGACCGGGCCGCGGCTGAAAAGGTGCGCGGCTGGGCCAATGGTAACGAAACGACCCCCACGCTCAACATCAAAGGCCAAATCATTGTCAATTTTGACCGCGAAAAAGTTGCCCAAGCATTGAACATCCCGCCCTGGGAAGCCTGGTAAACCGCTGAAGTCAAGCATCGAAGTCAAGGAGGAAGCATGTCACGGTTGAGCATCCGCATGAAAATCCTGATCGTCATTATGCTGCTATTTACTGTCGCTTTTGGAGCTGTGTTCGGTTGGTTCTACCAGTATGCAACGGATCTGGCGATGAACAACCTGCGGCAAAACCTGATGTTGACTGCCAGTACCGCCGCAGATCTGATTAATGCCAGGGAACATACCCGGATCTATGAAGAGTGGGAAGATGCGGATACGGAATACGAACGCATTTCCGATCAATTACAAACAGTGCTCGATGCAAATCCACAGGCGCGGGCCATCTACACAATGATGCCTTCCCCCGGTGAGGCTGGTCAACTGCTTTTCGTGGTCGATCTGGAAGCCGATATGGATTTTGTGGGTACCGAATACGAAAGTGAAACCCCGGAAATGCTGGCAGCGCTGGATGGGCCGACAGCAGAGACAGAACCGGTGGAGGATGAATATGGAACCACGCTTTCCGGTTATGCCCCCATCCGGAACGCTGCCGGTAAAAGTGTGGGGATCGTGGGTGTGGATGTGTCGGCTGATGATGTCCTCGAAATGCAAGTCGAGATCATGCTCGTCAGTGCGGTTATATTTATCCTGGCATCTGCAGGCATATTTCTGGCGGCCATTGTGCTATCGGGGGCCATCACCAAACCTCTGCGAGTCATCACCGGCGCAGCCAGGACCCTGGAGGCGGATGAACCTTTCGAACCGGAACGCCTGTCCAAAGTCGCCCGCCGTAAAGATGAACTCGGCCAGCTGGCACGTGTCTTCAGTGAAATGATCGTACAGGTCCAGCAGCGCGAGCAGAAATTAAAACAGGAAGTGGTGAAGTTACGGATCGAGATCGATGAAGCCAAACGGGCCAAACAGGTGGAAGAAATCGCCGGTACCGATTATTTCCGGGACCTGCAGAAAAAAGCCAGAGACATGCGCAAACAGCAGGAAAACGACCAGGGAACTTGAGGCTGGCGCCGGTAAATTTCAGGCCAGCCCGGCAAATGTCTCATCCAAAGCGGACAGGAAAGCCTGTCCGCTTTCCTGTGTAATGATGCGGACTCGTTTGGCCCGGGACAGGTTTGGAAGTGCCAGATAGTGGTGGGCATGCTTGCGGAACAGTCCAAAACCTTTGCCCGGCCCATAAAAGACCATGTTGAGCACCAAGTGCCGGTGGATCATTTGGCGCAAGGTTTCCAGCAGCACATCTTCCCGGTCAACTCGCGCAAATATCCACGGATTGCCAATTGCAGAACGTCCAATCATGACCGCCTGGCAGCCGGTATATTGCTTCATACGCTCGATATCTGCCACACAGCGGATATCGCCATTGCCGATGACCGGGATCTGTACCAGGTTCCTGACTTCAGCGATTGCGTCCCAGTCCGCTTCACCGCCATAGCCCTGCTCGCGCGTGCGCCCATGGACGGTGATACAGGCCGCTCCGTTCTCGGCCAGGATGCGGGCTACAAGTTTATAATTCCGGCAGTCCTCCCACCCCAGGCGGATTTTGCCCGTAACCGGCACTTCCAGGGCAGCACTCAACTTGCGAAAAATTCGGGCGATCTTCAGCGGCGTACGCATCAAGCCCACCCCTGCACCGCCATGCACGATCTTGCGGGCGGGACAGCCCATGTTGATATCGATAAGATCCGGCTCTTTCTCCTGGATGCGCAAAGCCGCCGCCAGGATTTCATCCGGATCGTCCCCATAAACCTGGATGGCAATCGGCCGCTCAGCTGCCTCGAATGTCAGGCGGGTGGTCATGTGCTCAAAAGCCCGGACGATAAATTCCGCGCGTACGAACTCGGTGTAGCTCATGGCCGAGCCAAGCGGCCTGCAGATTGAGCGATAAGGCCAATCAGAGAAACCATCCATTGGCGCCAAAATGGCATCCCCGTACACCGGCACAGAACCAATCCGGAACGTCGGTTCCAGGGGAAGGGGAGCGGAGGCAGGCAAACCGGATGGCTGGATATTCTGCATGGGATGGCTATTTCTTCAAACGGTCTACAAACTGCTCTCTGAACTTGGAAACCTTGGGAGCGACCACGACCCTGCAGTAAGGCTGCCAGGGGTTGTTGGCAAAATACTCCTGGTGGTACTTTTCTGCGATATGGAAATTCGCGAAAGGCGTGATTTCGGTTACGATGGGATTTTCCCACAATTTCGCTGCGGTCAGTTCACGGACAATCTCCTCCGCAGCCTGCTTTTGTGCTTCATCATGGTAAAAGATCGCGGAGCGATATTGCGTACCCACATCTGCACCCTGGCGGTTGACCGTAGTGGGATCATGAATGCTAAAGAAGACGCGCAGCAGGTCGGGGTACGAGATGACCTGCGGATCAAATGTGATCCGGACAGCTTCAGCATGGCCCGTCTCGCCGCTGCAGACATCTTCATAACGCGGGTTTGGAACGTCCCCGCCCGAATAACCTGATTCAACTGATTCCACTCCCCGTAGCTGGTCGAAGACGGCTTCCAGACACCAAAAACAACCCCCGGCCAGGGTCGCAATTTGTTTATCAGTACCCATAAAATTCTCCTGGACCAAAAAAGTCAAACATACAGGTGAAATATATCAAACACCCGGTGCCTGATCGACACCGGGTGCACCTGCCGGTCATGCTGCCGGTTCAGGTGTCTTTTCCGGAATCTCAGCGCGTTTCAGAACGATCACGCCATCATCATCCACATCCACCAGGATGCAGTCGCCATTGACAAATTCGCCGGCCAGCAGGCGGTCGGAAAGTAGATCCTCCACTTTTTGCTGGATGATGCGCTTGAGCGGACGGGCGCCCATCTCGGGATCGAAGCCCTGGTCTGCCAGTGAAGAAAGTGCAGCCGGAGAGGCAGTAAGCGTCAATTCATGCTCGGCCAGGCGAGCAGAGACCTTGTTCAGTTCCAGCGAGACGATCTGCTGGATATCTTCCTTGTTCAGCGAACGAAAGACAACCACTGCATCCAGGCGGTTGATGAACTCAGGCCGGAAAGCGTGCTTGAGCGAGTCCTGCAGTTTCTTGCGCATATCCTCGTAGGATTCTTTTTCCCTGGCACCCTCATCACGCTTCAAATTGAAACCGAGTGAGGTCTGGCGCTTGATCATATCCGCGCCGATATTGGAGGTCATGACGATGATCGCATTGCGGAAGTCCACTTTTCGGCCGCGTGCATCCGAAAGGTGGCCTTCCTCCATGATCTGCAAAAGCATGTTATGGACTTCGGTGTGAGCCTTTTCCACCTCGTCGAAGACGACAATGGAATATGGACGGCGCCGCAGCGCTTCGGTCAATTGGCCGGCATCGTCGTAGCCGATATAGCCGGGCGGGGCACCAACCAGCCGTGAGGCAGTATGCCGCTCCATGAACTCTGACATATCCAGTTGGATCAGAGCCTCTTCGCTGCCGAACATAACCATCGCCAGGGACTTGGTCAATTCGGTCTTGCCGACGCCGGTTGGGCCGAGGAACATGAATGAGCCAATCGGGCGGCGCGGATCCTTTAACCCGGCGCGGGCACGGCGTACCGCACGCGAGATCGAGACAATCGCCTCTTCCTGGCCGATGATATGCTGGCTGAGTTCGCCTTCCATCTTGAGCAAGCGTTGACTCTCTTCCTCGGCCAGCTGCATCAACGGTACACCCGTCCACATGGAAACGACATCTGCAATATCTTCCGCGCTGACGACCGGGCTGCTGGCCCGGTCCCACCCGGTGCGCAGGCGCTCGATTTGGGCTTCCAATTCACTGGCCTTTGCTTCCCAGGTGCGCACTTCCTCGGCATTGCCTTCCTCCTGGGCCAGCACAAGGGTCTGGCGTGCCTGGCGCAATTTCCCGAACAAATCCTTGGCTTCCCTGGCTGCAGGTGATTTGTACATCCGGACTCGTGAAGACGATTCGTCAATTAAATCAATCGCCTTGTCAGGCAGGAAACGCTCGGTGACATAGCGGGTGGACAGGTGAGCCGCAGCCTCCAACGCCTCATCAGAAATCACCAGGTGGTGATGTTCCTCGTATGCGTTGCGGATGCCTTTCAGGATCTCGATCGTTTCTTCTTCTGTGGGTTCGTCCACGATAATGGGCTGGAAACGGCGTTCCAAGGCAGCATCCGATTCGACATGCTTGCGATACTCATCCAGCGTGGTGGCGCCAATAACCTGCAACTCGCCGCGCGATAAAGCAGGTTTGAGAATGTTGGCCGCGTCGACAGCAGAACCGGCAGATCCGGCACCCACCAGCATATGCACCTCGTCAATGAACAGGATCGAGCCCGATTGCTTCAGTTCATCGATGACCCGCTTCAGGCGTTCTTCGAACTGGCCGCGGTACATGGTGCCGGCCACAAGGGAGCCAACATCCAGCTGGAGCAGCCGTTTGTTCATCAAAGGGGCAGGGACATCGCCGTCCACAATCCGCTGGGCCAGGCCTTCGACAATGGCGGTTTTTCCAACCCCGGGCTCACCGATCAAGGCCGGGTTGTTCTTGGTGCGGCGTGCCAGGATCTGGATCACGCGCTCGATTTCGGTCTGGCGGCCGATCACCGGATCAAGTTTCTTCTCCTCGGCCAGGGTTGTCAGATCGGTCGCCAGCTGGTCCACCAGGGGAGTTTTGGCATCCTTGGCTCCGGGCTTCGACTGCGCATCCCTGGGCGCCGGGCCGGCAGGGGTGGGAGAGGAACCGCCTTCTCCGAGTACCCGCCGGGTCTGGCGGCGGATCTGTTCGGCGGTCACCCCCAGTTTCGACAGCACATTCATGC
This sequence comes from uncultured Anaerolineaceae bacterium, assembly GCA_964387495.1. GTDB lineage: Bacteria > Chloroflexota > Anaerolineae > Anaerolineales > Villigracilaceae > DSXF01. Next base: position 37,118 of record CAYLXB010000010.1, read on the forward strand.
CCACACAATTTTCGACCCGCACCAGTCCCAATAAAAGGTGTTCGGTGCCAATGTAGTGGTGTCCAAGCCGGCGGGCCTCATCAATGGCATGTTCCAGCACCTGCTGGGTCTCCGCATCCAGTTCGATTTTCGCTGATGTACTGTGGCCTTCACCGCTCAGGCGGGCGACCATTTCACGCACCCGCTCAGGCTCCAGGCCAACTTCACGCAGAACCCGCCCGGCGACGCCGCCGTCTTCTTCGATCAAAGCCAACAGCAAGTGCTGGCTGCCAATGCTATCCTGACGGGCGCGTTCGGCTTCCTGGTGTGCCAGGCTGAGTGCCCGGCGTGCTCTCTGGGTAAAACGTTCCATTCCAGCCATAAGGTTTCTCTCACACAATGTTTGTAGATGGATGATCGGTCGGCATTTCGATCTCTGGTCAAAATGCAATCAGACAAGAACAGTCTGGATTGATTTTACCAGAGTTTGCAAAGAGGGTTTGTAAGAGGATGGTTAGAGTTTCTTGTTCGACATATTTATTATGGAAATTGCAGAACCACCCTGGAACGCCCTTTGCACTCAACGGTTATCCCCCTCACCCCTGATCTTGCCGCGCTCCAAGCGGTCATATAGCTTTGCAATGTTGTACTCGGCCACATCGTCCAGAGGCAGGCCCAATTCGGTGCAAACCTGGGCCAGGTACCAGAGCACATCGCCCAGTTCAGACTTGAGCGCTTCGAGAGTTTCGGGGGTGATCTGGCCATCCTTGTCGCGAAAGACTTTTTTGACCTTGCCAGCCACTTCACCGGCCTCATTGACCAGCCCAAGGGTGGGGTAAATGATCGGGTGCCCAATGGACGGATATCTTGCAGTATGCCGGGATTTGGTTTGGTAGTCTGAGAAATTCATGGTTGGTTTCCTTTAAAAACGAAAAGGGCACCCGCACAAAATCACCTGCCAGGTGCTCTTGTGCTTCCAGATGCCCTTTTTGGAATGATCAATCACCCAACAGGTATGCCATCACCCATCGGGTCGTTGCCATCAATGCCTCGGTATGGGTACGCTCGTAATTATGAGAAGCATCCACCCCCGGACCGATCAGCGCCACGGCAGCGTCGCCGCCTTGGCGCCAGTAAGCCTGGGCATCAGAACTGTAAAATGGGTAAATGTCCACCTTGTAAGGGATTTCGTTCTGTTCGGCCAGGCCGCGCAGGCGGTTGGACAGGTTGTGATCGTACGGTCCGCTTGAATCCTTGACACACAGCGTCGCATGGTATTCATCCGATTCCTGGCCTTCACCGATCGCGGCCATGTCCACGGCCAGCACTTCGTGAACAGTATCCGGAATGCCGGCAGCACCGTGCCCCACTTCCTCATGATTGGCGATCAGGATGTAAGTGGTCTGTTTGGGTTTCAAGCCAGCTTCCTGCATGGCTTTCATGGCTGCCAGGATCGAGGCGACACAGGCCTTATCGTCCAGATGACGCGAGCGCACAAAACCGTTGACTACCTCGACGCGCGGGTCAAAGGCGACAAAATCGCCGACCTCCAGCCCCAGGTCACGCACTTCATCAGCGAAAAACACTTTTGCGTCCAGGCGCACCTCAAGCGTATCGCCATCCCGCTCGGTCTTGCCCACTTCCTGGCCATGCACATGGGAAGAAGCCTTGGTCAGCAAAATGGAACCGCGTACCGGATTCCCCTTGCGCGGGAAAACCGTGCAGCCTTCCCCCTCGATGGCATTCCAGGCATAGGAACCCACCTGCGTTAGTTTAAGCCGCCCATCAGCCTTGATCTCCTTGACCATGGCGCCCAGTGTATCCGCATGAGCCGTGATGGCGCGCGGCGCAGATTCTTTCTCACCCGGCCAGACAGCCAGCAGGGCGCCCTTGCGGGTGCGCGCCAGGCTCAGGCCCGGGAAAGCCAAAAGCATCTGCTCGCACAGGTCAATTGCCCGGTCGGTAAAACCGGTCGGGGAGGGAGTATTCAATAAGCGGGTCAGAAAATCCAGCAGGTATTTCTCATCGGCAGACGGCAAGGTCATGGCAGCTCCAGTTCCAGATGGATGGCGATATTATACGCTCTTTCCCGCAATCCGAAAAACTCCGGCACAATATGATACAGGAACATACCTGGCCTCCAGGCCGGCTGCCTGCATGGCAGCACACGCTTCGTCAGCCAGCCAGTATTCCTCCTGCTCCCAGGCATCCCCCAGCACCTGGCGGGCAGATTCCATATCCGCCAGCGAGGCGAAGGCAATATCCGCGATGACCAGCCATCCCCCCGGGGCAAGCCGCTGCTCCAACGCTTGAACAATGCGGATTTTTTCGTTCAGGACAAAATGGTGGAAGACATAGGCCGAAACGATGCGGTCGAACAGGCCGTCGAAACCGGCGGGCCATTCCGGCTGGCGCAGATCATGTACGGCAAAAACCGCCCGGGGAAGTTTGTGGCGTGCCAGTTCGAGCATGGCAGGCGAAAAATCGGTACACCATAACTCACAGCCGAGGGCGGCAAAGCGCAGGGCCAGGTTCCCGGTGCCAGCGCCCAGGTCAAGGACGCGCATCGCCGGCCCGGCCTGGGCCAGGCGGACAACAGTCGCCAGGGCCTGTTCATAGCCGGTCAGGGGGAAGTCTTCCACCAGCACATCCCGGTCGTAAGACTCGGCCCAGGCATCGAAATCAGAAGCAGGGTAAGGATCGGTCATGAGGTAATTTCCGAATCAAGCAGCAATGTCCTGCCAAAGCATGCCTGTTCCCGGCATGCAATTATGGTCAAGGTAAAACGCGGCCCGTTATCCCCAGCGCCACAGCGTGCCGTCTTTTCCGTCCTCAACAGTCACGCCCAATTCCTTGAGCCGGTCGCGTATCAGGTCGGAAAGCGGCCAAAGTTTCTGCTTGCGGATCTCAGTGCGCACTTCGACCAGGAGGTCGATGAATTTATCAGCGCCGCTGGAACCAATCTTCCCGGCCAGGCGCAGGCCAAGCACACCGGCCAGTTCGCTCAGGGCAGATTGGACAGGTTCCAGTTGTGCGGCCGTAGCGCCCTGGTCCCGGGCAGTATTGATGGCTTTAACCAGTTCGAAGAGCACGGCAAGCGCCCCGGCCGTGTTGAAGTCATCATCCATGACATCCATAAAGGCCCGGCGTGCCACATCAGCCTGGGCAGCGAATCCGGAAGCGGCCTCAGCAGAAAGCCCCTTTGCAGAGGGAGCCGCAGGCCGCAGGCCGGAGCGAAAACGCTCGAGACTCTTTTCGGCCGAGTCTAGCACCTCATCCGTAAAAGCCAGGGGCGCGCGGTAACTGCCGCTCAGCACCAGCATGCGCATCGCGTCCGGATCGTGCCTGGACAGGAATTCGTCGATCGTTATCAAATTGCCAAGCGACTTCGACATCTTCTCACCACCGAGCTGCAACATGCCGTTGTGCATCCAGTAGCGGCTGAACTGCTTGCCGGTGAAAGCTTCCGACTGGGCAATCTCGTTTTCGTGGTGCGGGAAGATCAGGTCGTTGCCGCCTCCGTGGATATCGATCTGCTCACCGAGTTCAGCCAGGTTCATGGCCGAGCACTCAATGTGCCAGCCGGGACGGCCCTGTCCCCAGGGAGAGTCCCAGGCAGGCTCGCCGGGCTTGGCTGCTTTCCACAGGGCGAAATCCATGGGATGTTCTTTTTTCTCGCCAACCTCGATCCGCGCCCCCGCCTGCATCTCCTCGAGACGCCGCCCGGAGAGTTTGCCATATTCCTTGAGGCGTGTAACGTGGAAGTAGACATCCCCGTTGCCCGGAGCATACGCGTAGCCTTTTTCGACCAGGCCGGCAACCATCTTGATAATCTTGTCCATCGTCTGGGTGGCACGCGGGTTGGATGTGGCCGGCAGGACGTTGAGCGCTTCCAGGTTACGGGCATAGCCATCGATATAGTGCTGGGCCAGTTGGAAAGGATCAGCCCCGCTTTGATTGGCGCGGGCGATGATCTTATCGTCCACGTCGGTGAAATTCATGACAAAGCGCACTTCATAACCGCGGTACATCAGGTACCGGCGGACAATATCGAAGACCAGGGCAGACATGGCATGCCCCACATGGGCATCGGAATATACCGTTACACCGCAGACATACATGCGAACCTTGCCCGGTTCGATGGTCTGGAAATCTTCTTTTTTACGGGTGAGAGTGTTGTAAATGCGCAACATGGTCAGCCTATTTCTTTTTTATTTCCGGTTCGGTTTCTTCGACGCGCGCAAAAATCATGCGTCCGGCAGCCGTCTGCAGGACCTTCGTGACGTTGACATCCACGTATTCGCCAATATGCTCGCGGCCGTTTTCGATTACAACCATGGTGCCATCATCCATGTAACCCACACCCTGGCCATGTTCCTTACCTTCCTGGATCACGTTGACCCGCAGGGCCTCGCCGGGCAGGACGACGGATTTAACGGCATTGGCCAGTTCATTGATGTTCAGGATGGTCACCCCCTGCAATTCAGCAACACGGTTGAGATTATAGTCATTGGTCAGGATTGGACAGCGCATCTGCCGCGCCAGGACGACAAGCTTGCTGTCAACCTCGCGTACACCTTCCACGTCAATATCGCTGACGCGTACCATCACGTTGGGCTGTTTTTGCAGGTCGGCCAACACTTCCATGCCGCGCCGGCCGCGCTGGCGGCGCAAGCCGTCAGACGAATCGGCGATGTACTGCAACTCGTTCAGCACAAAGCGCGGGATGAGCAGCGTGCCGGGAAGAAAGCCGGTACGGGCAATATCCGCCACGCGTCCATCGATAATGACACTGGTGTCGAGTAAAATGGTGCGATTCAGGTTGGACCAGGATGCTGACGAGCCCCCCTCGGTGCGGCCGGAAATGGTGCTCAACATCCCCATGATATCGCCCTGGCGCATGATGAACAGCGCCACACCAAAATAGCCAAAAATGAGCACGCCGACGAACGGCAGGATCTGGCCCAATGGATCAGGCAACAGCGACAACGGGAAGGAAAGCAGGGCAGCCGTCAATAATCCCACTACCAGGCCGACAATGGCAGCAAAAAGAGTCTCGGCTGCCACACGCCCCAACACAGAGCGCAGTGCGCGCGCCGGGCGGGTGGTGAAGTAAGGCGTAAGGACCAGGCCCACCAGTGAACCGACTACTGCACTGACAGCAATGTAGAATTCACGCTGATCTGCATTGATCTTTGCCAGTGCATCGCCTGCGTACCCCCCTAAAACTGCAAAAACGATCATACCAATGATACGTAAAACAAATTCAAAACTCATGAATAACTCCTTTATGTTGTAAGGTGCTGAATAAAAGCATAATGAAGGGATAACAACAGCATGATAGCATGGGTGTGTCCGTCCGTCAATTGCCGGGTCTGGCAGGAAGGATACAAACTACCGGAAATAAAAGTCGCCCGGGTACGGGCCAGGACAAGCCGGGGGACCCGGAGAGTTTATTTATGCGCTCCCGGCTGCTGTGTAGGGATCTGCAGGAAGAATGTGCTTCCCTGGCCTGCCACGCTTTCCACCCAGACGCGCCCGCCGTGTCTTTCCGCAATTGAACGTACAATGGCCAATCCAAGCCCCGTACCGTGCTGGGCACGTGCTTCCCGCTGCCGGCCGCGGAAAAATTTCTCGAACAATCGAGGAATATCATCCGGTTCGATGCCAATTCCAGTATCCTGCACAGTAAAGAGCACACTATTCTTTGAACCGGTAACACGCACGCTTACCTTGCCGCCGTTGGGCGTATATTTGATGGCGTTTTCAACCAGGTTGTAGACAGCCTGATGCAGGAGCGCCTGATCGGCTTCGATCAGGACGGGCAGTTCAGGATCCGGTTCCGAAACCAGGGTGATTTCTTTTTGACCGGCATGCAGTTGAAGCGCGCTGATGACACGTTCCAAGATATCAAGCAGGGGTATTGTCTCCACTTGCAGGCCTACGCCAAAGTCGATCCGGCCGAGGTCGAGCAGGTTGTTGACCAGGCGTGACATATTCTCGACGCCGGAGATGATCTTGCGCACATAACCCTGCTGCTGGTCATTCAACTCCCCAACCATCTCGAGCATGGTGGCATAACCGCGCATCAGCGTCAGGGGAGAACGCAGGTCGTGGCTGACTGTGGCAACAAATTCAGACTTGAGTGTATCCAGTTCTTTGAAATGCGTCACATCCCGCATAATGCAGACGCGCCCCACAGGCAGGCCTTCAGCCAGGACTGATGAGGCAGTCGCCAGGTAGGTCTGGCCATCGGGCATGACCACTTCTGCAGATTGTTTATCGGTGGAGGATGCCTGCAGCAAGTCAAGCAAAGGCTTTTGCTCAACCACACGCTGGACGGAACGTCCGGCCCCGCTGACTACCAGTGCACCAAAAACCTGCTGTGCAGCCGGGTTGGCCAGTACCAGGCGATTGCGGTGATCCGTCACCAGGACCGGATCGGGGGTGGATGCCAGGATGGCCTCCAACTGCTGGCGGCCCACCTCCACGCTCAAGAAGAGATATGCATTGGAAACCGCCAGGGCAGTCTGATTGGCCAGGGTGGTCATGAAGCGCGCATCCGCATCAGAGAAGAGGCGCGGCTGATCATAAGCCGCCCATAACACTCCCAGGAAGCGGTTCTCGTGCCGCAGGGCAACCGCCATCAACGCTCCCGGTCGCTGCAGGGAAGGATCGATATTCAAGCCGCGCCCGCGCGCCAGGTTGGTGATGATCAGGATCTCCTGGCGTTCAGACTGTGCCATAATCTGGCTGTCCAGATGGGCATAATTCTCACTGTGCGCCCCCGCTGCAAAGCGGGAGGGGGTTTCATTCTGATTTTCGGGAATCACATCCGGCGAAAGTACGACGCGTGCCGAACTGGCGCCGGTCGCTGAAACCGCCTCCAACACAGGTTTTACCGAATCCTGGATCTGCAGACTCGCAGCCGTTCCCATGCTGACCAGCAGGAGGCGGTTCAACTCCTCCATACGGTCTTTCAACCCGATGCGCATCTGCTCGAAGGCCCGCCGCAGCTGGCCTACCTCATCCACCCCTTCAAGTCCCTGGAGCGGATAATCCAACTGTCCCTGCGAAATTCGCACCGCTTCATTAGCCAGGTTTTGCAGGGAGCCTGTAATGGCACCCAGGCCAACCCGCAGCGTGAGCATCGCAACCAAGGCCAGCAGGAGGATCATCAATGAAAGAGGAGCGGCTATATTGAGGGCCAGTTGTTGCGCCTCCCTGGCAGGAACAGTCAAAACTACAGACCAGGGCCGCCCGGTGACCGGCTGGTAATAGGCCAATTCGCGGGTGCCATCCGGACCGGTATTGTCATAAAACGCCGCTTCTTTGCCTCTCTGGCCTGTGTATTTGCTCATGACCAGGCTGGGATTGGTATGGTAAAGAATACGCCCGTTCTCGTCCAATAGAAGGCCGTTGCCTTCCAGGTTTGACATGCTGTCCAGGCTGTCGATGATGGGCTGGGTCAGAGGGTTCGTCCCGAGTTCAGTCCGGCAAAGCAGGATGGCGTTCACCCGGCCGTCATTTTCCATGATGGCGGTTAGAAAAGCAACTCGCGCCGGGGCATCCGGAGCGGCAGGAGGAATACTGTAGATTTGGGTCAACACGCCGCTGTGGGCAAGATAGATGCCGAGCTGTTCCTCGACTTCAAGTTTGAAATCCTGGCGCGCCGAAGCAGGATAAGCACCTTGAATGTTTCCTTCCCCATCCAGGAATAGCACCTGTGTGAAATAGGGGACAGCCTGCATGCGCTGTGCCAAAATCACCGAAAGTTCCGGGTCCTGGACTGTCAGCAGGCGGGGATCCGCTGCAATTTGGGCGCTGAGATTCTGGCCGGTCTCAAGAAAAAAGGGTACTCCCTGGGAAGACATTTCGGCCGTACTGGCCAGCCGATCGCGCAGCATGCGGCGGGCAGCGTTGCCGGCCACCACCCAGTCGCCGATCAGCAGGGTGAGCAGGAGCAGAGAGATAAAGGTGCCCGTACCAAGCAGGAAACGGGTCTGCAAGCTACGTTCGGCCGGGGAGGGTTGAATGGGGTTTTCCCTTCCCCACGCAGAGGAAACACCTCGAGTCGCGATCTGGCCAACCAGGCCGGCGATTACAAGTTCGATTCCGACCGCCAGCACAGCAACGCCAACATTGCTCAGGGCGTAATCCAGGCGGGCGGTAATATCTGCCTGCCCCACATCTGTAAAGAAAACCCCCATGATGTACAGGATGGCATAGACCGGCATCAAGCAGATGGCAGCCACCAAAGGTTGGCGCATCAACCGGAAAGTAAGTGTACGATAGCGCTGTCTTACCCACACGCTGAACAGGATGCCCAACAGGGCAGACTGCAGGCCGGTGAAAAGGTTGTGGGTATCCCAAAAGCCGCGCAAGGTGCCGGAGAAAAAGCCCAGGATGGCAGCCGGAACCGGACCAAACATCCCCCCTGCCAGGGTCCAGGGTAAAGCCGAGAAAAACATCAAGGCCGGGTTTGGCGGGTCTGCAGGCACTCCAGGCAGAGGCAGCGTAGATCCAGATGGCAGTTCAAACCCGAGGAACAGGGCTGTAAGCGGCGTCAAAATTCCCAGGCCAAGCAAAACAAGCCATGCTGAACCTTTCCAAACCGCATGATATTTGCGCCAGCGGACAGCGCTGAAGACCGTCAGGAAAAACAGACACAGCAAAACCAGCCAGCCCAACAATGTAGGCCAGCTCGTGTAGGGGGAAGTAGCCAGTAGCGAGAGAATGAATCTCATGGCGGCAGTGCTTGTAATTATACTGCTTCTCGAATTATTCCTGCTGGAGAGAACCGTTTTGAATCACTGCGCTGTGCGCGTAGTATCCGCGATATTCGGCCGGAAGCAAGCCGGCTACGTGTGCCATGACCAGGTCGGCATTCCGCTGGCGGGCAATGCGGCGTTCGGCACCCTGGCCTGCTATCAGCGGCAGATGCAGCGGCCGGCCAATGTGCATCTCCAAACGCGGGCGCTGTCCCTGTTTGGCTCTGTGCCAGAAATCATCCGTTGTTCCAAACACACCGGCCGGGATCACAGGCACCTTTGCCTCTTCCGCCAGGAAGGCGATGCCCGGCCGGCCCTGCCGCATGGAGGTCACATGCGAACGTCCCCCCTCTGGTGCCAGGAGCAGTGGTCGGCCAGAAGCCAGGACCGACAGCGCCTTGTCGAAAAGGTCACGATCGTATTCACCGCGATGCACAGGAATGCCGTGATACATCCGCGCCAGCCATTTTTGGCCGCGCCGATGCCAGATATCCACTGCGCCCATGGCCTCCACCATCTCCGGCCAAAAGGCCAGGGCAAAAGGCGGGTCATATAGAGAGATATGGTTGATGGCAACGATATAGGCCTGGCCTCGGGGGACATTCTCCTGGCCGCAAATGCAAACATCACTCAACAGATGAAACAAACCCTGAAAAATTGCTTTCATGGGCGGGCGCAGGATGCGGCTATGGAGCGGTACGCGATAAGGAGCGCTCATCAGCGGCACATCTCCAGGACGTATTCGAAAACCTGGTCAGCATCCATTTTGTCTGAATCAATGATGACAGCGTCATCCGCCGCCCGCAAGGGTGCCACTGCGCGGGTTGAATCGATCCGGTCGCGGGCAATGACTTTTGCCAGGATTTCATCATAATCCGCCTGGCCGCCGCGTCCCAGGATCTCCTGGTAACGGCGGCGGGCACGCTCCTCAGCCGAAGCATCCAGGTAGATTTTCAAGCCGGCTTCCGGCAGGACAACCGTACCAATGTCGCGTCCGACCATCACCACCCGCCCTCGCAGTCCAATACGGCGCTGCTGCTGGCTGAGTGCCCGCCGTACGCCAGCATAGGCAGAAACTTGGGAAACATTGGCTTCCACTTCAGGCCGGCGGGTCTCCCAAGTGATATCCCGGCCTTCGACGATCACATCGCACAAGCGCCCATCCTCCCGGGATGCGGGTTGAACGTCAATGGTCACCTGCTCGGCAAGTGTGGTGACCGCCGCTTCATCGTTCACATCCACAGTCCGCTGGAGCACCAGCCAGGTGACGGCGCGGTACATCACGCCGGTATCGAAAAACAGGTAACCCAGGTCCCGAGCCAGCCGCAATCCCAGCGTAGACTTCCCGGAGGCGGCTGGACCGTCAATGGCAATTGTTGAGGTGAAGGTCATAATGATCCGCCGTTTGTACGTTGAATTTATTGGCTTCGATCCAGGAAGAGATCATCGCGTGCCCAAAGCAGGAGATTGCTCCCCTCGGCCGGAGTATCCCGCAAAGCCAGCCAGCGAAGCCAGGTAAAGGCATTCATATTTTCCCAATTCACAGCCTGATCCCAACCAAAATCCTGACCACGGTAAACAACCGGTTGTGCCAGGGAGGTGGTTGGGCGGGTAATAACCAGGGGAGGGGTCAGGGCTGGGTCAAGAACAGTCATAACCTCCAGGGGTCGGCCGCGCAGCAGCCACTCCAGGGCTGGCGACTCCACGCCGACAACTGTCACTGGCTGGGCCGTGTCCGCACCGGTACTCCACTCGGAGATTTCATCCACCGTCTGAACCAGCAGGCCGGCCTGGATGGGTCGAGGCGCAGGGTCCCATAGTTCCGCACCCTTGGGTGTGCGCAGTCCACCCGTGCCCCATGCCGCCCCCAGGGTATAGATCCCCAGGACGAGCAGCAAGCCATATAGGCCGCCCAGTTTGGCCGTCGCTGCCGACCAGCCCATTCCCACCAGCAACAGGCTGATGATGATCAGCAAAAAGGAACCGCCGAACAAGACCAGCCGGGTGGTGGCCTCTGGAGACGGCCAGGCCATCCGGGCAGTGCTGAGCAGATCAAGCCAGGCAAACCCGAGCACCGTGGCGGTCAACACACCAACCCCCAGCGTCTCCAGCCGTTCCTCCTTTGGCACCCGAAGATGGCGCGCCAGTTCCAGGGCAGCCAGTCCCCAGAGTGGGATCAATGCCCAGGCCAGGTCAGCCACCTGGCGGGCCGGGTAAAGCAAAGCCAACAACAGGGCATTCAACAGCCACAGGCTGAGCCAGCGCGAGCGTTTGTAACCCTGCAGCCAGGCGCGCAGGATGCCGACCAGGGCCAACACAAGTGCTAAAGGCTCATATACCAGCAAAGCAGCCAGCAAACGCCAGGCAGATACACCGGAAGGTTGCCACCAGCCACGCAAGTACTCGGAGATGCCGCCCATCCAGCCTGTCAACCCGGAGGGCGCCAGTAAAAACAGCGAACCGAATGCCAGGATGGCGCCGCCGGCCCAGGCCAGGACAGTCTTCCAAGCACGGAGTCCAGGGGCAGCAGGGGGGGGGGCATCGGTTTCAACAACCGGGCGGCGGGCAGGGGAAGGCTGAAAAACCCGGTAAAGCAGCCAGGTCAGCCCCAATCCCAACAAACCGGGCCACAGGGCGGGGCCGGACAACAGCGCCAGGCCAGCGAACAAGCCCGCCAGGTGCGTGCGGTTATCGTCCCAACAGGCCCACATGAACAGGGCAAAAGTCAGTCCCAGGATGGGACTGCCAGCCTGCCGGGAGAGCGCCACCAGGCCGGGGTCGAAAGCCAGGAAAACAGACAGAAGCAGGCCAGGAATCGGTTTGAGCCGCCTGCGGAAGGCATACGGAAGCCAGGCAAGCAGCGAACCAGCCAGGGCAGGCACAAAGCGTGCCAGGAAGTTTGTGCTTTCAAAGACATAAAACAGGCTGGCGGTCAGGGAAACATAAGCCACTTGGGTGCCCAACAGGGGCCGTTCTCCCGCCGCAAGGCGGTGAGCCTGCAAGGCCCATGCAGCTTCAGGATCGCTCAAAGGCAGCTGGCCCAGCAGCACAAAACGAAGTGCCAGGGCAGCAAGGAAAATAACCAGATAGTGCCAGAGAACATGACGGGAACGCATGGGCCAATTGTAGCAGAAGATTGGGTCACTGGCACGAATCGAAACCGCAAATCGTTCTGATCCTGCCGGACGTCAGTTCAGTGTTCCTGTAATCCAGATCGTCCGGAGGTCGTTCGCCGGTTCAAGAAGCAGTAAAATACGAGCCTATGCTGAAACGTTATCCAATATTCCCTTTCCTGTTCGCACTGTATGTCATTCTAAACCTGCTGGTCACCAACCAGGAACAGATTCCCGCCTGGCAGGCCCTTCCGTCTTCGGGCGTACTTCTGGCGTCTACGATGGGCATCTTTCTGGGAATGTACGTCCTGTTCCGAGACTGGCATTACGCGGCTTATGCCACGTTTTTGTCGTTGGTGTTTTTCTTCCTATTCGGACACCTGGACAGCTTGCTTGAGAGCGTCATTTCCATCCGGCCGGTATTCTCCATGCTGGGATTGCTGCTCTGGACGGGTGTCCTGCTGGCCCTGGCACCGCGCAGGGTATGGCGGCGCTTCGGAGGTGGGAACACCGTGACGCCCACATTGAACCTGGTGCTGGCGATTGCGCTTGCCAGCCAGGGGCTTTGGGGGACCATAAAGTGGGTCCGCAGTGAACCAGACCCGACGAATTCCTCTGCCAGTCAATATTTGCCTGTCATGGAAGAAGAATCGCCATCCCTGGACTGCAGCTACCGGCGTGATATTTACTACATCGTCCTGGACGGTTACGGACGGGCGGATGTGCTCAATAACCTGTATGGGGTGGATACCAGCGGCTTCCTCGCCTTTCTGCAGCAAAAGGGATTCTACCTGGCCGGCCAGAGCCATGCCAACTATACCCAAACCGTCTTCTCCATTCCCTCCGGGTTGAATTTCACCTACCTGGAGGCAGAGCCGGAGGGCGTGAACGGTACGGATTATTTCAGCGAACTCTTTGCAAAAAACCGTTTGATGCACTTGCTGAAACAGTGCGGCTACAAGAGTATCGCCTTCGAAACCGGCTTTTATTTCACCGACCATCCGAATGTGGATGTATACCTCTCCAAGGGGAAACCGCTGGACGAATTTGCCGGCCTGATGCTCTCCGGCTCTCCGTTCGACATGGTGGATGAAATGCTATTCGCCAGGCCGGTCATGAACGATTACGAAGCCCACCGCGCCCGTGTACGCTATGTTTTCAACCGGCTCAAGACCCTGCCATCGATGCCTGGCCCCAAGATTGTCTTTGCCCATGTGGTTTCACCACACCCCCCCTTTGTTTTTGATGCCGCCGGCCGGCCGGTTGAGCCAACCAGGGAATACAAGATTGCCGACGGGGATGATTACTCTGGAGACCGCCAGGAGTATCAAAAAGCCTATGCCGCACAGGTGAAATTCGTCAATGACCAGCTGCAGGGTGTGGTGGAGGCCATCCTGAGTCGATCCAAAAAACCGCCCATCATCATTCTGCAAGGTGACCACGGCCCCGGTGGATGGTTGGATTGGGACTCGCCGTCCAGTTCCTGCCTGTGGGAGCGGACCGGCATCCTGAATGCCTACTACCTCCCCGGCAGAGGAAAGGACCGGCTCTACCCGCAGATCTCACCCGTCAATTCTTTCCGGGTCATCCTGGACACCTACTTTGATGCCAACCTGGAACTGCTTCCGGACCACACATATTTCACATCCCATCGTTTGACCCGGCAGGTGCTCAACATTACAGAAGTGCGCGATTCAACCCAAAATTGCCCTCTTCCATAACCCATTCCAGAGTAACCGGACAGTTCCAGACGGTGGAGAAATCACCCGGGCCATCCCCCAAGGGGATGCTTATGGCACAGCGTAAATCGTGACGTTACCCTGCTCGAAAACAACCGGCAGGAAACGCTCGAATTTATCCATGTTCACGCGGTAGGTGCTGCGCTCCAAGGAACCAACATAAATATATTTTATGTTGTACTGCCGGATGATGGCCTCGGCCATGTTCCAGCTGGGGGTTGTGTACAGGATCTCAATATCCTTCTGGCGTGAGCCCATTTCTTCTGCGCCGCCACGCCACTGGGATTCGTGCCCCGGCCAGCCGAGCACCCCCGGCAGGCCAGTGAGAGTGGCAACGCGCCCATACTGCGTATAACTGCCGCCCACGGCTTCCACAACGATCCCATCCGGGGCCAAGCGCAAGAATTCCACTGCCGCGGCCTCATCGGGTGTATCCCGTTGGACATAGGCTGCGCTGTCCAGCGTCCAGCCGGCCGGCGGGTTGAAGTTGCTGGTGCGGTCGAGCACGCCCAGGAGCGGGTAGGTAAGCGCCATCGCCAGCAGGAGGTACAGACCAGCGCTGAACAACATATTCCAGCGGGGGCGCAGGGACTGCAAAAGAACCGCCGTTCCGAAAGCCGCTCCCAGGCTCCACAGGAACCAGGCCTGGTAGTAGAACTTGAAAATTGTATTCATGCGCGTGCCAAACTGGTCACGGATGTAGAGGAATTCCGGACCCACAACGAGCAGTGCACCGATCGTAACCAGGAGCAGGGTAAATATCCCCGGATGAACCGTACCGGGTGTACCATCTGCGGGACGGCGGGTCATGCCGATCAACAGGGCCAGCGTTCCGCCCAGTACCCCAAGCAGGGTCAGCCAGCCGCCGGGAGAAGCCAGGCGCCTCTGCAATGTCCGGACAAAGAACTCCCTGATGTTTTCAATGCCCTGCGAAGCCGCATACTGGCCGGCGAAGTTGGGCTGGAGGCGCTGGATGAGTACGACCAGCCCCCAGGAAAGCGCCCATAACAGGAGAATAAAACCCGCCGCAATGAACCAGCCGCGCCTGTCAGCGGTCTGTTTCTCACCGCGCCACAAGAAAAGAAGATAAGCGAAGATGGGCAGGAGCAGCGGGGCAAACATGATCCACAGGTGCGCGCCGCGCGTCGGGCTTTCCAGGTTGGGCAGGATGCCGCCTGCCTGCGAGGCAAAACCCAGGTAGAACGGCAGGTAAAAAATCCCCGCCAGCAAGACCAGCGGCAGCGCCAGTTCGACCAGTTCCAACAATCGTTCGATATTCCAGCCATTTGTGCGCACGCGGCCAAGCAGGGTGGCCCCCAGCAGGATCGCCAGGCTGGTGACGATTTCGAAAGTGTTGAGAAAGGCCATCCCGCCTACAGCCAGTGCCATGAAGAGGAAACCAACCGGGTGCAGGGAAAGGCGAAGGCCAGCCAGGCGCGTCTCGCCCCGCCAGCCGCCCAGGAAGATGTTGAGCGCGGCGGCAATGATCAACAGGCTGAAGGGCGTTGCCAGCACATGCGGGTGCAAATCCCCAAGCAGGTAGGAAAAAAACGGGAACTCGTCGATCACCTCGCGGAAATTGCCCGCCAGGTCATAATCCTGGACGACGCGCGAGGCGCGCCACCACCACCAGTGCCGCTCTGGAAACCAGCCGGGCGGCTGGGCAGGTAATTCGGAAAGTTCCTTCATGTCCAGCCAGGTCCAGAAGTTATTGCCGCTGGAAGTCCAGAACAGGCCGCGGCGGTGCAGGACTTCAAGGAAACCTTCCAGGTTGCTGACCAGGAGCAGGAAAAGCGGACCAAGCAAGGGCATAAGGATCGCCGGCCGCTGGTTTGTGGTTTCCGGCCTGACCTGCCGCCATGCCGCCAGCAGGTTGTAAAGGATGCCATATGCCCCGCTGGCACCCAGGCCAAAGACCAGCGCCAGCATCAGGTTGAAGGCCACACTGCCGGGCGTGGCAGTGACCCTGGCCAGCATGGCGGCCATGACATAGCCAAAATAGTAGTACGAGATGGCATACCCGGAAAGCCAGGGATCGCGCGGCGGGAAGGTAGGGGAACGCAGGATGGCATTGATGAAAGCCAGTTCCATCGGCTTTTCGGTACCCAGGGCCTCAGAGCCGGCGGCGCGCAGGAGGGCCGCAAAAGCAAAGGCCGCCAGAAAGAGCACTTCGACGGTCAGTACCACCCGCAAGTTGGACCGGAGCCAGTGGACAATGGCCGAAGGGCCACCGGGCGCGGCCTGCCGGCCAGACCAGGCACTCAAGACCATCACGATAAGGAGCCCAGCCAGCAAACCGCCCAAATCGTTGCGCGCCAGGCCAAGTGAACCGGACATCCAGAAAATATAAGCCCACAACAGCAGTCCAAGGGCGCGGCTCAGGCTGTAGCCGCGGTCAGACAGGGCCGGGAAGAGTCGGTAAGCCAGGGGAAATGCCAGCCAGCCGAGAAGCGTGATGCTCAGGTACCAGGCGAAAAAGTGAAGCATATCAATTCAACTCAGGCCGGCGGCAAAACCTTGACCATGCGCCGGTAGCCGCCGCTGCCATCGGCAATGTGAGGATGATCGAAATCATATTTGCGTACAGTTTGATAGCCCAGGTATTCATATAAACGATAAGCCGGTTCATGGCCATAGGTGACGATCAAGGAGCATTTTTGCAGGCCGCTGGCGCAGGCCAGCTGTTCGGCGTGTGCCAGCAATGCCTTTCCCACACCCTGCCCCTGGCATTCCGGCAGCACGGCCACGTTGCTGATGTAGAATTCATCCGCTTCGGTCTCGACCAGGTCAGCATAAGCCGGCTGGCGGCGGGCCACCCGGATGGTCGCAGCCAGTCCAAAAATCTGCACCAAGTGTACACCCGTCATCCAGTCCAGGCGTTTCAGCAGCCGGCCGGGATAGGCCAGCAGCAACCCCACGTCCCGTCCATCCAATGCGGCAAGATAGGCGAAGTGGTGGCTGACGCGGTTGTTCCTGCGTTGGTACAAACCGGCCAGGACGGCATGGGTCGGGAAACCGGGTTCCTGCCCAAACAGCCAGTCGGCTTCAGCGTCCATGGTCAGGTGGATCAGGTCGGCAACCAGGTCGGCATCGGCCAGGACAGCCGGGCGGATAGTTATACTTGACATGGGCCTGTCACCCTATCTCCGGCAGGGGAAAGCGGCCATTCGGTCCGGGTTCGTATGGGATCACCTGGAGGACAGCCTCCAGGTTGATCGGCCCGTACAGGTGCGGGAACAGTTCCTCCGGCCTGTCAGACCCAGGTTCCATGCGAACCTCCGACCTGCAGCGGGCCGGGTCAAGTACCACCAGCACCAAGCCGGTCTGCCCGGCAAACCACGTGTTGGCCACGGACCTCACCTGCCCGGGCAGGGAGCAATGGATGAAACCTTCGCTTTCCAGGCTGGCAGTACGATATTCACCGGTCTGGATTGCATGCTTCCAAGCAGCCTGTGACGCCAAATGAACAATGACGGAATCCGGCAGCATCATTTCACCTCGTAGATGACCGTTTGCCCTTCATGGAATACATCTGTCCACAAAACGCCATTCTGGGCTGCAAACTTGTCCAAACCGGGGCCGGGGTAGTAGGCATGCTCCAGCCGCCCGACAACGATGTAACCCACATTGTACTTCTTCAGGAAGGCATAAGCGGCCGCCGGGTCACTGGTGGTGTAAAAATCGTTGATCTCCGTCACCCGGTCTGTGACCCAGTTTGGAGGATTGAGCGCGCGCTGCTGGCGCTGGTGCCAGTTCCAGCCCAGCACACCCGGCAGGCCGGTATAGATGGTGTACCGCGAACACCAGCGGTACTCGGGACAGTTGGTCTCTACGATCACCGGCGATCCCTGCACGTTCTCCTGCATCCAACGGATGGCAGCATGATCCTCACTGAGCGGAAAATCCACACCCTGGTCGGCGTAACTGGCATAGGCCATATACTTCATGCTGTCAAAGGTGTGCGGCGCTTCGGCCATCCGGTCACGCATCTTGTCAACGGTGGCCAGCAGGGTAAACAGACCTGCCCCGGCAATCAGGATGGTCAACGTCACCTGCCAGGCATTCCGCGCTCCCGCCTTCCACAGGTGCATTTCGCCCATCAGCCAGGCGAATGCCGCCGCGGAGGAGATGGCCAGCAGCGTCCAGGCCTGCAGGTAGAACTTGAAGACCGTGTTCATGCGCCCGATGTCACCCCGCACGACCACAACCTCGACCACCAGGGTCACAACCAGCGCCGTTCCAATCAGGAACAACACCAGGCGCTTGGCATCCGGCAGGTCACGCCGCAGCAACAGGAGGCCTGCCCAGGATGCCAGCGGCAGGATCACCCAGGCCAGGCCCACGCCGCGCCCGAACGGAGTGTCCTGCAGAGTCGGAGATGCATCCAGGCCGGGGATTTTAATGGAAAGCAGGATCATCACCGCCAACAGGATCCCCGCCAGGCTGAGAACGGCATCCCAGCGCACGCTTTTGAGGGCCGAAACCGGTGTGGCCGCCATCCACTGGCGCGTCTCCCAGGCCAGCCAGGAAACAATGATGAACAGGAACAGGCCCCAATGAGTCAGGTATGACCAGATGGGTGTGCGCGAGCCGCTCCAGATGTCGATCTGGCTGTACGACTGGGCATACCAGTCGCGGTAGGGTTGGTAGAGCCAGAAGGAAAGCAGGGTCAGTCCGGCGAGGCTCAGCGTGATCACCAGCAAACGGGACCAGCCCGGCGGCAGGCCGCGGATTTTCAATCCGTCCCTATAACGCCAGAGCACATACCCCAGGGCTGCCAGGCCGATGGGCAGATAGGTGTAAATGTCTGACAGATTGGTGGGATAGAGCGCCCCAATCGCCAGCCCTCCAAAGAGGAAGCCCAGCGCCGTGGCGATCCGCCCCGGCCAGCGGCCGCGCGCCAGCAGGACGGACAATGCCCAGGCCAGCACCAGCAGGGCCAGCGGCATGGCCAGCATGTGGGCATGCAGGTCGCTGTAAAGGAATGTAAAGAAGGGGAACTCGTTGATGGGCTCCACATCCCCCGGCGCTGGGATGACCCGGCTGGGGAACCAGTACCAGTCGCCGCGGCCGTACGGCAGCATGGCCCCGCCCACGGTCTTCACCAGCCCCTGCCCCGCCCACCACAGGCGGACAAAAATGTTCACATCCTGGCTCAAGGCATCCGGCGTAACCACACGTTGCAAGCCCTGGTAGATCATACGCACCGTGCCCAAGTTGCCGAGCACAGCCATGCCCAGGGCCGCAGCCAGGCCCCCGATCAAACGGTCATTGCCGGCGGAAGACTGTTCATGGTCATTGGCCCGCCGTCCGGCGCCGGACAAATTCCAACCCAGCGAGAAGGCTCCCATGGCCACGATTGCAAACAAGGTCGGCAGGATGAAGTTATATCCAATCGAAGGCACGATGCCGAGCAGTTTGAGCGGCGTGGCGGCCAACACAAATCCATAATAATAATAGTTTATGTACCCGCCTGCAAACCACGGGTCGTACGGGGGGAAGGAACTGCTTTTCAGGATGGCGTTGAAATACGAAAAATCCATCGGCCGCTCGCCGCCTTTGGCCGGGTGCCACAGGTCCGGGTTGGCCAGGCGGATGAGTAAATCGAAGATAAAGAAGGCCAGGAAGAGCGCTTCGGCAATCATGAGTTCGCGGCGGTGCGATTTCCACCCGGCCGCCAACTCCGCACGCTGGAACCAGGCCGCGCTGGCCCCGCCGGCCAGGATCACCGCCAGGCAGGCCGCAATGACCCCGCGTGTATACCCCAGGCCCAGCGATCCGCCCATCCAGGCCAGCCAGGCGAATAAAACCAGGCCCATGGCGCGTGCCAGCAGGTATCCCTTGTCCGCCAGGCCGGGAAAGGCCAGGCGCATTAAGGGATACGTGAACAGGCCGAGGGCAAAGATGAATCCATACCAGGCAAGAAGGCCAATAACCGGGTAACGGTTGTGGATGGCGTTCGTATCGAACAACTCCGACCATGTTCCCCCCGCCTGTTGGGCAGCCAGCCTTTCCGCCGGAAATGTCAAATCAGACGGATAGGAAGCAGCCTGTTTGGGTGTCAGGTGGACCACCTTGCTCAAATCCACCGCCCCCAGGATGAACCGCACCTGCTGAGGATTGTAATCCGCCCGCTTTTTGAAGATCAGTACTTTGGGGTGGTCATAGACCGTGAAGGCCTCTTCGGCAAACTGGTCATTGATTTTGAATTTACCCAGAGTCGGGAACGACTCGAAAACCTGCACCAGGTCGAAGCCCAATTGTCCCTGGAAGTCGCCCGGCCGGGCGGTGTTGTAGCACCAGATGATATCCTTCTCCGTTGGGCAGCCAAGCAGAGCCCGGTAGTATGCCACGGTCAGAGGATAGCGCTCGGGGACGCGCACCGTGGTGGCCCACTGGCGATTCGAAGTGATGAAAATGTAATCACCCTGGTCGAGATTGGTCTGGAAACGGGCCAGTTTGTCGGCATTATCATCGAAGTACATCTCGAAATTCAGACCGCCGTTGTACAGCCCTCCAAAACCGTCGTAGCCATCCATCCGCAGAGGCAGGCCGTCGTCCCAGGAGGATTCGTTGACCGGAGCCGCACCCGAGAACGTCAGAGCGGGTACGGTGGTCTCAAAACGCAGATAGTACATCACCCCTTTGCTCAGGGCCACCGGCCGGTCGAGCTTGAAGAGAAAGGACTCGCCCCGCGGATCCGCCGCAGGCGTAAAATCTGCGCTCAGGACTGCGCTGGCAAGGATGGTATCCGGCAGTGCAGCCGGCTGGGAAGAGAGTACCAGGCTCAAAATCCCGGGAGAACCGGCGGCGTTTTCGAGCAGGATTTCATCCAGTGTCCCATCCCGTTGGGCCGTAAAGGCCGTATCATACGGGAGCATGGCCTGGAGGTTCAAACCGGCAGGGAAAGGCAGCGGTTGTTGGTAGGTCTCACCACCTGCAGTCCGAATGCGCAGGTTGATCGGCCCGGAAATGTTTTGATAGATCCAACGCGCAGCCTGCACGCGGGTGTGATCCCGGCTGTAGATGCGGGTAAAAGCAAAGGCCCACAAGGCCGTCAACAACAGGACTGTCACACCGAAAAGGCCTGCCAGGAAGGTCACCCACCTTGGATATCGGGAAGATGCCGCGCCTGAACCTTCTGCCCCGCCAGGCTTCCAGCCTGCCAGCTGGCCCAACCCCCAGGCCGCCATGATTGCCAGCAGGGGGTAGATGGGCAGCTGGTATCGCATGGTCGGATTCCAGGCCATGGACTGCCAGAGGAAATAAGCCAGCGTCCAACCCCAGAGCAGGGCATGCTTCGGCCACTCGCCGCGCAGGATGCGCCAGCCCATCAGCAGGACGCCCAGCCAGGCAGTCATGCCCAGCGGAAGGCCCAGGCCCCAGACGGTCAGGTTGGCGAACGAGAACAGGTGGGAGCGGCGCGCCCACTGCAGGGCGGGCGGGAAATCCACATCCCCGCTGGATTGGGCGCGCAGGTCGGACAGGTTTTGGATCCATTGCGGGTTGGGTTTTAGGCCCCAAAAGCCCGGCCCGCTGAAGGCATACGGCTGGAAAACACGAAAGGACAGGAAAAACATCAACCCGCCGAGAACCAGGAAGGGAAGGGAGCGTACGAAAAGGTCCTCCGCCAGGCGGGAGCGGGACGCCCGATCTTCTGGATAAGCCTGCCTGGCCTGCCGCAGAATGCGCACGAGGAATGCGCCCGGCAGGAGCACCGCCATGGTGATGGTGTTGATCTTGGATGCAGCTGCCATGCCGAGGAACAATCCAAAACTCAGGCTGAGGAGCGTATCGGGGTCGCGCAAGGCCCGGAATATTTGCCCCACCCTGTGTGTTCCGCCCTCGACAGCCGGTGCTGGTTGATCCCGCAGCAGGATTTCAACCGCAAACAGGATGGCCAGGTACATGAACAGGTTGGCGAAGGTATCCACCGTGAAGAAATGCGCTTGCTGGATCTGCAGGACGGCCAGCGCAGAGAAGGCCGCCGAGAGCAGGCCGACCCTGCGGCCGTACAGGCGCGAGGCGATGAAGTACAACACCAGAATTGTCCCCAGGTCGGCGATGGCAGAAAGCTGCCGCCCGACGATATGCACCTGGTCATAGCCCATCTGGCCCAGCCACTCAGCCACATAACGGACGATAAAAATCGGCAGTGTGCCGTAGACGAAAAAACCATGGCCGCGGTTATGCGGGTTAAGCGTGGAGGTGGCAGTATCGAAATAATCCGGCAGGCTGATCCAGCTCTTTTCCTCCGGCGGGCAGGCTTCCACGGGAGTGGCAGGCAGGAGACAGGTGCGCGGCTGGATGCTGCTTTCCACCATGGTCAGAAAGCGCTCGTCAGGGTGGAGGTGCTGTCCCTGGTCCCAGTCCAGGCCGGTGGTGCGCAGGTACGCCCCCGCCAGCAGGACAAGGATCAAGGCCAGGTCATAAATCCAGGGTCGAATTTTGCTCATTTTTTCAGCGCTTTCATGGACTCCATTACGGCACAGTCAGGGACCAAAACTCATGGCCGGGGATATCATTGACATACACCTTCCACGTCCCCTGCGGGTACAGGCTTTGCAAGGTGGTCATGACCTCGGTTTCCCCTGCCCGGACGATAAAAAATTTCGGGCCTGGCACATCCAGCGTGGATTGGAACTGATCCGGCCATAGCGCAAAATCGCGGTTGGGAATGCCCAGCCAGGCGCCCGGCAGGCGCGTATCCACCCAGTGCATGGCCGGCACCACCCAGGCGTTGGACGAATGCCGGGTGAGCGTAAATTCACCGATCGCCCTGCCAATATCCGAAGTGTTCCAGGCGCCCTGGCGGTACTGCTCTGCATACTGGTTAAAAACCAGGTCGTAATTCAGCCAGGATGACCAGGCCAACAGGCTGACCGCCAGCCCCCACGTAACGGCCGCGCCCCACCGGCGGTTCAGGCGGGCCTGGAGGCCGGATAGCAACCCATCCAGGGCCAGCGCAGCGACCAGGAAGACCGGCACAGCTGCTCCCCCTGCCCGGTTTAGCGCCGGGTTTTCATCGGGATAGGCCAGCGAAAGGGTGGAGGGGAGTTGCAAAACCAGGATCGAGAGGAGCAGGAACAGGTCCAGCCAGTGCCGCTGGCGGATATACCGCACCATCAACAGCACCACGCCGATCAGGAATAACGCCCCGCACAGGACATCCAATGCCGGGCGGTTCATGATCGAGTTGACCCAGATGCCGCCGTTATCCCAGTTGAACATGCGCAGCCCGTTCCAGAGATTGCGCAGGAACACCTGCCAGGCCGGGCCGGGGATATTCTGCTCGACGCTTCCCAGGCGTGTGGCCGTGCGGTACCAAAAAGAATCCGGATGCTCGAGCATATAGCGCAGCAAGGGCAGAAAGGCCAGCAGGGAAGTCATGGCAGTGACCACCAGCCAGAGCTGCGCCTGGAAGCGGGCCAGCTTCGAGTGGCGGTGCAGCAGGTAAATTCCCAGGGCAGCCGCCACCAGCAGCGGCACCGCCCGGAACGGGCTGTAACCGTGCAGCCCCAGTCCCAGGAACAGGCCGGACAGGATGAAATCGTTGCGATTCTGGGTCCGAAGGCCGCGCAGGAGGTAATACAACACCGGCGCGGTGAACAGGGGATAGAGCGGGAAGCGCAGCCCCACCCGGCTGATGACATTCGGCCAGTAGGCAATCCCAAACAGGAACATCGCCAGCAGGCCAACCCGCCGCCCGCCAACCTCTTTGCCAAGCAGGTACATATAGGGCACCGTCAGGAACCCCAGCAGGGCCGTGCCCAGTTTCAGGCTCAGGAATGTGAACCCGGTGCCGAAAATCTTCATCACCAGCCAGGTCCAGTACATCTGGAACCCCTCCCGGCCGGTATTGCGGGTGAAAAAGGTATAGGCTTTGCCCTGGCTGATATCGTAAACGTCCATCAGCTTTTCAGCATGGTCGCTGAACGGCTCGACAGGCACGGCCTCCAGCCGGTAAAAACGGAAGAAAAACACCAGCCCCAGGCCAACAGCCAGCAGGCCGATCCAGCCCCAGTCCAATTTTCGCCGTGCAGGCAGCCTCCGGCCGGGCAGCCACAAGGCAAGGCAAAACATCGCCACGGCCGCCAGCCACAGCAAAAGATTGTGCCAGGTGAAAATAAAGTCATTGAAATCGAGGAATGCGGCCCCTGTCAGCAGCAGGGCCAGCAGCAGGGGGACCAGGCGCACGGTCAACGGGTCGGCCCGCAGGCGGGAGGAGGGCACCGGTGCCAGTATCCACTCGCCCACCCGCACGGCCCAGAGCAGCAGCCCCAGCGCGGCGAGGTAAAAAACGATCCCGGCCAGGGAACTCAAATGCGGCGGCTCGAAGGTGCGCTGGGCCAGCAGCGCCAGGAGCAAGGCCAGCAGGGAACGCCAGGGGAGGACCGAAGCAGGTGATCCGGCAGGGTAAGCCTCGCCAGAGGCAGGAGCTTCCAGCTCCACCTCGGCCGCCGGTTCCGGTTCCGGCTTGGGGGGAGTGTAGGTCTCGGACAGGTAAGGCAGGCCGGCGCGGCGGGAGGGATCGAAGATGGCCGCCGCAAAGTGAAAAAAGGACTTCCAATCTTTGAAAATTGCTCTGACAAGATCAAGGACGCTTGGCTCATCCATAAGCATGCACAACCCTGTATTATAACTTCCTGGCCACGACCATGATGCTCTCGCCCCAGCGTCTCGGCAGGAAGACCAGGCCGCTGATGGCCTGGAATCCGCCCAGCGAACCGAAGAACAATTTTTGCAGGCTCTTCGGCACAAGCGGGATATAAGGCACATCCCAAAACCCATCCGCGAAGACGCGCACCGGTTCGAAGCCTGCCGCCTGGACCAGGGCCAGCCACTCCTGCGGCGGCTTGAGCGAAATGTGGGTGGGGTCCTGGTAGCCGATCCAGCGCTCACCCTTCCAGGGCTTGAGCAGGGAATCGAGGTTGGGGGTGGCGAACAGCAGAGTCCCGCCGGAGGCCATGACGCGGCCGATCTCGGTGACCGCCTTCTCCGGATGCAGCAGGTGTTCCACCACGTGTTTGATGATCACGACTCCAAAGACGCCATCTGCGAACGGAAGTTCCTCGGCGCTGGATTCGAGATGGGCCGTTTTCGTCGCGGCCTCCCGGGACTGCCGCAAGGCCCAATGGTTCACATCCAGCGCGGTCGTCTCGAACCGGTCTTCGAGTTGGCCGGCAAGATGCCCCAGCCCGGAGCCGATCTCCAGCAGGCGTGACCCGCTCCGCCCATGGCGCCGAGCCAGGAGCGCATAGAAACGGTTCGACCACCAGTACTGGCTGTATTTGGCAAAGGAGACATTCTGGTAGGTATGAGTGGAAAAATACTTGTCGTCGAAGGACATAAGGATGTGGAAGTAGGAAGGCGTGAAGGCGTAATGAAGGAGGTCACGCCTTGCGGCGGGCGATGTAAAAGGTAAAAGTACCGTTTTGGACCGGCTCCGGCGAGGCATACCTGCGCACATAGGCTTCGATCAACCCCAGGTTCCATTTCGTGGGGGCAAGGATCCATTTGCCGGTCAGTTTTTTGGCCGCCAGCGACGGCAGCCCAAAATAATGCCCCCATTCTAACACGCGCATGGCAGGCGGGGAGAAGTAATGCCACCAGCGTTCCAGGCGGAAACCGGCCTGCTCCAGCCGTACCTGCCAGACCTCCGGCTCGTCAGCATGCTGGACGCGCGAGATGCGCCGGAACCATTCGGTGTACCCCTTCCCCAGCAGGCGGGAGATGGACAATTCGGATAAGTAACGCGGGTTGGGGACGCAGAAGTAGAACGGCGCGCCCGGCTTCAGCAGGCGTGCCGTCTCGGCCAGCACAGCCTCGACATGCGGGATATGTTCCAGCACCGAGTTGCTGAGCGCACTGGCAAAATACCCGTCCGGGAAGGGCGCATGCGCCCCGTCCGCTTCGACCAGCAGGCGGTAGGCGTTGTGCGTCCGGGCTTCGTGGATGGGGGCGTGCCAGGGATCGAGGCCCACATCCAGCGGACGCTCGAAGACGCGCGCTGCAAACAGCCCATCCCCGCAGCCCACATCCAAGGTCGGCGCGGGCAGGTCCAGCCCCGGGTAAAAGGCGGCTTCCACCGCCCGCACCAGGGCCCGGAAATAGGGCAGGTCGCATAACTGGGTGAAGAGGAAAGGATTGTCAGTCATGAGAATAGGATTTCAGCCTCGCGAACAACTTCTCATACTCCGCCGCGACCGAATCGGGGTCATAAATTTGCGCCAGGGCGGCAGGCTCACAGCGGTATTTCTCCCGGTTATCGAAAATCTCCAGCAGCGCCCCCGCCAGGGCAGCGGCATCACCGATGGGCGTTACCTGTCCCATGTTGTGCATCTGCACCGGGCGGCGCACCCCCGGCAGGGCCGAGGCCACGCACGGGACGTTGTGCAGCATGGCTTCGACCTGCACCAGCCCAAAGGCCTCGGTCGAGTTGAGCGAGGGCACCACCAGCGCATCCAGGTTTGGATAAAAGGCCGCCATCTGGGCCGGGTCGAGCACGCCCAGGAACGTCCAGTGCCCCTGTGCTTCGTAGGCCTGGATGCGGGGCATCAGCCGGGCGGCATAGGCAGCTTCTCCAAGCACATCCCGGTACTGCCCGGCAAACAACACCTGCGCCTGGGGATATCTTTCCAGCACCGCCGGCAGGGCCTCCAGCAGGACCTCCACGCCCTTCTCCGCGGCAAAGCGCGCCGCCATGCCGATGGCCGGGCGCCGCCGGGCGGTATCGCAGGCGGCCGCAAAGGCCTCCGCGGCGCCGGGCGCAGCCGGCGGCAATTCCACCGGCGGCAGGATGGGGGTCAATTTATGCTTGTAGCTGGACAGGTAGGGGGAGTGGTCGGCGTAGTCCTGGGTATAGGTCACAATGTGATTGGCCAGGATTCCGGCTAGGTTGTTCTGGAAGTCGACCACCGCATTGACCAGCCGGTTGAACGGGCCGGGCTGCAGGAGCAGGTCGCAGTGGTAGGTCAGCACGGCAGGTTTGCCGAACAGGCGCGCCCGCAAGGCCACGCCGGGGGCATCGAACTGTGGCAGGTGAAGCTGCACCACGTCATGCTCCCAGACCAGCCGGGTGGCGACCCAGCCGAAGGTGGGAGCCAGCACACCCTTGCTGATGCGCGCCGCCACCGGGATGCGGATGACCCGCACGCCGTCCAGCACTTCTTCACGCGGCAGCGAGCGGTCATACCGGGTGGTCATCACCGTCACCTGGTGGCCGCGCCTGGCAAAGGCGCGCGCCAGGCGCTCGGCATAGATGGTCAGCCCGGAAGTATGCGGGCGGTAGTAGGTAAGAAC
The DNA here is from genome assembly GCA_964387495.1 of uncultured Anaerolineaceae bacterium. Classification (GTDB taxonomy): domain Bacteria; phylum Chloroflexota; class Anaerolineae; order Anaerolineales; family Villigracilaceae; genus DSXF01. The sequence continues at coordinate 64,022 of CAYLXB010000010.1, forward strand.
GGTCAGAATTTTCATAAGAAGAGCAATCCGGCAGGGGTCTCACGAACTGCCAGATTATACCCGAACGGTTAGCCCGGTTTGCCCGCCTGGATCTTCCGGTAGACCTCGCGCCGCGCCCAGCCGGATTCACCCGCCAGGCGGGCCGCCAGCGCGCTGGGAGACTCGCCGGCCTGCAAGCCGGACCGGATGGCCTGCAGCAGGGCTGCCTCGCTCCATTGCCCGCGCTCCCCGGCCTGGTACCCGGCCACCACCAGCACGAACTCGCCGCGCGGCGCCTGCGCTTCGAAGTGCGCCCGCAATTGTCCAACCGTGCCGCGCAGGATTTCCTCGTGCAGTTTGGTCAGCTCGCGGGCCGCGGCCATTTGACGTTCGCCCAGCACGGCCTGGATGTCGGCCAGCGAGGCGGGTAGGCGGTGGGGGGTCTCGAGGAAGAGGAGCGTGTAAGGCTGCTCCGCAACCCGTTGGAGGAACCCCCGGCGCTCCGCAGGCTTGCGCGGCAGGTAGCCCAGGTACAGGAAGGCATCCGTCGGCAGGCCGGAGGCGGCCAGGGCCGCGATGGGCGCCGAAGGCCCCGGCACGGGGCAGATGCTGTGCCCGGCAGCCAGCGCGGCCCGCACCAGCTCGTAACCCGGGTCGTTGATGGCCGGCGTCCCGGCATCCGAGACCAGGGCCACGTCGCCGGCGGATAATTTATCCAGGATGAGCTCCAGCCGGGACAGTTTGTTGTGCTCGAAATAACTGACCGGCCGGGCCTGGATGCCGAAATGGTTGAGCAGTTTCTGCGTCTGGCGCGTGTCCTCGGCCGCGATCAGGCCGGCTGTGCGCAGGATGCGCACGGCGCGCGGCGACATGTCTTCGAGATTGCCGATCGGGGTGGCCACCAGGTAAAGTATTCCCATGCTGGAATTGTATCACTGCCCGCATCTCCTTGACGCCGCGCCTCTTATCCCGTAAGATAGAAATCCAGAACAAACATTCCCCGCCCCATCCCGGCCTTCCCGTTGGAGGAAGCCCGGACGACGGCAGGGCAGGAGTCTCCCATGGAACTCGGCCTGGTCCACAAAATCGATATCGACCATGAGATGCAGCAGGCGTACCTCGACTACGCCATGAGCACCATCGTGGCGCGCGCCCTGCCGGACGCGCGTGACGGCCTGAAACCCGTCCATCGGCGCATCCTGTACGCCATGTATGACATGGGCCTGCGCGCCGAAAGTGCCTACAAGAAGTCGGCCCGCATCGTCGGCGAGGTGCTGGGCAAGTACCACCCGCACGGCGACGCCGCGGTCTACGAAGCCATGGCGCGCATGGCCCAGGATTTCTCGATGCGCACCCTGCTGGTGGACGGCCAGGGCAACTTCGGCTCGATCGACGGCGACCCGCCGGCGGCCATGCGCTACACCGAGGCGCGCCTCACCGCCGCGGCCCTGAACCTGCTCGCGGACATCGGCAAGGGCACGGTGGACTTCAGCCCGAACTTCGACGACACCCTGACCGAACCCACCGTGCTCCCGGCCGCCATCCCCAACCTGCTGGTCAACGGCGCCACCGGCATTGCCGTCGGCATGGCCACATCCATCCCCCCGCACAACCTGGGCGAGGTGGTGGATGCCTCGGTCTACATGCTGGAAAACTGGGAAAAACTGGATGACATCCCGGTCGAGCACCTGATGCGCTTCGTCCAGGGGCCCGATTTCCCCACCGGCGGCGTCATCCTGCAGGAAAAAGGCGAGGAGGGCATCGAGTCGGCCTACGGCAGCGGGCGCGGCCGGGTGACGGTCCAGGCCCGGGCGCACGTGGAGGAGATGGAGCGCGGCAAGAGCCGCATCATCGTCAACGAACTGCCCTACACGGTCAACAAATCCAGCCTGATCGAACGCATCGCCGAACTGGCGCGCGAAGGCCATCTGGAAGGCGTGAGCGACCTGCGGGACGAATCCGACCGCCAGGGCATGCGCATCGTCATCGAACTGACCAAGAACGTCGAGCCCGAAAAGGTGCTGGCCGAGCTGTACAAACGCACCCCCATGCAGCAGACCTTCAGCATCATCCTGCTGGCCCTGGTGGACGGCGAGCCGCGCATGCTCTCGCTCAAGCAGGCCCTGCGCGTCTATCTCGAACACCGCCTGGAGGTCATCCGCCGGCGCAGTGAATACGACCTGGAAAAGGCCCGCCAGCGCGCCCACATCCTGGAAGGCTACCTGGTGGCGCTCAAGCACCTGGACGAGGTCATCGAACTGATCAAGAAATCCCCCGACGTGGAAACCGCCCGGGCGCGCCTGATGAAGCGCTTCAAGTTGACCGAGATCCAGGCCAACGCCATCCTGGAGATGCAGCTGCGCCGCCTGGCGGCCCTGGAACGCAAGAAGATCGAAACCGAATACAAGGAAACCCAGGCCCTGATCAAGGAACTGGAAAGCCTGCTCAAGTCGGCCAAAAAGATGCGCTCCCTGGCGGCGGAGGAACTGCTCAAGATCAAGGCCGCCTACGGCGACCGGCGCCGGACGCAGATCGTCAGTTACAAGGCCGGCAAACAGAAGAAGGTCCCCCTGACCACCACCCAGCTGCTGCCCGAACAGGCCGCATACGTGGGCGTGACCGCCGAGGGGAGCGTGGCGCGCACCCTGGACGACAAACCGCCGCGCCTTTCCGGTTCGGAGGCGCCGCGCTGGCTGGTGCGGGTCACCACGCATGACACGCTGTACTTCGTCTCCACCAGCGGCAAGGCAGCCGCGGTGGCCGCCCACACCATCCCGCAGAACGAGAAACTGGGGGAGGGCGTGCCCTGGCACAAACTCTCGCCGCTCAAGTCCTCGGACACGCTGGCGGCGGTCTTCAGCCTGCCCGCCCAGAAGAGCAGCCTGCCCGCCGAAACCTGTGTGCTGACCGTGACGCGCGGCGGCATGGTCAAGAAGTCCTCCATCGCCGAACTGCCCGGCCCCTCCGCGCAGACCTTCACCCTGGCCAACGTCAACGACGGCGACAGCCTGGGCTGGGTGTTGCTGACGGACGGCAAAAAGGAAATCCTGCTCGCCACCGCGCTGGGCATGGCAATCCGCTTCGAGGAGGAGGAGGTGCGCCCGATGGGGCTGGCCGCGGCCGGCGTGAACGGCATCAAGCTGGGCGTGGGCGACGAGGTGATCGGCGCCGAAGCCCTGCCCCAGGCCGGGGAGGTTTTCCTGATCGGCTCGGATGGCAAGGGCAAGCGCGTGGAGAGCAAGGAGTTCCCGCTCCAGGGGCGTTACGGCAAGGGCGTCATCGCCTGGGAACTGCCGCGCAGCGTGAAACTGGCCGGGCTGGCCATCGGCAGGAAGAACGACATCGTCAGCCTGCACCTGCTCAAGGCCGCCCCCAAGCAGGCCCGCCTGGACGAGGCGCCCCTGCGCAAGCGCGCCGCCGTGCGCGGCGAGGCCGTGGTGGAGGTCAAGGCTGGAGACGCGCTGCTCGGCCTGTGCGAGGGCTGGAGCGTGGAACGCTTCGTGACACCCAATGGGAAAGCAGACAAGCAGAAGAAAGCGGATCCCGGCGCAGTGAAAAAGAAACCTGCGGCAAAGAAGAAGGCTGTGCCGAAAACACCGGCAGAAAAGAAGACAGCCGCAAAGAAGAAATAACAATGTGCGACGCACTTCCCAGGTGCGTCGCACATGTCATATATCGAGTAACCTCAAGGCGCCAGGATCATCAACCTGCCGGGCTGGATCGAATACTCCAGGTCCTGGATCCACTCCGGGAACAACTCCCCGTCCGTATGCACGGGGGAAGGATGGTCGAGATGGATCGTGATCCTGGCGGCATGTGCCTCCTGCATCCCGGCCATGTAGACATAACTTTTTTCGCCCTCGTTGAAGGCGCGCGGCAGCGCCCCAAACAACCCCAGCCGCGTGGCGCGATACCCAAAGGCCAGCGTCAATTTCCCGTCGCAAGGGTCGGCGTGCGGCGTCATGAAAAACCCGCCCGTGCGGCGGCCGTTCCCCACCGACACCAGCGAGAGCGGACCCTTGAATTCGTTCTCATCCCAGCGCACTTCCCCCTGCCACTCGGGTTTGTCCATGATCCCCCACACCGCCGCCGCCAGGTAGCGCGGCAGGCCCTTGATCCAGGTGATCTGCTCCTGCCGGGTCGTCACATACGGTTCCAACCCACAGGCGGAATTGTTGGCAAAGTAGCGCTCATTGCATTTGCACAGGTCGACCGCCCTTGTCTTCCCCCCTGCGATCGCCCTGGCCGCTTCATCCAAGGCTGTGGGCAGGCCGAGGTTGAAGGCAAAGTCATTGGCCGAGCCTGTCGGCATGATTCCCAGGGGGCCAATCGGCTCGCCGGCCGATTTCGCAATCTGCGCCAGCCCGTTGACCGCGTCCCCGATCGTCCCGTCCCCGCCTGAAACGATGATCGGGGCAAACCCGTCCCGGGCGGCCTGCGCCACCAAGTCGGTGACATGCCCCTTCCGCTCCGAGACGGCCGCCTCGAAGTCCACCCCCGCGGCCCTGAGCGCCGCCTGCGTCTCAGGCCAGCGCGCCTGCGAGCTCCAGTGGTTGGAATAAGGGTTGAGGATCAGTTTTGCGGTCATTGGCCATCCAAAAAGAGTATTTCATTCATTTTACCCCAGGTTGCGTCCTTTTCGCCGCGGGCCGCACGCGGCAACCGAACCCGCGTCTCCCGCCGGAAACCGAAGCCGGTCTCCACCCCCGCTCATCCATCCTGTTACGCCTTCCCTGAAAAATTTCGCCCGCCTCCGGCGGGAGGGGCGCCTGGCGATGCACGGGCAGCAGATTCAGAAACCAGGATCACAGCAATCAGGAACCAGAAACAGGGGACGCCACAAAAACCCCAACACGAAAACCGCTCCTGTTCCAAGGATTGACGGGGTAGCGCCTGCCGCGGTACGCACAACGGGCATCCCAGTCATTGTCGTTGAACGCGCCGCCACGCAGGACACGCGGACCATCAGCGCCCTCATCTTCACGCCCGTCCTCAGCCCGGTAAGGATAGGGTTTGTAAAGACTGCGCGTCCACTCCCACACGTTTCCCACCATGTCGGCACACCCGTAAGGCGAATCGCCCTGCGGGGAGAAATAACTGACGGGTGTGGTGTTTCCAGTTTCCCTACGAAACACTTTATTCCACAGCCCGCGCGTTCCCCTGCTCCAATATTCGTAAGTATTGGCCATACCTTCCTGCCACTCATTCCCCCACGGATAGATCCGCCCATCCACGCCCCGGGAGGCCTTCTCCCATTCGGCCTCGCTGGGCAGAGTCATTCCCTGCGCTTGAGCATAGGCCATGGCATCCTTCCAGGTTATGTAGTCCACGGGGTGATTCGGCGTACCGTTCAAATCAGGTCTACCCTCAACCTGGTACTGCTGAGTCTCGACGAAGGAACGAAAATCCTTCACGGTGACCGGGGTCTTCCCAATGTAAAAAGTGGGAAGATAAATCGTGTGCTGAGGTTTTTCATCATCCCTGGCAATTCCCGCACTTCCCATTAAAAATTCCCCCGCGGGTACGCACACAAGTCCAAATTGCTCGCAGCGGCCAAGTTCGCAAAATGCCCAGGTTGCTGTACACTTGAGCCGGTGGCTGCCCTCGTTACGGGCCTTTGCCAGTGCGCGCCAGGCTTCTGCATCAGGTTCGAAATCAAGCTTTGGCAAAGTCATCGCAACCAGCATGCGCGTATCGTCATCGGAACTGGCGAGCAGCTTGATCAATAAAGGTACAAACGACTTCGTAATCTCTACCCCCAAATCAGGCAGCAGCCGCATGGCACGCCGGCGCAGTGCAGGATCGCGGCCAAGCAGAACACTTCTCATCCATTCCTGTGCAGCCTCTGGATCAGATGTGAGCAGGGAGGATGTCAAAAGGCTGAACACATCCGCCGCCTCCGTCTGGCATAACTCTCTCAGCAGGCGGTCCTTCACCTCGAAACGTAACGCTTCGCCCACCTGCAAATCTTCGGCCAGGCTCCAGCCTGCCAGCGCCAGGCTGGCAGGGTTTTCTCCGCTTTGCTGCAAGAGCGCCTGGATCAACGCTTCCGCCCGTTTGGAGGGCTTCACCAGGCCAATCGCGATCAAAATAACCTCGCGCCAGCGTTCTTCGGCGGCAAACTTTATCAGTAAGGTATCCAGGCCCTGTTCAGAAACATGGCTTGCAGCCAGGTAATCATGCAATGCGCGGTGAGCAAACCCATACCTGCCAATTGCCTGTTCCACCAGCACGCCGGAGCGCTCATAGATCTGGCGAATCAAACTGGCAGCGCTGACCTGTTTTGTCAGGGAAGGCAGCAAAGGTGTAACCAGTCTCTCCAGGCCTTCCTTGTCCATCTCAAGCAGGCCATTCTCCACATAGTGGAAAGCAATGGCTTTAAGGACAAGCAGCTTATCGTTCAGTGAGGGGGCATCCGGCAGGCTCAGGCCTTTGTCTTTTGCATCCCACAGGTCCAGCAGGATTTCCAGGCATTCCCGGTATAAACGCGCTCTTCCCTTTGGCAGATCCGTGGTACGGTTTTTATGTACAAGCGTGACCAGGGACAAGATCAACGGTGTACGGGCAATACGCAGCAGCCCTTCGTTCTTCAGCAAAGCCTTCCACAAAGACTCCGCCTGTTCCAGGGAAGCCTGATAGGCCCGGATTTCCACATCACGGATGGCCTCAGGGCTTGGAGAAACGCCAAGCCTGTTTATCGCCTCCGTGCGTGTGACTTCCCGGTACCAGGCGCCAATGAACTGGCGGATATCATCGCGGTCGAATTCCTGCACGGTGTATTGGCGAAAACCAGGGAGTTGGTCATGCCAGCCTGCAATGCGGCAGGTGACCACGATCCAATTATCAGGATATTCATTTGCAAACGCGCGAATTTCTTCTACAACCCGCTTATGAGCCTCTTCATCCAAAACTTCATCCAGCCCATCAAGTAACACAATGCAATTTCCGCTTTTCAAATGCCGCTCGAAATAACCAGCGGGTACCTTTTTCAACCCCATACTTGAAGGGGATTCAATCAGGTTGAGAAGAGATTGTGGTTGACCGGCCTTCCTCAACTCGCGCAAGCGTACAAAAACCGGTACCGGCTTTCCCAGGCGGAGACGTACTGGATGTTCGGTGTATCCTGTAAAAATAAGCGTGAGATAGTCCAACAAAGTTGACTTACCCGCCCCAGGCTGTCCAAGAATAACCATGTGTTTCTGATTGTCGTCGAAGACGTGATCCCAAAGGACGGTTGGGCTTTCTTTGGCTGTGTTCAGCCGTAGGGAAATGTAAACTTCCGTCAGGCGCGGCGCATGCAAATCAGACGGGTTATAAATGCCAATCAACTTCAGCCATTTGTGACCTTCAGCCAAAGCGCGGTAGTATCTTTTTCGGAAAGCAAAGCCGAAAGCCTGAACAACCGTCTCCAGCCGATTCCCCAACTTCCGAAATAATGCTTTGATGGGTTCAGACAGAATGAGAACCACGATCGCAGTGATTACCCCCACTAAAATTGTGTCGCTGTTATCCTTCCAGAACTGATCCATTGGCAACTCCCTTCAGCATCGTCGAGGATGAAGGTCTTTTTGGGCATGAGTCCCCTCCGGGGATGCGGTCTGA
>CAYLXB010000011.1:0-71350 GCA_964387495.1 uncultured Anaerolineaceae bacterium
CCATTCTATATCACTTTCCTCTGCCTGGCTACGACCATGCCAAACGACCCACTAGTGGGTCGTTTGGCATGAGTATTGCCACTTCTGGATTAAAGTTGCATGGTGTCGGACGAGGCGATGGGTACAAGCACCAGAACCACCTAAAGCATGTCGACGCTGGCGACTACGTTGGCGACGAGCAAAGCGTTTGCCACCCCATTCGAATGGGGTGGGGTTCAAGTTCCAGCCCTGAGCAACCCCTTCCAGCAAGGCAATGATCTGCTCAGGGGTTTCTGGGTTTTGACCTGCCAATCCACGACTGATCAGGATTCGCTGCATAGACTCGGCCATGTTCAACCAGGAACCACCCAAAGGAGTATAGAGAGGCATAACGCCATGCTCGAATAGCCATAAAACCATTTCGGTAGTGTAGTGTCCACGCAGGTTATCCCAGATGAGCAGCATGCGCAAAGGCGGAAGTTCGTCGGGTAACGTGATCGGCAAGGATAAGCCTGCTTGCCAGGTGAGCCACAGGCACCGATTGGTAGCTGGTTCCAGGGTTGGGGCTTGGGGAAGTGCATTCAGGATCTGGATGATTTCTTCCTTGAGCCATGGATGCAAGACGGCATTGGTGCTGTGGGTCACGCCTTTCACACGCACCTGGCCAGTCAAAGGATGAAAGAGTGTCAGGATCTTGGCAGTTCCATTCCGGATATATTCATGCGGTTGCCGTACAGGCTGCCCTTCTGGCTGCCAACTGGCTCCCGGATAAGAAAGAGTCTGATAAGGTCCCGCTTCGTCCTGGTTCCAGGTCGCCAATCCCAACTTCTCACCCATTTGATAGGCCCTTTCGATCAAGTTTTTTTCGCCGTGCTATCCGGGTCTGTGACAGTCACCTTGCCGCACTTCCGCTTCCGAACCACTTTACCCGTTTCGTTCCAACTGCGGGACTGTTGCCAACTGAAACCCGCTTCCAGCAGAACTGTACGGATCGTGTCTTCGCTAACTTCCGGCAGTCCGTCCGATGCTTTCTGCAAGGCCTGGCACAGGGTCTTCAAGGACCAGTTCGCCGTACCATCCTTTTCGGGTTCAGGCTTACGTCGTACTTCCCTCAGAATCCGTTCCCGTTCCGCAACTGCATACTTGACCCTCGGCCCTCCTCCGTGACTTGGCTGAATTGCGTTCAAACCTTCTTGGTTGAATCGTTTCACCAGATGACAGACTGCATCTCCAGATTTGCGTCCAGCCAGCTTGGCTGCTGCACTAAAGGTGTACCCCTGCGCTACAAGGAGAATCTCCTTCGCCCGGATCACATGAGCGGCAGGCTCACTTTGAGAGCGACCGATCCGTTCCAGCCAGCTCCGCTCTTCTTCGCTCAGTTCGCGCAATGGGTCCTTTTGGTTGTAGCTCATGGGTTCCTCCTGTTTTTTCCGTCCATCAACCCATTCTATATCACTTTCCTCTGCCTGGCTACGACCATGCCAAACGACCCACTAGCTCTTCTGTGGTACCGGGTGGCATGTAACCGCCTGATGGATTTCCTTCTGTTTCACCACTACTTGCTTCTATGGTTGCCTCAACGGTCATGGCAGGCGTCGGGCTTTTTTGTGTTGCGGGAGCGCACTCTCCTCGGTAATAGGCCCACTCGTCACATGTGCTGCCATCCGGGAAAACACATACGCCATTTTGGCTGCCATCAGCAGCCGTGCGAATTTCGAGCTGGTTCCCATTTTGCGCACAATAGAGCGAGGCCGGGTTGGGTAGACCCGGCTGAGGCTGGATGGCGGCCACAGGTTCGGGCGAAACCCGGGAGGTGGGTGCGGCGCAAGCAACCAGCGCCAGCAGCACGAGGCTGAAGGTCAAAACTTTTTTCATTTTTCCTGCTTTCTGTGGTCGACTGCCAGGACGCGCAAGTAAGGCTTGGAAACCTTTTGGTATTTTTCCGTCCCAGTAATCAGTGCGCGGATTTCATCCGAAGGAGGCGCAAACCCCAACTTCTCGCAGAGTTTCTGGGAGGCATGGTTGTCAGAGGTCGTCAACACCACAAAATAATCGACTTCAGCGCTCAAATCAGCAATCAGCGCACGGGCCAACCGGCGGCCAAGTCCCTGGCGCTGGCAGCTGGGGTGGACGTGATAGCCGAGATTGGCGATCCGTTTTTCCCGGTCGAGCCAAAAGGCGTTGGCTTGACCGATGACGAGGCTATTTTGAATGGCCAGTTTGGTCTGGATGTGCGCCGGATGTTTTTCATCATAGGCCATGCGTTCCAGTACGGCATCCTCCCAATCGGGGTAGACTGCCCGGAACAAGTCCTTGACCTGTTCGGCGTGCTCACATTTGGTGTAACCGACAATGCGCATTTGAAGATCATCATCCTTTCAACGCCGCATGGCTCAATAGCGCCACGGAACGATCCTTTTGGTACGTTGTTGATAAGCCTGGTGTTTTTATTCCTGACTGGGTCAAAAATAATCTCATAGGTCTTGCGGTTTTCGCAAGCCAAACAAGGCTTGCTTACTTGTGTATCACCGAAGCCCATCCTAATTTATGGCATTGCGGACACCTGATGTACCTGCGAATAATGATGTGGGGTCCCAGGCAGGCTAACCAGCTCGTTGGCTTGAACTCAGCGTGGCAATGAGGGCATTGATAGCCGTAGTTCTTCCTTTGCCAAAAGAATAAACGGAAGATGATCCAGGCTATGATGACAAGGAAAATTAAATAATACTCTTGCATGCGTATTTCTCCTGTATATTTTCAACTTTGGCAAGGAATTCCCATCGTGATGACGACATTGCCTTTTTTGTGCCCCTGCTCGACATAGCGATGCGCCTCGACGATCTGGTCGAAGGGATAGACCCGGTCGACGACCGGTCTGATTTGCCCGGCTTCGATCAGGCCTTTGAGCCGGAGCAGGCCTGCGCGCGTTTCGCCACCGTCCGAGTCTTTGTGGACGTTGAGGTGGATGCCGCCCGGCTTGAGCGCTTTTTTGCCCTGGGCGGGTGGAAGCTTGCCGACGGCGTCAAAAACCACATCGTAAGTCTCTCCGCCTTGGGTGAAATCCTGGCGGGTGTAATCAAGCACCCGGCTCGCGCCCAACGATTTCACCAGTTCCAGGTTTGCGCCGCTGCACACCCCGGTCACCTCGGCGCCAAAGTGGCGGCTGGCGAGTTGGACGGCGTTCGTGCCGACCGCGCCGGACGCGCCGTAGACCAGGACTTTCTGCCCGGGTTGGATTTTCCCCTTTTCGAGGCAATGCCAGGCCGTCATCCCCGCACCGGGGGCGGCAGCGGCTTCTTCGTAGGTGAGATTCGCAGGCTTGATGGTGATCACCCCGTTTTCGGGCAGGCATTTGTATTCGGCATGGCCGCCGAAACCGACGGCGAAGGTGGAGGCGAAAACCGGGTCGCCGGGCTTGAAGCGGGTTACTTTCTTACCAATGGCTTCGATCTCCCCGGCCAGTTCCATTCCCAGGATGGGCCGCCGGGGCTTGCTCCAGCCCAGGATCAGCCGGCCCATGAACTTCTGCCAGCCATGAACCGGCAGGTTCAGGCTGCGCATGATCGTGTCGCCGATGGTGACGCTGGTGGCATGGACTTTGACCAGTACCTCGTGGTTGCGCGGCGCAGGTTTGGAAACTTCCACCAGCTGCAACACTTCCGGCGGGCCGTATTGGGTGAAAACAATGGCTTTCATCTCAGTTCTCCAATCCAGGCTGCCGGGCGGACAGGACAGCAAGCGCAGATGGGTTGAAGCCCTTCACGATCAGCCAGACCGCCATGGCCATTTCCTGTGGCGCCAACACCATTTCCATATAAAACTCATAGCCGGTATCTATGTGAAAGAGATGCAACAGGGCGGCCGCCAGAGATGCAATTGCGCCGATAAAACCCCAGACGGTCAACCAGCGGGGAATCAGCCGGGTGCGATAGAAGGAGGTGTATATACACATAGCCCCAATGAGAAAAAAGATGGGGCCGACCGCAGCGAGGCGATCCTGGAACTGATACAAAACGTTGCCCATGGACTGCAAAGCAGCTGAATCAGCCCCGGTGACAATGTATTCGTTGCCAAGTGCAACCAGGGCCAAAAAACCGAGGGCCGTAACAAAATACCAGGTTCCCTCCAGCGCTCCGCGGAAAAGAACCACCCCCAGTGCCAATTCTTCGCTGTCTTTTCTAAAGATTGGGTATAGGAAAACCGTCATCGCCACCAGAGAAATTCCCATCATGATGGTAAAAAATGCGCCACCGCTAAGCCGGGATGAATTGGCGGCAATCAGGCTCAGCATATCTACACCGGCAAGCGATTTGCTGGAGATGAGCGATAAAAACACTTTGCCGCCAATGATTCCGCCCAAAACCCCGAAGGCTGTTCCCAGGAAGTAAAGGACGCCTGCCATGACTGCATTCTTTCTGTATGTGTTCATTTTTTCTTTTTTAGCGAACAGCGGCCTGCGCCAGCGCCGAAGGCGCGCGACAGCCGACAATGGCCGGGGCTTCGTGGATGAGTGCGTCGTTTTTGAGCGCTTCAACCATGAACAAGGCATAGTCCACGCGGCGGGTGAGGTTGCTGGCGAGGATGGGATCGCCGACGTGACGACTCCACACGGGCAGCCCCTGGCTCTCACCCTCTTCGAGGTTGCTTCCCCGTACGACCGTCCAGCGCGTGGCGCTGGCAAAAATCCGCTGGCAGGCTTCCACCTGGTCGTCAAGGTCAATGAAAGGAATGATCCGCGTCAGCCAGCGGGTGATTTTCTCCTCTCTTTGTAAGGACGACGGGTTCACGTCCCTGCCATCGCGCGAGATATGCCAGCCGCAGGAAAAGACGAGGCGCGCGTCTGGAGGCGCAAAGTCGAGTACTGCCTGGGCTGTACCAGTCGAGTAATGCTGATTGCCCCACGGGACCAGCACGGTGAGAACTCCGTCACACCCGGCGACTGCCTGCTTGATCACCTCGCGGTCGTTCGTCGCGCCGGGGATGATAGTGAGGCGTCCTTTAAATTCGTCGAGTTTGCTCACGCTGCGCTCCCGACAAACGCCAACCACCTCGTAGCCCCGATCCAGCGCGTGCCGAATCATGTACTTGCCGAGTTTTCCAGAGGCTCCAATGATGCAGATTTTCATCGTTTTCTCCTTGTTGAATTGCTCTATTGGCGAACTCAACTGATTTTTACGCTGTTGCGCAGCAACACGATTCCCAGCCAGACGAACCAGATGATCTGTCCCAGGCCAAAGACGCCGGTGAAGCCGGTCAACACGGGGATGATCGTTATAACACCTACCGCGCCAACCAACACGCCGAGGATATTCAAGGCTTTGGGAAGCCCGCCGGTTCGCAGCGCGGCCAGGCTGACCAGCAGAGTCCAAAAGCCGCCGAGGATTTCGCCATTGGCGTTGCCCAGTCCGTTTGCCATCGCTTCCACTCCCTGAAAGGTCAACGCCGCCTGGGCCGGGACTTTGGCATAGAGCGCGACGACGGTGGTCAGCCCGGCGTTGGCGACCATGCCGCTGGCAATGAGCGAACCAGCCCAAATAACTCCAATTGCGGCTGCAACTTGCATGAGCGCAGGCGCGCCGGATTTCATCCGGTCGTACAAAGCCAACGACAGGATGACCAACGCGAAGCCAAAGAACACATACATGAGCAAGTTGGTCGAAAAGATGATTGTCTGTTTGTCAACGTTCAGGGCGACCTTTTGGGCCGGGTCGGTGATGCTGAGATAGTCGAGAACGACGAGAAATATGACAATCCCGATCAGGTGGGCGGCTGCCATGTACAGCGCAGAGAAACCGCCAAATTTTTGCAAGGTTTTCATGATTTTCTCCTTTTTGAAACGATATGGATGAGTTTTACTATTTGACATCTGACGTATCTACCAGGCTGACCTGAGGTTAGCCCCAATTCCAGGCGTACCAGATCGTCACGCCGTTGAAGATAATGCTAACCGCCAGCAGGAATTTATCAAATAACGGCGGGTAGGTGGGCAGGCCTACCAGGGTGAACAGGAAAAAGAAGGCGGCTACGATGATATTCGCCCAGCGACTCGCAGGCTGGGGCAATACCAGGGCCAGGAAGACCATCAGGATTGGCGTCAACATCAGAACTGCGATCCCCAGCCAGACGAACTGGTTTAACTTCATGTCAGCGAACGCTTTTGCCATGTCGCCACCGTGGTAGATACGCAGGACATCGCCATATAGAAAAATCAGCGTGACAACCACCCAAGTTGCTGAAAGAATGATTCTCGTGTCCAGCATTGTTCTCTCCTTCATTCTGTCACCGTAATGACCACCTTGCCACGGGCGTGTTCTTTGTCCAGATAGCGGAATGCCTCGGGGGTCTCGCACAGCGGGTAGGTGCGTTCAATGACCGGCTTGACCTGCCCGGTTTCGAGCCACTCCTTTAATTCCGTCAGGTCTTTGCCATTCGGCAGAGCGAAATACATGCTCCCCAGTTGGCGCAGGAACGGCGAGAGCAAAAACGCCTTGAACACGTATCCCATGCCGCTGTGACCACTGTTGGGGACGATTAATCCCTGCGGGGTGAGGACGCGCATGAGGTCTGAAAATGAATGGCTGGCGACATTATCCAGGATGAGATCGTAGCGGTGTCCGTTTTGGGTGAAGTCCTGCCGGGTGTAATCCACGACATCGTCCGCGCCGAGGGAGCGCACCATGTCCACATTCCGCGCGCTGCACACACCGGTCACTTTAGCGCCAAGCGCTTTGGCAATTTGCACGGCAAATGTCCCCACCCCTCCCGAAGCTCCGTTGATCAACACTTTCTGATCCGGCTGTAACTTTCCGACATCGCGCAAGCCCTTCAGGGCAGTAATCGCGCCGGTCGGGATGGCTGCGGCTTGCTCGAAGGTAAGGTTGGCGGGCTTGAACGCCAGTTTATCCTCTGCCACGCTGACATACTCGGCAAGCGCGCTGCCGCTGGCGGCATACACCTCGTCGCCGGGGCGGAACTGCGTCACGCTGGACCCAGCCGCCTCGACCACCCCGGCCATATCCTGGCCCAGGATATAGTTTTTGGGCTTGGGAAACCCGGCTACCAAGCGGATCATCCACGGGCTGCCGCGCATGGCGAACACATCCCCGGCATTGATGGAAACAGCCTTGACGCGAACCAATACCTCATTTTCCTTTACCGACGGCTGGGCGACTTCAGCCAGTTTGAGAACATCGGGTGTACCGTAATCGTTTGGAACAATCGCTTTCATGAGTTTTCTCCTATTTGTTTTATCAGGCTTCGACGCTGCGCCACTTCCAGGCAAACCCGATGATGAGCACCAGGCACAGGGTCTCAACGCTGGCGATGAAAATATAGTGGGGATAGGATGACATGCCACCCCAGATATAGGCAATCGTGACAATGCCCATGATGATATTGGCCCAGCGATTGATGCCGTACTTCAACACGCGGGACAGGATAATCATGGTAATGCCGAGATTCCCTAGCACCGCGCCAAACAGCATCAATTGGGAAATCGGCGCGCCGGCGCTGGCTGCGGTCCTGGCCACTTCTTCCGCTGCGCCGGGGATGTTCAGCGAAAGGATGTCCGCTTTCAGCATGTTGAACATGACCACGATCCACAATGTGGAGAGCAGGGCTTTCGTGTCGATCTTTTTCGCAGGGGTGGTACTTAAATTCATTCTTCTCCTTTTTCAGAACTATCGAATTGGACTTGGCTGACAGAGACCAAGGGCATGCCCAGATCACGTACCTTTTTCAGCAACCCATGCAACGCGGCCTGGTCTGGCACGGGTCCGGAAAGAAGCGTATTGCCATCCTCTTCCAGCGTGATGGTCAGACCCTCGAACCAGTCGGTCCATTGACCGTCGAGATGGCCTTTGATCCTGATCTGATAGACCATGGGCTGAACTGGAGCGGGTTGGGAGGTGAGTTTGTTTGACAATGGTTTCCATCCGTGAGGCAAGTAAGATTGGTCTGTGCTGCTTGTGTTGTACACGGACAATATACCCGCGCCAAGACGCCGCCGGTAGACACTTTGGTGTGGGTTGGAGTGTTGTTTTTTGTTGCGGATTGGGAAGGGGAAGTGTCAGGTTTACAACAAGCCCAGTTCACGGGCGCGGAGGATGGCTTCTGTGCGGCGCTGCACCTGCAATTTGTCGAAAATGCGGCGGTTGTGGCCTTTGACGGTGTCCAGGGCCAGGAAAAGCCGTTCGCAGATTTCCTGGTTCGAAAGGCCCTGAGCGATCAAGCGCAGGACCGCCAACTCGCGCGGACTGAGCGGTTCCATCAAAGACTGAGGGACGGATGATGACGAATAAACATCTTTCTCATTCCCGAATGCTGCCAGTAACTTGTGGATATACTCTCTCATCCTTCCGCTATCAGCCTTCATCTTCGTCAATAGTTCTGCCATTGGAGGCCCTTCATCCACGAAGAGACGGACGAACCCGCCTGGCTCCGCCAGTGCCAGTGAATTACCGAGCAGTTCCAGCGCTTTTTCCTGATCGCCATGGGCGCGGTGAGCGACCGCCTGCAACACCATCGTTTTGAGGCACTCATTCCGCCAATCCTTGCTTTCCATTTGTTGGCGAAACGGGTTCAACACTGCCAATGCGGCAGATGGGTTTGCCTGGGACAGGAAGACCCGCGCCTGGCTGATTGGAATTTCATACTGGCCGGCCAGTTCGGCGGCTGCGGTTAATTGACCCTGATGAATCAACAGCAGCACTTGCACAGCAGCAACCTCGGGCATCGGGTGCATAAAGTTATTCTGGTGCGCGGCCTGTTCAGCCTGGGCCAGCAGATTCTCCGCATCGCTGAAATTACCCTGAACCAGTTTCAGGCGGGCCAGGAACACGACGGTCATAATGAACCTGTTGATAATCTGGTTATACTGCTGTGCCAGCTGCAAACTTTGCTGCCCATGCTGTTCGGCAGCATCCAAATCATTCCACTCGTAATAGATCCGGGCCAGCCCAAAATGCACCACACCGGCGTTCAAAGGCGAATGATCGCCAATTTGCGGCAGGATATTTTGATAATTCCCGGCTGCCAGATGAATCTGGTTTTCCAATTCCTGTATCTGGGCCAGTCCAATCGTTGCCAGGAGGGGTTCAACCAGATCGCCGGACGCCCGGGCGAGTGACAAGGCTTCGGTAAATGTTCGGCCCGCGGCAGACCGATTCCCCTGGATATAATAGGCAAATCCCATATCACGGGTTGCCGAGGAGCGTTCGCCCAGGCTGTTTGGATGCAGATACTCCAGGGCGCGCTGTCCTTGAACGAGCATGGTTTCTGCCTGGCGGTGCACGAGCGCCAGGTTAGACCTGATGGCAGCAATCCTTCCGATCAAGTCCCGGGTTTGGCCGTCCAATTCGGCATCCGGCAGGGCGGCGGCTGCCAGGGCGGCTTCCGCTGCCTGGAGTTTCTCCTCCACGCCGATTATTTGACCCCCAAGCAACATCATCTGCGCTTGCCTCCACCATAATGCGGGCCTGGCATCCAGGACGGATGTTGGCAGCGACTCCAGCCAGCCCAGCAGCGTTGTCACTGCGCCGCGCAGGTACAGGGGCATCTGCCTGCTTTCCATCAGGCGCTCAGCACGCTCAATGTCATTGGCCGCAGCCGCATGGCGGAAGGCATCAAGGATCAGGTCGTTCTTTTCATGCCATTCACTGGCATGAATATGCAGTACGGCGATCTCTTCAGGGGCGAGGCTTTGTCCCAGCCGCTTGCGCAGCAAATCGGCAAAAAGATGGTGATAGCGGTACCAACACCGTTCGTCGTCCAGCGGGGTGATGAACAAGTTGGCGCGTTCGAGATATTCCAGGGTCGCCTGACCGGGAACGGAGGGGTCGAGCAGAATAGCATCACAAAGAGACCCACATATCCGGTCAAGAATAGAAGTGCGCAGTAAAAACATCTGGATGCTTTTGGGCTGCTGGTGCAGAACCTCTTCAAGCAAATAATCCATTACGAAACGATGGCTGCCGGTGAAAGATTGGATGAAGCCAGCGGCATCTTTATACCCCCGCATCGAAATGGCAGCCAGCTGCAGACCGGCGATCCAGCCCTCGGTTCGAGCTTCCAGGGCAGCGACATCTTGCGCGGAGAGGGACAGCCCCATCACGGGGTTGAGGAATTCTGCGATTTCGGCGGGGGTAAAGCGCAAATCGGCGGCGCGCAGTTCGGTGCATTGCCCCCGGGCACGCAGGCGAGCCAGCGGCAGGTCCGGGTCTTCGCGGGTGGCGATGAGGATGTGCATCTGCGGCGGCTGGTGTTCAATGATAAAGGCCAGGGATCGATCGACCGGTTGGGAATCGATCGAATGATAATCGTCGAGGACGAGCAGAAAATTTCCGGGTATGGCGGAGACTTCGTTGAGCAGGCTGATCAGAATGACTTCGATTTGCAGGGGTTGGGGGGATTGAAGCGCGGCCAACAGCCCTTCGCCGGTTCCCGCCTTGACCATCTGGAATGCTTTTACCAGGTAAGAGATGAAACGCGCCGGGTCATTATCGCCCTCATCCAGCGACAACCATGCAACCGGCCTCCCACACCTGGCGATCCATTCGCTGACCAGGGTGGTTTTGCCAAAGCCGGCGGAGGCGGAGATGAGCGTCAATTTGCACCCCATCGCCAGACCCTCGTTCAGCCGAGTGGTCAAGCGCGGGCGGATGACAATGCCAGGACGCGGCGGGGGAATGTACAGTTTTGTCGCCAGGATCGGAACGGACACGCTTCAAGTATACAGCACATTTTTCAAATCACAAAATATCCTGTATGGCGATGACAACTTTACCTTGAGCATGTTGTTTCTCAAAATACCTGAACGCATCCGCAATTTTGTTCAACGGGTAACATCCATCGATCACGGGGACAACTTTCCCGGATTCAAGCAGTTCTTTCATAAAGGCTAAATCTGCCTGACTTTGTGCCAACGACACGATATGCGTTTTCTGACTCCCGGTCTTTGAAGTCCGTCGTCCCCGACTCGCTGCCTGGAAGAGCTGAAACATGGAACCTCCCGCGACGACATAGGTTCCCTCAGCGCTTAATGCCCGCAGATAATCGGAAATCGGATGATATCCGTTCACAGCCAGAATCAGGTCATAGCGCTGACCGTTTCGGGTGAAATCTTCCCGCGTGTAATCAATGACATGGTCAGCCCCCAGTGAGCGCACCCTCTCCAGATTTCGTGTGCTGCACACCGCTGTGACTTCAGCCCCAAGCGCTTTGGCAATCTGCACGGCAAATGTTCCCACGCCACCAGAGGCACCACAGATCAACGTCTTTTGCCCGGGCTGGATATTCCCTTTGTCGCGCAGCCCCTGTAAAGCGGTCAGCGCCGCAAGCGGTACAGCCGCGGCCTGCTCGAACGTCAGGTTGACCGGCTTCAGCGTGATTGCAGGTTCATTGGCACAGACATACTCGGCAAAAGTGCCGCGCCTGCTTGCGCTCGGCAAGTACCCGAAGACCTCATCGCCCGGCTTAAACTGATTGACATGACTGCCAACCGCCTCAACCCGACCGGCTACATCAGCCCCGAGTATCTTGATTTTGGGTTGCAGGAGACCTCCCGGCACCAGGCGAATAAGGAATGGATTCGCCCGCATAATCCGCCAGTCACGTGAATTGATGGAGGCCGCATGAATTTTGATCAGGACTTCGTCATCTTGGGGAGAGGGTTTTTCCACCTCCCGGAGCTGAAGAACATCCGGCGAACCGTATTTTGTACAGATGATGGCTTTCATGGCAATGTCCTTTCTTATCCTGCTGTTGGGGTGCTCAGCCGGCTTTTGGAGTTGAGTATGGGATAGGCAGACAGCCCAATGCCCACAACGTAAAGGATGCTTTGAAGGAGGTTCACCTGCCACCGTCCATGCCCGATGTAGGAAGAAGCGAGAAATGCCATCACTTCAATAAAACCAATCACGAAAACCAATGTCCAGAAAGCCGATTTTTGACCGGCGACCAGATTCTTGCGGATGAGCGGCCACGTCAATACCGAGACCATCAGCGAGCAGGAGTTGTACAGGATTGTAAAGCAATTGAGTGCAGCGATGGTCTTGGCGCTCAAACCCGCGATTTCGGCCTCTGAGAAAGAAGCTACTTGTAAAATGGGGGAGTTTTGTTTCAGAGCAATGACAAAGCACAATATAGTAAAGGCAAGGATAAAGTTGATACCGCACCAGATTGAAAGGACCAGCGAGCCTTTTTTTAACATTTTTTCTCCTTGTGATGGCATTCGAACTTAACTCAGGCAGATTTCTGTTCTTTTGCGCCCATGATCAAGAGCCACAAAGTAAGCCCAAATTCTGCAATGAATCCAAGCGGATAGCTTACATAGGTGATGACCGTGAAGCCTGGGAAGAGGAAAGACTGGAAGAAGGTTGACGACCAGGTAAAACAATGGACCATCAGCACGATGCCCAAAATTTTGGGAAGGAAGCCCGACTTGAAGACTAAATAGCCAAGCGGAAAGAGCCAGGCGCCATAGAATAACTGGGCGACCGTAAACCCTTTTTCGCGTAAATCGAGAAAGAACATTGCCAGAGATTGCAATTGATCCACCTGGAATACGTTCAAGTAATCAGGACCATCCATCAACAACCGGAGGGCAAACAGAAAAAGATCGCTGGAACATTGGACAGCGACACCGCCCAGGTTGAATAACATGAACATGAGAGCGAGGTCTTTATTGACCGGTTTAAGTAAAACGTAGAGAGCCCAGGCAGCCAAAAAGAAAAGCGCAGCAGCGAGCAGATCGCCTACAACAGTGAGAGTAAACGACCCTTCATGAGCCATGATATTACTGACTATCGCTGCAGCATCCCCAGGCACAATAAAGCTATCGCGCCACACGTCACTAATGATATGAATTACCATGTAAGCGAGGTACAGGAACCCCGCCATTCTTGCGTTCTTATTGATCGAATTCATTTTTATCTCCTTTTCTGATTGAT
Organism: uncultured Anaerolineaceae bacterium; assembly: GCA_964387495.1. Classification (GTDB taxonomy): domain Bacteria; phylum Chloroflexota; class Anaerolineae; order Anaerolineales; family Villigracilaceae; genus DSXF01. The sequence goes on from CAYLXB010000011.1 coordinate 12,927, forward strand.
TTTGATGGGCCTCATTTACCTGTTTTCAGCGACTTTAATCAGGTAATCCGGGTTATCTAAAAATCCCAAAAATGGAATGCATGCAAAGCCTGCGATGTCCGCAATGACGAACAATATTCCCGCACCTAACGCGTTCTTTCTGTTTGTATTCATTTTTTCTCTTTTTTGAACGATATGAATGAGTTTCATTGAATTTGACTTGAACGACTGGAACCAGGGACTATATAGCGTTGGGAAGTGGATGTAATCCACTTCCAGTGCAATGCAAGATGCGCAATCGTAAGGATTGTCCACGCGAGTCCAAATACTACATGCAGGCGGCCTGGAATGCTCACAATATAAATGTCAGCGCCAAAGTGGAGCGCCCATGCCATCGCACCGAACACGTTGGCCGCGATATAGGTAATCCACATGATCCTATCTACAACGCGGTTGGCGCGCAGCTTTTCCGGCATCCTACTGAGGCGACGTCCGCGCAGGGCTTTGAGCCAATCCCAATGCCAGACAATGTGCAAAACAATACCGGCGAGACCCGCCACCCCAAAACAGATATGGGCCGTTACCCACGCGCACCGGGAAAATCCGAGAAAGACAATGTCCAGTTTGTGGGGGATAACGAGCCATAAGATGAATCCGGTGATGGCTGCGATCAGAAGGGTTATGAAGATGGCCAGATCGAGCCAGAAGTTGTGTTCAGTCCTACTCATCATTCCAGTATCTCCTCATTGGCGGGTATCTACAAGGGAAACACCTACCCGCCGACTCTAAAAAAGGCTTACTTTGCTGTTTCGATAACCTGTATCCCATATGGGATGAGTGCAATTGCCATCATGATAGAGGCGCTCAGATTAATGATTTCGAGACCATCTGGAACGGCTACCAGTAACACCCCGATCAAGAACAATATGCTTTGCCAGCGAGGAAAAGTACCTGCCTTGAGCAAGGCAATGGCTTGAATGGCAAAGCCGATTGGCAGGAATACAATACCCCACAACAACACCAGCCAGCCTTGTTTTGTAAACATAGCCAAAACGCCCGGCATGATTTGTGCGAATACCTTTTCTGGTAATGTGTCAAAAGCGCTCATGGTCAGGCATAACGCTCCTTTATCCGCTGCCAGGATGATCGCGCCCAAAATAGATATGGAAGCGCCAACAAAACCAATCCAGGCACTTGTACCATGCTCAAGCAGTTTCATAAAATGCAGGGCAACCACAATCAAAAGAGCGGTACTTAGCGTGACCAACACGTGTCCGAACTGCAACAGCCCATTACCATGGGCTCTGAGTATGATTTCTTCCGGGCTGAGCAGGCGAGGTTGCAGCAAACCAGGGTGAACGGCGAAAGCGAAAATGAACAGCAATGGGAAGCTGATGAAAGCAAGGCCAACGCCAATTCGTTTAATTTGATTCAAGAGTATGTTTTCGTTCATTTTTTCCTTTTTTGAGCAATAGGGATGAGTTTTATTCGCATTGGACTCGATTGACCGAGACCAATATCATTCCCAGATCACGTACTTTTTTGAGCAAGCCATGCAGGGCGGCCTGATCAGCCACAGGTCCAGAAAGAAGCGTATCGCCGTCTTCCTCCAGCGTGATGGCCAAGCCATTGAACCAATGTGTCCATTGACTGTCCAGGTGGCCTTTGAGCCGGATCTGGTAGATCACAGGCTGCGATGAATCGGGTTGGGGAGCGAGTTCGTTTGACATCGGTTTTTGTCCATCCGGCAAGCAATAACGGTCTGGGCTACTTGTGCGTTACACAGACAATATACCTGCGCCAATGTGCCACCGATAGACACTTTGGTGTGGTTCGGAGTGTTGTTTTGAATTGTTGGGATGCGGGGATGTTTAGAGCAAGCCCAGTTCGCGGGCGCGGGCGATGGCTTCAGTGCGCCGCTGTACTTGCAGTTTGTTGAAAATCCTGCGGTTATGTCCCTTGACCGTGTCCAGGGCGAGGAAAAGGCGCTTGCAGATTTCCTGATTGGAAAGACCATCAGCAATAAGCTGCAGCACTTCCAATTCGCGTTGGCTCAATAGTTCAATCAAGGGCCGGGGTGGTTCAGGTTTGTTTTTGTTTTGCCGCTGCTCTGCTTGAAATGCCGCCAGCAATTTGTCTGTGTAGGCTGGCATGATTTTATGAGCGGAATTTTCGCGAAGCAGCTGCAGCATGCTTTTGCCTTCGTCAAGGAACATGCGGACATAGCCCTGCGGCTCGGCCAACTCAAGGGCGCGTTGTAAAGGTAAAAGAGCGGCGGGGACGTTTCCTTGTGCGTGATAAACAAGCGCCTGCAATATGAAAAGTTCGATCGCGCTTCCCATCCTTCCACCCTCTTCCGCGGCTTTCAGCAGACGCTCCAACAGCTTCACTACCTCAGCCATGGGAGCCTCAGCACGTTCATACTGAAGGCAGGCGATGAGTACCCTTGCCAGGGTGATGTGATCGAACTCGCGCAGGTAACCCAGTTCGCTGTCAACGGATAGTTCATGCTCACGCATCCAGTTCAGCGCATCGCTCAACCGACCTTGTGCCAGCCACACCCGGACCTTCCGCGTCGCGACCGGGCGCACATTCGGGGAGAAGTTGCCATCGTATACGCGCTCGGCATCTTCGAGCAGTTGAAGCGCATCATCCAGATCGCCTTGGGATTGCCGGATACGTGCCATTGCCGCGCGCCAACGATATGGATTTTGCGGCAATCCGGCAAGCTCACCCAGAGATTGGCTTGTAAGCAAGCAATGTGTGGCAGCCTCCAGGTCGTTATGTTCATAGTGAAGATTGCACATGCCCACGTACATGTCGGCCGCTCCTTGCAGGACTCGCGCTTCCCTCGTCGCCCACTGCAATCCCCGCTCATAGGTGGCCATTGCCTCGTGGAGACAACCTTGCGTGATTTGTATATCTGCCAGGATGATGATGCCTCCAATTGCAGGAGATATAAATCCGCCCAGGTGCAAATTCTCTATTCCATCAGCAGTCATCCGGCGGGCCGTGTCGAGATCCCCGTTCGTCCATGCGACGAGCCCCAGTTGTGAGGCTGCCCCACCAAGCATCAGATAATCGTTGGCAGGAGCGAGATCGAGCACCCGTTGGGCATATTTCACTGTTTCGGGCAGATCGCCCCGTCCCAGGGCCTGCCCGCCGCGGGTCAGGGCGATCAGACCCGGCAGGCGGAGAAACTCCTGTTTGTCAGCAACAACCATTCCCGCAGGTGGAGATTCTGATTGCTCCCCTCGATTGATCCATCTTTCGGCGTCCTGCAGGCGTGGTTCCACGGTATCGTTTTCACCACAAGCCATTGATGCGAAGGCATACGCATAACAAAGTATAGGCCTGACGCGGACCAACTCGTCGGGCAGTGACTTTAGCCAGCCCAACAAAGTAGTGAACTGACGTTCGCGGTTCAGGACTGGAAATGCCAACTCGATCAGGTCGGCGGCACGCGCGAAGTCCCTGGCAGCCAGCGCATGGCGGATGGCATCGGACCGCAAACCGTTATGTTCGTACCACGTACTTGCCCGCTGATGCAAGGTGATCGTCCGATCGGGCCGCTTCTCCAACAGGCGGGTTTGCAGAACATCTGCGAATAAACGGTGATAGCGATACCATTGGCGCTTTTCATCCAGCGGAACGAGAAACAAGTTGCTGCGTTCCAGAATGTCCAGTGTTTCCCTGCCGTCTTGCTGTTCCGTGACTGCGTTGCAGGATGCCGCGCAAAACCGCTCGAGAACGGAAGTTTGCAGCAGGAAGCTGCGGATTGGTTCAGGCTGGCGTTGAAGTACTTCTTCCGCCAGGTAGTCCAATACAAAGCGATGGCTGCCGGTAAAGGCCTGGATGAAACTGGCGCTATCTTCGCGTCCCTGCATGGAGAGCGCGGCCAACTGCAAACCGGCGATCCAGCCTTCAGTCCGGGCTTCGAGCGCGGCGATGTCTTCCGCCGAGAGATTCAGCCCCATCATCCGGTTGAGGAATTCGGCGGCTTCGGCGGCGGAAAAACGCAGGTCGGCGGCGCGCAGTTCGGTCAACTGGCCGCGGACGCGCAGGCGGGCCAGGGGCAAGTGCGGATCCTCACGTGTCGCAATGACCAGGTGCATTTGCGGCGGCTGGTGTTCGATGAGAAAGGCCAGGGATCGATCGACTGATCGAGAATCTACCGAGTGATAGTCATCCAGGATGAAGAGGAAGTAATCAGGAAGGGCAGAAATTTCATTGAGCAGCGCGGTTAGAATTGCTTCCAGCGATGGCGGCTGATGGGACTGGAGCGCCGCCAGCAGCCCATCACCAATGTCCGCCTTGGCTCCTTCGAATTCGCTCAGGGCAAGTGTCTGCAGCGCGGCGATCAGGTAGGAGATGAAGCGCACCGGATCATTGTCCCCTTCATCCAGTGACAGCCATGCAACCGGCCTGCCACATCCGGCGATCCATTCGCTGAGCAGGGTAGTTTTGCCAAAGCCGGCAGAGGCAGAGATGAGGGTCAGTTTGCAGCCCAGGGCGAGGCCATTGTTGAGGCGCTCGATCAGGTGCGGACGCGGGACAAGGCCAGGCCGAAGCGAGGGGATGTGTAGTTTCGTGTTCAGCATTGGCGTGGCCATGGATCTATTATATAACAATCAGCGCGAGGAAAATTCTTTCATTCACCCAGCATCAACTTTGGGGGGTATGCCTAAAAAATGGCAGGGTAAAACCATTGCCAGGTGCGCGAATTGTATTTCTGTGCTGCCTGCAAGGCCGGCGATAGTGGGCGCAGGTTTGGTGAGGGGACACGCGCGATGGCGATCGGATGGGTTGGGGCCGCCCGGAACGTGCTCTTTTTTTGTTCGGGTTCGGCGAGGCAGGGCGGGGATGGTCGTAAGTTCGAAGTGGGGGAGGTTTCGAAGGGAGGGAGTAAACCGGTTTTCATTCCATATCGGAGGATATACAATTTGTGTGTATTATCCGATATATACGCAAGCCTGACGAGGATGCAATTTGGTTCTGGCCTGCCCCCATGCAGGGCGCCAACCCATCGAGAAACAGAGGCAACTGTCAACGGGTCCAGGCACCCAGTTCGGCATCCACCTGCTTCAGGCTGCGCAGGTTCATCCCAGGCACCCGGAGAATGTTGACTGGCTGGAGGTGAACTTCGAATTGTTACTTTGGGCGCACTAAAGAGTGCGACCTGTGCACAAAGGCAGGCCGGGCTCTTGACTTTTCGTGTAATTGGAATACACTAAAGACAGCGTATTCTTCATCATTCCGAAAAAGGAGGAAACTATGCCTGCGTTGAACCGTGTGCAGTTGATCGGCTATCTTGGTAAAGATCCCGAGTCACGTTATACCCCCAACGGTAAACGAGTCGCCCATTTCAGCCTGGCGGTTACCCAGCGCTGGAAGACCGCTGGTGAATTGAAGGAGTATACCGATTGGGTCAATATCGAGGCGTGGGGGCGGCTGGCGGAGATTTGCCAGGAGTATTTACACAAGGGCAGCCTGGTCTATATCGAAGGGCGCCTGAAGACCGACAAGTATGAGGATAAAGGGGAGACGAAGTATTATACGAAGGTGGTGGCCCTGACCCTGCAGATGCTGGACCGCAAGCCGGCCGAGGAGCCGGTGACGGCGCTGGAAGAGCCGCAGGAGGAGTACGAGGCCTAGCTGGGCGCCAGGCGTGACTGTAAAAAATGAAATGTCCCCGGAGTAAATCCTGTTCCGGGGACATCGGTTATCTTTTTCCGGCCGGGGCTCAGGCCATCTTTTCCAGCTGGTCGACCAGGTCGTTGAGCACATCGAAGCCGCCCTGCCAGAAGGCGGCACTGCGGATATCGATGCCGGCCTCGGCGAGCACTTTTTCGGGGGCTTCAGAGCCGCCTGCTGCCAGGATCTTCAGGTAGCGGGGTTTGAAGGAGGCGCCTTCGGCTTTGTACTGTTTGTAAAGGGAGAGCACCAGCAGCTGGCCGAATGCGTAGGCGTAGACGTAGAACGGGGTGTGGTAGATGTGGGGGATGGAGATCCATTCCCATTTGAATTCGCCGCTGATCTCGACCGCGTCGCCGAACTGCTCCTTGAGGTTTTCCATGTAGGCCGCGGCCAGTTCATCCACGGAGGCGTTCTCGCGCACCATTTCATGGGCTTTGCGTTCGAAGAGGGCAAAGAAGGCCTGGCGCATGATGGTGGCATAAGAGTCGTCCATCTGGCGGAAGAGCATATCCTTGCGTACAGCCGGGTCGGTCTCTTCGGCCAGGAGGCGGTCGACCAGCATCATTTCTCCAAAGGTGGAGGCGGTTTCGGCCAGCGGCAGGCAGGCGTGCTGGGTGAAGGCGGTGTGATGTTCGGCCAGCATGGCGTGGATGGCATGGCCGAGTTCGTGAGCCAGGGTGGCCACATCGTCGGCGTGGTTGTTGAAATTGACCTTGACCCAGGGCGTGAGGTCGGGGGTGATGGTGGCACAGAAGGCGCCGCTCTGCTTGCCTTTGCGCACCTCGCTGTCGAGGTGGTTATCAGCAAAGACGCGGCGGGCCAGTTCGGCAACGCGGGGCTCAAAGTTGTGGAAGGAATCGAGCACCATTTCAGCGGCCTGGTTGAAGTCGTAGAGTTTGTCGGACTTGCTGACGGGGGCGTAGATGTCATAGCGGCGCAGGCGGGGCATGCCCAACTGGCGGGCCTTGAGGCGGAAGAAGCGCTGGAAGATGACGGCGTTCTTGCGGGCGACTTCCAAAAGGGTATCCACGGCCTCGTCAGGGATATCGTTCCCCAGGTTGCGGGCGGCGATGGGGCTGGCGAACTTGCGCAGGGAGAGGTTTTCATTGCGCCAGTCGCGGATGACGGTCTGGTACATCTGGCCGAGCAGGGCACCATCCTGCGCGTAGACGCGGTAGAGTTCCTGGTAGGCGCCTGCCCGCAGGTCGGGGTTGGAACTGCGGACATAGACCATCAACTCGCCGCGGGTCAATTCCCTGGCTTGTCCATCCACCTCGACTTTGAAGGTGTAGCGGTTGGTGATGGCGTCGTAAAGCGTGATGAGGGCATTGATGCCGGTGACGTTCTTGAGGTTGATGATCTTTTCTTCGGGTTCGGTCAGCGTATGGGGCTTGAAGTGACGCATTTCTTCGAGATAATAGCGGTAATCGCCGGAGACATCCAGGAAACGGCGGGCGCTGGCGTCATCCAATTCTTTCCACCAGAGTCTGAAGAAGATGGTGCGGTTGTCCAGTTCGGCGAAGAACTGCTGGACGCGGCCGAGCAGGGTCTGGGCAGCCTGACTCTGGGTGTCTTCGGCAAAGAGCAGATCGGCATAGCCATACAACCGGTAGGAGAGGCGCATGTTCTGTTCGAATGTTTCCAGCATTTCCATGAAGCGTTCGACGTCCAGATCCGGTTTCAGTTCCGGACGGTAGGCTTCGAATCTGGCAGCCCGCGCATCCAAATCTTTGAAGGCGGCCTCCAACTCCGGGCCGGCGTGGCCGGGGAACAGGTCAACGAGACTCCAGCGGGATTGGGTAAAGGTCATGATATTCTCCTAATTTGAAGTTTCGGAATTGGACAGGTCCAGCTTTGGGGCGATATCGGCAATCGAGCGGTCCTTGAACATGTCGGTGTGCAGGCCGCATTCGGTCTTTCCCAAACCGGCCCAGCGTCCGGCGCGAGCCGATTCGCCTGGTTTGATGGGTTTGGTGCAGGGGGCACAGCCGATGCTGGGGTAGCCTTTCCCCAGGAGGGGATGGGCGGGCAGGTCATGTTCACGGCTGTAGGTTTCGATGTCCGCAGCGGTCCAATTGAGGAGCGGGTTTACCTTGAGCAGGCCGTCGGGCATCCATTCGAGGATTTTTGCCGAGGCACGTTCCAGGGTCTGATCACGGCGAATCCCGCTGATCCAGGCACGCATGCCGTCCATGGCTCTCTGCATGGGCTGGACTTTGCGGATATAACAGCAGAGGTTGGGATCCTGGTGCGGCAGGTCACGGTAATTTTGCTGGAGGAAGTGGGTCCAGCGGTCATCAGGGCGCAGGTCCACCACGTTCAGGTGCCATTTCATTTCCAGGGATTCGCGGAAAATGAGCGTTTCCCAGAAGTGCATGCCGGTTTCCAGAAAAAAGATGCGGATGTCGGGGCGGACCTGCACCGCCATGTGGAGGAGCGGCAAGGACTGAGTCTGGAATGAGGAACTCAGGGCGACATCCGGCCAATAAGCATCGACGGCCCATGCGAGGATAGCCTGCGGGCTGGCGTTCTCAAATTCGAGGGAGAGCTGCTCGATCTCTTCAATACTTCGATTACTGGTCATGAACGCCGATTATACTTCGCATGCCTGGATGAGTGCCCTGAATCTCAGGGTACAACTGCGAAATGATTCTTGAGGGTGTAGTAGATGTAGTTCTGCCACAGGGGGATGATGTCTTCCTGGTGGTAGTCATGGTCGGAGAAGGTCTGGATGATCACCCGGCCGCCGTAGCAGGTGGCCAGGACGGCCTCCTGGTTGGATTTCCTGGCTGTCAGCCCTGCCAGCAGGGTGGCATCGCCGCTGCCGCCAAGCCGGATCTGGTCACCAGTCTGGTTGGCCCAGAACCGGCTGTAATGGAGAAGCGGGAGCACCGTGTTGGGTTCGTTGAAGACGGGGTGGGTCGGCTCCCACCAGTAGATCGAATCGGCGATATCCCAATCCTTCTGGTAGCGGATGCCGCACCCGCTCAGGATTTTGCTGATGGGGCCATTGGCTTCGCGGTCGAGGTACCAGATCTCCGCGATCAGGGCGGCTTTGTCACGGTTCAGACGGTCGTAGATCACGTCCCAGAATTCGCCCGAAATTTTGTCCTTATCCTCCGCTCCGACGATGATCAGGTCATACCTAACGCCCGAGTTCAGGTATTCCATGAAGTGACCGCTGTAGGAGCCGGTCTGGGTGTAATTCAGGTCCAGGCCATCGAGGGCATCCTGGATCCACATGCCGATGCCGCGTTCGTCGGTGTTTTCATAGACGAGGATCTTGGCCGATTTCATCCTGGCCATCAGGTCCTGGGTTGGGGTGGGGGCAATGGTCGGCAGGCTGGCGGGGGGCTGTTCGACTGTCGGCTGGGCCTGAACAGGAGGCTGGGGGACGGGTGGTTGAGGCGTGGGGTTGCTCATGGCCATCTGGGTCATCTGCAGCGACATGGCCGTCGCCTGGAATTCCAGTGCGACCTTTGTGGCGTCATAGGCCGGGGCCTGAGGCTGGGCGGTCGTTCCAGGCATGGCACAGGCCAGCGTGAGACCGAAAATCACGAGCAAGGCAAAGACGGGGGCGGAAACTCTCTTGCTGCTGGACATGTCATCCTCCTTTGGGTGGGGAACCATGAAGATTATGGGTTCTTCAGGTCAGAGACTGAAGCGGATGTGGACAATATCGCCATCCTTGACAATGTATTCCTTGCCTTCCAGGCGCAGTTTGCCTTTCGTGCGCGCCTCGGCCAGGCCGCCCAGGTCAACCAGGTCCTGGTAGGCGGTGACCTCGGCGCGAATGAAGCCGCGCTGCAGATCAGAATGGATGGCCCCGGCAGCCTCGTAGGCAGTGGCGCCGCGCTGGACCGTCCAGGCGCGGCACTCGTCCTCGCCAACGGTGAAAAATGACTGCTGGTTGAGGAGGTCGTAGGAGATGCGGATCATGCGGTTCAGGCTGGGCTCCTCGATGCCATATTCCTGCATGAATACCGCCGCATCTTCAGGGGGAAGCTGGGCAATCTCCATCTCCAGTTTGCCCTGCAGGGCAACCGTGTCATGGTCAAGGTCGAGGGCCGGTGGCGACTGACCTTCCCCCAGGTTCAGCACGCTCAGAATCGGTTTACGGGTCAACAACCCGAAGGATGACAAGATTTTTTGCTCTTCGGGGTCGAAGTCCACCTTGCGGAGCGGCTTTTCAGCCGAAAGTTCTGCGTGAAGGCGTTCAAAGAGGGGGATCTGCCGCTCGACAGCGGCCTTGTCGCCGCCGCCCTTTTTGCGTTCCTCGGCCAGGCGTTCCAGTTTTCGTTCCACGGCGATCAGATCGTTGAGAAGGAGTTCGGAGAGCATGCTGGCAGCGTCGCGGCCGGCATCCACACTGCCATTGGGGTGGGGGATATTTTCGTCATTGAAACAGCGTACCACGTGCAGGAAGCCGTCCATCTGGGTGAGTGTGTTCAGCAGGGTGCCTGAGATGCCGGTCTTGCCAGCTGAGCCATCCAGGCCGGCGATGTCGGCATAGGTGACCTTGGCATAAATGGTTTTGCGGGGTTTGAACATGGCCGAAAGCCGGTCCACGCGGGGGTCGGGCACATCCACCACGGCCGTGTGGACTTCGATGCGCCCGGCAGAGGCGGTGGTGGGCATGTCTCCGCGTGTGAGGGCGTTGAAGATGGTTGTCTTTCCAGATTGAGGCAAGCCAATTATTCCGAGTTTCATCTTGACCTTGAGATAAGGAATGAGTATACTTGCGACGTTCTACAGGACCGACGTGTCCAGAACAACTTTGCCGAAGTGGCGGAACTGGCAGACGCGCGCGACTCAAAATCGCGAGGGCTTACGCCCGTGTGGGTTCGATTCCCACCTTCGGCACTTTCATTATAGCATACGCCCTTCCCTAAAGAGGAGGGGCGTTTTGTATAAAATGCGATTAGAATTAAGAAGGCCATACGTTTAGAAAGATTTGCTTGTGACAATTGTCACTTGTATGGCATTCTCTGGGGTGCTATTATCCGTCCACTCGATGTCCGGGCAGTGACTGGTATTCCTGGCCGGATTTGGCGGCGAAGGCCGCGAAAAGGAAGGTGTTTGCATGCCTGGGCTGAATGATGTTCTGGCCGTGATTATGGGAGGCGGGCGCGGAGCGCGCCTCTATCCCCTGACGCAAATGCGTTCCAAGCCGGCTGTTCCAATTGCCGGTAAATATCGCCTGATCGATGTCACCCTGAGCAACTGTATCAACTCGGAGATCTACCGGGTGGCAGTGCTGACACAGTTCAATTCCGTTTCACTCCACCGGCATATTACCAGCACTTACCAGTTCGACGCTTTCCATACCGGGTGGGTGCAGATCCTGGCTGCAGAACAGACGCTGGAATCCGAGGACTGGTACCAGGGCACGGCGGATGCCGTCCGCAAGCAGTTGTTCGAAATCCGGGCCACACGCGCGAAGTATGTCCTGATCCTGGCGGGCGACCATCTTTATCGCATGGATTATGCCGCGATGGCCGAGCATCACTGGCAGACGGGGGCCGATATTACGGTGGCGGTCCAACCGGTATTGCGCAGCGATTCCGTCCGGTACGGGATCCTCAAACAGGATAAGGACGGCCGCATCACAGATTTTGCCGAGAAGCCAAAGGATCCGGCGGTGGTGGATCAGATGGTCAGCCGCGATGACCCGGTGCGGCCTTTGCTGGGTTCCATGGGCATCTATATGTTCAACACGGATGTGCTGATGGACCTGTTGACCAGCTTCCCGCTGTATGATGACTTCGGGGGGGATGTCATTCCGCACGCCATCAAGACTCATGATGTTTTTGGATATGGTTTCGAGGGTTACTGGCAAGACATTGGAACCATCCGTTCCTTTTACGAGACCAACCTGGAACTGGCACGAGCCAACCCGCCCTTCAACTTCTTCGACGCCCAGCGGCCCATCTACACCCATGCCCGCTTCCTGCCCGGGTCTTCGGTGGAATGCAGCACACTGACCAATACCCTGCTGACAGAGGGATGCCGCGTTCAGTGCGCCGAGATCACCAATTCTGTCATCGGCTTGCGCAGCCAGATCGCCCATGGAACGATGATCCGTGACAGCATCGTCATGGGGCTGGACTATTATGAAATCAGCGGCGACCGGCATTCCATTCCCCTGGGGGTGGGACCCAACTGCCAGATCGAAGGCGCCATTCTGGATAAAAACGTGCGCCTGGGTGAAGGAGTTGTCATCCAGCCCTTCCCGCGTGGCGGGCAGGAGATCGACAATGATTTATGGTATGTGCGGGATGGAATCGTCATCATCCCGAAAGACAGCGTCCTGCCGGCCGGGACGCGGATTATTCCAGGAGAAGTCTAGCTCGATAGTCACGTAACGACCCCCTTCGCGTTCCGGAAGTTTCCCTGTCTCCAATCAGACTGTACCCGGTTGGGAAGCGAAGACCCGCTCCCGCCGGCCGGCACGCGCTTTGAGCATTGGCGAGACCACTGCCGGATCGAGGCGATCTTTTCCAGTACTCATGAAACCTTACTCTAACGAGGAGAATTTATATGACACAAGAAAGCAAGAAAGAAACGGCACCGGTTGAAGCGGGTCAAACGGCCTGGCATGCCCTGGATGTTCAGGATGTTTTCAAGCACCTGAAGGTGCAGGAAAATGGCCTGACATCTGAAGAGGCAGCCCAACGGCTTGCCATGTATGGCCCGAACCAGCTGGCCGAAAAGCCGCGTCCTGGATTCCTGTCCATGCTGTGGGATCAGATCAACAGCTTCGTCGTGTGGCTGCTGATCGTGGCGGCGGTCGTCTCCGGCCTGATCGGTTGGAACGAATACCTGCACACCGGGGAGACCACCGAGTTCATCGAGTCGGGCGCCATCCTGGCCATTGTGGTACTGAACGCCACCCTGGGTATCATCCAGGAGCGGCGTGCGGAGGAAGCGCTGGCAGCTTTGAAAAAACTGGCTGCGCCGGAGGCCAGCGTTATACGCGACGGCCACCGTGTGATGGTACCATCACGGGAACTGGTGCCGGGGGATGTTGTCTTCCTTGAAGCGGGCAATTTTATCCCGGCGGATGTGCGCCTGCTGGAGGCGGTGAACCTGCGGATTGAAGAGGCCTCGCTGACCGGGGAATCTGTCCCGGTGCAGAAAAATGCCGTGGCCCTGCTGGAACAGAACGTGCCGCTGGGTGACCGCAAGAATACGGCCTTTATGGGTACTGTGGTTTCGTATGGGCGCGGCCGCGGTGTGGTGGTGAGCACAGGTATGCATACCCAGCTTGGCCTGATCGCTGAAATGCTTCAATCTGTGGAGGAGGAAGAAACTCCCCTGCAGCGCCGCCTGGACCAACTGGGCAAGACGCTTTCGATTGGGTCGCTCATCCTGGTGGCAATCGTCTTCATTGTGGCCCTGTTCAATTACACGGTTGTGGGTGAACTGTTCATTGACCCAGTTGCCTATTTCAAGACCTATGCCAAAGAGATCACGGACGTCTTCATTATCGCCATCAGCCTAGCCATTGCGGCTGTGCCAGAAGGCCTGCCGGCGGTGGTGACCATCAGCCTGGCACTTGGCATGACCGAGATGGTCAAGCGGCATGCCCTGATCCGCAAACTCTCTTCGGTGGAGACACTCGGCTCGGCTACGACCATCTGCTCGGATAAGACCGGGACACTCACCCAGAACGCCATGACCGTGACCCGCCTGTGGGCTGACGGCCATTTCATCGAAGTGACCGGCACCGGCTATGTGCCTGCAGGTGAATTCCAGCTTGGGGGAAAGAACGTTGATATGAAGCAATACCCGGCTGCGCTGACCACACTCTGGCTGGGCGTGCTGAACAACGACGCCATGCTCGAAATCACAGGTGAGAGTGAAGAGGAGAAAACTTACCGGATCGTGGGCGACCCGACGGAGGGTGCGCTGATCGTGGCGGCTGCCAAGGCGGGGGCCTGGCACGGCGAGATCAAAGAAGCCTACCCGCGCGAGAACGAGGTGCCCTTTGACTCGGAACGCAAGCGCATGATCACCATCCATGATGTGGAAAAGCCTCATCCGAATGACATTTCGCCTTTCTATGATGACAAGTACAAGGGCTGGAGTGTGATCGCCGTCAAGGGCGCGCCGGATGTAGTGCTGGGCCTGTGCACCCAGTACCTGGGGATGGATGATAAACCGCGCGAGATGGACGATGCTTCCCGCCAGCGGATCCTGGATGCCAACGATGCCATGACCAAGGATGCCCTGCGAGTGCTGGGTGTGGCCTGCCGCATGGAGAAAGATATCCCCAATGGCGAACTCAAGGCGGAAGACCTGGAACATGACCTGATCTTTGTCGGCCTGCTGGGAATGATCGACCCAGCCCGGCCTGAGGTCAAGCCTGCGCTGGAAAAGGCTGCCCGCGCGGGCATCCGCACGGTGATGATCACCGGCGACTATCCGAACACCGCCCGGGCAATTGCAGAAGCCATCGGCTTGCTGCGCCCCGGACACAAAGTTGCCACGGGCGCAGATTTGGATAAGATGTCAGAAGAGGAACTCACGCGTGAGATCGAGCTCACGGATGTCTTTGCCCGTGTATCCCCGGAGCATAAGATGCGTATCGTGGATGCTCTGCAGGCCAACAACGAGGTGGTGGCCATGACCGGTGACGGTGTCAATGATGCCCCGGCCATCAAGCGCTCGGATATCGGTGTGGCCATGGGGATCACCGGTACCGATGTGGCCAAGGAAACTGCCGATATGGTGCTGACCGATGACAACTATGCCAGTATCGTCTCGGCTGTGGAACAGGGCCGCATCATCTATGCCAACATCCGCAAGTTCGTGTTTTTCCTGCTCTCCTCCAACGTGGCCGAGATCATGATCATCTTCTTGGCAACACTGGCCGGCCTGCCTGCGCCGCTGACTGCCATCCAACTGCTCTGGCTGAACCTGGTGACCGACGGCGCGCCTGCCCTGGCCATGGCCATGGAAAAGGGCGACCCGGATGTGATGGAACAGAAGCCGCGGGCGAAGAACGAACCCATCATCAACCGCAGCATGGGGCTGGGGATCATCGTCCAGACCATCACACAGACTACAGCCGTCCTGACTGCCTTTGGACTGGGGTTGTACTGGCACATCGACCAGGCCCTCCCGGCAGGCATCAACCCGATCGTGGGACTCATCCAGCACGACTGGCGCGGCGTGGACGTACAGACTGCCGAAACGATGGCCTTTGTGACTCTCTCGCTGTGCGAACTCTTCCGTGCCTATACCGTCCGTTCGGAACGCGCCTCGCTCTTTACCATCGGCGTTTTCTCGAATAAGTGGATGCAGTATGCGGTCGGGCTGTCGATTACGCTGCTCCTGCTGGTCTGCGTCGTCCCCTTCCTCCAGCCGATCTTCAATACCCACTTCCTGAACCTGGAAGAGTGGCTGATTGTGCTAGGACTGGCACTTGTACCGGCGGCTTCGGAAGAAGTCACGAAATTCTACCTGCGCCGGGCAGATAAATAACTTGAACCATATCGAAAAGGACGGTCCATGCGGGCCGTCCTTTTCGATTAATTTCTTACTGATACTTTCTACTTCTGGCCGATGAAGTTCCTTCTTCTGCCAGAAGTAGAAATTTTTAATCCACGGTCAGGGTCTTTGACAGGTTTCTTGGAAAGTCAGGGTCGTAGCCACGCATAACAGCCATGTAATATGAAAGAAGCTGCATGGGCAGGACCGAGAGCAGAGAGCTGATGTGCGGGTCTGCCTCCGGGAGGGTAATGACATCGGTGGCGTTGGCCTCCAGGCGGGCATCTTTCTGGCCAATGGCAATGGCGCGTGCACCGCGGCATGTGACCTCGTTGATGCCGCTGACAATGAGCGGCACATCCTCCGGCGGGGCCGCGAAGATGATGGGGAATCCCCTGGTGACTGCCGAGAGGGGGCCATGCTTGAACTCGGTCGAGAGCATTCCTTCACAGTGTGCGTAGGTGATCTCTTTGAGTTTGAGGGCACCTTCCAGTGCCATCGGGAATGTAGCACCATACCCCAGGCAGTAAAGATTGGCCCATTCGTTGATCGAGGGTGTAATGGCTTCGATCTGTGGCGCGGCCATTTCGAGGGTCCTGTCCATTAATTCGGGGATGGCTGACAGTTCCCGGGTGTCACGTCCGGCCATGCGATAGGCCAGGTAAAGGAATGTGACTACCTGGTTGGTGAAGGTTTTGGTGGCAGGGACGCTAATCTCGTAACCGCAACACAACGGCAGGGTGCAGATGGTGGCTTTGGTGAGGGTGGAGCCGATCACATTGGCCAGGCCATAGGCTGTCATGCCTTTGGCCTCGGAGGCTTGCAGGGCATTGAGAACATCCTTGGTCTCACCCGACTGGCTGACGAACAGTCCCACATCTTCGTAGTTAACGGCGGGTAAATACTGAGGAATGAACTGCGGGGCCAGCACCGGGATGGCGGCCCGCCCGGCGATCTGGGCAAAGTAAACGGCGCCCGCCAGGCAGGCATGATAACTGGTGCCGCAGCCTATGAAATACAGGTGGCGGGCAGATCTCATCTTTTCGATCACGGCGGCCACATCGGGGGAGCCATCGAGCATATGCAGGACCTCGCGCGCCACCTGCGACTGCTCGTGGATCTCCTTGAGCATGAAGTGGGGATAGCCGCCTTTCTGGACGGCATCCATGGTTTCGGTGATGGTTTCCGGCTCGCGCTTCAGGATGGAACCATCCTTGACCGAGCGCAGTTCAATACGATCAGCCCAGAGGGTTACGATCTCGCCATCATTCATTCGGACGATCTCGCGGGTGAGAGGAAGGAGCGAGGGCAGGTCGGAGGAAACACAGGTGAAACCATCCCCAATGCCGACCACCAAGCCGGAGCCTTTCTTGAAGGCGTAGAGTTTATCATCGTCAATGCGGCCGATGACGAAGGCATAATCACCCTGCAAGTCACCGTAAGCCAGACGGATGGCGTCGATGAAATCATAGCCTTTGTTGAGGTAGCGTTCCACCGCGTGAACGCAGGACTCGCCGTCGTTCATCGAGCGGACAGTCAAGCCTTCGGCCATGAACTGCTGGCGCAGCTCCACGTTATTGACCACATTGCCGTTATGCGCGCCAACCAGGTCACCATCCGAGTCGAGGTGAGGCTGGGAGTTGACCTGGGAAGGCTCGCCGAAGGTGGCCCAGCGCAACTGGGTGATGCCGCGCGAGCCGGTCATTTCGGCGAAGTTGTATTTGGCCGCAACATCGTCCACCCGGCCGACATCCTTGCGCAGATCAATCTGGCTGCCGGAAATGGTGGCGGCGCCGACCGAATCATAGCCGCGGTATGTCAGCCGCCGGGCTGCCTCGATAAGGATAGGGCCAAGAGGCTGTTCGTCTTTGGTGACAATGCCAAAAATACCACACATAGGTTATTTCGACTCCTGAGAGGGGTTTGTTTCAGACGCCAAGTTTATCATACTCAATCTTCCTCAACCTTCTGATGATCCTGCCAATACTTTTCCGTAATAAAGATGCGCGCATACTTGCCCATCGAACTCGGCAACTGCGGGCAGGTATCCCCACTTTTCAAACCCGAATTTCTCCAGCAGGTTCCGGCTGGCCGTGTTCCATTCCAGCAGGATGGCGAGATACACTTTTTTGCCAATTCTGGGCGCATCCTGGAGGGCGTGGGCCAGCAGGGCAGAGCCAATGCCGCGGCCGTGCCGGCTGTAATCCACGTAGTATGACACCTCTGCTGTGCGCTCCAAAGCCGGGCGGCTGCGATAGGGGCTGACCGAGAGGTATCCAGCGACCTGGCCGGCATCATCTGTGCAGACATAGATGGGGTATGAGGTGGGAATGTGAAGATCGAACCAGTCCAGCCGCTGTTGGGCGGTGAAAGGGACCGTATCAGCGGTGGCGTTTCGGGCAACAATGGCCTGGTTGTAGATATCCACCAGGCGAGGCAGGTCCTGGAGTGCAGCAATGCGGATGCAACTCATTGTCCGGTCATTCTCCGGCCAGTTTTCTTAGTTCGTCTTCTCCAATCACGGGAACATTCAGGGAACGTGCTTTGTCCAGTTTCGAACCCGGATTCTCACCCAAGACGAGATAGCTGGTCTTCTGGCTGACAGAGTCGGTTGCCTTGCCGCCGCGGGCTTCAATATACTCCTTGATGCCTTCGCGGCTGAAACCGGCCAGGGCGCCGGTTACGACGAAGGTGAGGCCGGAAAACGGGCCGGCGGGGGATTGACCTTTGGATGCAGACAGGCCGGTTGGCCAAACACCTGCGGCTTTCAACCGGGCAAGAACCTGCTGATTGGCAGGGCGGGCGAACCAGTCCACGATGGCCTGGGCGATGTTGGGGCCAATGCCTTCAACAGTCTGCAGATCGCTCACAGAGGCGGCAGAGAGTGCATCGAGGGATCCGAAAGCCTGGCTGAGGTCCCGGGCGACCACCTCGCCGACGCCGCGCACGCCCAGGGCAGTGAGCAGCCTGGCGAGAGGCTGGCTGCTCGAGGCCTGGATGGATGCAAGCAGGTTATCGGCCTTCTTGTCGGCAAAGCCTTCCAGGCCCAGCAAGTCTTCCTTTTTCAGTGTATACAGGTCGGCCACGTCCCGGACCAGCCCAGCGTTGACCAATTGTTCGACGATGCGAATTCCCAGGCCAACGATGTCCATGGTGCCGCGCGAGACGAAATGTTCCACGTTGCGGACGAGTTGAGCCGGACAGGCGGCGTTGACGCAGTACCAGGCAACCTCGCCCTCGAAATGCTCGACCGGCTGGTTGCATGCCGGGCAGGTTTCGGGCGGCTGGTAGGGCTGTTCAATGCCAGTTCGGACCTCGGGGATGGGGCCAATGATATAGGGAATCACCTCGCCAGCACGTTTGACCAATACGCGGTCGCCAGGGCGGATATCCTTCTCGGCAATGAAGTCGAAGTTGTGCAGGGTGGCGCGCTCGACAATCACGCCGCCGATCTCAACCGGTTCCAGCACTGCATAGGGGGTCAACACGCCGGTGCGCCCAACATTGACACGTATCTCGTTCAGGCGGGTGGTGACTTCCCGCGCGGGGAACTTGAAAGCCATGGCGCCGCGCGGGTCTTTGCCCACGAAGCCGAGTTCCGCGGCAAGCCTCAGATCATCCAGCTTGATGACCATGCCATCGGCCTCATAAGGCAGGCGGTCCCGGCCTTTGTCCCAAGTTTCGGTATAGGTAATGGCTTCGTCAAGCGTATCGAAGCGGCGGGCCACATCGGTGACGGGAAAACCAAGCGCCTTAAGCCAGGCGAGCAATTCCCATTGACTGGCCGGTACGGTGCCGCCTTCCGAATAAACCACCTGGTAAACCAGGAGGGTAAGCGGCCGCCGGGCGGTCAGTCCGGGGTCGAGTTGGCGCAGGGAGCCGGCGGCGGTGTTACGGGGATTGAGATAGGTTTTCTCCCCGGCTTCATTGAGACTGGCGTTCAGGGTTTCAAAATCCTTGACAGTGATGAAGGCTTCGCCGCGAACGACAAGGTGGGAAGGCAAATCCTGAAAAGGGGGATGGGTCTTTGGCTGGGAAAACAAGGGCAACTGCCCGGGACCGGCGGAGTCTGCTGCCCGCATCTCTGCACCAGCGGGCTGGAGCGGTATCCGCAACGGGATTGCTTTGACAGTACGCAGGTTGGCTGTGATGTCTTCCCCAATCTCTCCGTCGCCGCGGGTGGCGCCCTGGACAAATATGCCGCTGCGGTAATGCAGGACAACACTCAGACCATCGATCTTTGGCTCGACAACGAATTTGGCTTTTTCAACCCGGTCGTCCAGTTTTCGAATGCGCTCGAACCAAGCGCGGGTATCTTCTGCTCCAAATGCATTTGCCAGGCTCAGGATGGGACGCGGGTGGCGAACTTTCTCGAACTTATCCAGCGGGGCAGCGCCGGTCCTTTGGGAGGGCGAATCGGGGGTGATCCAGTTGGGGTGTTCGACCTCAATGGTTTTCAACTCGTTCATCAGCCGGTCATATTCCAGATCGCTGATGACAGGGGAATCCATCACATGGTAGCGGTAGCCATGAAAGTTGAGTTCAGACTTGAGTTGTTCGTAGCGGTCGCGTGTGGTCATACAACAATTATATTGCACTCCTGGCGATTATCAACCTGCCAGTGGATTGTGTACACCGCGGCGAGGAGTGTTCTTCAAAACAAAAGGCGGCCGAACCGGCCGCCTGTGTCATTGCCAAATTTGCTACGATCCTGTTACCTGAGCAACCAATCTTTTTAGAATGCCTGTGAGGGGGTGGTCGGGATATTTCAGGGCAAAGATGCCGTTGCTGGCTAGGGTGAGCATGTCATTCGAATGAGGAATGACGATATCAGGAGGACAAGGATAGGTTCTTGAAATCTGTTCGATGACCTGTTCCAAGTCGTAACTTTTTGGAACATCATTGACCACAAAGGTTAAGCGGGGGGGAGCCATTTTTTGAGCAATCTCAAACATAACTGCCGTGCCCTGATAATCCTGCTGATCCAGGCGCAGTAACAATACGAGTGTGTCGGTCAGGGCCATCGTCGCAAGCGTTTCAACATTGACCCCAGCATTCGTGTCGATGACAAGGTAATCCAGTTCAAAGATCTGGGCTATCTTTGCGATCCCATCTGTCAGTGCGGAAACATCATACCCTTCGCGCAGGAGACGCATGATCTTGAGCGGATCTGTGCTTCCGGGCGCCAAGTATACCTGCCCGCTGATGGGGACTCCCAAGTTGCGGCTGACATCGTACACTGCCTGTTCAATCCGGCAGTTTCCCTTCAGGTAATCGGTCAGGGTGGAGCGAATTGCCTGCCCATCCAGGTCAAACAGAATATGTGCGCTGGGCGACTGCAGGTCTGCATCCACAACGCCGACGTGTTTCCCCTGAGCGGCCAACAAGGCAGCCGTATTGGCCGCCAGGCTTGATTTTCCGGCTCCGCGCCGGAAAGAGAGGAAGGAAATGATCTCAGGCATATTCTGACCTTTATGGTTGTGTCGAGTTACAGATCATCCAGTTTATCCCAAAGTTTCTTTGGGAGTGTGTCTTCAAATTTGCGTGTGCGGGCAGACATGCGCACCTCGTAAATGGTCTCGTCACTGTCCATATTGAGGAGCTGCTGCAGAAAGCCTTTACGCTTCAAAATCCTGGCAATTTCGGAAGCCTGATCGCGGGGCAGCTTGAGCATGTCCGCCAGTTCTGTCAGGGTTATCTTGCCAGCGCGCATGGCATGATTAAGCAAACCCCGCAATGGTTCGGAATAACCCACGATTTCCGAGGGGGCAAGACTGCCAGATTGCGAGGCCTCGAGTTCCTGTTTGATGGTTTCAAATAACTCAGCGCTCACGGGAAAACCTTTCCGTTTCTTTGTACAACCGGAGTCTGCACTCCGGCCCAGAGTTACTTGGCGTGCTTACCGCTTTCTTCTTTGTATCTCTCGCGTATGGTCTTAACCTTTACCTGGAGTTCCTGGAAGAAATCGCTATCCACAATCTGCTGGACGGCTTTCTCCCGCTTGGAATCGTCGATCATGATTTCCAGTTGCTGGACACGCTCGCGCAGGGACCTTTCACGTTCGTACACCTTGCTCACCATTACCCGAAACACATCGGTCAGTGTATCAATTTCATCTTTGGTGGATTTATTGTCAGCCGGGAGTTCAAGTTTGTAGTTGCCGAGACCGATCTGTTCGGCAACGCCGGTCAATTTGATAAGTGGACGGGTGAATATGCCGGAAGCGATATAAACCAGGAAAAATATCATCAGATAGCTGAGAACAAACGCAATGGCACCGCTGAGCAGGATTCCATTCTTGACCTCTTGAACGTAGTCAGCGGAGATATCGATCCCGATTGCTCCCACGATCTTGCCATCCCTGTCCGGGATGGGCATGTAGGTCGTAATCCAGCGTCCGTAGTCATCCTGGTAGGGTTTCCAGACATCGACCCGGTGAGACAACCCCTCGTAGATTCGGCTTGTCTTTGAGGTATACCGCTGGCAAAATTTGAAGCCGCCGCGCGGGGTACGAAAGTAACCCGTACTACCGACAGCAATGATCTCACCCGGCTCGATCCCCTTGATGTAGGTATACATACGTGTTTGGGGTTCAATGGCCTGTACCGTCCCCAGCCAGTTAACATGGTCCAAATAGCGCGGATTTTCGGGGTAGTAGCCATTTTCCTCCGCTCCCAATGGCGGGGGACACTTGGGGTTGTTCTTGCTTTCTTCCTGATATAAGGCTACGAAATTATCCACATCCATCTTATTAATGGCGCCTTCGGTGGTATCTGCCAGGTCGTCGGAAATATTGTTCAAGACGCTTTGGGATGTGTACTGGTAAAACCAGTAATAACTGGCAATAAAAACCGGCGTAAAGATCAGCACAAAACCAAACCAGATCTTAAGGCGCAGGCTGAGGTAACGTCCTTGGGGTTGTTTCTGTTCGGATGCGGCCATCGTTTTCTCCTCACTGTCTTACTTGATGGAATTAAGTGCTGATTGCACTGCCGGGTGATCTTCAGGCAGGCCATAGTGATCCACCAGAAATGCCAATACAAAATCGGTCAGGATTTCGGGCGGATAGGATTTCATGGGAAGCACCGGATTGGGAAGAATACCCAAAAACATGGGTGAAAAATGGACAAGTTCGAGTTCCTGAGTGCGGGTGCGGTGCTCGTCCAATTCCGGGAAGATCGGTTCCGTATACTGGACAGGCAACTTGATGATGCCCTGATGGTTGTAGTGCTGCATCAAGCGCTCTGCCTCGACCTCATTGACCATCCCCCAAACGGCAGGCCTGCCCACCGACTGTGCGTCCCGGATAATCTGCTCGAGACAGTTGTAAATGATGAATGTCGACAGGCGCCGGCCATCGACAGATACGGTGCGGTAAGCCGGATTGACTGCCAGGGCATGGGCCAGACCGCAGCGCCGGGCGGGGACATAGCGGAAAGTTCGCAGCCCGGCCGGTTTGCCGTCCACTTCAGCCAGCCAGTAGTGGACGATATGGCCGCGGCTGTTGACGGGAGGAAAGGGGGCACGGCGGCGCATGCGCTGCACATACTGGGCGTATTGGGGAAAGAGCTGTGCATACAAGGACAACATTGCCTCGACTCGTTCATCATCCCCGGAGCCGAGCAGTTCATAAATAGCGACTGAATCTTTCTGAATAACTGGTTTAAGCATCATCCCCTCCTCCATCATCAAAGTCTAATTTGTCCAAAACGCTGGCACCGCGCGTACGGCGTTTGAGCTGCCAGTTGAGCATGCTGGATTCATATGTTTTGCGGACACGCAGGGCGCTGATAACGGCCAGAGCAGAAACAGCCACAGCCAAGCCAATGTAGATGAGGGTATATTGTTCACGCGGTAATGCCAGATGGAGGCCAAGTGTGATAATTCCAAATGTGATCAGGCTGCCAATAATGGTGCCCAGTGAGGGCAGGTAACTGTCAATGAACATGCTGACCCGGCCACGCCGTTCATTGGGAACCATGGCCTGCAAGGCTTTACGTCCTGAGAGGTCCAGGGTGTCATATGTGACGCGGGCGACACCCTGCGAGGCGGAACTGCTCCAGTACCCGGGGACGAAAAAGTTGACCAACGTGCCTGCCAGCATCACCAACGGCTGGACCAGGAAGGTATTCTTCAGGCTCAGTTTTTCCATGATCCTGGCGGCAAGACTCTGGACCAGGATCGAACCCACGGCAATCAACAGGTTGTACTGGGCGTAGAAGGCCTGAAAACCACCCCCCAGGTTCAATTTAGCGTCGGAGAGCGTGTCATACAGCAGGATTGTCATGATGCTACCTGCAGCCAACATGCCGAGGGAAAGATATGCAAAGGCGGGCACATTGCGAATGAAATCCCACCCCTCAACAAAGGTCTCCTTCATCGAGATGGCTGCGGAGGCTTCGTTCCGAACGCGGACAGTACGGAACCCAAGGCGGGAGATCAGAAAAGCCGAGAAGAAAATTACAGCGTTCAGCAGGAGCAGCTTGATGGGACCAAATTGAAGCCGGGCATCCACTGCTGCAATTCCCAGGCCGACAATGGTGCCAATAAAAGCAAAATTAGCAATCACCGGCATCAGACGCCGTCCCTGGGCAGGAGGAAAAATATCGTTGACCAGAATCCAGAAAACTACAGGAAAAAAGCGCCACTGCTGATCATTCAACAAGTAGATCAGTGTATAGCTGACCACGCCCGGAATAAATTTAACCACAAAGGAGATGGGCAGGATGGCATACAGCAATGCGAAAACAATCAAGACACCACCCAGTAATTTAATACGGTTGAAACGGTCAATGATCAACGACTGAATGCCAGTGGCCAGAATAAGCAAGACCATATCCACTGCCCAGACAATCAGGATGTACTGATCCTTTACCTGGCTGAGAAAACCGCTGACCGAGATGACTTTGGTGATGCCCATGGCAGCGTAGTTTGCAAAGAGTATCCCCCCCAAAGCAAATACCAAACCAGCTTCCCCGGGCTGTAAATGGAATACTCGGTTGAAGATTTTTTTCATTTGTAAGAATGTCAATATTCCAGCAAGATCATGGCTGGCCGGCTAATAATAAAATGGACTGAGCAGATCAGTCCATAAGTTCTTTGACAATTGCCTCAAGGCCCTTGGTAACGGGGTGATCAGGGTACTGGAGTGAGAAAATCCCTGAACTGGCCAATGCCATCATTTCATCCGAGTGAGGCAGGACGGCGGCCACCTTGCATTTGTAGGTTTTCTCGACACGGGCGCGCACGTCTTCAATATCAAAAGCAGCCGGGAGTTTGTTGATGACCAGCATCATGTTCGGCACATCCAGCTTGCGAGCGACATCCACGGTCACAGCGGTACCCTGGTAGTCCTGCTGGTCGGGGCGCATGATAATCACCAACGAATGGGAGATGGCAATTGACAGCAGGGTTTCCTCGTTCAAGCCGGGGTGCGTGTCAATCAGCAGGTAGTCCAGACCAAGTTCGCCAATGATGTCACGGAAACCATCATTCAGCAGACCGACATCATAGCCTTCACGCAGGACGCGGGCGATCTCGCCAGCTTTAATGCTGGATGGGATCAGAAAAACCTGCCCCTTGATGGCAGCGCCCAGACGGCCAGTCACATCATGGGCTGCATCTTTAATGCCGCATTTTCCCCACAAGTAATCGTTCAAGGAGTGAATCATATCCGACTCGTCCAGGTTGAAAAGGACATGGATACCAGGAGATTGAATGTCTGTATCCACAACGCCCACCCGGAAGCCCTCTCTTGCGAGCAGTGCTGCGAGGTTCGCGGTCGTGTTCGACTTTCCCGTGCCGCCGCGGAAGGAATGAACGGAAACAGTCTTTGGCATGTGTCTTTTCTCCGTAAAAGAAGATTGATAATATCTATTAATTATAGTCGTTTTCCTGAAATGGTACACAACAATTCTGCAAATATTTGTCCTTACATATGCTTGGGAACATAAAATGATGATAATTTGTGATATATTATTTCAAATTTTTCCTTCCCAAGCAGACGACCCTTTTTTACCGCTCCGTCCTACAAAGTGATATAGAAACGCTTCATCCATGACATCCACCGACATCAGCAATGACGAAGCTTTAATTGAAAAGGCCAAAGCAGGCGATCTAAACGCCTTTGACTGCATTTACCACCGTTACCTGCCGCTGGTATATAAACGTGTCCGGTTTGTCATTCCGGAACAGGATATCGAGGATGTCACCCAGGAAATCTTTGTTGCAGTGATCAAGTCGCTGCCAAATTTCCGAGGCGAAGCACTCTTCAGCACCTGGCTGAGGGCTTTAACGAACCGAAAAGTGGCTGAGTTCTATCGGACCCGGTCGCGCAAACGGGAAAACATGCAGGTTTCACTTGAAGATCTGGGGCCTACGCACCAGCCAGCGACGAACACACGCCGCACATTGGAGGATCGGATCGCTTTGCGCAATGCCCTCAGACAGATATCGGAGCGCCATCGTGAAATCATCCTGCTCCGGTTTGCGGAAGGTATGCAATTCGACCAGATTGCAGAAGTTATGCAATTGAACACTGAAGCCGCGAAATCATTGTTCCGCCGCGCGATGTCTGCACTAAAGGAAAAACTGGATTGTCGAGATGACTGAGAATTCCAAACCATTCCAGAGCCGTGACGAACTTTTGGCCGCTTTTACTGACCATGCCCTGGCCGGTGGGGAGCCGCAAATAGGACCTGTAATCCCAGAGGATGATTCGGAGCTTAGAGCCCTGGCAGAAACCGTTTTGCGTGTGAAAGATGTTTTTGGAAGTGATGGGCCAGACGAGGCAGAAGCAGCGAGAATGCATGCGAGGATTATGTCGGCGTGGAAAAAGAGGCTGCCTGAACAAGAAGGGGGATATTCCTGGCTGCAAAGACTCGCACAAGTTTTCAAGCCGAAAAGCCAGTGGCGTTCCCAGAGGAGTCTGCAGAGGTCCGGGCTGGCGTTGGCTTTTGCGCTAGCTGCAGTCTTTCTGCTTGTCATGATGCCATTTGTCTCCAGCGCAGTGGCCACAACACCTGGAAGTGCCGGGATGCATCCGGCCGGTATTGCCAGCCTGGCGTTCGCAGCCATCTTGATCGCGGTGGTGGTATGGTGGGCCCGCCGAAAGAAATAGGCAGACTTTAATCAGGGGAGTGCTCATCCCCAACAGGATGTGACCCGGATGGTCTCAGCGATTGCTCTGTTGATAGCAACCATTATCCCGCTGCTGTGTGCATACGGGATGTATGTTTTAGACCTCTACCAGACCCGTTCACGCTGGTACCTTCTTTATTGCTTTGTTTGGGGTGTAGCTGCCTACAAACTTTCCGCATGGGGGAACGTGGCCATGATCGACGCGGGCATCGTCTCGTATGAAAATATGCCGCGCTTCAGTGCGCCAATCCTGGAAGAGATCCTGAAAGGGATCATCCTGGTCTACCTGGTCCGCAAGGTGGATTTTACTTATTTTGTGGATGGGGCAATCTATGGCTTTGCCGCCGGAATCGGTTTTGCGATTGTCGAAAATTTCGAGTATATCTTTGCCAACCCGGGGGCAGTCCTGATGGTTGCCATTGCACGCGTGTTTTCCACCAATCTGGTGCATGCCACGGGGAGTGGTATCATCGGTATCTCCCTGGGGGCAGCACGCGTCAGCCATTCAAAACACAGCAAGTTGTTCCTGCTGGGTGGTTTGACCCTGGCGATGGGACTGCATATGGGTTTCAACAACCTCGTCACACGGGTCGGCAGCGGCCTGCAGGTGGTATTGGCCGTGATCGTTGGGCTGAGCGGGACAGCGTTTATCTACATGGCCATCCGGCGCGGCCTGCAGGACGAGAAGGCTTGGATCGAAGAAAAGCTGGGGATGCAGGACCGGGTCACCACCCACGAGGCGGCTGTCGTCAACCGCCTGGAAGATGTGCAACAAATCCTGGCCCCGCTTGCGCAGCGATTTGGCTCCCAAAAGGCGGAAGCCATCGAACAATTTCTGCTGATGCAGGCAAAGCTGGGGATCCTGCGGAAAACGCTGGAAGTTTTTGAGAACAAGCAGGATGAGAAAATGCTGCTGGCTGTGCAGGCACAAATGGCCGAAATGCGCCTGAAAATGGACGAGTCGCGCCGTTCGGTGGGTGCATACTGTATGCTGTATTTGCGCAGCATCTTTCCGGAAGATGCCAGCCCGGTATGGGGGCGGCTCGAGAAAATCATTCAGGAGCGTGCCAGCACTGGCAATGTCAGCCAGAGCGGGGTAAACTTGTGGTCAGCGCTGAATAAGCGTATCAAGGAGACCCCTCCAACGACTGACGAGGCACAGGACGATGTATAACGACATCACTGCCAAGCTTGAAAAGACCTTCTTGTTCCGCGGCCTACCGACCGGATTATTAACCGAGCTGGCGGGAAAATTCAAAAAGCGGGACCTGGAGAAGGGACAGGTATTATTCAACAAGGGGGAAAAAGGCGATTCGCTGTTTATGGTTTCCAGCGGCTGGTTCAAGATTGTCTCCGAAGATGCCCATGGGAACGAACTGATTCTGAACCAGTGCGGACCCGGCGATTCGATCGGAGAAATGTCCCTGCTGGATGCAGAACCGAGGTCGGCGGGAGCAGTCGCGCTGGAAAAGGCGGAAGTCCTGGAGCTGAGCCGGGATTCTTTCATGGCCATCCTAGACCGCAGACCGGACCTGGGGCTGCTTGTCATCCGAAAGATATCATCCAGACTGCGTTTTGCGACCACTTATATCGAGAAAGCCATCGAGTGGAGTAAAAGGATTGGCGAGGGCGATTATTCTTTTGCTCTTGACCAGATCAAGACCGAACAGCCGCTTGCACAGGGGACTACGGATGAAGACAAGGCCGGCCAATTGCTCTCGGCTTTCTTCAGCATGGTCAAAGGCGTGAAAGAGCGTGAAGACCGGTTGAAGCAGGAACTGCAAAAACTTACCCTTGAGATCGATGAAGCCCGGCGTAAGAAGGAAGTTGAGGAAATCACGCAGACGGATTTCTATGCCGACCTTAAGGCCAGGGCCAAAGAGTTACGCCAGAAACGCGCCAACAGCGAATCTGAATCGTAGCAGGAGCTATCTTCCTTCAGGAGGAACGTATGGGAAAAATTGTATCCGTCCACTCATTTCGAGGTGGCACCGGAAAGTCAAACCTGACGGCCAACTTGGCATCCCAGGTGGCTCTGGCCGGGAAACGGGTCGGTGTGGTTGATACCGACATCCAATCGCCCGGTATTCATGTCTTGTTCGGCCTGGATGAACTCAAGATGGGCAAGACGCTGAATGATTATCTCAATAATCGCTGTAATATCCGTGAGGTGGCATTCCCGGTCGGTGAAAAAGGCCTGGATGCTGCCGGCCGTGCCCAACTGGCCGGCAAGGAATTATGGCTGGTGCCCTCGAGCATTCGCGGCAGAGAGATCAGCCAGGTTTTACGTAATGGTTACGATGTCAACCGCCTGAACGAAGGCCTGCAGACCCTGCTGAGTGAGCTCAAATTGGATTACCTTTTTATTGATACACATCCGGGCCTAAACGAAGAAACGCTGCTGTCCATCGCCATCTCTGACATTCTGATCCTGATCATGCGCCCTGACCAGCAAGATCTGCAAGGTACAGCAGTGACAGTGGATGTGGCCCGCGGCCTGGATGTGCCCAATTTGCTACTGGTGGTCAACAAGGCTTTGATACGTTACGACTTTGAGGATATCAAACAACGGATGTCCAGCCTCTTCCATGCACCGGTAGCGGGTGTTCTGCCGCTGACCGAAGATATGGCCGACTTGGGCAGCTCGGATATCTTTTCGCTGAAATTCCCCAACCACGCCTGGTCAACAGGAGTACGGGAAATCGCACAAACCGTCTTGAAGGGTTAGAGAAAGGTAGTCATTATGAAATGCTGGTATTGTGATGAACCTGCACAGGCAGTCTGTAAATTCTGCGGCCGGATGGTTTGTAAAGACCATGCCAGCACCATGTCCACATTCATTGCCATGTTCCTGGGAGGCAACGAAACCCCCAAGGGGCTGGCTGTAGCCAATGTAATCTGGTGTGGAATTTGCGAACCGCAGCCTGAGCCAATCGGGATGCCTGAACTATTCTGAGCCCGGAAGTGAGGTTGCCATGCCTGGAGTGTTTGACCGGTTACAACGTCAAATCGAAGATAAACAGCAGGAGGGCGGCATTACTGCCCTGGACCTGGTTGATTTGTCGCCCCCGTTGCGAAAGATCATGCGGCTGATGCTGCGGCAATTACAAATGACATACATCCAACTTTGTGAGGCCATGAAGGCCATGCCAGAAAATGACCGGATGCCTGCCGACGAACTCCGTCAGGCGCTGGACTTGTTGACAAAACAATTCTGGCTGATCCGGCTGGGGGAGGGCGAGCGGGCAACATACAAAGTCAACCTGCGGCGTAAAGCTGGCAGCACCCTGGCGCAGGGAATCTGGGCTTCGCTGGACGCGAAACTTAAAGATCCAGCCGAACCGCCTCAAGGAAGTGAACCGACCTCCTGATCGTTGACTCCTTGCAATTCATAAATTGGGACAGCCGCGCTCTTGCCCTTCAGCGAAACCTCGCCCAATGATTGGCACTTGAAGTTCGAGGCAATGGCTTCGTACACCCGGCCGCTGATCAGAATCTGATTGCTTTGGGCCCGATTCATCAGCCGTGCGGTGGTATTGACGGTATCACCCAATACGTTGAATTCACGGCGACCGCGTTTTTCACCAATTTCAGCCACAAAGGTGGGGCCAATCGAAATACCAATCTGACATGTCACAGAAGGCGGCTCACTACTACCGCCAACCAAGGGTGGTCTCAGATTCATGATAATTTCACGGATCGCCAAGGCGGCTTCTGCAGCCCGCGCCGGGTCGTTGCTGTGCGCATTGGGAACCCCGAAATAGATGACAATATCCGAGCCGGCCAGATGGTAGGTGATCTTCTTGAGTATGCCGCCGCGCGTTTCCACCGCCGCATTGATCATGGCAAAGGCACGCGCAAAGCTGTGGACCACCCTGACCTCTTCGCCTGGCAGGGCCTGGTCCAGCAGTTCGGGCAGGCCAAGAAAGTTGACAAACATGACCGTCGGCTCGGGGAAATCGGGCGGGATTTGCCGCCTGGCAGCGCTCTCAACCAGAAGACTTAACACCGGTTGGGGCAGGAAACTGGCCAGCGGCTCAATGGCCTTGAGGGATTCGTTGATCTCATTCATTAGTCCAGATACACTGCGCTCAAAGAGCACCGAACTGGAGGGGCGCCGGCGTTTGAGCGTGATTTCATATTCACCCAGCTGGTCATCCGAGAGATCGTCCACAACCAGTTTGTAACCCGGTTTGCCATCTTCGAAGCGGAATTGAGTTTTCACCCGTTCGTAGGCAGTGTCGGAAAGATTTACACGCCCGGCCTGTCCGGCGCTTTCAGAAAGTTTGGCTTTCTGGACCGCTGTTCCCAGAAGCACATGCTCCATCCGGCGCGGAGTGCCGATGTCTGCCATCAAGAAGCGACCATAGTGAATGCCCACCCGCATTCCAAGATGGACCGGGCCCTGTGCTGTCTTGATCTCGGCGAACTGTGACATGGCACGCTGCATACGTAACCCTGCCCGTACGGCACGCACAATATCATTGCGCCGCTCATCTTCCTCGAAAAAAGCCAGGAGGGCATCGCCAGTGAATTCCAACAGGTCACCTTCCGATTTGTTGACGATGTCAATCATCTCGGAAAAGTAAGCATTCAATACCTTGAGAAGTGATACTGCGCCTGCCTGGCCCTGGGCTGCGTTGGCTTCCATCAAACGGGTAAAGCCGGCCAGGTCTGTGAACATGAGCGAACCTTTTTGCTTTGTATAGCGTATGACCCCCGGCTTCGGCGGTCTCTCGAGGAGATACCTGCAGGTATAGTCATACAGGATGTGCTGGAGTGTACGCAGGTGCTGAAAGACCCTCTCCAGGGTTGTTGGCGAGGGGTCCAACCAAGCTGCAGCATACAGGTCCGCAGGCAGGAGGGGTCGAAGACGTGATTCGATTGATTCCAGTGGGGAGTTTGAAGGGAGCATGTAAAAATTATACATGATTCCCGGACTCTGCTCAACAGGAGTCTCTGGTAACAGTGCATGGGTCAAATATTGCGGGTGAATTCAGAAGGGTGCTCGGGAACCGCTGGGTTGAGGGCGAATGCAGCGCGAGGGACTGTCATCCCTTTCTTTTCCTGCGTATCTCCGAGGCCTTATTCTGCAGGTTGCGGAAGTAATCTGTGTCCGTGATATCGTTCACCTGTTGCTGCCGTCCGGGTTCATCAATGACGATACGTAATTTGTCGATCTCGGCGCGCAGGGCTTCTTCCCGGATGTAGCCAGTAAGCGCTGCTGAAGCCAACAATACCAGGGACTCAATCACATCGTCCACTGTAAACGGAACAGCTTCTCCTGTTCCAGGGTTGCGGGCGTTGATCAGCTGCAGGACACCAATCACCTGCCCGTCTTCACCTTCCAGCGGGATGGTCATAAAAGATCTCGAGCGATAACCGGTGCGCTGGTCAAAAGCGCGTGTGCCGGAGAAATCAAAATCCCCTACATCATAGGCATCCTCCACGGTCACACGTTCTTTCGAAATGGCCGCATGGGTGGCAATATTTTGATGATTGGGACTACCATCTTTATTATTGAGGGGGATGCCCGGCAGCGTAACAGCCACGTTGGATGTGCCGCCCATCGCCAGGCCCAGGGATGTGTTGCGTACGATCACGAATTTAAGTTCCTGGCCCTCGACCAGGTAAAGACTGCCGGCATCGGCGTTGGTGACCTGCTGGGCTTCGATCACAATTGTCTCCAGCAGACGGTTGAAATCGCGCTCTGCAGAGAGGCGGACACCGGCCGGAATGACCGTGCGGAGGAGGTTCAAGCGGCGGTCGCGCAGCAGCACCTCACGCGCCATCCGGTCAAAGACACGGCCAAGGTGCCCCACTTCATCCGTGCGGGTGGTCACATTGGTTAAAATCTCCGGACGATATGTGCCGTCCTCCACTGCTGAAGCAGCGCGTGCCACCTGCTGAATGGGGCCGGTAACGCGACGGGAGAGGAAAATCGACATCAGCATACCAACAGCCAGCACAAAAACTGCCACCAGAGCAGCATTGCGGACCTGTTCCCGGACGACGGCTTGAAGTTTATCGGTGGGCAGGTAGACCATGACGGCACCGATGATCTGTTCACTATTCACATGGTAGACGGGTACAATCACCTTGAGCAGATTGTTCTCCAGATAATTGGATTGGCGGTTATAGCGGATTACCTCTTCCAGGTTTTGACGGTCGAGCGGGGTCAGCCCTTCTGTGCTCACTCCCGGTACACTGCTGAAGACCAGTGTGTTCTGCTGGTTATCTGTGAACCGGATGGCGCTGACAGCCCCGGCATCGACTAGGCGGGCTACCAGGCGATCAAGGCTGACACGCTGGCGCAATTCCTCGACAACCGCAACGTTATACCCCACCTGGACAATGCGCGGCTTATCCACGCCAGCCACCCCCACATACTTGAAAATATTGTTGTCCACCTCGCGCACGCGCGCTTCCTGGATGACCACTTGCTTTTCGCCTGTGAGCAGGGGGTAAAAAACGGAGGCCTGTGGTTGTTTCTGCGGATCAGGGCTGAAGGTGAAGTCGGTTTTGAGGTCATTGCGCAGGTAGGCATGACCGTTTTCATCGGTAATCCAGAATTCACTGAGCGCCGTGCTGCGGGTAATCTCCACGAGACGATCATTGATCTGAACAGGGGAAAGGCCAGCCTGCTCGGCAACGTCCACGAAATGGGCGGCGATGGTTGCCTCGATGACCATTTGCTGGCCGATGGCATTTTCCATTTCCTGGGGAAATTCACTGACAATCGAGACGGTGCTGGCCAGAAGGTGGGCGATGATGTATCCATCCGCTTTTTGCTGCGCCAGAAGGGAATTATAAGAGTTCCAGGTAAGGACTGAACCCAGAATCAGAACCGCTCCTGCCAGCAGGAGCGTTACCATGATCAAGGTACGTGCTCGAAAGGTCATGCCAACCTCCGAGTGGGTGGGAGAAGGTGGATTGAAATTGAATATGACTTCCCCGGCAGGCGCAGGTGACAGATCAAGCGGCAAGCCGGTCAGCCAGACGTTTGTATTCGGCGGTCACGGGATGATTCGGGTATTTGAGCGAGAAGATGCGCTCACTGGCCAGGATCATCAATTCATCCGAATGTGGAAAGGCTGCAACAACTTCACAGGAGAAGTTTTTCCCGATGTGAGCCTTGATATCCTCAGCTTTGAACTTCTTGGGGAATTTATTAACTACCAGCAAAAGTTCGGGGACGCCGAGCCGGCGGGCTACTTCCAGGGTTACACTGGTACCAAGATAGTCCTGCTGGTCGGGACGCAGAAGCAGCAACAAAATATCCGAAAAAGCAATCGAGAAGAGTGTTTCTTCGTTCAGTCCAGGATGTGTATCGATCAGCAATATATCCAGTTCCAACTTGTCAATCAGATGCAACAGGCCGTCATTGAGTAAATTGGTATCGTATCCCTCCCGCAGGATACGGGTGATTTCGCCGGGCTTGATGCTGGAAGGAATCAGATATACCCGGCCAGGGACGGGTGCACCCAACCCTGGGGTGACATCCTGGGCAGCCTGTTCGAGACTGCACTGCCCCCACAAGTAGTGGTTAAGAGAGTATTCGAGTTTGGATTGATTCAGGCCAAATAATACATGGATGCCCGGGGAGAGGATATCCGTGTCTACAACGCCCACACGCCTGCCCTGCAAGGCGAATATCCCTGCCAGGTTGGCAGTCGTGTTCGACTTGCCTGTTCCCCCGCGAAAAGAATGTAATGAGATGATTTTGGCCATAGGCGCATCCTTGACTGCGAAGAAAAGCTCTTCTTTTCGCGTTTATCTTATCATAACCCGGCGGGATTGACCATTGGTTTCGGTTATACTTGCCTGCATGCCTCACCTGCGTCTTGGTCTCTTTGGCGGTACCTTTGATCCGCCCCACCTTGGCCACCTGACGCTTGCTTGTGCTGCCTATCAGCAGTTACAACTCGATCAGGTCATGTGGATCCTGACCGGAATCCAGCCGCTTAAGATCGGGCAGCGAATCACACCTGCTGAGGAGCGCCTGTCCATGCTGGCACTGGTCTTGGGAGATGATCCGCGTTTTTCCCTTTCGCGTATCGAAGTGGATCGCCCAGGGCCGCATTACAGCGTGGACACGGTGCACCTACTGGCAGAACAAAACTCAGAAGCTGACCTGGTCTTTCTTATGGGCGGCGATTCGCTGCGTGACCTGCCAGCCTGGCGATCCCCGGTCGAGCTTGTTGCAGCCTGCGCCGAGATCGGTGTAATGCGCCGCCCGGATGATGACTTTGACCTGCCTGCTCTGGAGGAGAAAATTCCGGGGTTGACGGCAAAAGTCCGCTTTATGGATGTACCCATGCTGGATATTTCAGCCAGTGAAATCCGCAGGCGGATTGCTGCCGGCTTGGATGTGCGTGACCGTCTTCACCCTGAGGTCCATACCTACATTCAAAAACATGGCTTATATCAATGACCCTACTACTCGATAATCTCTTTTCCTCTGTTGCTTTGGGCCATCTGATCGTCGATATGCTCAACGGGCAGCGGCTCGTCCTGCTGACGTATCTGGCTATCAAGATGGGTATGGACAATACCACACTTGGCACGATTGCAACGATCTATGTCTGGACAGCCTCCGCCTCCCAACCGGCCTTCGGCTGGCTGGTAGACCGCTTCGGCCAGCGGCGGGTGGCTGCATTGGGGATTTTATGGCAAGCGGTGCTCTTCAGCCTGGCAATGCTCCTGCCGGGGAATTGGGCGCTGGCAGCTTTGATCGTATCCAGCCTGGGCTCGGCTGCATTTCATCCGGCCGGGGCGACGCAGGCCACGTTGTCCGGCCGCTCCCGCCTGGCCGGACGTGAAACGACGGCGGCTTCCATGTTCTTTTTCTTCGGGCAGTTCGGTTATTTCTTAGGGCCAATGCTGGGAGGAGCACTGCTACAACGCTTCGAACTTCCCGGACTGCTGGCACTGGCAGCCGTGGCCGTTCCGCTGGGGCTGAATGTTGGCTGGCAGATGCGGGGCGTGCCTGAGCCCCGGCGTGTGCGGGGGGCGGCGGACCAATCCAAACTGAAACTCCAAGTGAGCGGCAGGTTCCTGGTGACCCTGGCGCTGGTAGCGGGCCTGCAGGCGGCTGTCCAGCAGAACATGATCACTTTCTTTCCCAAGTATGTGGCGGATATGAACCTGAGCGCCGGTGTTTATGGTTCCCTGGCCGGGTTGTTTGTGGGCGGCTCGGCAGTTGGCGGTGTGATTGGCGGCTGGCTGGCTGATCGTTACGGGAGACGTCCGGTGACTTTTGCGGCCATGCTCCTGGCAGGGATTCCAATTGTCGTCATTTCGTTGATCGGGTGGACACCTTGGTTATATGCGGTTGTGCCCCTGGCGGGCGGGTTATCTGGAGCGGTGCACAGCATCCTGGTGGTGAGCGCCCAACGGGCTTTTCCGACTGGCATGGGTTTTGTCTCCGGACTGACGCTGGGTTTCATCTTTTCTGCGGGCGCGCTGGGCACGCTGCTGTGCGGTCCTCTGGCAGACGCGAGGGGATTCCCGTTCATGTTCCAGGTAACTGCCGGGCTGGCGCTGAGTGCTGCTCTTTTTACGCTGCTCTGGCCG
Source organism: uncultured Anaerolineaceae bacterium (assembly GCA_964387495.1). Classification (GTDB taxonomy): domain Bacteria; phylum Chloroflexota; class Anaerolineae; order Anaerolineales; family Villigracilaceae; genus DSXF01. The sequence goes on from CAYLXB010000011.1 coordinate 48,813, forward strand.
CGGGAGCGGGTGCAAAGCCAAACTGAACCGCAACTGGTGCGAGAATCAGCAAAGAACTGACGCGGCTACCTGTCGAATCAAAGAGGAGGCCTCTTATGGCCTCCTCTTTGATTTTTTCGTTCTGGTGTTTACGCGTCCAAGTGATAAGTGTGATAGGGGTTGTAACAAGGATTGCCCCAGGCCACGTGCATTTCGCGTGTGGTCAGATCGGCTACCAGGGCGGTGATGGTCTTCTCCCTGTCGAGGGGGTCGGTCACGTCCACGGCGTGGTTGCAGATCGAATTCGAGAAGTTGACGTGGTCTTTCTGGACAGACTGCAGACTTTTGATGGTATGCTGAGAAGTCTGCCGAATCAAACGCCAGGCCCGGAAGTAGCGCACGCGAGTTGAAATCATTTCCTCAGGCTCGTTCTCGATCTCAGCCAAATTGGGGGATAGATAGTGGTTGGTGTGCACCGCGTAGCCATCTTCGGCATAGATGATGGAAAAGCGCCGGGCGGAAACCTCCACACTGTAAATCTCGCCGCTCTCGTGGACGATCAAGTGATTGTAACCAGCCGCCCGGTGGGGGACCAGGGTGCTGCGGATGGCCTCTCCCGGTGATTTGGCGGCGAGCACAGCGCGTGAAACGATCAGACGCGGAATGCCAATGCGTGAGTCGGTTGGGTAGACCGAGTCGATGAATTGGCCAATGCCATAGGCATTGATGCCCACGTTGGGCAGGAGGCCGCCGTAGTTCATGGCTAGAAATGGCGGTTCATCATCCGGTGAGACATGCACCATATAGGCGTCATCTTCATCTTCAGGAACCCAGTCTTCATTGTGGGCTGCCAGCACGTGCCCGTCGGCGGTGCGCTGGTCATTGACTGCCATGCTGGTGCAGCGCGAGAGGTGGAGGGCATCTGTGGTGACCGCCTCCATGGCGTTAAGAACAGCCAGGTCTTCAAAGGGGACGCCGGCGCCTTCGGAAATGCCGATGACCTCATCGACATATTGCGGGTAACGTTCCTGTGCAAAGGGGATGTATTTACGTGCCTGGATCTGGGCACCGTCCCAAGTCAGTTCCAGCTGTTCGTAGGCATCTGCGAGCAACTGGCGGGCGTTTTCTACGCTGTGCCGCACCTGTTTCTTGCAGGCTTCGCCAATCTGGCGGCCAATTTCGCGGTGGGAGCCTTTGACGCGGATAATCGGTAATGGATTGGGATGCAGGGGTGCCTTGGGAATATCTATCAGGCTGTTCATGGTCACCTCCTCATAAGTTGTCATGGGTAGCCATAAAATTCAACCCCAGCGGAAGGAAACCGGGATTGCCGAATTATATCACGGGCTCCAAAGACAAAAACTCCCTGCCTTGGAGACAGGGAGTGAGGCTCTCGAATGGTTCAGCCGGCCGGCCCATTCGCAGGCGGGGGAGGGGCCGGAGGCAGGACGGCTGCCGGCGGTGGATACTGGCGCGAGCCGAACAAGGTGATCACTGCGCCGCCAGTTGCAACCAGTCCAATTGCAAAACTGATCAACATGCCAAGGCAGGGGATTAGATTCAGCAATTCCATGATCGTAATGACGATGGCAGTTCCAAGCCCGGCAGTGAGAACCAGCGGCCAGGAGCGATGAATTGCAGCAGTAAATCGCTGTCCTATTTCGAGGCCGAGGGCGATCACGCCCAACAGCCAGGCCAGGACGAGGGTAAGTGCTGCCAACACTGCCACCGGGATCAGGATGATGGTGACGGACAGGATAACGATCGCGATCGGCGCCAGGACGATGGTGAGCATGCCCACACCACCGACGATGAATGGCTGACGGGTGATGGCATAAGCTACGCGTTCTGCCTGCGGCTGGAGGAAGAGCATCGAAAGCATGGCGAGGAGGGTGATAAAGATGATGCGGCCTATGGCAAACAAAACCTGCCCCAGGATGTTTCCACCCAAGTTCATACCCGGCTGGACAGCCGGCGAGGATGGTTCCGGAACCATGGGAGGCAGGGGAATTTCAACTTCCGGTACAGGGATGTTCGCATCCACGTCACCGTCAACGATGGCACCATCATCGCGCTGGAGACTGCCGCCAATGGTGGTCAGATTACCTTGTACGTGGGCCTTTGGACCCAGGTGGGCAGTTCCGCCGATCAGGACAGTATCCTCGGTGACTTCACCGTCAACGGTCAGGGTGCCGCCAATCAATACCACGGCGCCATTTACTTTTGCACCCGACTCGATAATGGCTACGCCGCCAATGACAACCAGATCACCGTTTATCGTTTCGCCGCTTTTGAGGGTAAACGAGTTACCGATCACCAGTTTGCCATCATCGGAGCCGGCAGCGGCTACCGAGCCAGTGGGTAGTAGGAGAAATGCCAATAAAAGTGTGAAGGCCAATAATCTGTGTTTGAGTTTCATGTTCGAAACCTTCCTTATGAAATGAATATCATGCTCTTTGGGGGAGCCGGCTAAAACGCCAGAGAGAGACGGTCCACAACAATCCCAAGCCGCCAAGAACGGATGCCAGCACCAGCCAGATATATGGGGGAACGAAGCCAGGCACCACACGTACCAGGACCCCGGCTGCTTCCCCAAGTACTTCGAGTGAGGACATTACGAAGAGCAGACTGTTCACCATGCCGACAACCCACCTGGCCGGGGATTCCAGGAAGGCAAGCACCACAGGGGTAGCCATCCAAACCAACAGACCAGCTCCGCCCAGAGAAAGAATGGTGGAGCCGACCACCTGCCTGCGGCGCTGTAATTTTCGTTCTGCGGCCAGCCGGCTCTGCCAGCGGGCGGAGAAACCGACAGCAGGTTTGACGGTACGAGCCGAGCGCAGCGCAAGGTTAACTTCTGCAAGCGCTGTGCAATCTGCACAAGTTCGTAGATGGGATTGCAGTTCGCGTTTCTGTTCAGGATTGAGCGGCTGATCCTCGAGCAGCCAGTCTTCAAAAGGCCGGTGATCCATAGGGTATCCTTTCCGGGCTGGTTTGTGCGGATGAATCCATCCATAACTTTGCCAATTCGCGCCGTGCCCGGTGCAGGCGGCTCTTGACTGCAGGGACGGTGAGGCGCAGACTTTCGGCAATTTCGGCCTCCGAGAAGTCGTACCAGTAGCGCAGCACAACCGCGGCACGGTCGGTGGCATCCAGAGAGCGTAACAGCGAGTGCAGGTGTTCCTGGTCCTGCCGGCGCTCTGATTCGACTTCAGGGTCAACCGCTTGCTGATCGGGGAAACTGATCTCCTCGGTCTCTTCGTCCTCGATGGAGATGAGCATCAATTTCTTCCGGCGCAGGCGGTCAATACAATGGTGTGCAGCAATGGACAAAAGCCAGGTAGGGAAAGGTCGCGAGCGGTCGTAGCGCAGAATGTTTTGATAGGCCCGCAGGAAAGTTTCCTGCGCAGCATCCTCTGCGGCCTCCGGTTCGCCCAGCATCCGGTAACACAGGTTGTAGACCGGAGTCTGGTATCTTTCCACCAGGCAAGTAAAGGCTTCATCGCTGCCGTTTTGGGCCTGAAGCACCCAGGCCTGTTCTTCGTTCACGCTGGCTCCTTGTCGTTCTTTCTAGAGCAATATACGCACAGAGTTTCAAAAGGTTGCAAGGATATTATACATCCGCGTTTTTCCACAGTTTGAGAAAATAGCGTAAAATATGGTTATATTTGCAAGGAGGCATTATGGAGTCCACAGAAGCCATTGGCCACCAGTTAGAGCGCTTTCAGCGCAACGAAATCACGGAATACAATATTTATAAGCGACTGGCCGCCACCATCAAATCAGCCGAGAACCGCAAGGTGATCGAAAAAATCGCCGAGGATGAATTTCGGCATTACCAGGCCTGGAAACGTTACACAGAGAAAGATCTCCAGCCGAATATGTGGAAAGTGTGGTTCTATGTTCTGGTCAGCCGCATATTTGGTTTTACTTTCGGCATCAAATTGATGGAGCGCGGTGAGGAGAATGCACAGGCCAGTTATTCCCTACTGAAAGGCAAGATCCCGGAGATCGAGGATTGGGTGAAAGAGGAAGATGCCCATGAAAAAGCCCTGATTGGGATGCTGGATGAGGATCTCCTGCACTATGCCGGCTCGGTTGTGCTTGGCCTGAACGATGCCCTGGTGGAATTGACTGGCGCCCTGGCGGGTTTGACCTTTGCCCTGCAGAATACCAACCTGATCGCGCTCACCGGGTTGATCACCGGCATTGCAGCCTCCCTTTCGATGGCTGCTTCGGAATACCTGTCCACCCGTTCCGAGGAGACACAGAAGCACCCGGTACGGGCGGCGATCTATACCGGGATTGCATACATCGTTACTGTGACGCTGTTGATCCTGCCGTATCTGCTTTTCCCAAATTACGTGATTGACCTGATCATCTCCCTGGTAACGGCGGTTATCATTATTGCGGTCTTCAATTACTACATCTCTGTAGCCAAAGACGAACCATTCCGCCGGCGGTTCCTGGAGATGACCGGGCTGAGTCTGGGCGTGGCTGGCTTTAGTTTCGGCATTGGCATCCTGATCCGGATGTGGCTGGGCGTGGATATTTGATGACCGTTTTGAGCTGCATGGGGGTGAAAGTGAACCTGTAGAACCTGGCGGCGTTCTCCCGAGGTTGTGAGGGAGAGCGCTGTTTTTATCGAAACAGAGGGTTTGTACAGATGCATGGGCTGGCCGCATGATACTAGACAGAACTGCCTGCCTCGGCTAAACTTGGCGGAAGTATTTTTCCCGGAGAGATTTTCAATGGACTTAAAGAAAGTTGATGATGCTGTTACGCGCCGGATCCAGGCCATGGTGGAGCGCGTTGCGTACTTGAAAGCCAACGACCTGTATTTCTATAACCAGCCAGCTACAGAATTGCGCGGGGGGGCACGGACCCTTGTCAACGGCCGTGAGATGACCATGTTCGCTTCATATTCCTACCTGGGCCTGATTGGACACCCGCGGATCAATGCGGCTGCCAAAGCTGCCGTGGACAAGTACGGCACCGGAACGCACGGGGTACGGACCCTGGCCGGTTCCCTGAAGATCCACAATGAACTGGAAGAGACCATTGCAGCCTTCAAGCACCGCGAGGCTGCGGTGACTTATTCTTCCGGTTATGTCACCAACCTGACAGTCATTTCCACGCTGATGGGGCGAGGTGATTATGTGCTTTCCGACAAAGTCAACCATGCTTCCATTGTGGATGGATGTCTCATGTCGGGGGCGGAATTCCGCCGTTTCAGGCATAATGATATGGCAGACTTGGAACACCGCTTGCAGCAGGTGCCGGATGGCAGCGCCCGCCTGGTGATCGCGGACGCGGTCTTCAGCATGGATGGCGATATCATCGATCTGCCCAAGATGGTGGCCCTATGCAAGAAATACAATGCCTGGCTGATGGTTGATGAAGCCCACTCCACGGGGGTGCTCGGCAGGACCGGGCGCGGCATCGAGGAGCATTTCAACATGAGCGGCGCGGCGGATATCCTGATGGGGACGCTCAGCAAAACCATCCCCTCGGTGGGCGGGTATGTGGCAGTCGACAAGGAGATTTCCACTTACCTGCGGCATGCCAGCCGGGGTTATATCTTTTCAGCCGCCCTGCCAGCGGCCCAGGCTGCCGCTGCGAACGAGGCTTTCAAGGTTATCCTGGACGAGCCATGGCGGGTGGAAAAATTAAATGCCAATACCTGGCAGTTCATCACAGGCCTGAAAAGCGCCGGTTTCGATACCATGCTGACTGAGACGGCGATCGTACCGGTGCTGTGCGGGGATGACGAAAGGGCTTTCGTCATGACGCGGCTCTGCCAGCACCAGGATGTCTTTGTCCTGCCGGTTGTTTCTCCGGCTGTGCCGCAAGGATTGGCCCGCCTGCGCGCCACCGTCATTGCCGCGCACGAGCCGGACGAGATCGAGCGTGCTTTGGCCGTGATCCAGCAGGCCGGCAAGGAGACCGGCATCCTGCAATAAGTTCCATTCACCGGACTTGCCCCAAGAGCGGCGCAACCTGCATGGCTGCGCCGCTCTTTTTATCCGATAATCAAGGATTATTCTGCCGCTACGGAGAAAGGTTATCCCAGTTGCAGTATTGAAGGGGAAAGCGTTATAACAAAACTCTAATAAATCGGACAATTTTTGTAATATTTTTCTAACAATAACCGGATAAGATTATGAACAAGAGATAAGGAGTTGTGCAAATGAAATGGCAATGGAAACTGGCCCGCATTGCGGGAATTGATGTATACGTTCATGCCACCTTTTTGCTGATCATCGGCTGGGTGGCAGTCTCACACTGGTTCGAACAACAATCGCTGACGTATGTGTTGAGCGGGGTGGCTTTCATCCTGGCCCTGTTCCTGTTCGTGGTGATGCACGAGTACGGGCATGCCCTGACAGCCCGCCGGTTCGGGATTAAGACGCGCGATATCACGCTTTATCCCATTGGCGGTGTGGCCCGGCTGGAGAAGATGCCTGAAAAGCCCATCGAAGAACTGTGGGTGGCACTGGCCGGCCCGGCAGTGAATGTGGTGCTGGCAGCCCTCCTTTTTGCATACCTTTTCTTTACAGGCACCCTCGAGCCGCTCACCGGCATGACCGTTACCCGCGGTTCCTTTGTCGAGCGCCTGATGATGGTTAACATCAGCCTGGCGCTCTTCAACCTGGTCCCGGCCTTTCCGATGGACGGCGGACGTGTGCTGCGCGCCTTGCTTGGGATGAAACTGGAATATACGCGAGCCACCCAAATTGCGGCAAGCATTGGCCAGGGAATGGCCCTGCTGTTTGGGTTCCTGGGCCTGTTCAGCAACCCGATGCTGCTGTTCATCGCTTTCTTCGTGTGGATCGGCGCGGCGCAGGAAGCCAACATGGTGCAAATGAAACATTCGCTGGGCGGCATCCCGGTGGCGCGGGCCATGCAGACCGAATTTCGTACGCTCGAGCCGAATGCCCCGCTGGCGCATGCAGCCGAGTTGATCCTGGAAGGTGCACAGCATGACTTCCCGGTAACCCAAAATGGACAGGTGGCCGGCTTGCTGACCCGCGAAGCCCTGATGCAGGCCCTGGCCCGCCAGGGACAGGGTGCACTGGTGCAGAGTGTGATGCGGCGGAACCTTCCCATAGTGGACTCGTACGAGATGCTCGAAAGTGCCCTGGTGCGCCTGCAGGAAAGCGGGACCCATTCCCTGCCGGTGCTGCACAATGGACAGCTGGTCGGCCTGCTGACCAGCGAGAACGTGACCGAGTTCCTGATGATCCGGCGGGCGCTGGACTCAGCCCGGCAGCCTGTGTAGCCTGAAAATCAATTACAATTACGAGGCGCATCGCGACCGATGCGCCTCGTTGATTTGTCAAGAGCACCCGCTACCAAGAAAACTTTGGTGACTTATGAACACTACTTCCGACTGGTACCAACTGGATCCGGGAACGGTCCTGCAACAGCTTGGCTCTGACCAGGAACGCGGCCTGACGCCGCAGGAGGCGGTTGAACGCCTGGCCCGCAACGGTGTGAACGAGCTGATGGAACGCGGCGGGCGTACGCCGCTGAAGATCCTGTGGGAGCAGGTCACCGCCACAATGGTGTTGATTCTGATCGCGGCGGCGGTGATCGCGGCTTTGCTGGGTGATACCAAGGATGCAATTGCCATCCTGGCGATTGTGATCCTGTATGCGGCATTGGGCTTCATCCAAGAATATCGTGCGGAACAGGCAGTGGCCGCTCTCAAGAAACTGGCCGTGCCGATCGTGCGCGTCCTGCGCGGCGGCGTCCTGCGAGAGGTCTCGGCGCGCGAACTCGTCCCCGGCGACGTGATCCAGCTGGAGACCGGCAACCTGGTCCCGGCAGACTGCCGCCTGCTGGAGGCTGTGGCCCTGCGCATCCAGGAGGCGGCGCTGACGGGTGAATCCGAGCCGGTGGAAAAGCAGACGGCTGCGATCGAGATGGCCGGCTTACCGCTGGGCGACCGGCGCAACATGGCCTACATGGGTACGATCGTTTCACAGGGACGCGGCCTGGCGTTGGTGACGGCCACCGGCATGCAGACTGAACTGGGCCGGATCGCGGACCTGATCCAACAGGTCGGTTCGGAACAGACACCCTTGCAGAAACGGCTGGACCAGCTGGGGAAAACCCTGGCCTTGGTGGGAGTGGGAATTGCCGGGCTGATCTTTGTGCTCGGCCTGTTACGCGGCGACGAACTGCGCCACATGCTGCTGACCGCGGTCAGCGTGGCTGTGGCGGTGGTGCCGGAAGGGTTGCCAGCAGTTGTGACCATCACGCTGGCGCTGGGTGCCCAGACCATGCTAAAACGCCAGGCACTCATCCGCCGGCTGCCGGCGGTGGAGACGCTGGGCTCGGTGACGGTGATCTGCTCGGACAAGACAGGAACGCTGACCGAGAACCGCATGACCGTAGTGGTGATGGATGTGGCCGAGCACCGGTTGGATCTGAGCGAGGAAGTACGCAAGGGCGGCAGCCTGAAGATGAGCGCGGAGGCGCCGCTGGAGACGGTCTCTTCCCTCTCGCTGATGGCCATCGGCGGGGCACTGTGCTCGGATGCCCAGATTATCGATGAGGGGGCGGAGCGCTTTCACACCCTGGGCGACCCAACCGAAGGGGCACTGGTGGTGGCTGCGGCGCGCATGGGCTTCTGGAAATCTTCCCTGGAGCAGGCTTTTCCGCGCACCGGCGAAGTGCCTTTCGACTCGGAGCGTAAACGCATGACCACCCTGCACCGCCTGGGCGGGCATGACCCACAGACGCTGGTGGGGCTGCCGGTGAACGGCGCCAAAGTGATTGCCTTTACCAAAGGTTCGGTGGATGGTCTGCTGGAGCACACCGGCCAGGTGTGGGTCAATGGCAAGAGCGAAAGTTTGAACGCGGACTGGCGCAAGCGTATCCAGGCGGCCAATGATGGCCTGGCCGCCAAGGGTATGCGCGTGCTGGGGGTGACGTTCCGGTTGTTCGAGCAGGAGCCGGCTAATGTTGGGGCGGGAATCGAAGATGAATTGACTTTCGTGGGGCTGTTTGGGATGATCGACCCGCCGCGGGCCGAGGTGCGGGCGGCGGTGGAAACCTGCCGGCAGGCTGGAATCCGGCCAGTGATGATCACCGGAGACCACCCGCTGACGGCGGTCGAGATCGGACGCCAGTTGGGGATCGCCTCGGATGGGCGCGCCCTGACCGGGGCAGACCTGAACCGCATGTCGTTCGATGAGTTGAAGGCGGTTGTGGAGGATGTGTCGGTCTTTGCGCGCGTCTCGCCGGAGCATAAATTGAACATCGTGCAGGCATTGCAGAAGAAGGGGCAAATCGTTTCGATGACCGGCGACGGGGTGAACGACGCACCGGCCCTGCGCAAGGCGGATATCGGCGTGGCGATGGGCATCACCGGGACGGATGTTTCAAAAGAAGCAGCCGAGTTGATCCTGCTGGACGATAATTTTGCCACGATCGTGGCTGCGGTGGAGCAAGGGCGGGTGATCTACGACAACATCCGCAAGTTCGTGCGTTTCAGCGTGGCAGGGAACATCGGCAAAGTGCTGGTGATGCTGCTGGCACCGTTCCTGGGCAAGCCCATCCCGCTGCTGCCGCTGCAACTGCTGTGGCTGAACCTGCTGACCGACGGCCTGCTGGGGCTGGGGATGGGAGTGGAAGGTGCGGAGCGCGGCACGATGCGCCGCCCGCCTTATTCGCCGAAAGAAGGCGTGTTCAGCCGGGGGGCGGGGGTCCAGGTGGCCTGGGTGGGGGCGCTGATCGGCGGCCTGGCGCTGGGGCTGGGATCGTATTATTACTTTACCGGCCGGGAGCAGTGGCAGACGATGGTCTTCACCTTCCTGGCCTTTGCGCAAATCTGGCAGGCGCTGGCCTCCAGGTCGAGCCAGGAGTCACTGTTCAAGCTGGGGCTGTTGAGCAACCGGCTGCTGGCCGGGATGGCCGTTCTGGTGTTTGTCTTACAGTTGGCGGTGCTGTATGTGCCCTTCTTGAGCGGGTTCTTCCAGGTGCAGGCGCTGAGTCTGGTTGACTTTCTGATCGCCCTGGGGGCGGGCGCGCTGGTCTTTGCGGCGATGGAAGTGGAGAAGGCGGTACGGCGAGGGCGTAGGGAGTGACGGGGAGCTGAATAAGAATTCCACGGCCGGGACGCGCAAGATGTACCGCTTTCCTCGCCTTCTGCGCGTCCTGGCGTATAATTAGGCAACCCGCCGCGAGGGGATGCTGAATGCCCGAACAGAAACTGCTGAAAGTCTTTCTCTGCCACTCGTCACAAGATAAGCCCGCCGTGCGCGAACTCTGCCAGCGCTTGCGGGCTGAAGGCTGGATCGACCCGTGGCTGGACGAGGAAAAACTCCTGCCCGGCCAGGACTGGGATTTGCAGATCGAGAAGGCGGTCGAAGCTGCGGATGCGGTCATCGTTTTCATGTCGAACCGCTCGGTGAACAAAGAGGGATATGTGCAGGCCGAGGTGCGCATGATCCTGCGCATGGCCATGCAGAAACCCGAGGAAGCCATCTTCATCATCCCGCTGCGCCTGGATGACTGCCCCGTCCCCTTCCGGCTGCGCTCCTGGCAATACGTGGACTACTTCCCCAAAGGCCGCAAAGCCGTCACCTACCAGCGCCTGCTGGAGAGCCTGCGCCTGCGGGCGCGTGCCCTGGGACTGCCGGCAGAAATGCCTGGCACCCCTGTGGAGACTGGCCAACCAGCCCTGCCACAAAAAGCACAGGCCGGCAGCGGGCGGCGGCCAGCCTGGTTCCAGCCCCCGGCAAAGCAACCGCCCGCCAGCGTGGCCACCGGCGGGGAGGTGAACGGCGCAACCATCATCACGGGCGATAACAACTTCGTCCTGCAGGCCGCGCCTGCCGAGACCAGCGCCAGCCCGGCAGGGGGCGGGAAAGAAGAACCGCCCGGCCGGGACGAGAAGAAACCCGAACGCCGGCGCTGGATTGCCATTGCAGGCGCGGGCGTTGTATTCTTGCTGACCATCGTTCTTGCGCTGACGGGGCAGCTTAACCCCATTATCTACCGGCCTGTGGATATGAAAGGCTATTTTGTGCCTATCCCTGCTGGCGAATTCCAGATGGGCAGTGAAAATGGCGGGGAGGATGAGAAGCCTGTGCATGGCGTGTATCTGGAGGCTTTCGAGATCGGGCGCTACGAAGTCACCAACCGCCAGTATGCCCAGTGCGTGAGTGCCGGGGTTTGTGTTGGAATGCCTGACGCAGGAGAAGACCGCGACTTGCATCCGGTGGTCAATGTCAGCTGGCATGACGCACAAACTTTTTGTGAGTGGGCCGGCGGGCGCCTGCCGACCGAAGCCGAATGGGAAAAAGCCGCCCGCGGCGGGCTGGCCGGCAAGGCCTATCCCTGGGGCGACGAAGCCCCCATCTGTACGGCAGGCGCGTCGAACGCGGCTAATTTTGGTGGGGGAAGTTGTCCCAGGGACAGCATGCCAGTGGGGAGCTTTGCCCCGAATGGGTACGGGCTGTATGATATGGCCGGGAACGTCTGGGAATGGGCGGCCGATTGGTATGACGGGACCTATTATCAGGATTCACCCTCTTCGAACCCCCTGGGGCCGTCTTCTGGTGAAGATCGCGTGCTGCGGGGCGGCTCGTGGTACGGCGACGATCTCAGCTCTCGTTCTGCGAACCGGTACGGGAACCATCCATCCGTTTCCTACAACTACCTGGGGTTCCGCTGCGCCCGCTCACGTTGGCCCTGAAATTCTGTCCTCTGAAATCCTGATTTTCTGACTCGCGCGACTTTTTCAGGAGCACAAGAATCTGCGGCTTTATACCAGGTGTTATCTGCCCTGCCTGCTGCGGCCGGCCGGGCGGGCGCGGGCTCAGGCGCTGCACACCAGCCGGAAGCCGTTATCCCCCAGATAATTCATGTAGTCGAAACTGCGTGCCGTGAGGCGGATAGCCTCTGCCTGCTCGCGCCAGCTGCCGCTGCGCCGCACGCGGTTGAATTCGTAAAGAAAGCCCTGGCTGTTATTTGAACAGGATTGGCTAAGTTTATCTACCGTATTTCGATTTCTTCTCAGCAACCTGCTGAATCGGTTGTTCAATCTGTTGGGAACGCCCTTCCAGCCACTTCTTCAACGATTCTATGCTCTCCTTTGAGCGCCTACCTGCCAGGAGCCCTGCCACACTCAAGTCTTCATCCAGCATTGGCCAGTGGATATATTTACCATCGCCGATAATCTCGAATTCGGCTCGTTCCTGTGGCTTCCCATACAGCAAGCGCGGAAACCAGGCCAGGGGCGTGATGATCGTCCGTCCGTCTGCCAGGTCAACAGCAAGTACGTTTTCGTCAATGTGTACTTCCTGTGCACGTGCTTCTTGGATCTCAATCTCCAAAGTGCTCATGCCAACGCTCCAATAAAAACTCTCGATGTTCTTGTGCCAACTTGAACAGGTCGTTTAATTCGTGGGGCTTAAACCCACCGGCTTGTTGCAGGGCTATCGGATCAAGCCAGAATTTTGCAACCATTTTTTCTCGCTGGATGTGGACATGTGGGGGCTCTCCACTGTCGAGTGATACAAAGAAAAAGCGATAGGGGCCTACAATGAGAACAGTCGGCATTGGAAAAACCTTTATTTGGCTTTATGTCTGCCACATCTGTAGCATATTCAATATCAAATTTACTACCAAAATTATAGCACTTCCAGCACTCAGATTTTTATCTATTCCTATATCTGTCCCGAGGTTGCGCTCCAGCCGGCCAGAAGCTGCTGGTAGGCCGGATCATCGTAGCGGCTGAGGAGGAAGGCGGGGGCGTAACCGGGCAAGGGGGCACCGGCCACGTGCTGTGCAAGCAGTTCGCCACCGGCCATACCGCCCATGATGCCGAAGCCGGAGACCGCGCCGAAAATATAAGCGCCTTCCACCGGCAGGGGGCCGATGAGCGGGCGGTTTTCCCGGGTTTTGCAGTAGTAGCCGCCGTCCACGACGGGCGTGTAGAGCCGGCCGAAATAGGCTGAAAGGCCGGGGATCATGCTGGCCAGGCCGCGCAGGATGACCTCGCCGTGTTCCGGTTCGAACTTTGGATTCGAGACAGGTTCCTGGACGCGGACATCGTAGGTCCAGATGGCCAGGAGGATGGGGCTGTCCTCGCCGCCTTCGGGGCGGAAGTGCACGCCGGAGGGGAACTGTTCCAGCAACCAGCGGGCGCTCTCGTCAGCGGCCAATTCGCGGCGTTCCGCCTCCGTCCATTGCAAGGACACAGGATCATCCCAGAGCATGAGCGGGATATGACGCGGGATGATTTTCAACGGGTCACTGAAGGAAAATTTGGCGTGCAGTTCGTTCTGCACAGGCAGGTCCACCCCGAGCATGGCGCCGGCCTGTTTCAGGAAGGGCCCGGCGGCAATGACGTATTTCTCCGTCAGGACTTCCAGCGGACCGGCGGCAGTTTCCACTTGGACAGACCGGACGGAACCGTTTTCCGTGTTGACGCCGGTGACCCGCCCGCGCAGGAGTTCAACGCCCCGCTGCCGGCCCTGTTCGAGCAGATAGGCGGCCCATTGCTGGGCGCTGAACCAGCCGCAGCGGCGCGTATGAAGCATGGCGACGGTGTTCTCGTTGATGAACGGGAATGTCCGGCGGATGAGCGCCGGGTCAAGAACCAGGTCGGCACCGACGGGCTGGCCCTGGTAGCCCTCGGGCGGGGACAGACGGTAGACCGGATCCGATTCGCGGGCGGTGTGAATGCGCAGCGGCCCGGCACCCAGGTCACAGATCTCGCGAGCGGTCTGCTCCAATTGCCGGGCGTGCTCCGGACGGCCGGTCAGGAAGACATAGCCGCGGCGCTGCAGGCCGAAATAGTTGCTGCTTTCCCCGGCCAGTTCCTCCAGCAGATCGATGCTGTGGTTCATGAAGCGGAGCATGGCATCACCCGGTCCCGGCCACCAGTTGCGGTAGCATTCGGTGGACTTGTCGCTGGTGAAGGACATCGGCTCCCGTTCGTCCACGAGCAGGACCTTTTTGAAGCCCTGTTTGACGGCCAGGTGATAGGCGGCGGAAATGCCGGATGCACCTGCGCCGCAGATGACCACGTCGGCTGTGATTTTTCTCATGAGAGGCTTCCTCAGGCCTGCGATGTTTTTTCCAACAACCAGGGCGGCACCTGGGCGCGCTTCACCTCGACCGTTTTCCAGACATTGCCAAGCACGTAGGGTTCATGCTCGAGCCATTGTGCATCCAGTTCGGCGCGGGAAGGAAACTCACAGACGATCATGGAGCCGATCATGCGGCCATCTTCACTCAAAATGGCTGCGCCGTAGTAGAAAAGGCCTTTCTCGCAGTTTTCCTTGAAGGTCTTCAAATGGGCCTCGCGAGCTGCCAGCCGGCGCTGCATGGCATTTTCATCCGTACCATCGTATGCGATCACCAGGAATTGCATGGCACCTCTTTGGGGTTAATACGTGCTCTGAATTTTTTGGATGCAGGCTCAAACCACCAGCCTGTGGACGACTCATATCATGATACAGGAAAATTCCCCGGCTGGCAACCGGCCCGGGGGATCATAAAGAGGCGGCCACCAGCCGGCCGCCTCCATCCGGGCAGGCTGTGTCTGGCTAGAACAAACTGTTGATCAAAGCGCTCAACGGGCCGGTGATGACGAAACTGGCAAGCGAGGCCAGGATGGCGGTGCCGATCGCTTTGCCCGTGGAAAACTCGGCCGCCTCGCGGACACCGATGAAATAGCCGATAAAGCTCAACACCAGGATGACCAGCGCGAGGATCGAGGTCACGCAGCTCAGGGACTGGCTGATCAGCGTAGCCAGGATCAGGATCCCGGCCAGGTTGAAGATGAATACATGTCCCGTTACGCGCAGCATTTCCTGGGTGTCGGTCTTGCCGCCAAAGGCCTTGGCGATGGCTGCCAGCAGCCAGGACGAAACGAACCAGGCGATCAGGCTCAAAACAAGGTTGACCCCGGCCTGCAGGATTGCAGTGCCAATATTAGCCGAAGCGGCCAGTCCTACGCAAAAGCCCTGGATCAGCGCGACAACGGCCACAATGATACCGGCAGGCTTGGTGGCTTCAGGATCCTCAGCGATCGTCCGGTAGACCGGCGCCTTCAGGGTGATCACCCCCATGAGTCTTTCGACAATATTATCGAACATTGTGCATCTCCTTTGGAATTATCTTATCTGGCTTTTCTCTACCGTACATCTGCAAACATTGTGTCCTTGCGGGCGTTTTTTTGCGAAGCAAGCTCCTGTTTTGGAGCAAGCTTTGGCAGAATCAGCCGGGAGATTGCTTCACCCGGAAAGAGCGCCGGGTTCGCAATGACATGTGTACGGTAGAAAGTCTGGCTTGAAGTTTTGCCCCAGGTGCGCAAGATTGCGTGCCTGGCCGCGGCAGATGCCGCCTTGCAGCATGGCGAACAGGTTATTATGATGTAAATTCCGAGTGCCACCTCCGGCTGAAAATGATATAAAACGACACGGCTCACACAGAAGCCGTGTCCGTTTTATTTCTTATTCGAGTGCCTTAACTGCCTGGCGGGCTGGGGTGCCTCTGTACTGCAGGGGGAAACCGAGCGTGAGCTTCGTCACGTGCTTTTCCAACTGCATCCGCAGAAAGACCTGCATTTCCTCCTCCGGTTCGAAATTGTCGAGCAGGAATTGGAAGATGGCATTCGTCTCTGCATTTTCCAAGTGGTGGACCAATTGGTAGGCCTCTTCCAGATTGTGCACCCCCTGCAGGGCCTTCTCCACCGAAAAATCAGCCACGGCGCGCAGCAGGTGTTCCGTATTCTCGTCCACTTTACCGGCCAGCGTCTCTGCATCCAGCCTGCCCCGCAGACCCTCCAGCCACCTGGCATGTTGGGTTTCTTCATTGGCGTACTGCCCCCAGAACTGTGCCACCGTCTTGTGCTGGGCAAATTTGGTCTGCAAACCGCGGAACAAGGCTTCGGCAGCCTTTTCAGCTCCGATTGCGGCTTCAAATACCTGTGCAACTGTGGCGCTCATATGCTATTGCTCCATGTGGTTGGAATCCTGACCGAAAAATATGCGGGTTGGTTGATTATAACGTACCGTATAAATGTGCCCTACATAAATGCAAGGGCTTCAGTCTGCCGGGGCGTCGGCGACCTGCACCGGTTCCAAGCGGTGCGGCTGGACCTTGAACAATTTAAAGCCCCACTGGACGGCAGGGCCGATGAGCAGGGCAAAGGCAACCGTCCCCAGGCCGGCCGGGCCGCCCAGCAGCCAGCCGACCGCCACCACGGCCACCTCGATCACACCGCGCGTCCGGCGCACGCTCCAGCCGGTGACACGGTGAACAGCCAGCATCAGGCTGTCGCGCGGCCCCGCCCCGGCCTCGACGCTGATGTAGACGGCGGTGGCCAGGCCCATCATGCCGGTGCCCAGCAGGAAGAGGGCGATTTGAACCGGAAGGTTGTGGGTCACGCCGGGGATCAGCCGCAGGCCGAGGTCTTCCCACGGCCCGATGCAGAGGATATTGCCGAGGGTGCCCCAGCCGATCTTTTCGCGCAGGGCCAGGGCGACTGCCAGCACCCCGAACCCCACCAATACACTCAAGGTGCCCGGTGTCAGGCCGGTCAACTGCGAGAGGGCCACTTCGAGCACCACCCAGGCGCCCGTCCCGAGATTGGAACGGATGAGCAGGGCAATGGCGAAGCCGAACATCAAAAAGCCGAGCTGAATGACAAGGAAGTCGCGGCCCAATGTCTTCCAGCGGACAGGTCTGAAAATGTCTGTGGTCTTCAAATTACCTGCCCAACAATCTGCGTTCCAGTTCGTCCACGAACTCCTTGGCTTCTTTCAGGCCGCAGTTGGCGGCCTCGCGGTAAGCCTGGATGGCCGCGATCTTGTTGCCTGCGCGCAGGTGCCGTTCCACCTCAGGCTGGATGCTGCTGAGGGGCACCCTGATATTCAACTGGCGCATCACCATTTCCAGGTTGCGCTCCAGTTCAGCCAGGCGCATTTCCAATGAAACGATCCGGGACTCGATTTCCATGTGAGGCTCCTTTTCAGGCCAAGTATAGCACGGAGGCCCGTGATATACTTTCCGGCATGCCAAGCCTGATCCTCAAACCTGGACGTGAAAAATCGCTGCTGCGGCGCCATCCGTGGATCTTTTCCGGAGCGATCCTGCGCGTGGAAGATGAGCCTGTTTCCGGCGCGACCGTGGAGGTGCGCTCGTCGAAGGGTGAGTTCCTGGCCCGGGCAGCGTACTCGCCCGCCTCGCAAATCCGCGCCCGGGTATGGAGTTTCGAGCCCGGTGAGGAAATCGAGCGGGGCTTCTTCCGCAGGCGCATCCGTTCCGCCCTGGCGGCGCGGGAAGCCTTGCAGAGCGGCCTGGGGCAGATGGAAGGTGAAACGGATGCCTGGCGGCTGGTGCACGCCGAATCAGACGGCCTGCCGGGGCTGGTGGTGGACCGTTATGGCGGGACGCTGGTGATGCAGTGTCTCTCCGCGGGCCCCGAATTCTGGCGCGAGAGCCTGGCCGACCTGCTCTACGAAGAGACGGGGGTGCAGAACATCTATGAACGATCGGATGCCGATGTGCGCATGCTGGAGGGGCTGGCGGCGCGCAGCGGTACCCTGCGCGGGGCGGGCAACGTCTCACGCATCACGATCCGCGAAAACGGCCTACAGTTCGGCGTCAACCTGGCGGAGGGCCACAAGACCGGGTTCTATCTCGACCAGCGCCGCAACCGCGAGCGCGTGCGCCAACTGGCAGGCGGGCGGGAGGTGCTGGACTGCTTCTGCTATACGGGCGGGTTCACATTGAATGCGCTGGCAGGCGGGGCCAGCACGGTGACCGGCGTGGATGCCTCGGCGGAGGCGCTGGCGCTGGCAGGCGAAAACGCGGCCCTGAACGGGCTGAACGGTGAGAGGCTGGAATGGGTCGCGGGGGATGTCTTCCAGGTGCTGCGGAAGTTCCGGGATGCGGGGCGGGTTTTCGACCTGATCGTCCTCGACCCGCCGAAATTTGCTCCCACTGCTGCCCAGGCCGAGAAGGCGGCGCGCGGCTACAAGGATATCAACCTGCTGGGTTTCAAGCTGCTGCGTCCCGGCGGCCTGCTGGCCACCTTCTCCT
This sequence comes from uncultured Anaerolineaceae bacterium, assembly GCA_964387495.1. GTDB lineage: Bacteria > Chloroflexota > Anaerolineae > Anaerolineales > Villigracilaceae > DSXF01. The sequence goes on from CAYLXB010000011.1 coordinate 66,864, forward strand.
GCTCGGGCGGGGTGGATGCCAGCCTGTTCCAGAAGATCATCGCCTCGGCGGCGCTGGATGCGGGGGTGGAGGCGCAGATCGTCGAGCACCTGGCGCAGGGGCCAGACCACCCCGTGGCGCTCAACTTTCCCGAGGGGGCGTATTTGAAGGGGCTGGTCTGTTTGAAAACGGCCTAGAGGTCCTTCGCTGCTTTCGCGGCTCAGGATGACGTGCTGCCAATCAGTTCGACGGCATCGATTTCGTTCCAGTCCTGGACCACGCTCTGGTCGAGCGTGATGCGGACAACATTCACCGGGGTGGAAATGCCGCTGACGGGAATGGACAGGGTGTAGGGGCAGGTATCCAGCAGAACGGGGGAAGCAGTATAGACGGTGGTGTAATTCCCGGAGGTATCCTTGACTTCGACTTTGACGATGGAGCCGGGATTATAGGATTGGTGGATGTTGATCGTGGAGGGAACAACGGCCAGAGAGTAGCCGACTTCCAGCCAGTCCTGCCCGGAACTGCTGGAGGAGGCCCAGGCTGTGATGGTATCGCCGCACTCGAGGGTGTTGGGCGCACCGGTGGCCTGGCGGGCGGACCAGTCGGAACTGCCGTACTCGGAACTGGCGGAGGCGGTGGCGGCCCACTGGCGCAGGTCTGTGCCGGCGCTGGAACCGCCAGCGGCTCCCCCACCGCTTGCGGGCGCACCGCCGCCAAAGGTACCACAGGCCAGGGCGGCGAGGAGGATGACCGAAAGGCCAACCATGAGGCGCAACTTGTTCTTGTACATAGTGTTCTCCTTTCGAAAGCAGAACGTGCCCAGAGAGAGCACCGCCTGCTGAAAACACTATAGCATGAGCGAAAGGGGTAAATAAATAGGAATTCTGTCCCGGTTTGGATCTAAATTGGATGCAGACAAAAGGGAAGGTATCATAAAATCTATGGCATAATTATGGCAAGCCGGCATGGAATCGGGCCGGCATTGTCTTTAATGATTATCACGTTCTCATGTCTCATTACTTTACGCCTGCGGCAATCAGTTACCTGACCCAGTTCATCCTTTCTGCAACGGTCACTATTTATCTCAGCATGCGCCTGTACCGGCACAAGGGATGGGATCTGCAAACCGGCCTGCTCCACGGTTTCTTTTTCGCTTTGACGGCCTTCACCGGATTATTGTTCCTGGACGCGACCCTGCTGCCGACACCGCGCCTGTACGTGGTCTACCTGGAAAACAGTGTCCTGGGAATTGTCCTGGTACTGATACTCCAGTTTGCCTACCAGTTCCCGGAGGCGTTCCCCCAGCGCAAGCGGGAAGCCCGGGTTGTGCTGGCCCTGAGCCTGCTGTATACCGCGTATGAAGTCTATTACGCCGTCTACCGCTATTCTTTGCTGCTCAAGCAGGGCGATGTCGACTACCGGCCATTGATGCCGGATTATGCGCTGGCAGTCTTGATCCTGTTCGTGCCAATGGTCTTTTTTCGCCAGGCCGTGACGGCGGATGAGCGCAGCGTGCCCTGGCTGCGCAAGCTCTGGCAGCCGCAGGGGATGGGGGCGCAGCGGGCGCGCGATTTTGGCCTGACCTACCTGATCCTGGTCGGGTTGGGCATCATCAATGTGCTGCGGGCGCTGTCCGTCGTTTCGGCAACGGTCTACAATATCTCCCTGTCCATGGGCATCCTGGCCGCTTTGTGGTTGTTCTCCATCGTTTATCTCAACTACATAACGGACCGCACCTCATTCCTGGCCAGGATTTCGGGCCTGACACTTGTGCTGCTGCTGGCCATGATGGGAACGATCGGCTGGATCCTGGCACCTGTGCGGGCTGCCGGTTACCGGCCGGCGCTCAGCGATCACCAGACGCTCCGGTTCGTGCCCAACGGCAAGGGCGGTTATGATGTTTCCGAGGTCCCCTTCCGTTTCGAAACCAAGCTGGGGGAGCGGCTGAAGCTGAGCTCTTACCAGAGTGTGCTGCGCAGCCAGCCGGTGGATTTCGATTTCGAGTTTTTTGGCCGGGACTATTCGACAATCTACGTCAGCAACTCGGGCCTGCTCAGGATGGACCAGGCGCTCTACCATCCCAACCTGCAAAACAATTACGGCTCTTTCCCGGGGATCTTTCCGCTGCTGGTGGACCTGGAGCCAATGGACAGCGGCGGTGTGTATGCCCGGGTGGAGGCGGAGCGGCTGGTGGTGACTTGGGATCATGTGCCGGCACTGTATGAACCGGAGTCTGTATTCACCTTCCAGACCATCCTGTACCATGACGGCAGTTTCGAGATCACCTACAACGGCCTGCCGAATCCCATTATGTTTCACCCGGATGACGCTCCCTCCACCAACCCCTGGCTGAGAGGCATCACCCCCGGGCCGGGGGAGTCCCCGGTACAGACCGCCGACCTGGCGCAAGCCGGCCAGATCGGGCCGCAGGGTGCGGTGCAGGATCTTTACATGGGTTTCCGGCAACACCTCAACCATGCTTTAAGATCACTGGCCTGGCTGGTGCTGGCAGGCAGCCTGCTGATCATCACCGGTTTGCCGCTTATCCTGCGCAAGAGCTTCAGCCAGCCTCTGGAACGGTTGGTGGCAGGCATCCGGGAAGTGGACGACGGGAACCTGGATGTCCAGGTGCCGGTATACAGCCATGATGAGATCGGCATGCTGACCCAATCTTTCAATGGCATGGTGACCTGGCTGCACGAACTGGTAGGGGGCCTGGAGAAACGGGTTGCAGAACGGACGGCAGAACTCTCCACAGCCAACGAGGAACTACGGATCGAAATTGCCGAGCATACAGCCGCCCAGGCGGAAGTGATCGCACAGCAGCGCCATCTGGCAGCCAGCGAGGAACGCGAACAGTTGAGCCGCGGCCTGCACGATGGGCTGGGACAGGTATTCAGTTATGTCAGCGTGCAGACCCAGGCCGCTTTACAGCTCCTGGAAAAAGGCGATGTGCGAGCGGTGCAAAGCACACTGGAAAGCGTTTCGCGGGTAATACAGGATGCGCATGCCGACCTGCGGGGGCAGATCCTGGACCTGCGTGAGAGCGCAGAGACACGCGGGGGATTCATCGCGAGCCTCCAGTCGAGCCTGGAGAAGTTCCAGCAGAGCTGGAATGTCAAGATCCGTTTCAGCCCGCCCGAAAACATGCCAAAACTCCCGGCGGCGGTCGAGGACCAGATCCTGAGGATCATCCTGGAGGCGCTGGTCAACATCCGCAAGCATGCCCAGGCGCAGCAGGTGGATGTGCTGATCACCTTCCTGGCAGGCGAGATGGTGGTCATGGTCAGCGACAACGGCCAGGGCTTCGAGCTGGAGCAGACTCCCGGCAAGGAGGAGGGGCACTTTGGGCTGGGTATCATGCGTGAGCGTGCCGGGCTAATCGGGGCACGGCTGGAGGTGCGCTCGGCGCCGGGGAAGGGCACACAGGTGCTGGTGTACATTCCTCACGCCCCCTCCCCTGCCTCGTCCCTGCAGGTCGAGGGCGTGGAATTATCCAGCCTGCGCCTGCTGCTGGTGGACGATCACTCGCTTTTCCTGGAAGGGCTGCAAAACATGCTGACGGCGCGCGGCCTGGTCGTGATCGGCAGGGCATTCAATGGGCTGGAGGCCCAGGAACAGGCGCAGAAACTGCGGCCGGATATCATTCTGATGGATTTGAATATGCCGCTCTGCAACGGGCTGGAAGCAACGCGGGCCATCAAGGCGGCCAACCCGGAGATCAAAATCGTGATCCTCACCATGGCCGAGGAGATGGAAACCCTGTACCAGGCCCTGCAGGCAGGGGCTTCCGGTTTTATGCTCAAGCGTGCCAGCGCGAATGAGGTCTGCACACACCTGGCAGAAGTGGCCCAGGGGGCAACGTTCATCCCGCCTGAGCTGGCCGTGCGCGTGGTGGCCGAATTCGACCGCCGCGGACCGGTCGCCCGGGAGCAGGAAAAGGATGCAGCTCCCAACCTGTCTTCCCAGCAGTGGAAGATCCTGCAGCGCGTGGCGCAGGGGCTGACCTACAAGGAAGTCGCGGCAGAACTGTTCATCTCGGAGAAGACCGTCAAGTACCATATGGGGCAGGTACTGGAGCGGCTGCAAATGCGCAACCGGGCCCAGGCGATCGCCTATGTCCAGCAGCGCGGCAGGCAGGCGGCGGCGCCGGAGGACAGATGAAGCATTCCCGGCACGATCCTTTTTCCTCAACCAGTCCCTGAAGGTCCAATTCCCTTCAGGGACTCTATTTAGACCTTTTTTAGACTTAAGTCCAGTGCATTGGGGGGATGATTTTGATATGCTATTCCCATGGCGTTCAAGAAGGTTCTTCCTTATGGCGATTCGATCCTGATGGCGGGGCTGGTGGGCAGCCTGCAGGCGATGCAGGGGGTGGATGTGCTGCACCCGGAGGGGAGGCTGAGGCCGAGCGTGGAGCAACTGGTGCGGCTGGCGCCGGACCTGATCATCTTCGACCTGCGCGACCCGGAGAGCCTGTATGCCCTGCCGGTGTGGTGCAGCCT
>CAYLXB010000012.1:0-70634 GCA_964387495.1 uncultured Anaerolineaceae bacterium
GGCATTGAGCACGAAGCGCCCGGCGTTCCAGATCTTGTTGGCGAAGTTGCGGTTGGCCTCCACTCGCTTGACGCTCAGGTTCATGTCGTTGCCGGGGGTGGAACCGACCAGCAGGGTGAAGCGCAGCGCGTCGGTGCCCAGCTCGTCCATCACCACCAGCGGGTCGATCACGTTGCCGTAGCTCTTGCTCATCTTGCGCCCGTGCTCGTCGCGGATCAGCCCGTGCAGGTATACGGTGTGGAACGGGATCTGCCCGGTGAACTCCAGCCCGTCCATAATCATGCGCGCCACCCAGAAGAACAGGATGTCGTAGCCGGTCTCCATCACTGAGGTCGGGTAGAAATATTTATAATCCGGTGTTTCTTCCGGCCAGCCGAGGGTGGAGAACGGCCACAAGCCGGACGAGAACCATGTGTCCAGCACATCCGGGTCCTGTTCGATGCGCTTCGAACCACAGTGGGCGCACTGCTGCGGGTCTTCCCGCGTCACGGTCTGCCTGCCGCAGTCCGCACAGTACCAGACCGGGATGCGGTGCCCCCACCACAACTGGCGGCTGATGCACCAGTCCTTGATGTTCTCCAGCCAGTTGAAGTAGACCTTCTCGAAGCGCTCCGGCACGATGTGGATGCGCCCATCGCGCACCACTTCCAGGGCGGCCGCGGCCAGGGCTTCCATCTTGACGAACCACTGCTCCGAGACCATCGGCTCGACAATCTCCCCGCCGCGCTGGGAACGTGGTACATTGAGGGTGTACTCCTGTTCCTTGATGACCAGCCCTGCGGCGCGCATATCCTCCCACAATTTCTTGCGGCATTCGAAGCGCTCCAGGCCCTGGTAGGGGCCGCCCACCTCGGTCACCCTGGCCTCCCGGTCGAGCATCGAAAGGATGGGCAGGCTGTGGCGCTGGCCGATCTCGTAGTCATTCGGGTCGTGGCCGGGTGTGATCTTGAGCGCGCCGGTGCCGAACTCTCGGTCCACATATGCATCCGCGATGACCGGGATCTCGCGTCCCAGCATGGGCACGATCACCTTCTTGCCGATGTACTGCTGGTAGCGCGGGTCTTCAGGGTGGACGGCCACGGCGGTGTCGCCCAGGATGGTCTCCGGGCGGGTGGTGGCGACTGCGATGTATTCATCCGAACCGGCCAGCATGTACTTGAAATAATACAGTTTGCCGGGTTCCTCGGCGTACTCCACCTCCAGATCGCTGACAGCCGTCTTCAGCCCCGGCGACCAATTGATCAGGCGCGGGCCGCGGTAGATCAGTCCCTTTTCGTACAGGCGCACGAAGGCCTCGCGCACCGCGCGCGACAGTCCCTCGTCCAGCGTGAAGCGCTCACGGCTCCAATCGCAGGATGCGCCCAGGCGGCGGATCTGGCTGGTGATGATCGAGCCGTACTTGTGTTTCCATTCCCAGGTGCGGCGCAGGAACTCCTCCCGGCCGATCTGCTCGCGCGAGGTGCCTTCCTTGCGCAGCATCTTTTCCACCTGCAGCTGCGTGGCAATCCCGGCGTGGTCCGAACCGGGCACCCACAGCGCCGGGTACCCTTTCATGCGGTGATAGCGGATCATCAGGTCTTCCATGCTGACGAACATGGCGTGCCCCAGGTGCAGTTCACCAGTCACATTGGGCGGCGGGATGGAGATGACGAAGGGCTTTTTCGCCGGGTCGAAGCCCGGCTTTCGTGGGTCGTTGGAGGGCTGGAAGTAGCCGCCTTTTTCCCACATTTCGTAGATGCGGGATTCGGTGGTCTTGAAATCATAGGCTTTGGGTAAGGTGTACTCAGACATGGGAACTCCTGACTTGATCGTGTCACTGCAAACTGGCTGCCAGGGGGGGATTCCTGGTCAGTCCGTGTAGATAGGGTTATGCCAAAATAAAGTCCAGCGCTTTCTCAAGAGAACGCTCGAATTCCATGGGGAACTCGTGCGCCAGGCCGGGATACAGTTCACTTTCGAAGGGGATGCCGTTTTCCTTCAGCACGGCCTGGATTTCCCGGCCGCGCTCCAGGGTGTTATCCTGGTCACCGGTGATGAAATAGGCGCGCAGTTTCCCGGCGGACCTGGCGCGCCCGGCCAGCGGCTCCACCTCCGGCCACCAGCAGGCCACCGGGATGAAACCGCGCACCGGGATCCGGCCGCCCAGCGCCAGGTAAACCGACAGCCCGGCACCCTGCGAAAAACCGCCGATGACCACCCGGTTTTTATCCACCGGGTATTCCCGGCAGACGGCCTCGAAATGGGCCACGATTTCCTCTTCGGCCCGCTCCCCGTCGTCCCAGCAGTAAGTATCCAGCGAAAGCGGCTGGGAGGATTGCGGTGAGAGCACCAGCCAGCCGCGCCGGCGGGCGGCTTCCCACATCTCCAGGTCGCCGTGCATGTTGCCATGCCGGCCGTGGATGCCGATCAACAGGGGGAATGGACCTGGCGCGCCCCCCTCCGGAGCCAGCACAACCCGCTGGGGTTTGGTCGCCCTGCGGGCCTGCTCATGGCGCATCCGGCAGACATCCACCATGGACGCAAATTCAGGCAGTTCGCGCAGCGGGTCCAGGTCCGAGTCTTCGAGCTGGTGAGGATCCCACCAGTAGCCTTCTTCCAGCACGCGGGCCAGCAGGAGCAGGCTTTCATCATAGCGCTGGGCGCGGCACATCAGGCAGATGCGCCAGAGCAGCGTCTGGCTGGCTTTTTGGGGGAACTGTTCGCTCAGCCTTTCGGTCACCTCCAGTGCCGCAGCATATTCACCTTGTTCGTACAGGCGAAAGACATCGCGCGCCGCCTGGTCAAAATCGCGTTCCGACATGACAGCCTCCGTATAAAAAGACGAACCAAAAAACAAAACACGCCCTCGTCCACTAGAGGACGACAGGGCGTGCCCATCGCGGTACCACCTCAATTCGCCAGACCTCTGGCGCACTCTGTGCCCGACCATCATCGGGCTGCGCGCTAACGGGCGCACCCGTGCCGGTCTACCGGTCCGTGTTCGAACATGGTCGAACGCTGACTTTCTTCGGCATTACACTCCGGGCGACATTCAGCGGCAGGTACCTGCGGAGGCTTCCAGCCGGCGGCGCTCCTTCTCTATCAGTTCGCCAGCCGCTTACTCCTCCCGGATAAGGTAACCTGATTATACATTTTTGCCATGCCTGCGTCAAGCATTTGAGCGCCATCCCAGGTGCCAGCCGATCTCCCGGTGCAGGGGCAGCAATGGCAGCAGATCCACCCGGTAGCCTTTGCCCGCATAACCCTGCATGAGCGTGCGCACCCGGCGCAGCATGGGGCGGTCATAGGTCAGCGGCAGGGAGAGCAGTTCGCTCAGGCGCGGATCCACCGGCTTGCCGGTCAGTTCGTAATAGAAGCGGAACCCCACCTGCCAGGCATCCAGTTCGCCGTAGACGGAGAGTGCCGTCAGCATGCCCTGCCGCAGGTGATGGACTTCGTGCAGCAGGGTGCACAGCAGGAAGGGGTCATCCGCCGGGGTCTGGGGGGAATACTGGCGGGCATTGAGGATCACCCAGCCAATTGGTGTCCAGCGGGCGGCGCTGTTCTTCTGGCGGGTGAAGCCGATCCGCGTGTGCTTGCGGTGCAGATAATCTGCGGCCTCCTGGCCCTGCGGTCCGCAGCAGGAGAGATTGTCCACGGCCTGTGCGATCCAGACGGATTTGTCCATTTTGTTCTATTTTGTCAATTTTCCGATTTTTGATAGCAGTTGATAGTCAGCGGAAGTAAAATCTATATGATAAAGAAAACTGGAACGAGTATACTCCAAGTCAAAGGTGTATTATGCGCGAAGTTGCTATTTTGGGTATTGGACAGACTGCCATAGATGAACATTGGGATAAATCCATCCGCGACCTGGCGGTGGATGCTGTCCTGGCTGCGCTGCTGGACGCCGGCCGTGAAAGTGCGGATGCGCTCTACGTGGGCAACATGATGTCGGGCATTATCGACCACCAGAACAACCTGGGTGCGCTGGTTGCAGACTGGGCCGGTCTGCGCACGGCCGAAGCCTTCAAGGTGGAGGCTGCCTGCGGCTCTGGCGCAGCGGCCCTGCGTTTCGGCTTCATTGCCGTGGCTTCGGGAGAGATCGATTCGGCCATGGTGGTCGGCGTTGAAAAAATGACCGACCAGTCCGGCCATGATATCACGGCTGCCCTGGCTACCGCGGCGGATGCCGATTGGGAAGTGGATCAGGGCGTTTCATTTGTCGGCTTGAATGCGCTGGTCATGCGCCGTTACATGCATGAGTACGGCTGGAAACATGCCGATTTTGCCCCGTTCTCGATCAACGCCCATGCCAATGCCATGCACAATCCTTTTGCCCGCCTGCACCAGACCATCAGCCTGGAGGATTTTGAGAAAGCCGCCATGATCGCCACCCCGATCAACCTGCTGGATGCCTCGCCCACCGGCGATGGGGCGGCAGCGGTCCTGCTTGTCCCGGCGGAGAAGGTGAAAGCGGGCGGGCAGCGGCCGCGCACGCTGATTGCCGGATCAGCCTCGGCGACGGACACGATCAGCGTCCATGCCCGCCGGGAGCCGCTCTTTCTGAGCGCCGCCTATGCTTCTGCCAGGAAAGCCTACGCCCAGGCTGGTGTGGAGCCAAAGGATATCGATTTATTCGAACTCCATGATGCTTTTTCCATCATGTCTGCCCTCTCGCTGGAAGCCTGCGGTTTTGCCGAGCGCGGCCAGGGTCCCCGCCTGGGCCTGGATGGTGAGATCACCATCCAGGGATGTATTCCCTGCGTGACACGCGGCGGGCTGAAGGCGCGCGGCCACCCGGTTGGTGCGACCGGCATGTACCAAGTCGTGGAAGTTGTCCAGCAGCTGCGCGGCGAGTGCGGCGAGACGCAGGTGGAATCTGCCCGAATTGGCATGGCGCAGAACATCGGCGGCGCGGGTGCGACCATCGTGACCCACGTGATCAAGGCCGGTTGATTGGTGAAGATCCTCTCCTGGATGTGATGATTGTGGAAAGACGGGTTGCGCGGTTCCACTCGGGGTGGTACCGCGCAATTCTATCCAGCCCTGCTGCCGGCATTTTGAACTGCCTGCAAAATGGTAAGGATTAATTTCGGATAATATATTGATTCTTCGGCGCACTTGTTCTATACTTGTAGGAGAATGACTTTGCCGGAGAGGATGCGCCATGCAGAAATCGCAATCGATGAGTGACCGTAGGAAGTCGAAACGCAAGAACTTCACTTACTATATGCAGGTCGTCGACGAGGATGCCCAGCAGACCATCGGGCACCTGGTTGATATCAGCACACTCGGGTTTAAGGTAGACTGCCAGATGAACATCCCGCCCGGCAAGGATTTCCGCCTGCGCTTCGACCTGACCAGCGACGTGGCGGATGTTCCTTACATGATTTTCAAGGCCCGCAGCAAGTGGTGCCGGGTCGATGAACTATATCCGTACATGTTTAATGTGGGTTTTGAGATTATGAGCATCAGCCCGCATGATGCCGCCATCTATGCCCGCATCGTTGAAAAATACGGGGAGCAAGAGAAAAAGTGGTAATCTGGCACGGCGCTTGACGCCGTACTCTCCCTGAAAACGAACCGCAGGGCCCAGCAGTTAGTTGCCTTGCGGTTTTGTTGCGGTATTGGGGAGTCTGGCATACAATCACCGGCAAAGTCCGACGGAGTCTGTAATGAAGAAAATCCTGCGTGCACTGATCAATTTCCTCCTGCCCCGCCTCACCCGCCTGTACATCCGCGGCTGGGAAAATATTCCCAGGGAAGGCAGTTTTGTCGTGGCAGCCAATCACCAGGGCCTGATGGACGCCCTCATCGGTTACCATACACTTGGCGGCCTGGATGTGTTCACCGTGGTTGGCGAAAAATGGGGCCAGAAAGGTTTCTTTCGTTTCCTGGGCAGGCATCTGGATTTCCTGTTCATCGACCGCTTCAATCCAGACTTGAAGGCGATGCGCGAAATCCTGAACCGGATGAAGGCCGGCAGGATCCTGATTATCGCCCCCGAAGGAACGCGTTCGCGCACCGGCGGTTTGATCGAAGGCAAACTGGGCGCCAGTTACCTGGCAGCCAAGCTTGGTTATCCCATCCTGCCGATTGCCATCAATGGCACCGCCGATGAGGCGTTCATTGATCACCTCAAGCATTTCAAGCGCCTGCCGGTGACTGTCCGGGCCGGGGCAGTTTTTCACCTGCCGCACCTGTCCGGCGGGAACCGGGAAGCGCTCCTTCAGGAATGCACAGACGAAATCATGTGCCGGATTGCCGTCATGCTGCCTGAAGAAGTGCGCGGTATCTACCGCGAGCACCCCCGCTTGAAGGAGCTATTGGAACAAAAGGAAGTGTAAAATGGCCGATACCCGTCAAACCATCAAGGTGGATATTGGCACCCGAGTCGAAGTCGAACTGGTCAGCCAATCGGGTGAGACCGAACAAATGACCTTTATCATTGTGCCGGAAGAGCAGGCTGATTTCAAAGCCGGCTTTATGGGTGTAAATACGCCCCTGGCGAAGACCATCCTGGGGGGGCAGGCGGGCAACATCCTGCCGTATTGTGTGGGCGATTTGCGCCGCGTGCGCATCCTGTCTGTCGAGGCCAGCGTTGAAAAGCCTGCCGAAGATGTGAGTGCCCGGCGCGAAAAAGTCATCCGCAAAGCCGTGCAGCACTCCGACTACGTGAATGCCATGATCTTTGCCGGTTCGGTCAACAGCAAGTGGGGCGATTATGATATCGACAAACTGGACCCTGCCCAATGGGGGAAGGAGGAGTCCGGCGAGGAAGACGAGCTGGACGGCCAGGAACCGGACGCATAAGGATAAATAAGCCATCCCCGGCGCCGGGAAAAGGCTGCAGGGCGAGTGGAACATGGCAGCGTCCCTGCTCCGCAGGCTGGCAGGAGATTCGTTCCCGCAATCCCGCATCCTGGACGGCCCTTTGTGGTTAAATAAGGCAGAGGTACCCATGGCAATCAAACTGGTCCGTTTCCTGTTGCGCACGATCCTGCGCCTGATCGCCCGTGTCGAAATGATTGGCGGGGAAAACATTCCCCGCTCAGGCGGATACGTCATCGCATCCAACCATGTCGGCCGCCTGGATGCCGGGCTGGTTTATTACGCCCTGGATACGGACAGTATCATCATGCTGGTGGCGGAAAAATATGAAAAATACACCTTCACGCGCTGGTTGACCCGCGCTGTGAACGGCATTTTCATCGACCGCTTTGCCCCGGATATCCGCGCCCTGCGCGAAGCCATGAAGCGTTTACAGGCTGGCGGCATCCTGGCCATTGCTCCCGAGGGCACCCGTTCCAAGTCCGGTACTTTGATCGAAGCCCGACCGGGCGGCATCTACTTGGCCTGGAAGGCGGGTGTGCCCATCGTGCCGGTGGCGTTGACCGGCTGCGAAGATGCTGTCGTGGTGGACCGCCTCAAGCATCTCAGGCGCTTGCAGATCAGGATCGTTGCCGGCGAATCCTTCACCCTGCCGGCGGATGTCAAAGGCAAAGACCGGGATGCGGTCATGCAGCAATATACCGACGAGGTCATGTGCCGTATCGCCGCCCTGCTCCCGGAAGAAAAGCGGGGTGTCTATCGGGAACACCCGCGCCTGAAGGAGTTGTTGGCAAAAGGATAACAAAGAGGAGAGCCACGGACAGCTGCCCGTGGCTCTCCTCTTCCCGGCTAATAGATCCGTTCGAACGTGCCATCCAGGTGCAGGTAATATTTCTCGATCATCAGGTTGAGGAAGAGCGCCCGGATCTTGCGCTCGGCCTCGGCCAGATCGTCTTTATGGCGCTCGTAGGTCCCTGCATCTCCATAAGCCCCGCAGTCTTCATGGTTGACAAGCACCACTTTCCTGACATTGTGCAGCCGGCTGGACAACTCCACGTGCTTCAGCACCAGATAGACATCGCTAACTGCTCCGGCAACCCCAACCCGGTCGTACTTGTTGCTGCCAAAAGTTTGTTCGCACCAGTCGTTCAGGTATTTCTGCAGGCGGAAATCCATGCAGTGGACGACGATTACGTCGCAGTTGTGAGCCATTGTTCCTCCATGATCATAAAATGATGCCTTCCCCGCGCTTCAAAAACTGGCCTCCCCCGGCCCTGCCCAGCCAGCGTCCGCCGTCCACGATCAGCCTGCCGCGCAGGAATACTTTTTCAGGGTAGCCGCTCAACTCCCAGCCTTCGTACAGGTTGTAATCCGTGCGCTGCTGGCTGTGGGCCACACCGTATTTTATTTTCTTGTCCGGGTTCCAAATGACGATATCCGCATCCGCGCCGGGGAGCAGCGCGCCTTTGCGTGGGTACAGCCCGAAGATCCTGGCGGGATTGGCGCAGTTGAGGGCCACAAACTGGTTGGTGCTGATCTTCCCGGCTCCCACGCCGCTGGTCCACAACACGGGCAGGCGGTCTCCCACCCCCGGCAGGCCGTTGGGGATCCTGGTGAAATCGTCCGCTCCCAGTTCCTTGCCGGGGATGGCAACCGCGGCGCCTTCATAGTTGACCGGCTTGCGCCCGTCGTAGAAGAAGGGGCAATGGTCCGTGCCAATGGTCTGCACGATACCCTTCTTGAGACCCTCCCACAGCCGGGCGTTATCCTGCGCCGAGCGCATGGGCGGGGAGCAAATCCACTTGGCCCCATCCGGGCGGCGCAGGTCATCCTCCGTAAAGAAGAGGTACTGCGGGCAGGTCTCGCCCATTACCTTCAGGCCGCGTTGGCGGGCGTACTCCAGCATGTCCACTTCCCCGGCCGTATTCATGTGGACCAGGTACAGCGGCGCGCCGGCCGTGGCGGCCAGGGCAAACGCCCGCAGGGCGGCTTCCACCGCGCCCCACCCGGGCCGAGTCCGGGCATGCCACTCGGGCGCGGTATGGCCGGCGGCCAGCGCCTCGGCTACCAGGATGTCGATCACATCGCCGTTTTCCGCGTGCAGCATCACCAGCATGCCGTTCTCGCGGGCGATGCGTAAAGCCTTGAAAATATTGCCATCGTCCAGGCGCAGGCGGCCATTGTAAGCGGTGAAGGTCTTGACGGTGGTAATTCCCATCTCCGGCAGGCGGGGCAGTTCTGCCGCGATTTCAGCATTGAACCGGGTCAGGTTCATGTGCGCCGAGTAATCCACGGCCGCTTTTTCCGCCTTTTTGTGCCAGGCATCCACGGATTCCCGCAGAGTGGAAAAATCGAAGGAGACGAAGTCGATCACGGTGGTCGTCCCGCCAAAAGCCGCGGCCTTCGTGCCGGTGTAGTGGTCATCCGAGGAGACTGTGCCGAACATCGGCAGGTCGAGGTGGACGTGGGCATCCACACCGCCGGGAGTGATGAAATAGCCGCTCGCGTCCAGCAGATCGGCCGAGGGGTGGCGCAGCCCGCTCCCGATTTGGGCGATGGTCTCCCCCTCGATCAGGATGTCGGCCTGGAACGTCTCGGACGGGGTGATGAGGGTCCCGTTTTGAATGATAAGCGTCATGATTCTTCCTCCAGCGGCATAAAACCTTTCCCAAACACACCCTGGGCAGGGGAGACGACCACAAATGCCTTCGGGTCAGAACCGGCCACCAGGTGCTTGAGCTGTGCAATTTCGGTCACGGTCAGGGCACATAGAAGAACCGAACGCTCCTGCCCTGTATACATGCCCTTGCCCGGCAGGGCCGTCACGCCCCGCCCCATGCCTTTCAGGATGCTCCGGCTGACCAGTCCGGCCTGACTGGTGATGACCAGGGCAAGCAGCTGGCGGCGCTGGTGGGTGGGGCGGAACCAGGCACGCAGACTGCCAGGGGCTTTTTCTTGTGCGTCCGCCGCCGGCAGGTCATGGCGCGGCAGCACCTCGCCGGCAGCCTTTTGCAGGCGCCGGGTGGCCAGCCCGAGCGCAGCCAGCCCGGCATAACCGGCCAGCATGCCGGCCAGCACCCAGATACCGGGCACCTGTCCAACCTCCGCCCGATCAATGAATTCTTCCCAGGAAAGCGCCGTGCCGGGCAGCAGCCATAAGTGGGCCAGCCAGGCACCGCCCACGATGCCGTAGATCCACCAGTAGTTGCGGCGCAGGCGCCGGCCAAGTGCTTCCCAGTTGGAAATGGGAAAATCCGGCTGCAGCAGGCTCTCGGCCAGTGACTCGGCCCATTCCGGCGCCGGGTGGAAGGGCGGCACCAGCATGGCTGCGAAAAAGTCGGTCTCCATCAGCCGGATGCGGTAACTCCACAGCTCGTAATAGCGGTAACGGCGCGCTTCGATGACCAGGAACATGGTGACCAGCGCCAGGTTGAGCAGCACCACCGCCGGGCTGCCCTGCTCCTGGCTGAAGGCGAACGAGATGAGTGCTCCGGTGCTGACCACGGCCCAGTTGGTGGTCGTATCCAGCCGCTGCCGCCAGACATTGGCGCGCTGGACTTCCGCCCGGAACAGGTGCACCATGGCCGTGGTGAACTCGCTGGCCTTGAGTTCGTAGCCGCGGTAGGTCCATACCGGCTCGGCGGGGCGGGGTTCCTCCTTTTCTACCATGTCTCTCCCCCCGGCTCTTTGATCCCCAGCAGGGCCATCAATACTTCCGGCGGGATATCTGCTTCGGGCAGGTCGGCCTGGTAAAGTTGTGCGTTTTCTGCCCGCTCCCGCAGGGATTGCCAGAGCAGCTGGCGCTCATCGCTTTGCACGACCAGCTCATTCAATGTCCTGGCTTTTTGCAAGTATTCACCGGTGGTGTACAGGAACGTCAGGCGCTTCCATTTTTCAGCCAGGATGGGTGGGTCGAGTCTTTCCAATGCGCCGAGCTGGATCTTGAAATATTCTTCCTGTGCGTGGGGGTGCTCCGGTTCATCGCGCAGCAATTCGGCGCGTGTGGTCAATTCGTGGCCACGCACCGGGGCGATGTATTCGATCCGGGCGCCGCGTTCGCCGAAGGAACCCGGCTGGTAGAAGGCCAGGTAATCCACCGCCACCACTTTGGGCGCACTGCGGAAGGGAATGCGGTACCAACCCAGCAGGCGGGCGATTTCCAGGTCGCGCGGCATGGGCAGCAGGCAGACGAGCACGAGCGAAGTAGTTTGCAGCATGAGGGTATTATATACAAAAATGGGGCCAGACTGAATATCTGGCCCCGGGAGCAAAATTGGGATTGGAACGAACTGCTAGATCAGTCCGACTTCCTTGTTGAATGCCACGATCAGTTCGTCGATTTCATCTGCCTGTTTCTGGAAACCGGCCCAGTAATCCTGCTGGTACCACATCTGCTGGATCTCTTCGTAGGTTTTGCCCTGCTGTTCGACCCAGGTATAGTACTTCAGGTTGTGCACGCGGCGGCGGTCGGTGTAGCGCAGTTCGAG
Source organism: uncultured Anaerolineaceae bacterium (assembly GCA_964387495.1). Lineage (GTDB taxonomy): Bacteria > Chloroflexota > Anaerolineae > Anaerolineales > Villigracilaceae > DSXF01. The sequence goes on from CAYLXB010000012.1 coordinate 11,301, forward strand.
CATGTTGTCAGTGCTCTGCTGCAACAGCCAGCGGGCATGATCGGCTGCCGCGTTCGTATCGCTGTACTGGCCGAATTCCTGGCGCATTTCTGCCAGCCGCGATTGGTATAGTTCCATCGAGTCGGTCAGCACGGTCAGGACGATATCGTGTTCGTCCATCTCGTAGTATTTCGCCATCTTGATCGCCGTCAAGACGTTGGAAATGCCCGAGAAACCCAGCAGGTCGAGCTGGGCCACCAATTTTTCCGGCACACCCTTTTCCACCAGGTAAGCGCGCCCGTCTTCTTCATTAAACAGGCGGCTGATATTGACCACGGCATTGTCGTCGATCGCCACTACCAGGTCAGTGTTCTTTGTATTGTGGATCCAGGGCACGTGCTTGTCGCCGATGCCTTCGATGCGGTGGGCGCCAAAGCCGTTCTCCAGCAGGGTGGGGCATTGCAGGGCTTCGCTGGCCGCGATCTTGCTGTCGGGGAAGAGCTGCTTCATGTAATCGCCGCTGGCGATGGTGCCGGCGGAGCCGGTGGCGGAGGCCATGCCGCGGTAGCGGTCCCCGGATCCCATGACTTTCTTGAGTACTTCTTCCATGGCATGCCCGGTGATCTCGTAGTGCCACAGGTAATTGCCGAACTCATCGAATTGGTTGAAGATCATCAAATCCTGGCCAGATTTGCGCAGCTCCCAGCACTTGTCGAAGATTTCCTTGACGTTCGATTCAGAGCCGGGGGTTTTTATGGTTTCACCGGCAATTTTGGAAAGCCAATCAAAGCGTTCCTGTGACATGCCTTCCGGCAGGATCGCGATCGACTCGCAGGCCAGCAAGGCCGAATCGTAGGCGCCGCCGCGGCAGTAATTGCCGGTCGAAGGCCAGACTGCCTTCTGGGTGGTCGGGTCGAACTGGCCGGTGACCAGCCGCGGTGCGAGACAGCCAAATGCCGCCCCAACCTTGTGCGCACCGGTGGGGAACCATTTGCCCACCAGGACGATGATGCGGGCCGGAACGCCGGTCAGGCTGGAAGGTAGTTCAAGATAATTGACGCTGCCGAACCCGCCGCCTTTGGCCTTTGGCTCGTTATGCCAGGTGATGCGGAACAGGTTGCGCGGATGCACATCCCACAGCCCGATACCCTTCAATTCCTCCTTGATTTTGGCAGGGATTTTGGACGGATCTTTCATCTGGGCAAAGGTGGGGATGATGATGTTGCGCTCACGGGCGCGCTGGATGGCGCGGGCGCGGCGGTCTTTGTGGATTGTCAGGTCGATTTTGGACATGTGGGGTAGCTCCTTGCACTGGAAAAGGAAAGTTGTCAGACAACTTGTATTATACCGCATCTGTGGATAGATTCAAGTGCCCTGCAAGCCGGCAGGATTGATTTTCCAGGTGCCAGGCGGGATCAAACCATTACAAAACTGATGACTGTTTTTAATGTATTTCCCATAATTTCGTTGTATGATAATGACAGATATCCGCTTCTGGTTGATTTGAAAGGAGGTGCGTATCGAGACACTTAAGGCAAGCTACATTAGAGGAAAGGCCGGGACCCGCTAACCTGGCAGAAACCTGCTGGTTTTCTTCGTCCAGATGCCCCCCGTGGCTCAAGACGTCTCGTCCCACACTTTCCTCCCCTTATCGGTAAGCCCGGCGGATGGATGCCCTCCATCCGCCCTTTTTTATTGTTCCAGGGCGAACGTAACGTGCAGGGGGCGTATAAGCAGCATGGGGACATGCATGATGCCCATTTGCGGCAGGGCAGGATTGGTGACATCCACCTCGTACAGGGACATCCATGCCACCCGGGAAGTGGAAATGCTGCTGCCCAGGTCGGTTTTGGCCGAGATCCTGAGTTTGCCCCGGAAGATGAACGAACCCACCAGCATGGTCACCGGTTGCATCAGGCGGTTGGCCTCGCTTTCATCGTAGTCCAGCGAGTCACGCGCCGGGGGAACCAGGTGAAAGCCGATAGCCAGGGTGGTTGGAAAGTACATTTCCTGGAAGGCCTGGGATTTCACCGCGCTGGCGGCAATCGTCAGCACGTTTGGTTTGAGCAGGTGGATATACTCCGGTGCCCCATCGGTGCGCAGCCAGGTGCTGACGCGCACACTTTCCTTGACCACGGCCTCCCCGCGGATCAGGGAGTTATGCGTATAGATCATGACCAGGGCGGCCTTTTCATCAGAAGCCAGGGTATACATGTGATTATTGCCTCATCTGCCTGAACGAACGTTCACGCTGTTACGATTATACGCGCCCTTTCCCGCCAGGCCGCGTTGCTGTTTCATTATGCCCGCGCATGGGTTATTCATACCGGCCAAGTTCCACGTAATACCACGTCCCGGCCCGCATGGCAAAGAACGAAACCATGTTCTGGTTGGGAATCGGGTTGAAGGCGCCGCCGCTGCAGCAGTAGTAATGTTGCAGGACGTCATAGTCCAGGGGAATTTCCTGACCTTCATAGACCGCGCCAATTTTTCCGTCCCGTTTGAAGAAGTAAAAAGGCCTGCCCGCCAGGGTCTGGAATTCGAATGCTTCCTCATAGCCGAACTTTTCGTTGAGCAGTTCTCCGTCCATGATGATCTGGCCGGTGGGCATATCACCGCCGGGGTCAGCCCTGGCAGCTTCCACCACCCAGTGGCCGTCGAATGTCCACAGGCCGCGCAGCAGGGGAACGGGGCCGCCAAACCCCAGGTCCATGATGTAGATTTCATCTTTGTCCCGCAGGATCCGCAGGGTGCTTTGCGGGTATACGATGCCGCCGACATTCAGGTTGGTGTCATCCAGCCGGGCATAGAGGGTGCTGCCGTCCAGTTCGGCGCGCAGCTGGTTGGTGTCGTTGGGATCGAGCTGGGCCAGGGCCGGGTCCGGCAGGTCGCGCTGGCCGGCGCGCAGGGCCAGGATGGCCTCCTGGCTGCCGCTGACAGGGGTGAATTCGCGGCCTTCGGTGTCAGGAAAGCCGGTTAACGGATATTCCTCCAGCGTCAGCCCATCAGGCAGGGTGAGCGGAGGCTGGCGCACGCTCGTGAGGACGGTTTCTGTGGGTGTTGGCGGGGGGGGCAGGGTGTCTGCCGGCGCCGGGCTGGGGGAGGCTGTTGCTGCCGGCTGCATTGCTTCGGTCCCGGGAACCGGTGCAGCCCGGGTTGTACAGGCAGCGGACAGGCATGCCAGCAGGATGAAGGTCAGGAACAGGCGCATGGTGCCTCTCATAAGTTACTTGACTGCCTCGATCACCAGCATCTGGCTTTGGGAGGCATCGGCTTTACCGACCAGGGATGGATAAAAGGTGATGCTGCCAAAACCGGCTTCTCCCAGCATGGCTTGAAACCGTTCGGCAGTATATGCCTGCGTGGTGGATGAATACCGGGTGACCTGGGCTGTGGCGGCATCCACAATGTAGTAGCGCTCGATGGCAGCGGATTGGTCCTCATCCCAGAAACTTTCCATCAGGCACAGGTGGCAGGCCTCCGCAAAGAGTTCGTTTTCGGCGCTGTACCAGGTGGCGGGCTGGTTGCCCAACTCATAGACGGCCTCGAAGCTGGTGACTTCGAGCAGCAGTTTTCCGCCGGGCTGCAGGGCTGCCCAGGCTTTCTGCAAGATCCGGCATGCATCCTCCGGCCGGAAAACGTTGAATTCACCGTAAATGAACATGGCCAGATCGAATCCGGTTCCAAAGCCGGCCTGCCGCAGGTCGGCCAGGCTGTAGGTGCAATTGGCGGAGGCGTGCTGGAGGGCATACTCGATGGAAGCAGGGGAAAAGTCGATGCCATGACAGGTATGGCCGAAGGCTGCCAGTTTGGAGGCATACAGGCCCGGCCCGCAGCCCAGGTCGAGAATGCGGGCAGGCTTTCCGGACAGGATGTGGGTGTGGATCCAGGCCGCCTGCCTGTTGATCTTTGCTGTCCGCCGGCTGGCTGCATCGTGTTTTTGCGAGAGGTGCTCGCGCAGCATGCGGCGGCTGAAGTCCGGGTCGTTCCAGGGGATCTTTTCCCCCTCGGCCCAGGGACGAGGATTTTTATCGCGATGGTGAAGATCGGTCAGTTTCATTCTAATCCATTCCGGTTCAGGTACCGCGCAGGGCAGCCGACATACGTTCCAGGGCTTCTGCCAGCGTCTGGCGCGGGCACCCGAAGTTCAAGCGTACGAACCCCTCTCCGCCGGGACCAAAGACTGCCCCCTCGTTCAGCGCCACCCGCGCTTTTTCCAGGAAAAATTTGTGCGGGGAGCCGGAAATCTGTCCGCTTGCCAGCAGGTCACCGCAGTCAAGCCAGGCCAGATAGGTGGCATTCGGCACGCTGGTGCGGATGCCGGGCAGGTTTTCGCGCACGTAGCCCACCAGGAAGTCGCGGTTGGCGGCCAGGTAAGCGCACAAGTCAGCCAGCCAGGCGTCACATTCTCCGCCCAGGGCCGCCTCGGCCGCGATCAGGCTCAGGCTGCTGACGTGCAGGGTCATGCGTTCTGCCTCTGCCTCGAAACGTTTACGCAGGGAAGCCTCAGGGATGATGGCAAAGCCGCAAAACAGACCGGCTACATTGAAAGTCTTGCTGGGGGCGATCAGGGTGATGGTGCGGGCTTCGATTTCTGGTGAGAGGGTGGCAATCGGCAGGTGGCGTGCTCCGTCGAGCAGAAGTTCGCTGTGGATTTCGTCCGAGCAGATGATGATATCCTCGGATTCGCAAATCTCAGCCATATGGGTCAGTTCACTGCGGTTGTAGATCTGGCCGGTGGGGTTGTGCGGCTGGCAGAGCAGGAACATGCGCGTGCAGGCCTCGTCCAGGTTGACCGCGGCTTCGAAGGCATCCCAGTCGACTTCATAGTGGAGCGTGCAGGTGTGGTTTACCTGGCGCAGCCGGGCAGTCTGGCGCACCAGCCCGGTGTTCTCATGCACGTGCAGGAAAGGGAAGTAGACCGGTGTCTGCATCAGCACACCTTCTTCCGGCGCACAGGCGACACGCGCGGCCACGTTGAACCCGCTTACCAGCCCTGGGATGGCAACCACCATTTCTGGAGTCACCTGCCAGTTGTAGAGCCGCTGCATGCGTTCTGAAACGATCTTGCATAAGGAGTGGGAAACATCCTCGTATCCGAAAATGCCATGTTCCACTGCACGGTGCAGGGCCGCGATCACCGGCTCCGGGGCCGGGAAATCCATGTCAGCCACCCAGAGGGGGAGCACATCGGGGTCATATTGGTTCCATTTGGTGCTGTGCGATTGGCGGCGGTCCACTAGGCGGTCAAAGTTGCAAGACATGTGGGTTCTCCTTTGTGTTGAGTGAGGCAATTAAACCACAGAAATCGGCCCGATGATGCCCTGCCAGGAAATGACCCCCCTCAACGTTTGACCACGAACTCCACCTGCTTTTCGACTTCATTCCCTGCCCGGTCGGCAGCCACGACGCGCAGGGTATGCGTCCCTGCCTCGGAGAGCCAGGTCAGCAGGTAGGGGGCCTGCTCCGGCGCACCGAGCAGGCTGCCGTCCAGATAAAACTCCACCCGTGCCAGGCTCAGGTTATCCCCTGCCTCCACCCGGAAGGTGACCTGGCGGTATTCGGCATAGGCCAGTTCGGCGCCGTCCTCTGGATGGATGATGCTTAATCGCGGTGCTTCGTTGTCCACTGTCACCTGCACGACCGCTGACTCGACGCGCTGGTCAGTGCGCATGACCTGCAGCTGCACGGCATACAGGCCGTTCATTTCACTGGTATCCCAGGTCGCCAGTAGGCCGTTCTCCACCGGGGTCCGCACATCGGTACCAATCTGCACCCAACCGCCCGGTTTGAGGCCCTGCCCGGCCAGCAGCCGGTAGGAGACGAATCCTTCCCCGCTGGCTGTGCCTTTGATCTGCACCTCTCCGTGCAGATCGGCGAACATGCGCGGGGCGCTGAGGTTCACAGCCTCGTTGACGGCCGGCATCTGGATCGCGTCATAGGTTTCCGGCGGCAGGGGAATGCCGGCCTCTTTAGCCCAGGCGCGCCCTTCCGGCGGCACGACCATATAAATGCGTTCTTCCACCAGGTCCAGCGGTGTGAAGACGGTCGCCAGGTAACCGGTCTCGCGGTTGATCTGGTATGCCCGGTAAAGCGTATCGTACTCGGCCGGCTCGTTGCCTTCCAAGAAGACTTCGCTGACCACGGTGGGGCAGTCGCGCGTCGGCAGTTGACCGGATGGGTCGCACACCTGCAGCGTAGTGATGCCGGCAGGGGCAGTCCAGCCCTCGGAAGGCAGGTCCCGGCTGGCATACTGCATCAGGGCATGCCATAACCCGGCGGCCAGTTTGGGCGGGATGGGGTCATTTGCTCCAATCCAGACGGCTGCCAGGCGTTCTGGTGTGTATCCCACTGCCCAGGCATCCTGCCCGGTGTAGGTCTGCCCCAGTTTGGCGCCGGCCGGGCGGTCGATCTCCAGTGAGTTGGGATAGCCCAGGCTCGGCCAGCGGGCGGTTTCGTCGCTCAGCACGTGATTCACCAGGTACGCCAGTTGCTCCGGGATGACCGCCTGGGTTTGCGGGCGGCGCCAGTCGAGCCAGATGGCGTTGTCCACGGCTTCCACTTTCAAGACTGCAGATGGGCGCAGGCGTTCCCCTGTCACCGGCTGCCCTGCCAGCACTCCATCATTGGCGAAGGCGCTGTAGGCCCCGGCTGTCTCCAGCAGGCCGAGCGGGAGGTCGCCGCGCAGCAGGTCATCTCCTGCACCTACCGGCAGCCCGAACGATTCCGCTGTGTGCAGGACATTTTCGCTTCCGAGTTGGTTTTGAACCTGCGCGGCCGGAATCAGGTAATCATTGGCCAGGGCCAGCCTCAGCCTGACCGGGCCATGCGGCGGGCCGCTCAAATCCAGGCTGTCTGCCTCGCCCGGGATATCCCAGACCATCGTGGCAGGGCTCAGGCCGCGTGTAAACCCGGTCAGGTAGATGAACGGTGTCAGGCTCGACCCGGCGGGATGGGTCGAAAGGAAAGCCGATTCCTGCCCGGCGAGAGTCTCCCCCACTGCCGCCAGCACCTGTCCGCTCCGCGGGTCAACCAGCATGGCGCTCAGGGAGGCATTTTGGGCACTCAAGCCGGGCGGCAGGGCGGGCAGGAAACGCGCCGCCTCGCAGGTACGCCCGTCCGCGGCCGGTTGTTCGCTCAAATCACCCGCCAGCCGGCGCGCCTGGGTCAGTGTGGCGCAGGCGGATTGCATTTGCAGGTCATAGTCTAGCGTGGTGGTGATGTGCAGGCCGCCGCGTTCCAGGCGGGCGCGTGCAAAGTGCTCTCCGAGTTGGGCAAAGACCAGGTTGAGAAATGCCGGCGCGGGGTTGGATACGGTCTGTGCATTGGATACGATGGACACGGGCTCACCCAGGGCCTGGTTGGCCTCTTCTTCGGAGATCAGCCCCACCTCCTGCATGATGTGCAGGATCTCCCGCTGGCGCTGGATTGCAGCCTGTGGAGCATCCAGCGGGTTGAGCGCCGGCGCCTGGCTGGCCGCGGCCAGCAGGGCGGATTCGGCCAGGCTCAAGTCGGCAGCGGATTTTCCCAGGTAGAGCTGGGCGGCCGTTTCGGCGCCGTAGGCATGGCGCCCATAGTGGGCGCTGTTCAGGTACCATTCGAGCACCTGTGCCCGCCCATACCGGCTGGTGACTTGGGCCGCCAGCAGGCGCTCGCGCAGGGCGCGGCGGGGAGAGGCCGGTTCGTTCCATAAAAGCAGATCGGCCACCAAGCGCTGGGTCAGGGTGGGGTGGGTTTCCGGTTCCTGCCACCCCTCGAGGACGTATCCCGGCTGTGACCAGAAGCCCGGCTCTGCCATCACCACCACTGCCTGCGCCAGGCTTTCGGGCAGGTGGGGCACGTTTTGTGGATCGAGCGGCAGGTAACCGCGCTTGCCATCGGCCGGCGCCAGGACGTACAGCAGCCGCTGGCCGGTGCGGTCATACAGGCGTGTTGGTTGGAGCAGCTGCCCGTTTTGTGGGTCGAGCAGCAAGGCCAGACTTTCGACGGGCGGCAGGTCGCTGGTCAGGCTGGCGTAGGTCAGCGTCACTCCCAGGATCAGCAGGGCCAGCAGGATGGATAAGAGAATGCCAAAGACGAAGAAGCCGCGTTGCAGGCGGGCATCGGCGCGCCGTTGGGCGTTCAGGCGGCGTTTGCTGCGGGTACGGATGATGGCAGCGGCATCAGGCATGGGTTGATTGTACACGAAATTAAGCCGGCAGGTTATCAGGTTGCTGCGTCGAAATCCGCCCCCAAATGTCCGGGAATCAGTTTGTTGTATAATACCCTGAATGACCTTGCGTTATGTAGAAAGGATAATAAATTGCCAAAAGTAAACTACAAACACGAAAAACGCCAGAAGGATATCCAGAAGAAAAAGAAGCGGGATGAAAAGATTCAACGCAGGCAGACGAAAAAAGAGATCCAACCCAATGTGGAGATGCCTGTGCAGCCCGCACAAAAAGGTGATGCCTCCCCGCAGGAAGAGCGCTGATGCTGAAACGCAAAAAATGCCGGCTGGGCGCTTGAGGTAACATGTTCGATTTTTCCGTTCAATCCACCAACGGACGCGCCCGCACCGGCCTCTTCACCACCCCGCACGGTGACCTGCAGACGCCTGTCTTCGCGCCGGTGGGCACCCAGGCGGCGGTCAAGACTCTCACGCCTGCCCAGGTGGCCGACTTGGGTGCTTCGCTGGTGCTTTCGAACACCTACCACCTCTACCTGCGCCCCGGCGACGACTTGGTGGCTGGGATGGGCGGCCTGCACCGCTTCATGCGCTGGCCGCGGCCCATGCTCACCGATTCGGGCGGTTTCCAGGTTTTTTCACTCGCGGCCACACGCCAGATCGACGACGATGGCGTCACCTTCAAGAGCCATATCGACGGCTCGACGCACCGCTTTACGCCTGAGCGCTCCATCCGCATCCAGGAGAACCTGGGGGCGGATATCATCATGGCCTTTGACGAATGTTCCGATCCAAACGACCTGGCCTACAGCCGGATCGCCATGGAACGAACCCACCGCTGGGCAGAACGCTGTCTCAAGGCCAAACGCCGCGCCGACCAGGCCCTGTTTGGCATCGTGCAGGGCGGCATCGATCCCGATTTGCGGGCGGCTTCGGCGGAATTTATCGCCTCGCTTGACACGCCCGGGATTGCCATCGGCGGGCTTTCGGTGGGCGAGAGCAAGGCCGAGATGCATGCCATGCTCGATGTGGTCACCCCGCTGCTGCCGGAGAACAGGCCGCGCTACCTGATGGGGGTCGGCACGCCGGAAGACCTGATCAATGGCATCCTGCGCGGTGTGGATATCTTCGACTGTGTCCTGCCCACCCGCCTGGCGCGCCATCATGCCGCCTTCTCACCCGAGGGCCGCCTCAACCTGATGAACGCCACCTTTGCGCACGATCAGGATCCGATCGATGCGGCCTGTGATTGTTATACCTGCCGCACGTTTACACGTGCCTACCTGCGGCATTTGATTGCAGCCAAAGAAATGCTGGCCGGCACCCTGCTCTCCATCCACAACCTGCGGGCGCTGATCCGGCTGGTCGAAGAGATCCGCACCTTCATCACTGCCGGTACTTTCGAGAAAATGGCCCCCATCCTGCTGGAACGCTGGAGCAATAATGCCTCAAAATAGAAAAAGGAAACCATGTCGATCTTTCACGCTCTCCTGCTCGGTATCATCCAGGGACTGACGGAGTTCATCCCGGTCTCCTCCACTGCCCATTTGCTCATTGGCCAGGCTTTGCTCGGCATTCCTGCCGGTGATGCCATGTTCTCGTTCCTCGTCATTGTCCAGTTGGGAACTATTCTCTCTCTGTTCGTCTTTTTCTGGAAGGACCTGTGGCAGATTGTGCGGGCCACATTTGCCAGCTTCCGGCCCCTGTTGAGGCGTGAGACGGGAAAACTGGAAGAGGATGCCCGACTCGGCTGGTTTATCGTCATCGCCACCATCCCGGCTCTGCTGGCCGGCTACCTGCTCAAGGATGCCGTGGAGGCCCTGTTCAAGATGCCTCTCCTGGAAGCCTCCATCCGCCTGTTCACGGCTGCCGTCCTGCTGACCCTGGCGGAATGGCTGGCCAAAAAATCCCGGGATCTCGATACGATGACCTGGCTGGATGCCCTGGTCATTGGCCTGTTCCAGGTGATTGCCGTATTCCCCGGTGCCTCCCGCTCCGGCACGACCATCTCCGCCGGCATGTTCCGCGGCCTGGGGCGCAAGTCCGCTGCCCGCTTTGCTTTCTTGATGTCCATCCCGGTCATGCTGGCGGCCGGAATCTATGAAATGCTCGATGTCGTGCAGATGCCGGGCCTGGCCGCCTTCCTGCCCCTGCTGGCAGTCGGGTTCATCAGCGCAGCGATTGTCGGCTGGCTGGCAGTCAGGTGGCTGCTCTCGTACTTGAACAAGCATTCGTTGTACATTTTCGCTGCCTATTGCCTGGTTGCCGGAACGATCTGCCTGATCTTTGCCCTGGTTTGAAGAATATGCTGAAGTTTGATTTCGAGTCACAAACTCCTGCCATGCTCACCCTGCTCAAACGGCTGGTCGAGATCGAATCCCCCTCCCACGACAAGGCTGCCGTTGATCGCGTCGGTGCAGTTGTGGCCGGCGAAGCCCGCCGCCTCGGTGCGCAGGTGGAGACCCTCCCCAATGCCCGGGCCGGTGACATGCTCATCGCCCGCTGGCTCCCCGAGGCTGCTGGAAGGGAAGCAAAGGGAGATATTTTGCTTCTTTCCCACATGGATACCGTCTTCCCGCTCGGTACGCTGGAGAAGATGCCGTACTACGAAAAAGACGGCAAGGTCTTCGGCCCGGGCGTCCTGGATATGAAATGCGGCATTGTCATCACCTTTGCCGCGATTGCTGCCCTGCAGCAGTCCGGCCAGATGCCGCCGCGTCCCATCACGGCCTTGTTCACCCCGGATGAGGAGACCGGCAGCGCCACCTCGCGTGCCACGATCGAGGAACTGGCCTGCCGGTCGGCGCTGGTGCTGGTGCTTGAGGCGGCCCTGCCGGATGGCTCCTTAAAAACCTGGCGCAAGGGGGTGGGGGACTATAGCCTGCATGTGCGCGGCCGCGCCGCTCATGCCGGCGGCGACCACGAAAAAGGCCGCAACGCCATCGAGGAACTTGCCTTCCAGGTCCTGGCCATTCAAAAGATGACCGATTACAGCCTGGGCACCACCCTGAATGTCGGCAAGGTGCATGGCGGCACGGCCGCCAATGTCGTGCCTCAGGAAGCCGTCGCAGAAATCGATCTGCGTGTCATGCAACCCGGCGAGGCCGGCCGCATCGATCAGGCCCTGCGGTCGTTGACCCCTGTCCTGGAAGGTACTTCGCTCGAACTGACCGGCGGGCTCAACCGCCCCCCCATGCCCTTCGATGCGACCATGCAGGCCACCTTCGAAAAAGCTGCCGCGATCAGCGCTTCCATCGGCTTGGAACTCAAAGCCGGCGGTTCCGGCGGCGGCTCGGATGCCAATTTTGTCGCCCCGCTCGGCATCCCGGTGCTCGATGGCCTGGGTGCGGTGGGCGAAGGCTATCATTCCGAGCGCGAGTACCTGGTCACCGCCAGTCTGCCCGAACGTGTCCGCCTGCTGTCTGCCCTGCTCAGGGATTGGTAGATGCGCCTGCGTCTGCTGGCTGCCCTGCTCCTAGTTGCCCTGGCGGCATGCATTCCTGCCGCGCCCGAAGCGACGCCGCAGGTTCTACGGGTGCAGTACACCTTCGCGGCCCGGCCCTGGCTGGCAGACCTTCAGGCTTGTGCTTCCGGCCGGCCCGGGTTTGTCATCGCCGCCGAGGAGCGCCCCGCCTCTTCCCTGGATCCCCACTCAGCTGAGCTAGTATTGCGGCTGGGCGCGCCGCCTCACCTGATTTCTCCCTCCTATGCCCTGGGTGAGGAGAAAATCCGCATTATCGTTCATCCCGAAAACCCTCTGGACAGCCTGACGGCTGTCCAATCTGCCGGCTTGTTCTCCGGGCGCCTCCGCAATTGGAAAGAGTTGGGCGGCCCCGACCTGCCCGTGCAGGTCTGGACTTTCAACGAGGCGGAAGACCTCCAGCAGGGCTTTCGGGCTGCCATCCTGCAGGGCGGCCCGGTCACTCCCCTGGCCCGCCAGGCCCAGTCCCCCGAGGAGATGGCGGCCGGCGTTGCTGCGGACCCGGCGGCCATTGGCTTGCTGCCGGAGCGTTTCCTGGATGCCGGCCCCCGCCCGCTGAAACTGGAGGCGGACGGCCTGGTGCTGCCGCTTCTAGCCATCCTCCCGGAGGAACCGCAGGGCAGCCTGCGGGAGATTCTGGCTTGTATGCAAAAGTGAATTGCCTGCGAAGTCCTGTTCGTGTGTGGCAGGCATGCTGTGTATTGGCAGCCGCTGTGCAGGTGTGCCAAGGAGATTGGTGATGTTGAAAAAAACTGTATTTTTCATTGGTTTGGCCCTGTTTCTGGTTTCCTGCGGGGCACCGGCCGCGGCGCCCGAGACCGCGCTGCCAGTCACGCTGACCCCGCCTGCGCCGACGATAGTCTCCGCCACACCCACCTTGCAGGCTGCCTTTCCCGTTTCCCAGCCGGCTGCCGGAGACAGCATGACCTGGCTGGATAACAGCAGGCTGGTCTATATCCCTGCCGGCGAATTCGTGATGGGCGACAATTCGGCCAACGCCCCCGCCCACCGGGTGACTTTGAGCGCCTACTGGATCCAGCAGACGGAAGTCACGAATGGGATGTACGCTGCCTGCGTGCGTGCGGGTGTCTGCCGGGGATTGCCCGACCTGAATGACGCCGCCCAGGTCACCCGGCCTGTGGTGGAAGTCAACTGGGAGCAGGCGCAGGCCTATTGTTCCTGGATCCAGGGCCGCCTCCCGACAGAGGCCGAATGGGAACGCGCTGCGCAGGACCCGGATGGGGGCGCCTATCCATGGGGGGCCGAAGCTCCGGATTGCGGCCTCGCGAATTTTGGCACCTGCCTGCGCACTGTCAGCCCGGTGGCCAGTTTCCGCCAGGGCGGCAGCCCCCTCGGCCTGTTCGACATGGCCGGGAATGCCGCCGAGTGGATCGGTGATTGGTATGATCCGACTTTCTATGCTGCTACAGCGGCCGAAGACCCCGTTGGCCCAGCCTTCAGTGATGTGCGCGTTGTGCGCGGCGGCAGTTATGCCAGTTCTGCTGCCCAGATCAGCGCCTATGCGCGTGCCTATGAGCGGCCCCGGGCGACGCGCCTCGATCTGGGGTTCCGCTGTGTGGTTCCAACCCCCATGCTCTTCCCGCCTTTCTGCCAGGCGCAGGCTTTTCTCCCTGCCCCCGAGGCCGGTCAGGAGGATTCCTCCACCTGCCAGCCCCCCGAGGTCGAGGTGCGCGGCTCCTTCTGCCAGCAGAAGAAAGGCTACGTTTCGGTGGATATCCCGGCCGGAGCGCGCTGGCAGTTGGAAACGCCCCGCTTTGCCTGTGCCGCATCCAATGTCTCGGCTGAAATCGATCGTTTGACCTGTTACGGCCAGGGGAATGTCGACCTGAAGGTGACGATCTGTTCCCCGGCCTGCTTTGGGGAGGCTCCGGAGGGCGAGCCGCTCTGTCCGCCGGGCTACCGGCGGGATGCGGCCAGCGGAAAGTGCGTGTATACACTCGTTCCTCCCGGCACCTGCCCGGATGGGTTTGCCAGCCTAGCTCAGGGGGAGAAAAGCATATGTGTGCCCGCATCTTCCGCCCTGGGCTGTCCTGTTGGACAATATTTGGACTTGCAGCTGGGCGCCTGCCTCCCCGGCGGTGGCCAGGTCGGCTGTCTCTATTATGGCCTGGAAGCCAAAGACACGGCCCGCGCCTGTTACCAGGGCTGCCAGACCGGTTACACCTACGACCCGTCTGCGCAGTGCTGCCAGAGCAGCGGCGCTTACCCGGACTGCGGCCCCGGCTACGTGTATGATGGGACCTTGGGCGCCTGCCTGCCCGGCGGCAATTATGCCGGCAGCGGCTGTACGACGGTTACGCTGCGCACCGGCGCCTGCGTGGACTGCGGGGTTTACCCCAACTGCGCGCCCGGCTGTGAGGCGGACAAGAAAACGCAGACCTGTATCATGCGTTGAGCAAGCCCGAATCAAAACAGGCGGCCGCCCGGCCGCCTGTTTTTGTCTGCTCAGTCTGCTTGTTATTCATTCACCACCAGCTCGTCATCGCTGCTGTCGATTTCTTTGATCTCTCCGGTGACGATGAAGATGGTTCGTTCACAGATATTAGTCACGCGGTCCGACACCCGTTCCAGGTTATGTGCCACCCATAACAGCCAGTTGGCGCGTTCGATGGTCTTGGGGTCGGCCATGACGTAGGTCATCAGTTCGCGGTAGACCTGCAGGTAGAGCGCATCCACCTCGTCATCCTCTGCAGGAATCGCCCTGGCGGTTTCGGCATCTTCCTGCACAAAGGCGGTCAGGGCGCGGTGGAGCATGTCGGCGCCCTTCTGGGCCATGCGCGGGATATCGATCAAGGGCTTGAGCAGGGGTTCGTTCCCCATGCGGAGGTTGATGGTGGCGATCCCTTTGGCATAGTCGCCCATGCGTTCCAACTCCCCCGCGATCTCAAGGATGGACGCCAGCAGGCGCAGGTCGTGAGCCATCGGCTGCTGGGTGGCGATCAGGATCATGACCCGGTGTTCGATCTCGAAGCGTTTCTGGTTGATCCTGCGATCCAGTTCCAGGATCTTGCGCGATGCCTCATTATCGCGCTTGCGCAGCGCTTCCACGGAGTCCAGGATGGACTGTTCCACCATGCTTCCCAGCAGCAAAACCTCATCCCTGACTTCCTTAATATCCTGGTCGAATACCTTGCGTGTCGTGGCCATAAGCACCTCACTTCTCTTGCTCATAATTATATATCCATTTCCTATCCGAAACGCCCGGTGACATAATCCTCTGTGCGCCTGTCCCGCGGCCGGGTGAAGATGATCTCGGTCTTATCGAATTCGATTACCGTTCCGGCGCGCTGGTCATTGATCATCATCATGGCGGTGTAATCGGAGACGCGGGCAGCCTGCTGCATGTTATGGGTCACGATCACGATGGTGTATTTTTCCTTGAGTTCCTGCATTAACTCCTCGATTTTCAGCGTGGCGATCGGATCGAGGGCCGAAGCGGGTTCGTCCATCAGGATGACTTCGGGCTGCACGGCCAGGGCCCGGGCAATGCACAGGCGCTGCT
Source organism: uncultured Anaerolineaceae bacterium (assembly GCA_964387495.1). GTDB lineage: Bacteria > Chloroflexota > Anaerolineae > Anaerolineales > Villigracilaceae > DSXF01. The sequence goes on from CAYLXB010000012.1 coordinate 26,451, forward strand.
GCTGGCCCCCGGAAAGCGCCAGGCCGGATTGCTTGAGTTTATCCTTCACCTCGTCCCACAGGGCAGCCTGCCGCAGGCTGGATTCGACCAGTTCGTCCATGTTCCCTTTATAACCGTGGATGTGCGCTCCCCAGGCAATATTGTCATAGATGGACTTTGGGAAGGGATTGGCTTTCTGGAAGACCATGCCGATCCGGTAGCGGACTTCCACCGGGTCGATATCGGGCGCATACAGGTTTTGGCCTTCGAACATGATATCGCCTTCGATGCGCGTCCCGGCGAACAGTTCGTTCATGCGGTTGAAGGAACGCAGCAGGGTGGATTTCCCGCATCCGGATGGCCCGATGATGGCGGTGATCTTGTTGCGTTCGACCGGCATGTTGACACTCGTCACGGCTTTGAAATCGTCATAAAAGATCGAAAGGTTGTGTGCTTCGAGCACGTATTTTTCATTTCTTTCCGGGGTCGTCATCTTACCATCTCCTGCTGAAACGGTTGCGCAAGAAAATCGCAGAGGCATTCAGACTGAGCAGCATGGCCAGTAATACCAGGATGGCCGCCGCCGCCAGGCTGCGGAACTCGGCCTGCGGCCTCGAAGTCCACTGGAATATCTGGATTGGTAAAGTGGTGAATTTCGAAAACGGCGAGGCCGGATCGAAACTGATCGCCGTCGAAGCACCCACCACCACCAGCGGCGCCGTCTCGCCGATGGCGCGCGAGATCGCCAGGATGGTGCCGGTCAGGATACCGGGCATGGCGTTCGGCAGCACGTGATACCACACCGTCTGCCACCTGGTGGCGCCCACGCCGTAACTGGCCTTGCGCAGGGATTGCGGCACGGCGCGGATGGCTTCCTGGGCATTGATGATGATGATCGGCAGCACCAGCAGTCCCAGGGTCAGGCCGGCCGAGAGCACCGTGCGCCCGTTGGCGGTGGTCGGATCGACCAGTCCGAAGACCGAACCACTGGTCAGGGGTTCGAGTGCCCGCACGAAGATGGCCAGCCCTAGAATCCCGTACACGATCGAGGGCACGCCTGCCAGGTTGCTAATGTTGGTCTGGATGAGGCGGTTGAGCCAGTTGTTGCCCGCGTATTCTTCCAGGTAAATGGCCGCGCCCACGCCGATGGGGAAGGCCAGCAAAATGGTGAACAGGATCGTCCACAGGGAACCGAGGATGGCGGTGCGCACCCCGGCGGTCAACGCCTCGCTGGACTGGGGGTGGCTGATGAAATCGGTCGTCAGCCAGGAGACGAACTTCAACCGGGCATTCGGATGTTCCTGATCCCGGGCCACTGCCTCCCGGATCTGCCCGGCTTGGGTCAGCGAAGGCCACAGGTTCCAGACCTCGAGCACCTGGTAGCGGATGATGCGTTCCGCCACCAGCTGGTACACATCCTCGCGCAAGCGTTCTGCAAAGGGCTTTTCCTTCTCCAGTTTATTGAACGCGCCGCTGGACAGGTTGGACCGGAGCAGTGCCACCAGTTGTTCCTTGCTTTGCTGCTCCGGCAGGATGCCATCCACGGCCAGTGTGGCCGGGTCTGTTTTGGCTTCGAAGGAAACATATCCAAAGGCCCCATCCATAACATTCAGCAGCAGTGCAGCCAGGGCAACGATGCCCACGAGGGTGGCTGCCTGGAAGATCAGGTGCCAGATCACACCTTTGCGGTTGCGGCCCTTGACATCGTTGAGAAAGCCCTGCACGGCCAGCCGGTTGGTGTTCATTCGTACACCTCCCGGAAGCGGCGCACGATGCGCTGGCTGATGATGTTCAACAGCAGGGTGATGAAGAACAGCAGCAGGCCCAACGCGAAGATGCTGTTGTAATCCACCGAGTCATAACTCAGGTCGCCGCCGGAGATGCGCACGATGTGCCCGGTGATCGTTTCGGCTCCCTTGAAGGGGTTGAAGGTGAAAGCCGGACCGGAACCGGCCGCCACTGCCACGATCATGGTTTCGCCGATGGCCCGCGAAATCCCCACGATGACCGCCGCTGCAATCCCGGAGAGTGCTGCCGGAACTACGATCTGCAGGGCAACCTCCAGTTTGGTGGCGCCCATGCCGTAGGCTGCCTCGCGCAGCGAGCGCGGCACGGCACTGAGCGCATCCTCGGTCATCGAAGTGATCAGCGGCAGGATCAGGATGCCCATCACCAGCCCGGCCGAGGCCGTGTTGTAGATCTGCACCACATCGTTTCCAACGATGGAGCGCAGCAGGGGGGTCATGAACATCAGGGCAAAGTACCCATAGACGATCGTGGGGATGCCGGCCAGGATTTCCAGTACCGGTTTCAAAACGCTGCGCACTTTGGGGCTGGCATATTCACTCAGGTAGATCGCCACTGCCAATCCCAATGGGATGGCGATCAGCATCGCGGTCACCGACGTCATCAGGGTCGAGTTGAGCAGCGGCCAGATGCCAAACTTGCCGATGTGCGGCTTCCATTCCGTGCCGCTCAATACCGACAACAGGTTTACTTCCGGCATCTGGAAGAAAAGCAGGGATTCCTTGCCCAGTTCATAGACGATCCCAAGCGTCGTAAATATGGAAAAGAAGCCGCTGAAAAACAATAAAGCCTGGATCCCCGCCTCGCCGGGCCGGAACCTGCGCTTCAGGCTCGTCAAGGCTGTCCGCCGGTTTGCCCCGTTCCTGTCCATTTCAGCCATATAATGCCCTCCGAAAAAACATATGCCTATTTCAGCAATCCTGCCTTCCCTCCCCGCCGGGGGAGGGAAGGCTCTCATAGCGGTTTATACTTCCAAAGGTTTACTTCATGCCGGTGGCGGCCATCCAGGCCTCCAGGTTCTCCTGGGCCTTGGCCTCGCTGGTGGGGAAGTAACCCACTTCCAGGATTTCATCTGCAACCGTGGTGATGTAGAAGTAGATGAATGATGCCACCTGGGGCTTTTCCTGCATGATCCTGGCATCCGAGTAGATGAAGAGCGGGCGGGAAATCGGGTACTCGCCGGCCTCGGCTGTCTCTGCAGTGGGGGTGATCCCGTTGACCGAGAGGACCTTCAGCGTATCGGCATTTTCCTGGTAGTAGGCAAAGCCGAAGTAACCGATGGCATATTTCGAGCCAAGTACACCCTGCACCAGCACATTGTCATCTTCGGAATACTGGGTGTCCTTGGATTCGAGGATGGCTTTCTCGGCGGCATCCAGGTCGGCCTTGCCCTCAGCATTCTTGTAGGACGGGCCGATGACGGCTTCCACAAAGTAATCGAAGGTGCCGGAGTCCGTGCCGGGCGAGAAGCGCTGGATGGCTTCGGCCGGCCACTCGGGGCGCACGTCCGACCACTTTTCTGCGGTGGTGAAGATCAGGGCCAGTTCTTCCAGGGTTGCGTCGCTGATGAAATCATTCTCCTGGCTGACGACCACCGCCAGGGCGTCGATGCCGACCTGGAAGGCGATCGGGGTGCGCGGGGCGGCCAAGGCGGCGCAGGATTCGACTTCACTGTCCTTGATCTTGCGCGAGGCGTTGGCGATGTCGGTCTCGCCGGTCTTGCAGAAGCGTTCGAAACCGGCGCCCGAACCGATCGAGTCGATCGTGATGCTGCCGCCAAAGCCCTCTTCCTCGAAGCGCTGTTTCATGCGCTCGGAAAGCGGGAAGACGGTGGACGAACCTGCGCTGATGATATCGCCGCTGACGGCATCCGGCAGGTACATGGCCAGCGGGTCGGCCGCCGGCCCGGTGGCCGGTTCGGCCGGTGCGGCAGTTGCCGCCGCTTCGACTGGTGCGGGCTGGCCGGCCTCATACCGGGCCTGGCAGGCGCCCAGGACGAGCACGATGATGACCAGGGACACCAGGGAAACATAGGGGTTTTTACGCATTTCTCTTTTCTCCTTTTTATCTTTATTCACTGCTGCCAGTTTATCAGCCCACTTTTAAGGCCCGGAGAACGTTGGTTTAACGTTTGGTTAAGGATTTTGGGAAAGCGCTTGTGCTGAAATCGGCCTTGCTGCTTGGGAAGTTGGACGCGCAGAGAGTATAATTCGAGGCATGAAAGCGATTGAAGCGCGCCTGGTTTTAGGCGACTGCAAGGAACGGCTCAAAGAATTGGCGGACAATTCGATTGATCTGATCTTTACATCGCCTCCCTACGCCGATAGCCGTGTACAGACCTATGGGGGAATCCCTCCGGAGAAATATGTGGAATGGTTCCTGCCCATTTCCGCTCAACTATTGCGCGTTCTTAAACCCACCGGTACATTTGTCTTGAATATCAAAGAAAAAGTAGTTAACGGCGAACGGCATACCTATGTGATCGAATTGATCCTTGAAATGCGCAAGCAGGGTTGGCTTTGGACGGAAGAATTCATCTGGCATAAAAAGAATTCCTATCCCGGAAAATGGCCCAATCGTTTTCGGGATTCTTGGGAACGCCTGTTGCAGTTCAATAAACAGCGCCAGTTTCATATGTATCAGGAAGAAGTTATGGTTCCCATGGGGGAGTGGGCGGAACGCCGGCTCAAGAATCTGAGTGAAACCGACAAAGTACGTGATCCATCACGTGTGGGAAGCGGTTTTGGAAAACGGATTGCTAATTGGATAGGACGGGATAAAGCCTATCCATCCAACGTTTTACACTTGGCAACGGAAACAAAAAACCGAAATCACAGCGCTGTGTTTCCAGAGGATTTACCAGAATGGTTTATCAAGTTGTTTACGAAACCGGGGGATTGGGTGCTTGATCCGTTCATGGGGTCGGGAACGACAGTTCGGGTTGCTCAAAGTATGGGGCGAAATGGGGTTGGAATTGAAATCCTATTCGAATATTTCCAGGTGGCACAAAGTAGCATACAGCCAAACGTTCCAGCCTCCCCTGCCCAAATGAGGCTCTTGGACAAGAAGGAGAAGTATGAAACCACTGAACCTGAATGATGTTGTTGCTTTCGTGGAGGGAAATATTGGTGAATTTCATGCCCGGCGTGCAGATAGTTTGCAAAAGTTAAAGCTAAAACAAGTTTTGGAGAGAAAGAATCCTTACCTTTTCAAGGCAAAAAATGTCAATGACGCCCACGATTTGGTCAAATTGCTGTTGGATGCCCATCTTTCATCACAGGAAGAGGCCATTTTTGGCGATTTTCTGGAAAGCTTGGCAATTTTTGTCTGTGGGCAGGTATTCATTGGCAAAAAATCCTCGGCCGAGGGGATCGATCTGGAATTTGAACGAGATGGCGTTATCTACATTGTCTCAGTCAAATCCGGTCCAAACTGGGGGAATAGCAGCCAAATAAAGCGCATGAGAGAAAATTTCAGCAAGGCAAAGCGAATCCTGCGTACCAGCAATGCAAAGGCAAATATCCAGGCAATCAATGGCTGTTGCTATGGCCGGGACAGGAAACCGGATAAAGATGGTTATTTCAAGATTTGCGGCCAGGAATTCTGGGAGTTCATTTCCGGAAGCGACCGGTTGTTCGTTGACTTCATCGAACCGCTTGGGCACCAGGCGAAGAAACGGACCGAGGAATTTCATACTGAGTACACGCGCGTGCTCAACCTGTTCACCCAGGAGTTTATGCGGGATTTTTGCATTGACGGCAAAATCGATTGGGATAAACTGGTACGCTTCAATTCGGAGAAGAAGAAAAGCAAAAAGTAACTATACCCTTTCGATATCCTGGATATCGTTCTCCACCATATCGATCGAGCGGATTTCAAAACGGAGATCCGCTCGTTCTTTTTCACTCGACAGGTCGCCATATCCCACATAGGCCTCGGCACATGCTGCTGCCGCCTTGGCACTGTCGGCATCCACTTCCACAATAAAACTTCTCGACAGGGTGACTTTATAAGCTGGCATGGATCATTCCTTTCCTGCTGCTGGCTGTAAATTATGCGCCGCCTCCCGCATCCAGCCCAGCACCTGCTCCTTCGACGGCATCCACAGATTGTAGACCAGTTTCTCGTCGATCACCAGCCCGGGGGCGATCAGCACTTGCGTATACTGGTAGATTTCCGGCTCGGTTTTGAGTTCCTGGATTTCGACATCCAGGCCGGGATATTCGGCCTGTAACAAGGTTTCGGCCACCGTTACCAGGCGCCTCAAGGTATAGCGCTGGCGCGATTTTGTGCCCAGGATTTTGACTTGGATTTTCATGGTCTTATTTCATCCGATCTGAAAGTGGTATTCTTGTCGCTTTCCATTGCGGCCATGCAGCCTTGGCCTGGGGCAGACTCAACAGCAGCAGGAGCGTCATGATCCCCGCCGAGGCCAGGCACCACAGGCAGACGGCGCGGATGACATGGATTTCCAGGTAAGTCAGGTAGATCGAGAAGGTCACGCCGAAGCCGGCCAGGCCGAATGTGCTGGCAATCGCCGGTTTGCGCAGGCGCGGGATGAAACGCCGCACCAGCCAGGCCGCCAGCATGGCTGCATAGCCCGCCACCCCCAGGACACCTACCGGCAGGACTCCGAACAGCCTGGCGTAGGGACTGCTCTGCACTGCATTGCAGTCACCCACCGGGCCGCACACGGCAGCGACGGACTGCGTCTCTACGTAGGCCAGGTAAGCTGCCACGCCCATCCCGGCCAGGATCAACCCCAGGCTTGGCCATTCTGTCCAGGAACCGGCCGGCCAGGGAATTGTCAGGGGGAACGCAATCTGACTGAAAACCAGAACCAGCACCATCACCATCACGGCCAGAACCGTGTTTGCCAATGGGAAACCATTTGGGCGTAGCGGGGCTTCCTGTATCGGGACCTGCGTCTTCGCAGGCTGGACGGCGATGGGCGCGGCACCTGGGCGCGGCGGCAGTTCAGGATAAGCCGCGCCGCCTTGTGCCAGGTATTCGTCCACCAGGGCCGGGAGTCCGGCGGCTATTTCCTGGTCGATCAGGATGTGTTCGCCGAGGATGACCAGCGGCAGGGCCACCTGCTCTTCGGAGACGCCATACCCGGCGGCCACCTGGTGGAGATAGTCCACATCCTGGGCTGTGATCACATCCACCGTGCGAAATTCCAGCTGCCCGGCATGGGTTTCCTGCAGGGGCGCGATGGCCTGGCGCAGGGTCAGCTCACAGGTGCTGCAATCCAGGGTGGAGAATACAAGTATATGCACCACCGCAACAGCCGGATGGGCGGCCGGTTCGGCCAGCGAAGAGAATCCCTCCAATTCGGGGATGACCGGCAGGGGCACGCCGCCTGCATCCAGGGAGGCCTTGATCAACCCCGGCAGTTCCTCCGGGATTTGCTCCGAACCCACCAGCACATGATCGCCGAGGATCAGGAACGGCACGCCGGTGTGTTCGACCCCCAGCCGGTCTCCCAGGGTGTACAGCAGGTCGACATCCGCGCGGCTGATGATTTCCACCTGCAGTAGATCGAAGGCCGGGCCGTATTCTGCCTGCAGGGGCGGCAGGATCTCGTGGCGCACATACGTGCAATGCCCGCAGCCTTCCATCCAGAACATGACCGCATGCACGATGCCGTCTGGTACTGGTGTGGAGGGGCCGGATGAAGTAGATGAAACATCCTCTCCGCACAGGTGGCAGACCTTGTGGGTGGGGGAGGGCTGCGGTGTCGCCGCGGAGGCGGGTGCCGCCTGGGCTGGAAAAAGCGTCCTGCTGAGCACCAGCAGGCCCAGGGCGGACAGGCAGCACAGGAGCAGCACCCTGCGCATTATTCTTCCATCAGTGCGTCGGTCAGGAAGGTGGTCACCTCGGCCTCGCTGGGCACCCGCCCGGCGCAGACCACTTTTTCGTTGATGACCAACCCGGGGGTTGCCAGGATCTTATATTTCATGATCTCAGCATAGTCGGTCACTTTCTCGACCCTTGCCTCGATGCTCAAGGTTTTGATGGCTTTGGCGGCTATGGCGGCCAGGTTCTGGCAGTTTTGACAGCCGGGGCCAAGAACTTTGATGGTTAGCATAAAACGACTCCTTTTCTTTGCTTTGTGTAAACTAAATCTTGGGCTTTATCCCTTGCTCAAATCAAAAAATGATGAGAGGTCAGGACTGTTTTTCTTCTCCAGGCAAAAACTGTTCCATAGCCTCCAGGGCATGCGCAGCATAAATCGAGCCCGGGCCTCCGCCCATCAGGATGCCCACGCCGATTGTTTCCATTAATTCCTGGCGGCTGGCACCTGCCGCGACGGCGTCATGAACATGATAGGCGATACAGCCCTCGCAGCCGGCGACAATGCCGATCGCCAACGCCATCAGTTCTTTGACTTTGCTGCTGAGCGCACCCTCCTCAACGGCTTTTTTATGCAGGCGGGCAAAACCAGTCATCGGACCTGGAATTTCGCTCCCAAGCTGGGCAAGGCGCTCTTCGAGGGATTTGTACATTTCAAAGTAATCGGTTTTCATCGTCCGTCCTTTACGGTGACCACCTCGATCTGTGGTTCAATGACGATCTCGGACTTCACCGAGTTGGCAACTAGGCTATATTTTTGGGCGGATTGCAGGGCACGTTTGGCACGCCTTTCGACATCTTTGGGTTCTTCGTCCCCCGCAGCGATCCGAATGACCGGCCAGAAGCGTAGGTGGGTAAAGATCTCAGTGCGGTCCAGTTCGATCAGTTTGGTACCCTCGGCCCGGCAATCGTAAGAGAGCAGGTTGAGTTTGAAACGTTCTGTTGCCCAGATGAACATCATCATGATGCAGGTATTGGCCGCAGCTACAAAAGCATCCTCCGGGGTCAGCACGCCGGGATGCCCCTGCGCATCGGGCGGCGCAGAGAAGTCCATCTCCGGGCCGTTGCCCATGACGATGTGCCCCCAATGTTCCCCTTTCCAGGTGACGGTGGTGGTATAGGCGGCGGTGCGGCTCATTTGACGGCTCCTTGCTGTTCACAAAAGGCCGCATATTCCCGCGCCAGCGCGGCTGCATAGGCCTCGTCTTCGCCGGGCGGGAGCGGGTTATAGACCTTCACGGTTTCCAGTAGCTCCCGGGTCGTACTCTCTGAAGCGGGTTTGCCCGCCTCGCGTAGCTGCTGGAAGATGAGCGGGAGCGCAATCATGGTGACCGTCTGTCCGTTGACGACGATGTCTTGCACCGGGATCCCGGAGCCGCAGGAGCAGGTTGCCTGCACCGGTTCCGGCACCTCGATCGAAATGAGTTTTTCCACGGCTCCTTTTGTGCGGTTCCAGTGTTTTTTTAGCAATTCGTCCACCAGTTCCGCAACTTGCCCGGCTGTGGCCGCCACCGCCTGCCGACCGGCCTCATTCAGGCGGCGTTTGCCTTCCGGTTTGCCCAGGCCGCGTTCAGCAACCAGTTCTGTGACCACGATGCTGGCCGCGGGTTTGCCGGAGTACATTTCCGTGCCGCGCGCCGCACAGCGTTTGTCACAGCCGTCAATGGCGATGGTCGGGTAAAAGCGGGCAAAGGCCCGGTCCCCCTCGCCGCCGGCCAGGAACAGAGGCAGGCAGATGGTGACCGTGTCCGCCGGGCGCAACTGTTCAAGGACTTTGAGAGCCGCCAGGCGGGTGACTGTTCCTTCCGGGAGTTCCTCCCCGGAACAGGTGACGATGCCGACTTTTTTCTTGGGCAGCTCAGGCATTCTGGCCTCCTGGTTTTTCATTGGTCAGGTCATCCACCACGACTGCCACCTCTTCCGCCAGCAGGCGCGCCAGCTTCTGCCCGGCTTCATTGAGCTCGGCAATGCCCTGCGGCTTGAGATCCTTGTGGCAGCGGTAGGCATCCAGCACCGCAAATTCCCGGGCGATCGTGCCGCCGTTCTGCTGCACCATCTTGGCAGCGCAGGCCAGTTTGCAGCCGTCGATGGTCACGGCCGGGCATTCCGCCGTGACAGCCCGGTATTCTTCATCCCCCAGCACCAGCAGGGCCAGTGGCACCAGCTGCGTCTGCCCGGGACGCAGTTCCTCGGTTACATCGTAAGCGGCTTCGCGGCTGACGGTGCCGTAGGGCTTGCCAATCCCACTGCAGGGTACAATAATAACTTTTTTGGTCATGTTTTTTTTGCTTCCTCTTCCGCCTGGCTCTTCATTACCTTGAAATAAGCCTGCGGGTCGAGCAGTTTGGCTCGCTCTGTCTCCCACCCGGTGGCTTCCAGCACAGCCAGCCAGCCAGCGCCATATGGGTCCTGGTTGATGGTTTCCGGTGCATCGTTCATCGCCGGGTTGACCTCCAGGATTTTTCCACTTACAGGCGATGTGTAAGTGATATCCACCTTGATGGTCTCGATCACTGCGGCTTCATCCCCCACAGCCAGGGCTGTTCCGGCTGGTTTGACCTCTGCAAAGGCCACATCGCCGCTGCGCTGCTGGACAAAGTCAGACAACCCGATGCGTACACGCCCGTTTTCCTCTTTTGCCCAAATACCCTCTTGGTTATAAAACCGGTCTGTAGCAACCTTGAAGGTGAATTTATCTACCGTGGTTTCCAGGAACTCAGACATAGTCTACTCCTTTGTAATATTCCCGTGCCGTTCTATGGACACTGGATGACGCCCTGCGCCCACAGGCAGCCGCCGCAAGTCGGGAAAGTATTGCCAAAGCAATCCTCTGCATTGGTCTCCAGCATGTCACAGCCGCCGCACAGCGTGCAGGCAGGGAAATCGAAGGATTGCACCCGCTGGCGGAAGGCCTGGTATTCGGGATCCATCCACAGTTCCAGCAGGCTTCGTTCGGACAGGCTCCCCACTTTGTAGCGGCGGATGGAACGTTTCTGCCGGTTCAGATAGGTCTCGTAATCATGCATCAATCCCAGGCACGGGCTGACTGTCCCATCCCAGCCCACAACGACCGCACCGCGCTCCACAAAAGGACAGCGCCCGTTGGATGCTCCCTGGATGTCGCCGTTGATGCTGACGTTGCGCCGGTCACGCAGGCTGCGGTAGAGCGCCTCGTGGGTATCGTCGTTCCAGTCCATACGCGGCAGGTTCAGGTGCGGGGCCCACTGCGTGGGCGTGGAATTGGTGCCGTCCAGGATGCGCGTGTAGAGCATTTCGGCGCACATCTCGCTGGTGTAGGGTAAGACATTGGTGACAATGTATTGCGAGATGCCCAGTTTGACGCTCTGTTGCAGCAGGGCGGGCAGGTCGGCAATGTTGCGGCGCATGGCCACGAAGGAAATCCCAAGTTCGGGCTTGCGCTGGGTCTGGTGCCGCATGTAGGCGATGCGGATGATGTTTTCCATGACCTTGGGCAGCAGCGCCCCAGGGCGCACATCGGCATAATTTTCGGCCGTCGCGCCGTCCACAGAGATCCAGAGCACATCCAGTCCAGAGGCAACCAGCTCGCGCGACATCTCCTCTGTCAATAAAAGACCGTTGCTGATCAGTTCCACCGAGGCAGCCGCGGCTTTTGCCTGGCGTACCATCCCGATGATGTTTGGGTGGAACAGCGGCTCGCCGAATCCGCCGAAGAAGATCGTCACAGGATTGGGCAGTTCACGCAGGTTCTGCATCAGGTGTCCAAAGGTCTCGCCGCTCATATCACCCTGCGGTTCATCCCAGGCATTCCGGATGCAGGTGCGGCAGGCCAGGTTGCAGCGGCTGGTCGGCTCGATGTAGACCTTTGCCAGGTGGTTGGCAGAGCGCCGGATGCGCAGCCCGTTTTGCTCCAGGTCGACCTGGATCTCGGCGCCGGCTTGCAGCCCGTAACAGGAAATCAATTCGGCAGGCAGCACCAGCCTGCCCTGGTCATCCATGCTGAGTGGCAGGGTTTTTGGTGTCATGGTTTTTTTGTCTCTTTGAGAGGGCTTTTGGCGGCTTCGGGGTTGCAGTGCGGGCAGGGGCAGGCTTTTACGGGCTTCACCGGCTGGCGTTCGCGGCCGGATAACCGGATGGCCGTGTCGATCAGGACGTAGATTTCGGGCCGGGTGACGCGGTAGTAGATATTCCAACCATCCCGGCGGTCCTCCACCAGGTTGGCTTCCCGCAAGATCATCAGGTGCTGGGAAATATACGCCTGGCGGTGGCCGAGGTGTGCTTCCAGGTGGCAGACACACTGCTCGCCCTCCCGCAGGGCGTCCAGGATGGCCAGCCGGGCTGGGTTGGTCAGGACCTTGAACAGGTCGGTCTCAGACTGGAAGGTGGGATCGCGTTTTGTAATCATATTCAATCGTCCGAATATGATTTTATGCAGTATGCAGGCTGCTGTCAGGTGTGGTTTGTCACCCGCCCTTCATGCTTTTGTCATATCTCCGAATCTCAACGGTAGTGGAATTTTGGATTGAAGACCCCGGAAGATATTCCGTATTTTGGGCGTCTATTGGTACTTGCCCGCGCCCTTCATCGAAACATTCAGGGCAGTGCAGTCAGGATAATAATGGCAGAGCTAAAAACCCTGTTCTGCCAGCCAGTCCGTGACCTTGGATGCGATCTGGTCGCGCACCTGGCGGAATTTCTCCAACTGTTCGGCTTCCGTCGCCTGCGCCTCGGCGGGGTCGTCGAAGGGCCAATGCAGGCGCACGCTGACGCCAGGGAAGATGGGGCAGTTCTTCTCGGCGTTGGCGCAGACGGTGATGAGGTAGCCAAAGTGTTCTCCCAGGAACTGCGACAGAGGCTTGGACTTATGGGCGCTCATATCGAAGCCGGCTTCCTCCATCACCCTGATGGTAAGCGGGTGCAGGCCTTTTGGTTCCAGCCCGCCGCTGAAAACATCGAAGTGCTCGCCGCCATACCGGCGCAGGAAGGCTTCGGCCATCTGGCTGCGGGCGGAATTACCGGTGCATAAAAACAGGACTCTTGCTTTCATTTTTCATTTCTCCAGTTTACTTCGAAGGACGTCCCTGCACGGCAAAGACCACAAACAGGCTGATGGTGATGAATACCAAAAATATGGTCATATCAATCCTTTCGATATGACTCATGATAGCAAAAAACGGTTAACGTCCATCTAAAGGTGAGTTAACAGCCGGTTAAGGATTTCTCATGACCGGAATGCTGAAGTAAAACGTGCTCCCCCGTCCTTCTTCGCTCTCTGCCCGGATGCGCCCGCCGTGCGCCTCCACCAGGTGGCGGGCGATCGAAAGCCCCAGCCCCGTCCCCCCGCCGGAGCGGGCGCGGTCGGCCTTGTAGAACCGCTCGAAGATGCGCGGCAGGTCGTCGGCTGGGATGCCCACCCCGGTGTCGCGCACCGAAAAGACGACCATCTCTCCGTCCTGATCCCGGGCGGCGGAAATCAGGATCTCTCCTCCCGGCGGTGTGAACTTGACCGCATTGTGCACCAGGTTCATCAAGGCCTGCTCCAGGCGCGGCGGGTCGGCGCGTACCGCAGGCAGGTCCGGCGGGCAGTCCACGCGCAGCCTCAGCCGGGCGCGCTCTGCCTGCAGGAACATGCGCTCGAAGACCGAATTCACCAGCGCCGCAGGGGAGAGCGCCCGCACTTTCAGCGGCGCCTGCCCCGACTCGATTCGTGAGAGTTCCAACAGTTCGTTCACGATCTGGATCATGGCGTCCACTTCGATCTGCATCCGCCCCACAAAGCGCCGCGCGGCCGGCGGGTCTTCCAGGGCGCCGTCGTGCAGGGTCTCGGCCAGGGTCTTCAGGGAGGCCAGCGGCGTGCGCAGTTCGTGCGAAAGGTTGCTGACGAAATCGCGCCGCACCGTCTCCAGGCGGCGCAGGCGGGTCAGGTCCTGTAACAGGAGCAGGGTCTCACCGCCGCCCGCCATCGGGATGACATTCACCTGCAGGGAACGGCGCGGTATCCCGATTTCCACTTCCCCGGTGACGATATCCTTCTGCTGGCTGGCACGCCGCCATAATTCGGCCAGCTGGTGATCGCGCAGCACCTCCACCAGTGTGATCCCCTCTTCAACCGGGAAGAGCCGCGCGGCTGCCGGGTTGGACAGGCGCACAATTCCTTCGGCATCCACGATCAGCACGGCATCGGTCATCTGGTCCAGCACGGCGGCCAGTTGCGAGCGTTCGGATTCCAGTCCGGCCAGGCGTTCTGCAAATGCCCGCCTCAACCCCGCGACTGCACTGGCCAGCTCCCCCAGTGCCGGGTCGGACTCTGGTAGGTCGGTTGCTTTTTCTCCGGCTGCTGCCCCGTGTATGGCCTGCGCCAGTTCATCTGCCGAGCGGCGCAGGCGGGTCAGCCGTACGGCCAGCCAGGCAACGGCCATCAGGGCAAGAATCAGGGCAGCCAAAAGAATGTAGTTCATCACGTGGGGGTGTCCCCCGGCTAATACTCGTCCCAGTGGCTCAGCATGGGGTGTAGATTGGGGAAAAGCACGCCCAGCAGGGGGATGGCCAGTCCGCCGCAGGTGATATTTGCCTGCCGGATGATCTCCTCCGGCTCATCTGAGCCGATCAGGAAGCGGGCCAAATCTGCTCCCGCTTGGGCATAGTGTTCGCACCATCCGCCATCGTCAACTTCGACCTTGCCATGTTTGATCTGCAGGCTTGCCTTCTGTGCGCCGGCATCCAGAAGCAGGCGGCCTTGCCAGTTGGCGAACTGCGATCTTTCCAGGCGCTTTTCGAATAACGGCGTCAGTTTCTCCAGGGTGCTGTACAGGTTGACCAGCCGCACGCGCCAGCCGGAAATATCGAAGTAACGATCTTCGACGATGCAGGCCCCCCGGCGCAGGTGTTGCAGCAGTGGGTGCAGATAAGGCAGGGTGAAGAAGGTCAGCTTTTCGTAATTCCCACTTTTGAAGAGGTCTCCCACCGCCGCCAGCCCCTGCAGCGGATCACCCGCGGCTTCCAGACACTGCAGGGTTTTCGGATCTTCCTCATCGGGCAGGACGCGCACGTAGCCGGCCAGTTTTCCTGCCGCGTCGAACCAGCCATACATCCCCATATCCTCAGCGCTGCGCTTGCGATAAGTGGGGCGGATGGCCGTGCCGCTGAAAGCGGCATGTGTCCGGTTGTAAAGGTTGTCGATCTCCGGGATCTGCTCTGTGTTGAGCAGCCGGGTGGGCTGCTTTTGTTCGGGTGCCGGAATCTCCTCCGGCTTGAGGCGATAGGTGACGTAGTTCCAGGCGCGCGCATATCCCATCTTTACATAGTGCCGGCCGCGCAGGATGCTCAGGTCGTAGCCATCTTTTTCAGTAGCCTGGAAAGAGGCTTGGGCAGCCTGCTGCATCAGGCCCTGCTTGCGGTAAGCCTCCTGGGTTGCCACGGCTCCAATGCCGGCTACTTTCAATTGAACTGACTCCACCCGCATTTGGTAGCCCCACACACCCCAATGGTGGATCAGTTTCCCGCCGTCCCAGATCAGCCGTGTGGTATTCCAATCGTAATGACAGTTGCCGATATATGTCTCGCTGATTTCCTTTACATACTGTCCGCCGGCAAAGACTTCCGAGATTAGTTGGGAGATGGGTATCAGGTCCCGTTGGGGATCGGCAGCCTCAAGACGATAATCAGATGATGTTTTCATGCTCAACCCTCGAAGCGGTAGCCGCCGCCCCGGACGGTCACGATCCGGACCGGTTCGGCCGGGTCTGTCTCGATTTTCTGCCTGAGCCAGCGCACGTGCACATCCACCGTGCGGCTGTCACCGATGTAATCCCAGCCCCAGACACGCTCCAGCACGAACTCGCGCGAGAGCATCTGGCCGCGGTGCTGGGCCAGGAAAAGCAGCAGGTCATATTCCTTGGGCTTCAATTGCATGATTCCTCCGTCCAGGATCACCTCCCGGCGGGTGACATTGATCGTCAGGTTGCCAAAGGTGAGCGTTTCCTGTGCTGCAGCCGCTACGCCGGATCTGGTGATCTCGTCCCGGATCAACTGCGCCCGCCGCAGCTGGGCCTTGACGCGCGCCAGTAGTTCCCGCATCGAGAAGGGCTTGGTCAGATAATCGTCTGCCCCCACCTCCAGGCCCACCACCCGGTCGATCTCATCCTCACGGGCGGTCAGCATCAGCACCGGCGTGTTCATCTCCTGCCGCAGGCGCCTGCAGACCTCGAAGCCATCCAGCCCGGGGAGCATGATATCCAGCAGGATCAGGTCGGGGGGGTGGGAACGCGCTGCTGCAAGCCCCGCGGCTCCATCGCCAGCCACTTCCACTTCATAACCTTCCTTTTGCAGGTTGTAGGCCAGGGTTTCCTGCAGGGCAGGTTCATCTTCGACGACCAGGATTCGGGTGGACATTCTGCCTGCTCCCTGGGTTACCCAAACCGGCCGGTCACATAATCGCCGGTACGCTTGTCTTTGGGGATGGTGAATAAGTCGGTGCCGGGGGCGTATTCCACCAGTTCACCCTGCAGGAAGAAAGCCGCATAATCCGAGGTGCGTGCCGCCTGCTGGACGGAGTGCGGTACCAGAATGATGGTGTGGTTCTTCTTGAGTTCCTGGAGCGAGATTTCCACCTTGCCGGTGGAAATCGGGTCGAGGCCGGAGGTGGGTTCATCGAGCAGGATGACTTCCGGCTCCAGGGCCAGCACACGCGCTAGGCAAACGCGCTGCTGCTGCCCGCCCGAGAGGGCGATGGCAGGATCATCCAGCCGGTCTTTCACCTCCTCCCACATGGCTACCTGTTTGAGGCTGGTCTCCACCGCCTCATCCAGCCGGGACTTGCGTTTCTCCCCGGCCAGCTCCAGGCCATAGGTCAGGTTGCCGCGGATGGAGAGCGGCAGGACCACCGGGCGGGCAAATACCATCCCCACCCGGCGGCGCAGGGCAATCACATCCGTCCTGGGGTCCAGGATATCCTCGCCGTCCAGCAGGATCTTGCCGGAGAGCGTCTTGACCTCGGTCAGATCGTTCAGGCGGTTCAGGCAGCGCAGCAGTGAAGATTTGCCCCCGCCTGCCGGCCCGAACAGGACCGTGATGGCATTGGCGCGGATATCCAGCGTGATATCCCGCAGGGATTCGGTGCCGTCGGAGTACTGCAAAGTCAGGTTCTGGATGACGATTTTGTTCATGAAATCACCATTGCCGTTTTGCCCTCGCCCTCGACCGGATGAACGTCGCGCTCAGGTTCATGGCCAGCACAAAGACCAGCAGCACCAGCGCCGTGCCGTACTGGATCTGGATGGGCATTTCGGGCACCTGGGTGGAGATGACGAACAGGTGATAGGGCAGGGCCATGCTGGCATCCAGCGGTGAGTGCGGCAGGCGCGGCAGGAAGAAGGCTGCGCCGGTGAACAGGATCGGGGCGGTTTCCCCGGCGGCGCGTTCCAGGCCGAGGATGACGCCGGTGATGATGCCGGGCAGCGCCTCCGGCAGCACGATCCGCCGGATGGTCTGCCAGCGTGTGCCGCCCATCGAGATGCTGACCGTCCGGAAGGCCTGCGGCACGGTGCGCAGGGCTTCCTCGGCGGTGCTGATGATGACCGGCAGGGTCATGATCGAGAGCGTCAGCGAAGCGGCCAGGATGCTGGTGCCGAAGTTCAGAAAGATGACGAACAATCCCAGCCCAAACAATCCATAGACGACCGAGGGAATGCCTGCCAGGTTGATGATTGCCAGGCGGATCAGGCGTGTCAGGGTGTTATCCGCCGCGTATTCCGAGAGGTAGATGGCAGCCCCAATGCCCAGCGGGACGGAAAAGATGGCTGTGCCGATGGTCAGGTAGAATGTGCCGACGATGGCCGGCAGGATACCGCCGGCGCGCATCCCGTCATGGGGAAAACCGGAAAGGAACTCCCAGGAAATGGCCGGCGCGCCTTTGCTGACAATGTAAATGATCACCCCCACGATGGGCACGACCGTCAGGATGGCGACCAGGGTGACAAGGCTGAACCCCAGGCGCTGGACGAGGTGGCGGTTGATGGAGAAGGAGCGGTTCATAATGGCTCTTTTTGAAATCAGGACAGCACCCGTTCGGCGCGTTTCTTGGAGCGGAAGATCACCGCCGAGGCGCTGACATTGACGGCCAGCGAGATGAGGAACAACACCAGGCCGATGAAAAACAACACGTGGTAGTGCGTACTGCCGCTGGCCACTTCGCCCATCTCGGCCGCGATGGTGGCCGTCATGGTGCGAACAGGGGAGAAAATACTGTTCAGTTTCACGGCCAGCACTGGCGCATTGCCGGTCACCATCATCACGGTCATGGTCTCCCCGATGGTGCGCCCGATGCCGAGCATGACCGCCGTCAGCACGCCGGATTTGGCTGCCGGCAGGGTCACGCGCCAGATGGTCTGCCAGCGGGTGGCGCCCAGCGCCCAGGCGCCTTCCCGGTAGCCGCGCGGTACGGCATCTAGCGCGTCTTCGGCGATGGAGACCACGGTCGGCACGGCAATGCCTCCCAGCAGCAGGGAGCCTGCCAGGGCTGTCAGCCCAGTGGGCAGGTTCAGGAAGGTCCGCAGGAATGGCGAAAGCACCAGGATGCCCAGAAAGCCCAGCATCACCGAGGGCAGCCCGCCCAGCAGTTCCACCAGCGGCTTGAGGATTTCACGTACCCAGCGCGGGGCGATCTCTGAGATGAAGACGGCCGTTGCAATGCCAAAGGGCATGGCCACCAGCATGGCGCCGATGGTGATGATCAACGATCCGGTGATGAGCGACAGGATCCCGAAGTGTTCTTCGATTGGATACCAGCGTTGCGAAAATAGGGCCTTCAACGCCACCTCGCCGAGCGTTGGAGTGCCTTCGCGCAGCAGAAAGAAGAAGATGAGCGTCACAAAGACGATGGCCGAATACCCGGAGGCCTTGATCAGGCGCGGGATGAAAAATTCCTGCCAGTTTGGTTTCGATTTCATGGGACCTACGGATTATAAACAAGAATGGGTACAAAGCCGAGTTCGGCAACGATCGCCTGGGCTTCTTCAGAGCGCACCCAATCAAGGTAATCCTTGACCGCGCCCTGCGGTTCCCCGGCAGTGTACATGTACAGGTCACGTGCGATCGGGTAACTTTTATCGTTGACGGTGCTGATCATCGGCAGCACGTACGGCTCCCCCTCAGCTTCGGCAATGGAGATGATCTTCAGGTCTTCCGGTACATAGCCCAAGCCGTCATAGCCGATTGCATTCGGGTTCTGGCGCACTTCGTTGATGATGCCTTCCGAGGAGGGCAGGAGCAGTGTATCCATGGAAAAGAGCGTTTTGTTCTCCTTGTTACCCAGGCGCAGGACGGTCTCCAGGAAGTAGACATGTGTTCCCGAATTGGTTTCGCGTGAAAGGCGTACGATGGGGCGGTCTTCTCCACCGACTTCCTGCCAGTTGTCGATCTTGCCGCTGTAGATGTCCGAGATTTGCTGCAGAGTCAATTCCCTGACCGGGTTTTCCGGGTGGACGATGACCGCGATGGCATCCCGGGCGATGATGAACTCCACCGGATCGATGCCGTTGGCGCGTGCTTCATCCACCTCCTCCGCTTTGATCTGGCGTGAAGCATTGGCAATGTCCACCGTACCGTTCAGCAGGGCCGCGATCCCTGTCCCCGAGCCGCCGCCTGTTACCGAGATGCGCACGTCGGGATGCTCACCCTGGTAGGTTTCGGCCCATGCCAGGGCCAGGTTGACGATCGTATCGGAGCCTTTGTTCTCGATGTAGGCAGCGGCAGCGTTCCCGGCATTTCCGGTTGGGGAAGGCTGGCAGGCGGCAAGCAGGAAAGCAAGGAACACGAAAATCCAAGGCTGTGGTTTCATCACTGTAAATTATAAGGCAAAAGCAGTTGGGAATGGCAGCCTGTATTTGTGAGTTTTGTCACATAAGAAAGTGATCGTGCTGCAGTTCCCCTGTTCCGATGCGATAGTAAAATTGGGCTGCAGGTGAGTGCCAACCGGTTTCTGACACTCTCCTTTTCTTGAAACCAGGAGGAAACATGCTTGGCTTTGTGCAAATCATGGGCGGGTTGGCGCTTCTTTTGTACGGCATCCGGTTGCTCAGTACCGGCATGGAGAAACTGACAGGGGAGCAGATTCAGAAATGGCTCGATCGTGTAACCAGTAACCGGTTTAAAAGTGCTGCATTTGGCGCTACAGCCACAGCCATGATCCACAGCAGCGGTCTGTTAATGGTTACCATGATCGGTCTGATCAATGCCAATTTGATGAGCGTGGAACAGGCAATTGGGGTCATGCTTGGGCAGGAGATCGGCACCACCCTCACGGCGCAAATTGTTGCCTTCGACATTGGCAAACTCAACCTGTTGTTCATTGTCTTAGGGCTGGTCTTCATCGAGTTCTTCGAAAACCGTGAGTGGAAAAAATACGGCGAAATATGCATGGGAATTGGGCTGGTCTTTACTGCCATGGGGTTCATGTCGGGAGCCCTGAAGAGTCTGATGGAAATTGCCTGGGTGGCTGACGGCCTGGTGACGATGGGCCAATTCCCCCTGGTTGGGGTGCTGGCCGGGCTGATCCTGACCTCGTTGACCCAGAGCAGCACAGCCGTCACCAGTATGACCGTGGCCATGGGGATGAGTCAGGCAATCACGATCGAGGGTGCGGTCGGGATCATCCTTGGAGCCAACATCGGGTCCTGCATCACAGGCTTTGTTGCTTCGATCCGCCTGTCACCGGCTGCCCGGCAGGCCTCCATGGCACAGATTATCATGAATGTTTTCGGCGTTCTTCTGTTTTTACCGTTCATTCATCCGTTCGCGGACATCATTACCCACACATCTTCCGAACTGCCCCGCCAGATTGCAAATGCCCATAGCATTTTCAATATCGTTGTCAGTGCAGTACTGTTCCCATTTGTAAAACAGGTTGCTTGGATCTCCAGGCGCCTCGCCCCCGAAAAACCGGAGGATAAGAAACCCAGGTTGACCGCATTTATTGACGAGATGCAGCTCAGTGTCCCGGCGGTTGCTCTGAAAGAGGCGGCCCGCGAACTGGTGCGCCTGGGCGATGCCACGGTCCAGATGTTTGAACTGGCCTGCCAGGCACTCATTCGGCAGGATGATACTGCCGCCAGGCGGGTCTTGAGCCAGGAGGAGGATTTCGTCGACCCGGTCTTCAAAACGCTGACCCAGTTCGTCAATACCCTTTTGCGGGAAGATTTGAGCATTCATCAACTGAACCGCTGTTTTCAACTAAAGAACTTGCTTATCGATATCGAACGGGTCGGCGATCTCTCAGAGGATATCGCCCAGTACGCCATTGAACGCATAGAGAATGAAGTCCCCTTCAGTGAGCAGGCCGTCCGGGACCTCGACCGCCTTTACAAACATGCCCATCATACCTATGAACTTTCCGTGCGTGCCTTCCGGGACGATGACCGCGACCTGGCGCAAAAGGTCTGCCGCCGGGAACATGAATTCGACCACCTCTACTCTGAAATCCGCCAGAAGCACATCGAGCGTTTGGATGCCGGCATCTGCGACCCGGAAGCCAATGTCATCTTTACGGAAATGCTGCGCAACATGGAACGTGTCAGCGACCATGCCGATAACCTGGGCATCAGTGTGCAGCGAAACATCGGAATCGGGTAAAATGGGTTTGTGAGCGATACGCCTGCCTTTCTGATTCAGGACCTGAATTTCTATTACGGCCAAAAAAGAACTCTGGCCAATATTAACCTCGCCATACCACCGCGGCGTGTCACGGCGCTCATCGGGCCCTCGGGCTGCGGCAAAAGCACCTTCCTGCGCTGCCTGAACCGCATGAACGACACCATTCCCGGCACGCGAGTGGAAGGCTTGATCGCTCTTAATGGGGAGGATATCCACGCTCCCGGCATGGACGTGGTCAGCCTGCGCCAGCGCGTCGGCATGGTCTTCCAGAAACCCAACCCTTTCCCGCAGTCCATCTTTGATAACGTGGCCTTTGGACCGCGTGTGCTTGGGATGGCCGGTAGCAGGTCCGGCCTGCGTGAGACCGTGGAGCGCAGCCTGCGCCAGGCAGCCCTCTGGGATGACGTCAAAGACAGCCTGAATGAAAATGCCCTGGGCCTCTCGCTTGGCCAGCAGCAGCGCCTGTGCATCGCGCGCGTGGTGGCGGTCCGGCCCGAGGTGATCCTGTTCGACGAATCGACCTCCGCCCTGGACCCCATCGCGACCCTGAAGGTGGAAGATTTGATCGGCGAGTTGAAGCAGAATTACACCATCGTCATCGTGACGCATAACATGCAGCAGGCCGCGCGTGTCTCGGATTACACCGGCCTGTTCTGGCTGGGGGAACTGGTGGAGTTTTCTGAAACCGACCGGATGTTTACCATGCCAGAGAAGGAATTGACCGAAGCCTACCTGACGGGGAAAATGGGTTAGTTCGGACGCAGGCTTCCAAAAAATAGTCAGGCCCTGAAGTGCGTGCTTCAGGGCCTTGGGATTTATCTGGCCGCTTTACTGCTGTGGCGGCGCCGGGGGTGTTGGCGGTGTTGGCTTGGACAGTTTGCGCCGCACCACCCGCCAGATGATCCAGGCCAGCAGGATCCACGGGCCGAAGATGGGGAGGAAGACCATTGCCAGCCAGATGAAGAACTCGGCCAGCCCCTGGTAGGACTTGGTCAGCGTCTCGCGCGAGCGTTCGATGGTCTTGCCGGGATCCCATGGCTCCGGCGTCGGGGTGGGTTCCAGGGTGGGCGTTGGAGTGGGGGTGATTTCCGGCAGTTCCGGACTCAGGTTGACCGTGATGGTCGAGTAGGCCGAGCGGTCCGACAGGTAATTTATGCGGCCCTTGATCTCTTCGATCTGGCGCTCCACATCCGATAACTGCTGGTTGATGCGCAGGGCTTCATCCACTGTCTTGGCCTGGTCCAGGAATCCGCGGATGCGGTCGCGCGTGGCTTCCAGGTTTTGCACCTGTGACTGCAGGTCAACATACTGGTCTGTAACGTCCTCGCCTGAGGCGGTCTCATCCAAAACCTGTACGGACAGGCCGCGCAGGCGGCGCATGGCCGTCTCGAATTGTTCCACCGGCACGCCCAGGGTGATGCTCGCGTATTTATAATTCTCTTCGTAGTAAGGTTCGTACCAGACGCGTGAACTGATGATATAGCCGCCGATATCCCCGGTGACCTGGGTCACCCCATCGATGGCAACATCGGTATCCGCCACCAGCAATTTCATCTCGGCGTTCTTGATGATCATGCGCGTGGCGTTGCGCGCATCCACGTCTGGAACGGCCTCGCCGCCTTCCTCCTGGGGAGGCTGGGGCCGGTTGAGTTCGTAGACCGCATTGTCGAGATACCCCTTGCCTTCCGGAGCCATTGCACCTGCCTCTGAGTCTGTGACAGGCATCATTGTCGGCGCGGCGGCGGGCATCTCCATCAGCGGCTCACCTGGCGCACCCCCGCCGCCGGCCCCATATTCATCCTGGGCCACCCTGGATGCTTTTGGGCTGCAGGCGGCCAGAATCACAACAATAAGGACGCAGACTGTGATTGCAATTTTCTTACGCGTGTTCATGGTGTCTCCTCCATCACAACCGGTGGGATTTGGCGTTTGGCTGTGATTACCTAATTGACGGCCATGGGCCTGGAAATGTTCCCACGTTAAAGAAGGATGCCCGCCTTCAACAGACGGACATCCCTTTACCGGCTTATATTTTTGGATGTTGGTTATGGCTTCAATTCCACATCCAGCCGCACCACCCCGGCGCGCGCATGCTGTGCGCTCAACTTTACCACGCTCCCTGCCGGCGCATACACCACCCATTCCACTTTGAGGCGGTCGTTGGTCGATTCATCGAACTCATCTACCATCGCCGTCTTATAGGCCCGGCCTTCCAACTGCGCAAATTCTTCACGCAGCTTGCCGGACTGCAGGCTGGCACCCTCCGGCAATTCGATTGTACAGATGATGCCGCGCGTTGCCTTCTTCTCGAGTGCTTTCTTGGTGATGTAGGTGGGCAGCCAGCCGGTATTCTCCACCACCAGGCGGATGCGCCAAGTTTCGCCGCCCAAGGCGGTCAGACTGACCTGCCGCAGCGCCAGTTTGGGGAAGATGAGTGCATTCCAGACCAGCCAGTCCGGGAAGCGTTTGAGCTCCTCTTCGAGACAGGCCGGCGGCGGGTTGGTCCACATGTTCAGGGAATCCCAGCCGCCGAGTTCCACTTTCCCAAGTTGTGGATGGTCGAATGTATACCAGTCCACGTATCCCTTGCCGCCAAGTTTTTCCTCGTTCCATTTGAGCAGCTTCAGATCGTCTTCCAGCGGGTGTTCCCGGTACCACTCGATGAATTTGATGTTCTCGATGCCTGCCTGCCCCTGTGGATTCCAGATTTCCACGGTCCAGGCGAACATGCCCAGGTGGTCATACAGCCAGGTGTCGAACCCTCCGGTTGTGATTTGTTTGGGGTGATATTTGAAATCGTGGAAGACCGAAATATTGGGGTAGCCGGTTATTTTGGTGCCCTGCTGGCCGATCTTTTTGTAGGTCCACAGGTCTTCGGCCGGCATTTCATCATCCGGGCGGTCGTCATAGGGCCGCAGCAGGACACCGCTCATGGTATGGAATGTGATCGCCCCGGAAATATTGGGGTGCTTTGTAATGAAGCGCGCCAGGTTATGGGTCTCCGGCTCGCTGAGCGGATAAGGCCCGGCACCGTGCTGATCAGACTCCGTCCGCCAGTTGACCGGGAAGTTGCGGTTCAGGTCCAGGCCTTCCTTGGGGCCGCAAACCTGGATGGTTACGCCGTCATAATTTTGGAGCAAGCCTTCCGGCAGGATGCGATAATATTTCCCGCCATTTTCTGCCGGGTCGCGCCTCAGCATCAGGCGCGGGTTTTCGGGATCGAATTTCCAGGCTCCATTGGGGTCAGGGATGCGCATTTGCAGGATGCGCCCATCCCCATCGATATCCTGGTTGGCGATCAGCCCCTCCACCGGTTCTTCATCATAGGGATAGGGCCGCGTACTCGAGCGCACGATCTTCGGCCGGTCGGCCAGGGCCCACTCAGCTCCATCCGGGTTGACACGTGGACAGATATAAAAGGCGTGTGTGTCTAGCGCTTCGGTCACGGCCGCATCCTGGCCATAGCGGGTCAGCAGGCTGTTGATAAAATACAGGTTGGCTGCCGAGGCTGCCACCTCTGAGGCATGGATATTTCCATCCACCCATAATGCCGGCTTTTCGTTGTCGGGACCGGTCTTGAAATTCGTGATCGTCAACAGCCAGACATCACGGCCTTCGTGGCTTTTACCGATGGATTCGATTCTGACCAGGCCGGGATATTCCCCGGCACAGGCGTGCAGCATCTGGGTCAGTTCATCATAGCGGTGAAAGTGGTCGAAATGGATGATGGGCATAGCGATGTTCTCCTGAATGTCATTCTACTTTGTTTTTCTTTGTTTTCCTGGAAAGCAACAGCGCGCTGGCCAGCAGGACAATCCCGGCGGCGTCGAAGAGGACAAAGCGCTGGATGGATGAGAGCAGCCGGGGGTATTCTGCCGGGAGACTGAAATAAATGATACTCTCTCCGGCCACACCCAGTGTCTGCATCGCCAGCGCCTCCCAGGCTGACAGGCGGTGCTGCCTGGGATTCCAGAGTGCTGCCAGGTAAGGTACGTTCCACATCACGAACAGTACGGCCATACCGCGCATGGCGGCTTCTCCCGGTACGCCGCTCAATTCGAAGGCAGGGGCAAAGCGTTCGGGACTGGCCAGAAAGGCTGCTGCCGCCTGCAGGTTCCAGCCCGTGACAATTGCAATGAGAAGACGGGCCAGCCATACCCGGGAGTCGAATTGGGATTTCACTTCGTTTCTGCGAAACAATGATTTAACAGCGGCAGGATGTTGACCACCGGCTGTTCATACGGGTGCACCCCTCGAATGGCCTTCAGCACAGCCTCCACCCGCTCGCGCTTGCAGTTGACTTCCACCTTGCACTCTGTACCCTGCTCCACTTGGCCCACAGCGCCCTGGAAGGGATTGGCTCCTTCCAACGGCCGCCAGTAGCCGCGCACCTCCATCACAGTGCAGCAGTGGTCATACCTGCCGATTTGCCCGGCACCTGCCCCGGCCAGCGCCTCCCGCAGGGCATCCAGAAACTCCGCGGGGATGAAGACCTCGATCTTGACCTCGGTAAAATCGTTCATTTCTGCATCATTTCTTCCAGCACACCCAGCAATTGTTCGCCGATTGCGGCCCGGCTGAAGTTTTTTTCCAGGTAGCCGCGTCCCGCCAGCCCCATCCGGCGGCTGCCTTCCGGATCGGCAGCCAGCTGCTCCAGCACTTCGGCCAGCGCGTCCGGGTCGCCCGGGCGGGCAAAAAAGCCGCACCCGGCGTTCTCCACCACCTCGCGGATCACGCCGTCGATCGCCAGCGCCACCGGGCGGCCGGCAGCCATGTAGTCGAAGACTTTGTTCGGATAGGTGGTTTTGTATTCATCCAGTGGTTTCAGGATTGCAATGCAGGTGTCTGCCCCGGCCAGCGTTGCAGGAATCTCTGTTTTGGGCACGGAAGGCAGAAAGGTGACATTGGGCAGGCCCATCTGCGCGGCCTGTGCCTGAAGGGCGGGCTTTTCCTTCCCGTCGCCCAGAAGGACAATCTGCACCTGGGGGGCGGTTTTTGCCAGCCGCCTGGCGGATTCCAGGACGACGCCCAGATCGTTTGACATGCCATGCGCCCCGGCGTAGAGCGCCACGAATCTGTTTTCCAGCCGTTGCGCAGCCCGGAAGGCTTCACCGTGATTGGCCGGAGCGAACATCTCCGGGTCGGCGCCGTTTGGGATGAGTTTCACACTGCGTGCCCCGCGCACCCGGACATGTGCGCCAAATCCGGGACTGTTGACCACTACCCGGTCTGCAGCCCGGTACAGGCGTCCTTCCAGCCATTCGGCCAGGCGGATGAGAAGGGGGTTGGTCAGCACGCCGACCGCGATGGCAAACTGCGGCCACAGGTCGCGCACCTCGAACAGGAATTTTGCCCGCTTGAGCCGTGCCAGAATCCAGGCGCTCACGCCCTGGAAGATGGGTGGCGAGGTGCCCCAGACCAGGTCCACGTTCTTTACGTCCAGGCCCAGCCAGAAAGACGAGAGCATGAAACTGACAAAGGCCAGGGTGCGGTGCAGGAAGGATTTGTGGTGGGCGCCGTAGACGGGGGCACGCAGAATCTTTATTCGCGGAGTTTCTTCTTCTGCCGGGGCAGAGGCGGTGGATGTGCCTGTGATGTAACTTACCGGGCTGGCGATCACTGTCACCTGGTGCCCATGCTTTGCCAGGAAGCGCGCAAACTCGTAGTGGCGCGTCCCGCCGGGTTCGTCGAGTGAGGCAAAGGCCTGGTGGATGATCAGGATATGCATATTAGAACCTGGCTGCCGGAGGCTGGGCCGGGCGCACATCTTCGAAGAATGCCTGTGGCTCGCGCGGCCAGCCGGCCTCGAGCGCCTGGACAACCAATGTTGCCAGGACTGCCGGATGGATATTCTCCTGTCCCCGCAGGTCGGTCACGGGGATCCAGACCGGCCGGTAGGTGCCTTTGGTCGGGTCATCCGGACAAAGGTTCGACATTTCTTCACCTTTACCATGTCCGAACTCCCCGCCAATCTTTTGGACCAGGAAGTAGTGCTGCAGGCTGATCCGGCCATGCTGGATGACAGCCAGTTTCCGGCGGATAACCACCCGCAGCCCTGTTTCCTCTTCCATCTCACGCACTGCGGCCGCTTCGGGTGTTTCACCTGCTTCCACACCGCCGCCCGGGAAGACGAAATAATGCGCGCCCGCGCGGTGGCGTTCGATGAGCACAACTCTTTCCTCTTCGATCAGAACTGCGCCGGCCCGGTTTCTCATGTTGGGAACGCGAACTCGCTGATGAATGTGATCGTCTGCGTTGCGGTGCAGGTGAGTGCCAGGGAGAGCGCCGGTGTCTTTTGTCCATAGGTGCGTGAAACCCAGCCCTCGAATGGCAGGGCCGGCCCCGGGCCGTGCAGGACTTCCCCGGCGCGGACGATGGTCAGCTGGCAGTCAGACGCCTGGATTTGGTGGTCAGGCAGCATGCGCAAGGTCACCAGCCCATAAGGAGATTTAAACCGGATCACAATTCCCGTCTCCCGGTTGCCGATGCCTGTGCCGTTGATCTCCCATTCCCAATCAGGCAGCAGCCAGTGCAGGCGGAAGGTATGTGCGGCTTTTCCCGGCGTGACCAGTTTATCAGCCACCAGCCAGTGGCCATCCATATAGACCGTGACGGTCCGCTCGTGGCGCAGCCGGCGGGTTTTGTACCAGGCGATCATCTTTTGCAGGATGCGTTCGTCGCTGTCGATCACGGTTTTGGCGTAGGCCGGGAACCAGTCCAGGGTCATAAACCGCCCGGCGCGGGTCATCTGGTCGAGTCCATCCACGCTGACCGTGTTGTGGACCCGGCTGGTCACCAGCGGGTTGTCCCATGGTGCAGGGGCATTGTATTGGTACGAACCCGCGTCCTGGGTGATGTTCAATCCGCGCCACCACAGGTCGAAATGCAATTGGTCCATGTGCCCCAGCAGCGACTTGAAGGTGGTGGTACGCAGGTAGGCCCACGATTCTTCGCCGCGCAGGTTATCCGAGAGGTACTCACCCGGTTCGAGCGTTTTTTCAGGGGCAGGCAGTCCCAGCCAGAAGGACATTTCATCCCAAGGGCCTGCGGGCAGTCCGCTGTTCAGAAAGGCGCGTGCCGCGGCCTGGACAGCCGGCCGGTAATCGCTGAAGGCCGATGATGACAGGGGCAGAACCAGGGCTCCGTCGTTGGCCCCCAGGTTGGGGGCCTGGCCAGAAATGGGATCGAGCAGGGAGAATAACCAGGCGGCTGCGCGTCCTAGTGCCTCGGCGCTGGCGCGCGGCCATGCCTGTGTCTTGATGGCATTTACGTATAGGGCACAGTGCAGCACCAGGCGGTGGTAGTTCGTGCTGTGCTGGATGTATTCGCCGAAGGAGCCGATCTGGCGCTGCAGGGCTTTATTCAGCCAACGCCAGCCGAGCTGGCGCCACACCGCAGACCGGGGATGGTCCGGCAGGGCGAGGCCGGCGGTGTAAAGCCCTGCTGCCTCGCTGACCAGGTGATTGTTGTTCTGGGCACGGGCATAGGCCAGGGTCAGCGCGATGCGTTCCGCATGCTGTGCGATCGATTGCGCCAGGCGGACGAGACGTTCCGGTGTGGAGGCCGGTGAAACCGCAAAGACCTGTGCCGCCCAAGCCAGGGCCATCAGGCGCAGGGCAATCTCTTGCCCGTTCATCCACTGCGGGCCCAGGTACGGGGGGTTGGAGTCCAGAAAGATTTCGGCCTGCTTCCAGAAGGCTTGGGCATATTTCTCTGCATGGCTGACGTGGTAGGCCCGGCCCAGAATGCAGGCCCAGCCAAAGCGGGCCGGTTCCCACAGGTATTTGATATCCCCGTCCAGTTCGACCCTGCCGGTTTCATAAACGCTCCAGTGCTGCAGAGGTTTGGGGGATGCCAACTGCAGCGGTACCGGTTCGCTGCCAAAAAGGCGCACCTGGCCCTCCATGATTTCATCGGCTTCGGTGAACAGGGCGGCCAGGGCTGGCGCGCCGAGTGCCGTCAGCAGCAGCTGCCGGTCAGGCAGCTCGAAAAGCGGGTGGGGCGGGGCGGGAGATGCAGTTCCCCTTTCTGGATCCTCTCCCTGTCTCTCCTTCCTGCGGTAATACCCTGTCCTCAACCCCAATTGATAGGTCGCATACAGCGCCAGTGGGGCAGGGCCATATTGGAGCAGGGTCTTCAGGGTGGTGGAGATGGCAGGCATGGGTGATCATGATTATAGTGCAAAAAAAGGCAGCGGATGGAAATTGGGAAAGACGGGTGACCTCGGATGGCCTGGGGAGCCTGACAATTCCAGTCCCTGATGGAGGAATGGTTGATGCCCCCTGCACTCGAATTACATGCTGTTGGTAATCCTCCCGCTCAGGCCGTTTTCCACCAGGCCGGTCACTTCCACCTCATCTACCATATTCCAGCGCGGTGCCGGGGTGCTGGCAATGATTCGCAGGTAGTTGTTGCTGAGTCCCTCCATCCGCCAGCCGGATTCGTCCAGGGCTGCACTGGCTTCCCACAAGACGGGCAGCCTGCGGCCAAGATACTTCTGCCGGTATGCTACTGCAGCTGCCTCAAAGACTTCCCGCAGGATGGCGTTTCTTTCTTTGCGCACTTCGGGCCTGACCTGCCCTCCCAGGCGGGCTGCTGCCGTCCCGGGACGCGGTGAGTAGGTAAAGGCATGTCCTCCTGCAAATTCCATCCGGCGGATGAAGGCAATGCTTTCGGCAAATTCAGACTCGCTCTCGCCCGGAAACCCGGCAATGATATCGGTGGTGACAGCCAGGTCGGGGATATGCTGCCGGGCCGAATCGACCAGTGCCGCAAAAGCCTCGGGGGTGGTCTTGCGCGCCATGCGCTTGAGCACTGTCAGGCTGCCGGATTGCAGGGGCAGGTGCAGGTGCGGCATCAGGCGGCTGTTCTCCCACAGCGGGAAGAAACTCTCCTCCAGGTCCCAGGGTTCCAGGGAGGAAAGGCGCAGGCGGGGTACATCCGTCTCTTCCAGGATGGTTTCGATCAGGTGCCGCAGCGGCAGGTTGAGATCCTGGCCCCAGGAACCCAGGTGCACACCGGTCAGCACGACCTCCTGTGTCCCGCCCTGCAGGGCATAACGGATATCGTCCAGCACCTCCGCCAGGGGACGGGAACGCCCCGCGCCGCGTGCCAGGGTGGTGATGCAAAAGGTGCAGGCGTTGTCACACCCATCCTGGACCTTGATGAAAGCGCGCGTCCGCTGGCGCAGGCCGGGCAGTGGCTGGCGCGCCAGGGGTTCCAGGTCGAAGGCTTCCGGCTCCAGGTTGAGCAGGTCTGCCGCCAGTGTGTCTTTTTGTGAATTTAAAACGACGCGGCTCACACCGGGCAGGGCTGCCGCAGCCTGCGGCTCGAGCGTGACCCAGCAGCCGGTGGCCGCTATTTCGCCTGCTCCCAGGCGGTGTGCCCGGCGGATGGCAGACCGCGAATCGGATGCGGCCTGTGAGGTGACCGTGCAGGTGTTAACCACGGCCAGGTCTGCCTGTTCTGCACCGGCCACGATCTCATGTCCCGCGGCACGGAACCGCCGGGCAATGTGTTCGATCTCCGCCTGGTTCAGGCGGCAGCCAACACTGTCGAGGAAGATTTTCATGGGAAATGGATATTTGTTGTTACCTGTAAATTGCCGGTTGCTTTATTACACCGCATTACGGCCTGATCACCATGAAACGATCGAAGATCACATCCACGCCGGCTTGGTCGAATGCCCCCGCCAGCAGTCCTACGTCACCGCCTGGATGGTCGCTGTCATGCACCAGGGCTACCGGGAAGTTGTTGACGTAAAAGGTCAGCGTATCCCCAACACAGTCAGCGCGCAGGTGATTGATGGCCATGCCGGTGGTAATGGCCGCCGAATACTGCATTTGTTCCTGTCCGAGCAGGCTGAGCACATCCTGTGTGACTTTGCCAACCGCGTAGTAGCCATCGCTGCTGATGACGAAGAAGTAGAAATCGCGCGGCCCCTGGTAACGGCAGATCAGCCCCATCCGGTTCTCGAGCGGGCCGCCAAAATGGGCAGCATCCACCTCGATCCGCACATCCTCAAAGTCCAGGCCCGGCGTGGACCAGATGTCCACATTCTGCCTGCTGACCAGAAAGCGGAATACGCCAGCATCATAAGTTGCCAGCCCGGCTTCGCTGTCGGCTGTGGTCTGCCAGTTGCCAGCCTGGTCTGAAAAACCGTCCTGGAACAGCACTGTGCCTGAGGGGGGTGCATTCCATTGTTCGATGAATGACTGGCAGCCTGCAAGCAGCCCTGCCAGACAGATCAATATCAGAGTTCGATGAAAGTTTCTAACCATATTCGTCCAATTCTAATCCAGTCCGTCTCAGAGGAAAACGGTGGAATGCGGAGCCTTATGGAAAATATTGATCCAACAGCAACTGCGCCTGCTCTGCCAGGGGCGTCCCGGGGCTCAGGTCGCGTGCCTGGAGGAGCTCCGGCTTTGCCAGGTCATATTGCCCGGTCTGCAGGTACAGGATACCCAGGTGCAGGTGCCCGGAGGACAGGGTCGAATCAATCTCCACTGCTCGCTGGAAATACTTCCGTGCAGTCTGCGGATCATTGATTTCCTGGTACAAGCGGCCCATCGTATCCAGCACCCGGGCATCGCCGGGAGCCAGTTCCAGCGCCCGGTAGGCAGCCGGCAAACCGGTTTCCATGATCTGGTATCGATTCTGCACGCAGAAATCGGCCAGCCTGCGCCAGTATTGCGCCTCCTGCGGGGCCAGTTCCGCGGCTCGCTGGGAGGCGGATAGGGCCGGCGGCAGGTCGCCGGCCTGCACGTAGGCCTCAGCCAGGGCCGCCTGCCAGGCTGGATTCTCCGGCTCCAGCGCCGCCGCCGCTAGGAAGTGCTCCAGAGCCGTTCCTGCCTGTCCCTGTCGCTGCCAGTATAAGCCATACAGGATGTGTACCAAAACAGAATCCGGGCTGATGACAGAGGCCCGTGACAGTTCTGCACCTCCATCCTGGCCGAGCTGCTGGCGTGCCTCCCCCAGCCAGGCCCAGGCTTCGGCATAATCCGGGCGGACTTTTGCTGCCGCGGCAAAGGCTTCTTCGGCCAGTGCCCATTCGCCCAACCCGCCCAGCCCCTGGCCTGCCGCTGTCAGGCGGTAAGCGGGTTCATCCACCTGCAGGGCAGTGTTGAGCGCCTTGCGCAGGGTCTGGACATTTGGATCCAAGGTCGGGTCGAGTCGGGCAGCCTCCATCAACTCGGGCAGGGCTTCCTCCGGCTTTGCAGCTGCCAGCAGCAGTCCCAGCCGGTAATGTGCCCGGGCATCCTGCGGTTGGACAGAGATCAGATTGAGAAGGGTCTCGCGTTCGCCAGCCCGGTTGCCCAATGCTTGGTAGGCTGCTGCAAGATGCCCAAGCACGGCCGGGTCCGGGTTCGAAGCGGAAAGCGCCCCCAGCCAGACTTCCAGGGCACCCTCCAGTTCGCCAGTCTCCCAGAGAGCCTCTCCCAGGACTGCTGCTCCGGGAGTGGTCAAGCTGCCGCGTTCCTGTGCCTGGCGGAGAAGCCGGATTGTCTCTGCAGCCTGCCCACCGGCAGAGGTCGCCAGCCCGGCCTCCTGCCACAGCTCATCCCGCCAGGGGAGGCGAATGGCGGCCAGTTCATATAGACTTGAAGCAGCAGCCATGTCACCCCTGGCTTCGGCTGCCCGCGCACGCTCTGCCGTCCGCAGCCCCGCAGCCAGCGGCGGCAGGCAGATGACGGCCAGCAGGCCGGCCAGGATCAGAATGTTTTTCAACAGAGTCTTGTTGTACATGGCTTTGATATAATTTTATCAGGCAAGTTCGATTGTAGCGCCTGCCGGGGCGTGCTATAATCACTTTGGTATTATGGGCACATACATTAACGAAACTTTCAACTTTCTTGCCAATCTGCCAGGTGGTTTGGTTTACCACATTGTGGTGGCTTTTTCCATTGCCGGCGCCCTGCATTCAGCCTTTATTCACTGGCGAATAAGTGAATTTCCCCAGGTGCGTCGGACCGTGATTGGACTGGCCATTTTGCTCGTGGTGCAGTTGGCGCTTTTTGCGGTCAGCGGCTTGGCCTGGCAAAAGATCATGGATCCGGTTTCCATCCTGCCGCCGCTCGACCGGGCGGTTACTCTCATCAGCCTGATCTGGATCGTCTGGCTCTGGGCCTTTCCGGAGCCAAGCCGTCCTGCGGATGCGGGCTCGATCTTGCTGACGCTCCTGGCGGCCACCGGGCTGGTGCTTACCCTGGTGACACGGACTGGGGCGGCCGGGAACACATTCAATGGCAGTGTATGGGATTTGGTCTGGCAGGTCTTCTCGCTTGGCCTGCTCTCCATTGGATTGGTCATCCTGATCGTCCGGCGCCCGAATGGCTGGGGCAACGGTCTGGCGATGCTGGTCCTGGGTTTGTTGGGTCACCTCTTGCACCTGCTTCTCAATGGTGGCCTGGGGGATTATGCCGGCCTGACCCGCTTGGCATACCTGGCGGCTTACCCCCTCCTCATGACCCTGCCCCAGCGTTTCCCCATCGCGCCTCGCCAGGTTGCCATGCAGTCGGCGGATAATAATGCCCCTGAACGGCGGCGCTACAGCACAGACCCCAAGACGTTCCACTCCTTGCTGAATTTGGCCGGCGAGGTCAATGCCGACAAGGTCAGCCGGGCAATTACCAAGGCTCTGGCTCAGACCATGCTGGCTGACTTGTGCTTCCTTCTTTATCCGACCGATGACCGCAATCAGATCGCGGTGGCCAGCGGCTATGATTTGATCCGGGAGGAAAATCTGGATTCAGCCAGTCTGAACCAGAATTCCACCCCCATGCTGGCCAGCGCCATGCAGCGTGGGCGCGCCCTGCGCCTGCCGGCCAGCAGCACCTCTGGCGATTTAAAGGGCCTGGGCGATTTGCTCAGCCTGAGCAACCCCGGTCACCTGATGTTTGTGCCGATCCTCTCGACTGATAAGCAGTCCATCGGCGGCCTGCTCCTGCTTTCACCATATTCCAACCGCCTGTGGAGCGCGGAAGACCAGTCCTTCCTGACCAATATCGCCACAGCCTTGGTACCCATCATTCGCCGCGGCCAGCAGATTGCTACGCTGGAAAACCAGAATCAGGAAGCTGTCCAGAGTGCAGCCCAGGAACGCGCCCGCGTAGCCGAGTTGGAACGCAAAAACCAGGAGTTGCTGGAGCAGCTCGAAGCGGTGATGAAGGACGCTGAGCAGAATCAGGAACGTGCCCAAAACGCCGGCGCTTTGCTGGCCATGCAGGAAGAGTCGCAAAAGATCATTGCTGAGCTTCAGAAGGAAAATGAAGAATTGCAGGCGACAATCCAGGGGATGCCTGCCTACAAATCCCCTGAAGTTTCTCATGTTGAAAAAGAACTGCGCCTGACGCTTGAGGAAACGGCGCGCCTGCAAAACCAGTTGGCCCAGGCCAATATGAGAATTCTGGAACTGGAGAAACCCAAAAATGCCTCCCGGCCGGCGGCGGAACAGGTGGAGATCATTGCCTCCATCTCCCAGGAACTGCGCCAGCCGATGTCTTCCATCATCGGCTATACCGATCTGTTGCTGGGCGAATCGGTGGGCATTCTGGGAGCCTTGCAGCGCAAATTTGTGGAGCGGATCAAGACTTCCACGGAACGCATCCGCAGCCTGATTGACGATTTGATCCAGATTACGACACTCGAATCGGGGTTGTCGGACCTGAAGCCGGAAGCAGTGGATTTGAACCTGGTCATTGACAATGCCGTGGCCTACACCAGCAGCCAGGTGCGTGAGAAGAACATTACCATGCACCTTGACCTGCCCAAGAAGATTTCCCCCATCCAGGCCGACCGCGAGGCCTTGCAGCAGATATTGATCCACCTGCTGCAAAATGCAGGCGCGGCCACCCCTGTTGAGGGTACCGTTAGCCTGCGGGTGCAGACGCGCTCGGATGGCGGGCAGGAATATGTGATGATCCAGGTGACCGATACCGGCGGGGGCATCCCCGCCGAAGATCTGCCGCGTGTCTTCTCGCGCCTCTACCGGGCCGACAACGTCCTGATTGAGGGCATCGGCGATACCGGTGTGGGGCTTTCCATTGCCAAAACCCTGACAGAAGCCCAGCATGGTCGCATCTGGGCAGAAAGTGATCCGGGCGTAGGGGCCACGTTCAGTGTGTTGCTGCCCATTTCCCGCCCGCCCCAGGCAGCCTCTGCTGAAGGGAAGTAAACATGCAAAACCTGCGCCAGGCAGTTTCGGGACTGATGCTTGCCCTGGCCTCCAGCTTGATCCTACTGGGGGGCTTTTCACTGGCTTTTGTGGAAGGCGGTTTGGCATTCTCCCCCTCAGTGCCTGTCGTGCCTGAGGTCACGAATACCGTGCTGGTCATCTTCCCTTCACCGGCCGGCCCAACCCCGCCTCTTCCGACTGCAGCGCCTCAAGCTTTGCCGACGGATACGCCCTATCCGCCAACTGCCTCCTTGCCGACCAATACGGCTGTTCCGCCGATCAGTTGCCCGCCGCCGCCGGGTTGGGTCCCATATACCATTTACCCCGGTGATACCCTGGCGGGTCTGTCCCAACGTTTTGGGGTCTCGCGCGATCTGCTTGCCCAGGCGAACTGCCTGTATTCAGACAGTCTCCTGCCCGGGTATACACTCTATGTCCCGCCTGCGCCCACCGCCACCCGCTGCAGTCCCCCGCCGGGCTGGGTCAGATATGTTGTCCAGCCGGGGGATAATCTCTATCGAATCGGTCTTTCCTATGGGATGAGTGCTGCTGATATTCAGCGCGCCAATTGCCTGCCCTCGCCAAACTGGATCGTGGCCGGCAGTTCGATCTATGTCCCCAATATTCCAACGCTCATCCCGGTCTTCACCTTCACGCCGTTAGTTCCTCCGACCATGCCGCCCACCATCACGCCGCTGGTGACTTTGCCCCCGCCGACCGCCACCAACACCCCGTTGATTATCATCCTGCTGCCCACGGATACGCCCACTCCGCCGCCTTCACCTGTCCCCAGCCTGACCCCCACGCCAGCAGATATTGTTATTCCAACCGACACAATCATTCCAACCTTGCCCCTGCCTGAACCGAGTCTGACCCCCACGCCCTGAAATCCCCCGGCACGCTGCCGGGCATACTGCTCATGCCACTCATCTACCGCCGCCTGTGTTTCTTGATCCTTCTCCTGTTGCACCTGGCGGCCTGCCAGCCTGTTTATGCTGAAGCGCAGATATCACCCTCGACGCCTTTTGTGTTGGTTACTGTTCCCCCTCATGCGACGGCCACCCCCACCCCTTTCCAACCGGTTCCCAATATCCCGGCCGCGCCCCTCCCGGCGCCAGTCCTGCCGACTGATACACCCTTTCCCACGCCGACCTTCGTTACACCTACTCCCATCCTGTATCCCACCCTGCCGGCCAGCCTGCTGACGCCAGGCGCCGGCACAGCCTATCCCACCCCGCAGGTCTACCCGGAATCCATTCAACTTCCTCCGCCCAGCGGCCTGCTTCCCCAGCCGCCCAACCAGCTTAACATCCTGCTGCTCGGCTCGGACCAGCGTCCCTATAGTTCCATCTTCCGCACCGATACCATCATCCTGGCGACCATCAACAAGGATCGGGGCAGCATCAACCTGACCGCCATCCCGCGCGATCTGTATGTCTATATCCCGGGCTGGACCATGCAGCGCATCAATACGGCCATGGCCCATGGCGGCTTTGAACAATTGGCGCTGACCTTTGAATATAACCTGGGGGTGCGCCCCGATCATTACGTGATGGTCAATTTCCGCGATTTCGTCACGATTGTGGACAGCCTGGGCGGGATCGATGTCCAGGTTGCCCAGCCATTGTACGACACACGCACCAGTTACGGCTGGTTCTACATGCCGTCCGGCACCGTCCATATGGATGGGGAAACGGCCCTCTGGTACGTGCGCTCACGCAACACTTCCAATGATATCGACCGCCTGCGGCGCGCCGAGGAGGTGATGCTTGGCATCGGCAACCGCCTGATGACCTTTGACGCCCTGGCGCGCATTCCCGATTTTTATGATCTCTACAAGGACAAAGTGACCACCAGCGTTACATTGGAAGATGCACTGGCGCTGGCTCCTGTAGCCCAGCAGGCTGCCCAGAACAACCGGGTGCAGTCGTTTGTGCTTGGTTATGGTCCGCTCTACGATTGGACGGAACCGTTCACCGGTGCCATGGTCCTGCTCCCCAACCGCGGACAGGTCCTGGCCCTCCTGGCCCAGGCGCTGAACAGCCCCTGATCATTCAGGCTCAGTCTCCTGTTGACATCCGGACGATTTATCGCTAAACTATGCGCAGGAGAGAAGGAGGCAAAATGGCCGCTGAATCTGATAGCATTGCACACCTGACCGCTCAGGTTTCCCTGGCGCCGGCGATAAAAGCCTGGCAGATCTATCTGACCGACCAGGGCAATTCCCTTCATACCGTCAAGGCGTTTCTGTCCGACATGCGCCTGCTGGCCTCATACCTG
The DNA here is from genome assembly GCA_964387495.1 of uncultured Anaerolineaceae bacterium. Taxonomy (GTDB): domain Bacteria; phylum Chloroflexota; class Anaerolineae; order Anaerolineales; family Villigracilaceae; genus DSXF01. Next base: position 64,171 of record CAYLXB010000012.1, read on the forward strand.
CCGCCTGACCGCACCCTGGGAGCCATCACAACCAACGACCTGAACCACTTTCTCGAGTGGCTGGAAAAAGAACGCGGTGTACCTTGCAGTCCAAAGACCCTTTCCCGGCGCATCACCTCGATCAAGTCATTCTTCCGCTGGCTGCAGCGCGGGGGAGTGCTGATCATGGACCCGGCTGAGAAAGTCACCCAGCGTTCCGTCACCAGCCCGTTGCCGGTCGTGTTGACCGGGATGGAGGTGGATGCTGTATTGGATGTGGCAGAAAAACACCGCCATGCTGCCCGTCCGGATGCGCGCCCCTATGCCCTGCTCTACCTTCTGCTGACTACCGGGATCAAGAAGAGTGAGTGCCTGGCCATCCGTCTCAACCATATCGACCTCGAAGCGCCCGGCGGCCCTCTGGTCTTCATCCGCTATGCCAGCCCGGCCAACCGTTACAAGGAGCGCAAGATCAGCCTGGTCGAGGACTGGCTGCCGGTTTATCAGGAGTACTTGGCGCAGTATAAGCCGGCCGACCAGCTCTTCCCCTGGTCACCCCGCCGTTTGGAATATTTGCTGGAAGATATCGGCCGCGAAGCCGGGCTGGAGAAACACCTGTCGTTCGATATGTGCCGCTGGACCTGCGTGCTGAGCGACTACCGCTCCGGCATGGATGTGGAGAAGATCCGCCAGAAACTGGGCATCTCCAAGATACAGTGGCGCGAGGTCGGCCTTAAATTACGCCAGTTGGCTGGCAAGTAAACCTGGCACGACCGGGCGGGCCGCAGGCCCGCCCTTTTTTATTCCTCCCCGGCCCGCACCAATGACAGGTAGAGCACGTTACGGGATTCCTGCCGCAGGCGGTAAGGATGCGCCGGCCGGAAACCGGGGATCCAGGCAATTGAATCGCCATCGCAGACCAGCGGCCAGCCCGAACGCGCCCGGCGCGGCAGTTTGGCGTTGATAAAGAAATCCGATAATTTGACAGCGTTGTTGGACATGCCCAGCGGCAGGAAACGGTCGCCGGGCCGCCGGGTCCGTACGCACAAATTGCCCGTAAACCGGTCGATATCCAGCCATGCCTGGAACGGGTTATAATTGTCGCGCGCCTGTTCCCACGCCAGGGCCGGGTATTCCCAGCGTTCGGCTTTTAATGTCCAGTTTTGCGCGATCTCCCATGTTCCTGGCCAGGCCAGGCGCATGGGAACTGCGCCGGTTGAGATCTGCGGCCAGTCCCCCGTCGGCAGATCGGCTTCCCAGGTGGCAACATAGAGGGATTTATCTTCGCGCAGCAGGTATACGCTGCCGGTCAATTCGACCCGCAGGCGGTCGCTCCCCGCCTCCAGGCAAGCAATGCCCCGTTCGAGGCTCGTAAAGTCCACATTTTGCAGCCCCGGACGCAGCCGCTCCAGGGCGCGCCGCAGCAGATTGCGCTGCATGCCGGCCGAAGCCTCCGCAAGCGTCCCTGCATCTAGCCTCACATACCCTGTACCCTCGGCCTGGAAGACTGCCTGCCAGGCCTGGTCCACCACTTCGTTCAGGATTTCGTAATCGCCGCCCAGGGTGTGCGCCATGCGCCACAACGCGCTGCGGATGCGCGGGTTATACGACTCGAGGGTGGGGATCAGGATATGCCGCAGGCGGTTGCGCAGGTAATTGAGTGATGTATTGCTTGGGTCCAGGCGCGGCTTCAAACCGCGCTCCGCGCAGCGTACGACCGTCTCTTCCCGCCAGGTGTCCAGCAGGGGGCGGACGATGGGAATCTCGGGGTCGAAGCCGGGCAGGATGGCGCGGTAGGACATGCCCCGCAGGCCGTTCAGCCCGGCGCCGCGCAGCAGGTGCATCAGCACGGTTTCCGCCTGGTCATCCGCAGTGTGACCGACTGCAATGGCCTGTGCCTCGTATTTATGCGCCACCTGGAACATGAAGCGGTATCGCAGCAGGCGGGCAGCCTCTTCGATGGACAGGCTGTTCTGGTTGGCATGGCGGCGTACGTCGGCGGATTCGGTGACAAAGGGCAGGCCCAGTTTGACGGCCAGGACCTCGACGAACTGCGCATCCTCATCGGCCGTGGTGCGCAGTTTGTGGTTGAAATGTGCTACGATGACCGCATACCCCGCGCTTTGCAGGATGTCCAGCAGGTACAGGCTGTCCGGCCCGCCGGAGATGCCAGCCACCACCGGCCGGTTTGCCTCCAGGCCGCACTCATCGCGCAGACAGACGAAGATATCCCTTTGCATGGAATACATTATATGCCATAATTGGAAACCATCCAGCGGGCATCGAGGCCCGAAAAAACTTCACCCAACGATAAGGAGTATGCAGAGCCATGACCGAAAACATTGCCCAGCCCAAGAGGAACATCCTCAAAATTCTTGGATCGGAATACGTCCTGGGAAGCCTGGTGGCGATCCTGAGTGTGCTTACAGCCGTTGCCGGTTACCAGGGTTCCATGGCCGATTCAGACCAGACCAAATACAATGTCCAGGGCCAGCAGATGCTGACGGATGCCAACGCCGAGTACCTCAGCTCCAACCAGATGATCGTCTACGATTACACCATGTACGATGGCTGGTATACCGCCGAGACCGACGAGAAAGCCGAGTATTACCAGGAAAGCTTCTCGGAAGAATTGCAGAATAGCATTCTTGAAAATGAGGAAGATCCGTTCAGCGAGGCATATTACGAGGCCATGTATGTCGGGCCGAATGATATGTTCGACGAGTCTGACAGGTTGTTCGACCTGGCCGAAGAATACAACGAACGCGGTGACGGCCTGCAGTTGGTGATGTTGATCAGCGCCCTGGGCCTGGCCTTTGCAGCCTGGGCTTCCCTGCTCAGGGAAGAGAGCAAGGTGCGCCTGGTCTTCGCTGCCTTCTCGATCGCCATGCTGTTATATGCTGTCATTGTATATCTTGGCATTCCCACCATTTCAGCCTGATATTTCAAGTCAACAAAAAAACGCCGGGAAAAATCCCGGCGTTTTTATTTCGTGCAGGTCCTAGAGCTGGTACAGTTCCACCAGCACCCCGCAGGTGCTTTCAGGGTGGACAAAGGTATATTTCTTGCCATCCGCGGCTGTGCGCGGCTCTTCATTAATCAGGCGGATGTTTTTCGCTTTCAACTGCGCCATCATGCCTTCGATGTCATCCACTTCCACACAGATGTGATGCATCCCGGGGCCGCGCTTGGCCAGGTACTTGGCCAGGCCGGAGTCGTCGCTGGTCGGTTTGACCAGTTCCACTTCGCTTTCGCCGGTCGGCAGGAACGCGACCTGTGATTTCTCGGCTGGCACATCCCGCATCCCATGCAGGGGGATACCGAGCGCATCGCGCCAGAACGTCAGGGCTTTTTCCATATCGTCCACCACAACGGCGACATGGTTGATACGGTTCACTTTGGGCATCAGGGTCTCCTTGTTTTTGTTTGCCAGTCAGTGCAAACGGTAAATTATTTACTGGCTTTCGAGTAAATCCATATACGCACATTCGAGCAAATCTGATTCTATCACACCCAGTTTCTCCATCAATGTTTTGGCGATGGTCTGGCCTTCGGCCTCGGACTGACCTGGGCGCAGCACGACCTCCAGTTCCATGAAATGGCCCAGCCCTTCCACATCATCCAGGTGGATGCGGGTCTGCCCTGCCAGGTACAGGCGGCGCACCTTCCTGACCACGCCGCGCACGCCCAGCGCCAGGGATAATGTCCTGAGCAGGTTCTCCGGGTCACCGGTCTCGAAGATGTGATAATCGGAGCGCTTGGGTCCATCCTGGTCGGGACGCTGGTAATATACCAGTTGGCCGCGCTCCAGCGCCAGTCTGCGCAGCTTCAGCCGCCCTTGGGGACAGTGGAAAAAGGTATCCTCCTGCGGAATGACCTGCACCGCCGTATCGCTCAACGATGCGGCCCGTTCCTGCAGGCCGGGAAAATCGCGTACCCGGGCTTTGATCTCGATGTTTGTAGGCATGGGGATATTGTGTCTGAAGTTGGCTGATCTGGCAAGGGGGAAAAGGAAATCCGAGACTCGTCAACTTTCTGCTTTATAATCCCCCTCATCTTCTCCTCACGGACACCTCATGCGGCGCTTCCTCAAATCCACCCCCCTCTTCATCTTCCTCCTCACCCTGCTGGCCTACGCGCCCCTGCTGCCCTTCACCGGCTTCTACTGGGATGACTGGGGCTTTGCCTGGACGGCGCGCTTCCTCGGGCCGCTGGAATTCATCGAGTCTTTCCGGCCCTTCCGCCCTTTCCTGGGGCCTGTCTTTACCATCACCACCTCGCTGCTGCCCGCATCCCCCCTGCTCTGGCAGGTCTTTGGCCTGCTCATCCGCTTCCTGAGCGGCCTGGCCGCCTGGTGGGCCTTTAAGGCCATCTGGCCGGCCCGCCCCCGCCAGGCGCTGATGGTCAGCCTGCTCTTCCTGGCCTTTCCCGCCTATACCCAGCAGTGGTCCGCCTTTACCCACGTCAACCAGGAACTCATCCCGCTCATCTTCTACCTGCTGTCGTTCGGACTCACCGCCCTGGCGCTGCGTTCCCGTTACTGGTTCCACACGGCTTTGGCCCTCCTGGCCGGCGCCCTCGGCCTGGTCACCACCGAGTATTTCATCGGTTTCGAACTGTTCCGTCTTGGCATTCTCTGGTCGCTCCTGGCGGGGCTTCCGGCCGGCAAGCGCCTCGGGCAGGCGCTCAAGCACTTTGTTCCTTACCTCCTGCTCTGGCTGGGCAATGCGGGCTGGCTGGCCTATTACTATACCTTCGGCTCCTACGATTCCTACGGCCTCAGCACCTTCGCCACCCTGCGTACCGCCCCGTCTGTCTTCCTGGCGCAGACCGCTGCCGATATGGGCCGCACCCTCCTGGTTGCGGGCGGGCAGGCCTGGACGCAGACTCTCGCCATCTTCAGCCAGCCGCCCTCCCAGCCTGCTGCCTGGCTGGCCTGGGGGCTGGCCCTCGCCGCGCTGGCGGCGGCGGCTCTTTATCTCTCCCGCCAGGCTGCCTCGCCGGATGACCGGCGCTGGGCCTGCTGGGCCATCCTCTTTGGCCTGCTGGGCATCCTGGCCGGGCGGGTGCCATCCTGGGCTGCCGGTCTGCCGCTCAAACTGACCTTCTCCTGGGACCGCTTCTTCCTCTCCATGATGCTTGGCTCCAGCCTCCTGCTGGCGGGCCTGCTCGAACTCCTGCCGCTCGGCCGCCGCCGCTGGCTGGCCCTCAGCCTGATCCTGGCGCTCTGCGCCGGGCAGCAGACCCTGCATGCCAATGCCTACCGCCGCGACTGGGCCCGCCAGTTGGACCTGTACTGGCAGATGGCTTGGCGTATGCCTGCCCTTCAGCCAAATACCGCCCTGCTCGCGCACGAATTCCCGGATTTCGACTACGATACCGACCTGACCTTTACCTTCCCGCTCAACTGGATGTATGCCCCGGATTATACCGGCGGCGATTTGCCCCATGTCTTTCTCTATTCTTCTGTGCGGCTCGGGAAGCCAACCCTGCCTGCCCTCCAGCCGGATATCCCTCTCGATATTCCCCTGCGTACTGTCACCTTCCACGGCTCCACCTCGGATATGGTTGTGCTCTACTACCCCGAGGCGGGCTGCCTGCGGGTGCTCGACCCCGCCTATGATGGCGCCGATACCCTGCCGCGCGTCCCTTCCGAGTTGCTGCACGCCATCCCGCTCTCCGATTTGAGCCGCATTTCTGCCGGGAGTGCGCCGCTCGTTCCGGAAAGGGCCGTTTTTGGGCGGGAGCCGGAGCACGGCTGGTGTTATTACTATAACAAGGCAGAGTTGGCCCGTCAGGCCGGGGATTGGCCCCGCGTGGCCAAATTGGGCCGGCAGGTGCTCTCCCTGGACCTGGCCGCCCGGGATGCCTATGAGTGGCTGCCCTTTGTCGAGGCGTTTGCGCGCACCGGTGACCTGGATGAGGCCGAACGCCTCTCACGCCTGGCCCTGGAACAGTCTCCCCAGGTTCGCAGCGGCCTGTGTGCCGCCTGGCAGCGGGCAGGCGGGCCTCCGCCTCCACTGGAATGCGGAAAATGAGACGAATGGATGTAAAACAGATGTTCAGTCTGGCTTGACGCGTTAACGGGGTTGTGCTACCATCACAAAAAAGAGAAAGAATCTCTGCTTTCGATCCAAGAGGAGAATCACATGGCAAGCAAATATCTCAAGGGGATGCTCCCCACCCTTATCATCCTGTTTGTTCTGGTGCTTTCTGGATGCCAATTATCCTATTCGACCCCCCCGGCCACGGAGGCCGTCGCCGTAAAAGAGAACAAGGCCACCAAGACCGCCAAGGCGGCCATTGCGGAGACCTTTGCCCAGCCGCTCCCGACCGGCCAGGACCCCATGGCCATGGTGGGCGATCTGGCAACCGGTTCGGCCATCGCCATGCTGCAGACTGCCGGCACGATTATTGTCACCACCCCCCAGCCGGTCAGCACCACACCCTCCGTGATCGAGGTCGTACCGGTGAATGGTACGCCC
>CAYLXB010000013.1:0-60034 GCA_964387495.1 uncultured Anaerolineaceae bacterium
GTCTTTCACCACTTTGGTTCAATACCCTGTCCGAACTTAAGTCCGAACCTCAGAATTCTACTATTGACATCCAAATAAGAATATGTAATACTAAAACCAGCAGGGGAACAGACAACCAGCCATCCTTAAGGAAGAGGAGGTGGTGCCCAAAATGGATAGTAGTACCAAACGAAGCGCTGTGGCATCCCTCCTCGATCTTCGATAAGGGGCCACAGCGCGCACAGGAAGGTCGCCTGCAAGGGCGGCCTTCCGCTTTTTCTCTTTTATCTCAAGCCTATCTCAAGCCATCCCCTGCGCTGCCTGCAGGCCGACAGCAACCGATCAGACAGCCAGCATGTCCTGAACGCCAACTACTCGTCCCCAAATGCGATGCCCATGCCGCGCGCCGTACGCACAGCATCTCCCTGCACGTCCACACGTTTGGGAACAGCCAGGGCCTGTTTGAGGGGGATATCCACCACCTGGGCATTTTGCAGGGAAACCATGTGCCCGAACCTCCCATCAGCTGCCAGGCGCACGGCCGCAGCGCCATAACGGGTTGCCAGCCAACGGTCAAAGGCAGTGGGAGTGCCGCCGCGTTGGATATGTCCCAGCACGGTAACGCGTGTCTCGAAACCCTGTTCCTCCAGGTATTTCCCGACCTGTTCACCGATCCCCCCCAGGCGGGGCACATAGACTGCATCCCCGCCGCGTGAGAAAACCTGCTGCCCGCCGGCCGGTTTGGCGCCTTCTGAAATGGCAACCAAGCTGAAATGCGATCCACTCTGCACCCGCAGGCGGACTTTTTGGACTACTGCTTCATACTTAAAAGGGATTTCCGGGATCAAGATGACATCTGCCCCGCCGGCCACCCCGGCATGCAGCGCAATAAAGCCGGCATCCCGGCCCATCAGTTCCAGCACCATGACACGATGATGCGCTTCCGCAGTGGTATGGAGGCGATCGAGGGCTTCGGTGGCGATTGTCAGGGCAGTATCGAAACCGAAAGTTACTTCCGTTCCACCCAGATCGTTATCGATCGTCTTTGGCACCCCGATGATTGGCAGGCCTTTTTCATACAACTCCAGGGCTGAATGTAAGGTTCCATCCCCCCCAATGACAATCAAGGCATCCATCTTCATCCTATGAACAGCATCCACAAAGTCATCCGAGACATCCTCAATGACTTCCCTGCCATCCCGGATGATCTTACGCGCAAAGGGATTGCCGCGGTTGGCTGTGCCCAAAATCGTCCCACCGCGCGGCAGGATGCCGCGTACAGACGCCAGGTCGAGCGGTACAATGCCGCCCTCAGTCAGGAAACCATCATAACCATCGAGCGCACCAAAGGCTTCACAACCGTAGACATTGATGGCAGTTTTGACCGCCGAGCGAATGACTGCATTCAGTCCGGGGGCATCCCCGCCGCCGGTGAGCACACAAATTCGCTTCATTTCAGGGCTCCTTTCAAAAAACAGAAAACACGCCTTACGGGAAACGCATCTGGAAGCGCCAGGCCTGATCCATCTGGCTGAATTCTGTGGTCTTGCCCATCACCTCGAACCAGGTTCGACCGGGCTTGAATGGGAAAGGCGTTCCGTCCTGGTTGACCAATGAAACGACGGTATCCGCCATCGCCTGCCATTTAACCTGGTAGGCCTGCCCATCCCGGAAAACGTAAGCCGGGCCCGAGCCGTTGAAATCCATCTCGACGATCTCCGGATCGCGGGAATAGAATGTATGGCTCATCAACAGGACAACCAGCGTGTCGGTAGTCACCGGAAGGTTATTGTTGCGGTCTGTCAGCAGTTCATAGGTTTCCGGCTGGCCGCTGACCGCGTTATCTTTTTCCGAGTAGCGGAGGTACTTGCCGGTTGCAGGGTCGTAATCCCAGCGGTTATAGATGGCAGCCGAATACCAGGTGAAAACGCTTGCGACCGGCTGACCGCCGGCCGGGGCAGCCATTTGGAAGAACATCCCGTCAAGATTCTGGCGTGTATTGTTCACCCCTTTTTTGGTTGCGTAAGCACTCAACTCGGACGTATTGCCTACCAGCGAATCATAGACATTGGGATCAAACCGGCACATGGCCGGGCAGCCCGCCTGCCATTCCAGAATCAACCGGTCGGAAAACTCTGTTCCGTTAAGCCGATTGCGGACGCGCTTGTCGGCACTCCCATAAGCAAAGAGCGCCTTGTACATCCGTACGGGATAAATATCGAAGAAACGCGCTGAACGGATGGGGCCGACCTGCGCGGCATCCGTGCCCAAGTAAACCGCGGCGAAACGCGTTGTGCCCTCCTCGGTATAGTATTCGAAGACAATATCAGCCGCGGTCAGCCCCCATTGCGGCCTGACATTGCGCGGCAGGTTCGAGATTTTGATCACGACCGGCCGCCTTTCCAGCAAGGCCGGGTTGGCAGCAACCTGACCGGTCAACGAGTTCACGTCTGATGGAAAATCATGCGGTCCATAGCCCTGTGCAGGGTAATCGGGCGTTGCCGTGGGAATAGGTGTCTGTGTAGCCGTTGGCGTCGCCGTATCGTTTGACATGGGAGTCGCGGTAGATTCCGGTGTGGCAAACATACCTCCCGGCTGGCAGGCTGCCAATAAAAAAGCAAAGAGGAGCAACATTGTTCGTTTCGTTTGCATCAGTACCTCCTAAAGTTTCACGCTATCATACCGCAATTGTGCCAATCCGGGTTATGGGCTGCTTGCACTACAGCACCAATCCCCATATAATGAGTTAATGCTGAACAAAACCTTTCCGACCCTGCTGGCTAAAATTTCCAGATGGATCGTGCCGCTGGCGGCCATTCTGGGAGTGGCAGGCTGGCTGTTGGTTGCACCGCCCGGACTGCTTGGGAAAGCCGACGCCATTGGCTACGCTGTCTGTCACCGCATCAGTGTGCGCTCCTTCCACATTGGCGATCGGCAGATGCCCTTGTGTGCGCGCTGCTCCGGGACTTTTACTGCTGCAGCGGTGGGCCTGGCATTTCAGGCACTTACGGCCGGAAAGCGCAGCGGCTTTCCGGTTCGCAAGGTGATCCTGATCCTGGCGCTGTGCGTGGTTGCCTTTGGGGTGGATGGGGCCAACTCATATCTTTACCTGATCAAGGAAGTCGCCCCCGGAAGGTTGGAACAAATTCCCAACCTATACCTTCCTCAACAGTGGCTGCGGTTGTTGACCGGCAGCGGTATGGGACTGGGAATGGCTGCGGCGGTCTTTCCCATCTTCAACCAGACTCTCTGGAAACAGCCCGACCCGCGCCCGGCACTGGCAGGCTGGCGCGAAGCAGGCCTCCTGGCAGGAATCCTGTTGGTTATCGATCTGGCCATCCTGAGCGAACACCCGATTGTTCTCTACCCGATTGCCTTCATCAGCACGGGCGGCGTGGTTGCACTGTTGACCCTCATCTTTGGCATGATCTGGGTGATGGTGATGCGGCAGGAAAACATGTTCGAAACCCTGCGCCAGATCTGGCTGCCCCTCCTGGCTGGATTCACCCTGGCGATGCTGATGATCCTGGGTATCGATCTGGCTCGCCTGACCATGACCGGTACCTGGGCCGCCTTTCCCATTGGATAGGACCTGATTGGTTTGGCAACCTGCCAGGCCGTTCTTCGTAGATTCAAATGAAAGGAGAAAGAGTATGGAAGCATTAGGCGTTTTTACTGCCTTCGGGCTTTCGGCCAGCGCCGGGCTGAATGCCTATATTCCCCTGCTGGTAGTGGGTGTCATTGCTCATTACACCGACTGGATCACGCTCAGTTCCCCATGGGACCTGCTGGCCAACCCCTGGATTCTGATCCTGATGGGGATATTGCTCATCATCGAGATGCTGGCAGATAAGGTCCCGGCCGTCAATCATATCAATGACATCATCCAGACCGTCGTCCGGCCTGCGGCAGGGGCCATCGCTTTTGCAGCCAGTGCCAGTGTGATCACAGATGTCCACCCGGTTCTGGCCATGGCCATCGGCCTGTTGGTGGCCGGCAGCGTGCACACCGTCAAGGCCGGGGTTGTCCGCCCGGTTGTGACTGCCACCACAGGCGGTGCAGGAAATGTCCCGGTAAGCATCGCCGAGGATGTCGCATCCACTGTCGTATCCTTCCTTTCGATTTTTGTCCCCATTCTCGTTGCAGTTCTTCTGCTTGTGCTGGTTATCTGGTTCGTCTGGTGGCTGTGGAAGCGTGCCAATACCGGCAAGCAGGTGTAAAATTGCGCCAGGCCCATCATCTTCATCTTTCATAAGGAGAAACTCGTGTCAAACTATCCCAACCAACCGCCCTATCAGCCGCCAACGCCGAACAGCACCACTGCCATCATCAGTCTGATATCAGGCATTGTCGGCATGACCATCCTGCCCTTCCTGGGCTCCATTGTCGCGGTCATCACCGGCCACATGGCGAAAAATGAAATTCGCAAAAGCATGGGGCAAATTGGCGGCAACGGCATGGCAACCGCCGGACTAATCATGGGATACCTCGTGATCATTCCGTCTGTCATTTGCGGCTGTGTGACACTGGTCATGCTCTTGCTGGGCATGACTGTACCATTCCTCGAATTCCTGAATTATTAGTCCAACAAGGAGACCCCCATGAACGAGAATATTGAAACCCCCATTGCCCCTCCGCCTGCGGAGCCCAAGAAGAACAACACAGTTCTGATTGTTGTGATTGTATTGGTTGTCCTGTGCTGCTGCTGCCTGGGTATTGCCGGCCTGGCCTGGTCGTTTGGAGACCAGATCATGCAAGCCCTGTCTCTGGGCTAGTCAAACCAGCCAATGACAAAAAACGGCCCGCGCTCACAGCGCGGGCTGTTTTCCATTCTAAAAACAGCCTGGAGTTCTGCCAGTGCAGCGCGGGCCAGTGCTTTCGTTTCGGCATCCAGGTTCAGGGCGGCAAACTCGTCTTCATCCAGCACAACCTGGCTCCCATCTGCCGCGACCCACAAATCAAGGGCCAGGTCCACGTAGGAAAGGATTGTCTCGCTTTCCAGGACGGCCGGCTTGGTAACATTGCAGTACCAACCCTTCAAGGTATCGTCATCGCGGTCGTGAATCTCGAAGATGTTATACCAGCGTCCGGTGTAATATGTTTCGACAAAACGGTCGCCGCGCTTGAGTACAATACCCTGGAAAGGCAGGTCTTCGCGGTTAAAAAGCGCCTCCAGCACAATGGCATCCGCAGTGTTGCGCAAGAGCACGCCGGTATAACGCCAGGTTTCCTCACCTTTGAGGTTGCGCTTGATTACGGTTATGTTCGTCATGGCAGACATTGTACCTCGGAGGGGGACACATGCAGGTGAATGATCTCCCCCACCCTGGGCGCATCCTCTAGGTAGAAAAAGCCTCCCCCTTCCAATGTAACCTTGAAGCCATGCTTCTGAAAGACCACGTCTGCAACGGTTCCGTGCAGGTTACCGGCCGGTTCCATCCGGGCACCGTACCTGCCGACCAGGAGGCTAACGCGATCTCCTGCCTGGTGCGCGTGCCCGCAGGACACACGGAACTCGCCCAGCTCTGTCACAATAATCCAGCCGGCAGCATCCCTCTGCCTGACCTGTGCTTCCAGGATGTTTCCCGCCCCCAAAAAATGCGCCACCCAGGACGAAGCCGGGCAGGCATATACTTCTGCCGGCGTCCCCCCCTGAACAATCTGCCCCTCGTGCAGCAGCAGGATCCGGTCGGCGATGGTAAAAGCCTCCTCCTGGTCATGGGTGACGTAAATGGCCGGAATTCCACTTGCATGCAGGATTTGCCGCAATTCATCCAGCAGCTCATCCTTGAGCGTACGGTCGAGAGCTCCAAGAGGTTCGTCGAACATCAGCAGCCGCGGGCGGGGGGCCAGCGCCCTCGCCAGCGCAACCCGCTGCTGCTCGCCGCCCGAGAGTTCGGCCACACGCCGGGAACCAAAGTCTTCCAGATTCACCAATTTCAGCAGTTCACCTATGCGCAGCTCGATTTCCGGCGCGGATCGTTTCTGCATCCGCAGGCCAAAGGCGATATTGTCGGCGACGCTCAAGTGTGGAAAAAGGGCGTAGTCCTGGAACACCAGCCCAAAGTTGCGCCGGTGGGCAGGCACATGTTCCAGGTCCATCCCATCCCAGAGCACCTGTCCGTGTTCCGGAGATTCCAGCCCAGCAACAATGCGCAGCAGTGTGGACTTACCACTGCCCGAGGCTCCCAGCAGGCAGACGGTTTCACCGGATAAAACCGCAAGGGATATGCCCCCCAGCAAAGACTGATTTTCGTATCGTTTGTGAATGTCGATAAGTTCAAGCATACAGCCTCAGGATGGATGGTGATGAAATGATCTCAGAATTCCCCCGCGCCCGGCAGCCGCAATTTCTCGATCGCAAGGATCCCGGCACAGGTGACCAGCATCAAAACTGTCGCCATGGCCATCGCCTGGCCATAGTTCAGCCCGCCAGGCTGGGACAGGAACCGGTAGATCGCCATTGGCAGGGTGGGATATTCTGGGCGGTAGACCAGGCTCGTGGCCCCAAATTCGCCCAGCGAGACGGTAAAAGCAAATACAGCGGCTGAAAGCACTGCCCGCCGGACAATGGGCCAATCCACCTCATACCACACCCGCAAAGGGGAGGCGCCCAGTGTGGCCGCCGCCTGCCGCAGCCTTTCCGGAATGGACGACAGGGCGGGCTGCAGGGTGCGAACGACGAATGGTAATGCGATGATGCTGTGGGCAACAGGCACCAGCAATGGAGACGCAAGCAACGGGAGACCTGAAGCAAAAACTGGCTTATTAAAGGAAATGATAAAGCCAAGTCCCAGCGTAACTGCCGATGCGCCAAGCGGCAGCATCAGGAGCGGGTCGAGAACGCGCTCCAGCCTGCCAGGGCGGGCCAGGGCGGAAGCCACAGGCAGCCCCATCGCCAAGGAGAGCAGCATCGTCAGGCCGGCATAGCCAAGCGAGTATCCCACGGCCTGCACCGGCGGGACATAGAACACCGAGCCGCGCCGGTTGACGAACAATTCCGAATAATAATTACCTGTCAGACCATACTGCACTGCGCCGCGCTGGCCGCGATCTGCCTCAAGGCGGGTAATGGAACGTACCGGCAAGGAAACCAGCGGCAAAAAATAGAAAATAAACAGGAAGAGGGCCATGCAAGCCACAAAGATGCGCGTTTGCGCGGAACGAGGCCGGCGTGGATCAACCAGCCTCGGGCCGGAGGTGACGACGGTGCGCGGCACGATGCGGCTGTACAGAATGGAAAACAAGAGTGTGCAAAACAATTGAATCAATGAAAGCCAGGCAGCCAGCGGGAGGTTGAAACTGTGCATAGCCTGGAGATAAATCTCAACTTCCAGAGTGGCAAACTGTGCCCCGCCCAGCAGCAAGACCACGCCAAAACTGGTGAAATCGAACAGGAAGACCAACAGCGTGGCAGCCAGCAGATGCGGAAAGAGCAGCGGCAGGGTAATCCGCCAGAAGACCTGCCGCGGGTTTGCACCCAAAGAGCGGGCGGCCTGCTCAAGGCGCGGGTCGAGGTGCACGAGGGCGTTCCCGACCAGCCGGATGACAATGGTCGCATTATAAAAGACGTGCGCCAGCAGGATGGCGCCCAGGGTACCGACGAAAGTCACCGGTGGAATGGGCAGATTGAACCAATCCATGAGCACCAGGTTCAGCCAGCCGCGGGGGCCCAGCCAGGCATTGAATCCGGCAGCCACCACCACCGTTGGGAGCATAAAGGGGATGGCGGTCAGCGTGCGCAGAAAAGTTTTTCCGCGAAAGTCAAAGCGGGCAAACAGGAATGCGGATGGCAGTCCGAACAGGAGTGTCAGGAGCGTGGAAAGAAAAGCCTGATACAGAGTAAAGCGTAAGACTTCGAAGGTGATCGCCAGGGATGAAGGCGTGAGCACGGAAAAATCCAGGCTCAGGAGCAGGACGCTGGCCAGGGGGTAAAAGAAAAACAGCCCGAGGAAAATGGAGGCTGGCAGCCACATGGAGCCGCGCAACAGTAAAGCGCGCAGTGATGTTGCACGCTTGTGCCTGCCAGCCGTACCGTCAAATGGGGAAAACCTCACCTTTGGACCTGCTTCGCGTTCAGGCATCAGCGAATTACGGTCTCTGTCCAGGCGGCAATCCAGCCATCCCGGCTGGAGGCGATCAGCGCCGGGTCAAGCGACGCGGGCTGCTCAGCCACCTGCGCCCATCGAACGAACTCCGGCGGCAGGACTGCATTCTGATTGACGGGATAGACGAACATCTGCAGGGGAACGTCCTCCTGGAACTGTATATCCAGCATGAAATCCATGAATTTCTCGGCCAGGACACGCTTCTGGGTACCTTTGAGGATTCCAGCGAACTCGATCTGGCGAAAACAGGTTGCCGGCCCAAGCATGGAGGCGGTGGGCGCTTCATCCACGGGCGGATCAGCATAAATCACTTCTGCTGCCGGGCTGGAAGCATAGGAAACCACCATCGGCTGCGGACCGCGTCCTGAAGAAGCAGAGAAATTCACGTAATAAGCCGTTTCCCAGCCATCCACCACAACCAGGCCATTATCCCGCAGGGCTGCCCAAAAATCCAGGTAGCCCGGGTCACCAAACTCGGCAACGGTTGCAAGCAGGAAAGACAGGCCGGGCGAAGATGTGGCCGGATTCTCGACCACCAGCAATCCCTTGTATTCAGGTTTCAACAGGTCTGGTAGCGAAGCCGGGACAGGCAATCCTTTCCGGGCAAACCAAGCCTTGTCATAATTGATGCATACATCTCCATAGTCCACCGGTAAGGCCTGATCCTGGCTGTCAAGTTCGAACGAATCCGGGACCTGGCTGAGCAGGGGGCTGTGATAGGGTTCAAAAATACCCGCATCCAAGGCACGCGACAGGAAGGTGTTGTCCAGGCCGTAGAAAATATCAGCCAGCGGCACATCCTTGCTCAGGATAGCCTTATTGAGCGCCGATCCGCTATCGCCGCTTTTGAGAAAGATGACTTCTACATTATTAGCCTGCTCAAAGGCAGACACGACCTCATCACTGATCGTAAAAGAGTCATGGGTCATGATCGTCAGGGTGGCAGGTCTGGGAGTACAGGCAGCCAGCAAGGCTGCCAGCAGAAGAACAGGAAGGAGAATGCGTTTCATGGGACCTCCAAAAGTCTATGACTGCCGGTGATGGACGACCAACAGCAGGCCGCTTTCAATGCGGACAGCGGCCGTCTCCCCAAGCAGTTCATTACTGATTCCACGCGTCTGGCAGGCTCGCAGGATATCGCCGTTCAGCGGCCAGCGCAGATCCAGCGTATGTACACCGTACACGTCCATACCCCAGGGGATCAGCGAGACCAAGTCGCCGCTTTTTCCCTGGATTCGAGCCTGCCCGCGTACAAAAAAGGCTTCTTCCACCCCATCATCAAACCGGACATCTATTGGCACCAGCTGGAGATTTGTCAGCAGAGACAGGTTGCCCAGCGTATGGTCGAGCCGGCCGCCGAGTGCAGCCAGGATGATGATCTGTGAATATTCCTGCCCGACAGCAAAATCAAGGGCCAATTCGAGATCAGTTTCATTTTTATCACGCGGGTATTGGAGAATCCGCACTCCGGCCCCTGCGCACGAATCTCTGACATCTGGCGGTATAGAATCGAAATCGCCGAGGATAATGTCCGGCATCAGGCCCAGAGCCAAGCAATGACGCGTGCCGCCATCAGCAGCAATCAGGGCATCCCCAGGTCTGACCAGGGAGCGGGCAGCCTCCAGGTCGGGAAGTGAGCCATTGGCAAAAATCACAGCGCGGGAAGACATTCAGCAAGGCCTTTCTGGTTCATCGAAATAAAAAATCCTCCGCCGGGGAGGATGAATGCTGACAAAAAAATGTTCCCTCCGCCGGTATTATCCGGATCAGGTTTTGCGGGTCGAGCGAATACGCTCCTCTCAGCCTGTAACACAGGCTCCCCGTTGAATTATCTTTGGGCAGTATACGCGCAGGGGGCAGGAATGTCAAGGTAAAAATACAGGGGCTGTTTCCGCTCCAACCCTGTCAGCGCACCCGGCGCTTCCACTCTTCTTTCAGTTGCAACTCGCGCGGGCTGATTCCGGAATCGAGTGCCAGGAAATCGGTAAGCAGACGGTTGAACTTAGGGCCATCCTCGAGCATCGGGAAATGGCCACAGGCATCCAGGATGATCTGATGCATGGTATGCGGCATGGAAGCTGCCTGTTCCGGGGATGGCATGAGAATGGCCGGATCATTCTGGCCGTTCACCAGCAGGCAGGGGATGCGCAGCTGGCGGAATTTACCGAACGTATCACCGGTCTGAAAACCGCCTATGGAAGTTGCAATTGCCTGCGGGTCCATCTTGACCGCGTCGCTCAACCCCGCCTCGGCTTCAGGGGAGCGTGAAGAAAGCCACTCCACCAGGTCGGCAGGATTGCCTGAGCGCAAGCGTGAATGGATGCCGCCCGGTTCAAGCGGGCAATTGGCCGCCAGGATGCGGTCGACGCGGTCAGGAGCGCGCATGGCATACCCCATTGCAACCAGCGAGCCCAATCCATGCCCTACCAGTGCCACCTTCATGATACCCAGTTGTTCAAGGAAGAGGCCAATCAATTCGGCCTGTTTCTCCAGGGTGTAATTGGGCTGCACATGCGGGGAATCTCCAAATCCCCACAGGTCGAGCGCATAAGCGCGGAAGTTAATGGAAGCGGTCTGCATGGACGCCACCCAATAACGCCAGGAACCGACCCAGCCATGCAGGAAGATGACGGGACGGCCACGTCCCAACACCTCGTAATGCAGTATGGAATCGCCCAGCAAGATCGCGCTCATAAAAACCTTTTAACGTTTATTTACCGTATTTTGCCAGGATCGTCCGCACACGCTCGGTCAACTGATCAGGAGCAAACGGCTTCAGCAAGTATTCTTCCGCGCCGGATTCGATGCCGGTCTGGATCTCGCTCTCCTGCCCCTTGGCAGACAGGAAAACAACCGGTGTGTCCTTAAGGTTGGAATCTGATTTTATTTCCCGGCAGGCATCATAACCGGTCATGCGCGGCATGCGAACATCCATCAAGATCAAGTCCGGATACTCTTTACGCGCCAATTGCACAGCCTCTTCACCATTGGATGCGGTAATGACTTCATAACCGCCAAAACGCAGCGTAAAAGCCACCAACTCACGGATATCAGGTTCGTCTTCTGCAATTAGTATTTTGGTCATCCTTTACCTCATTCAGCCGCTTGATACAGAGGCAGCGTGAAAGAAAAAGTGGAGCCTTCTCCCGGCACGCCCGAACTGCTCATCCAAATGCGGCCATGGTGCATTTCCACCAGTTGGCGGACGATGGAAAGTCCCAGACCGGTGCCTGGCGTTGCCAGCACCAGAGGGTTCTCCCCTCGAAAGAAGCGCTCAAAAATGCGCTCTTGGTCTTCCAGCGGAATCCCCTGCCCGTTATCAATGACATCCACCTGAACTTCTTCGTTCAAAACATACATATGGACTTTAATCGTGCCGTTTTCAGGTGTATAGTGATAGGCGTTATCCACCAGGTTATCCAGAATCTGCCGTACACGTTCGGCGTCCCCTAAAACACGCGGCAGAGTGCTCTGGATATCCAGCGAGATGGCCATTGGCCGGTTCTCCTCCTGCGAACGGCGCAGCAAATCTGCAACGACATCTTCCGCAATTCCGCGTAAATCAAGGGGTTGGGTCGAAAGTGTGACCCGCCCGGCTTCGATGCGTGAAATGTCCAGCAGGTCGTTCACCAGGATATTCAAACGCTCAGCATTATTCTTGACAATTTCCAGAAAATGCAACTGGCTCTCATTCAAAGCGCCGGCCGCGCCCATCAGCAGCACGTCCACATAACCCTTGATCGAGGTCATGGGGGTACGCAGTTCGTGGCTGACCGTGGCGACAAATTCTGACTTGAGACGGTCCACCTCGACTTCATGAGTAATGTCCCGGAAGATAGATACCGTTCCCAGGAAGTCTTTGCGCAGGATCACCGGGGAAAGGTGTACCAGGATGATCTTGCCATTCTCCAAAGCCAGCTGCTCTGCATACGTCTCACCAGCCTCGTAAGAAGTTGGGGAATCTGACCAATCATGGATGGTTTGCATCCAGGAACCGGCTGCTTTCCCGAACAATCCAACGAAATCTTCCAATGGCCGGGTGATGACCTGGCTGGCATTGAGGCTCAGGATTCGCTCAGCTGAGGAGTTGATGAAACTGATCATGTTACGGGTATCCGTGACCAGTACCCCATCGGCAACAGCTTCCAGGATAGCTTGTGAACGGCTGGCATCTTCCTGCTCTTTACGCAACATCGAACCCAGGCGTTCGGCCTGGTCGCGGATCAGTTCGTAGAGGTTGGCATTGTTAATCGCCACGCCAACCTGCCCGGCAATGGCCTGAACCAGGTTGAGGAGTTCGGAACTGAAGAAGTTTGGCTGGCGATGATAGACCATCAACGCGCCAATCACATCTTCTCCCACTACCAGCGGGGCAACAACCGCACTACGATGCTCCTGCTGGCCGGGCGAAACCGCCTTGACCCAGCGCGGGTCTTCGTTCAAATCATTCACCAGGACCGAAGTACGGTTTTTCACCACCCAACCGGCCAGCCCTTCACCAACCTTGAGTGTGAAGCCGCGCTGGGCTGTATCCACCTTGGAGAGGTAGCCATACCCGGAGCGGAAATGAAGCAGGTTATCTTCAGGATTGAGCATCATAATGGTGCCCTGTTCTGCACCGATGGCGTCATTGAGCAAAGCCAGGGTGCGGTTGAGGGCACGATCCAGGTCAAGGCTGGCTGAAACCTCGGTCAGGATGCGGAGCAGGGTTTCGGTGTTACGCTGCTCGCGTTGCAGCTGCGCCGTACGCTCGACAACGCGTTGCTCCAGTTCTTGAGCCAGGCGCTGGGTTTCGGCAAACAGGCGGGCGTTTTGGATGGCTACGATAGCCTGGTTGGCAAAGGTACTGAGAATCTGCTGGTCATCTTCGCTGTAAACACCACGCTTATAACTCTGCGCCGAGAGCACACCAACAGACTTGTTTCCGAGGAACATCGGTACGGCCACGATCGACTGCGTATCCCCATCTTCAGACACACCTTCTTCAGGGATGGAAAAGATGCCCATCTGGTCCGCTGCCTCGCCAGTATGGATGAGCACCGGCTTGCCGGATCTGACGACCAATCCGCTCAAGCCTTCCCCGATTGGCTGGGGATCGGTTTGAATCCGTTTGCCCATATCGGAAACATAAACAAAGTCAACCTGTCGAGCCTCTTCATCTCCGAGGCCAATCAGGAACGAATCGACCGGCATGAGGCGCTCGGCCGCTTTGTGGATCGAACTATAGATCTCTTCCGGGTTCAGGCTGGAACTAATCTGGTAACTTACCTGGCTAAGGGTGGAAAGGCGTTCAGCCGTCTGCAGCGTGGATTGATACAAGCGCGCGCTTTCAAGAGCAATGGCTGCCTGGTTGGTGATCGTGCGGCCAAGTTCAATTTCATTGGGGCCAAAGCGGGTATCGCCCTTCATCAAGACGAACATCAAAGAGCGCATCTCGCCCCCGCCCGCCAGGGGCAACCCCAGCAGGGCTGTCGTCTCAGGGCCCAGGTGGTCCCACAGGGGTTTGAGCGTTGGTTCGTTCAACGCTTTTTCCGTGCTGAAGACACCGTGGGACTCCGCCAGGTGATCGAAAATTGGAGCCGGCGGCAGAGCCTGAGGCAACTCGGGATCAGAGGCCGGTAAGGTGGACGACAGAACGGCCTGCCCGCGCTCAAAGGTGATTACCATCACCTGCGCCGCATTCATCGCATTCAGCAATTCGTCCGCAGTCAAGTCCAGAATGGTAGCCGCCTGTAACTGTCCGCTCAGATCAGATGAGAAACGGTTGAGCAGGGCCAGGCGTTGAGAGCGCTGGTCAAGTTCAGCTGCACGCTTCAGGCTGTCTTCATACAAATGCGCATTTTCCAGCGCAACAGCCGACTGGCTGGCAAACGTCATTGCACCCTGGATATGCTCCTGGCTGTAGAAATTGGCTTCCAATTTTTCCAAGGCCAGCACACCGATCACCTGGCCTTTGGAAATCATTGGGATACCCAGCCAGGAAAGACGCTGAGACTCGCCCAGACTCGGGAAGCGCGCGTCCGTACGGACATCGCCCACTGAAATCCCCTGGCCGGTGCTGATCATCTGATCCAGCAGGGAACTGTCCGCGACCGACACGGTAATCCCAACCCGCTCCTCATTATCCGGGAATCCACTGGCAGCGGCAACCGACATTTGCTCACCGCTGCGCAACCATAATATGGCAGTATCGTACGGGACAACCGGGCGCAGGCGCTCCAGCAGGGAGGTGATCAGCTCTCCAGATTGGAGGCTGGCACTAATGGCGGCAGCCGTGTCGTTGAGCGCCTGCAACTGGCTGGCGCGTTCTTCCGTCGCTTGTACCAAGCGGACGTTCTCCAATGACAGAGCCACCTGCTGTGCCAGTGACAGGAGTAATGCCTCATCCTCAGCCTTGAAGGCAGAAGATGTATTGAAATTATCCAGGATCAAAACACCCAGGCACTGGTCCCCCGTTTGAATGGGAAGCACAAGGCTGGAAACCGGCAAACGACCGCCGGTCGCCTGGCGGTAGAGTAACAGGTTTTCAGACGGCAGGCTGTAATCGCGGGCAAAGTTGACTTCGTCGACGCGCATCGGCCGGCGGCTGGCAAAGGTCAGGCCGGGCAGAGCCTCTCCAGAGCGATAAGTGATCTGTCTCAGGCTGTCATTATCTGCATAGCGTTCGATCGCCCGGGGTACCAGCCTGGCGGAATGTTCATCCCACAGCAAAACAACACCCGCATGTGCGGCAGAGATGACCCGCAGGGAACTTTCCAGCAGCGATTGGAGGATGCCGGATGGGTCGAGGCCGCTCAACTGGCGGCTGAAATCCAGGAGCAGATTGACTTCCTGCAGACGGCGGCGGGTCTCGCTCAACAGGCTCAGATTCTGCAAGACCACGGAAGCCTGGCGGGAAATCTGGAAATAGATTTGACGATCTTCGTCTGTCAAAGCCGGCATCGGTTCCGCGCTGACTGCCATAACTGCTGCCACCGTTCGGTTCTCCACTGTAAGCGGCAGACAGATAAAAGACTTGGCTCGCAGGGAGGTCAGCAGGGCGGTATCGCGCCAATCATCATTCTCATCCAGAACAGGAACCAACAGCGTTTCGCCAGACTGCAGACAGGCACGCAGGGGGTTGCGCTGTCCAAAGAGTGCTTCCGGGTTGGTGGAACGCGGGACGCTGCCCAAAACGTGGAGCAGGCGCGGTCCTTCGGCGGTTTCCTCTGCCACCAACGCGACCGACATCCCGAGCTGGGTGAGTATCTCACGTCCCAGCGCCCATAACGCCGATGAGGCATCCAGCTGACGGCTGACCGACTCGGTAATCTGCAGGCCGGCGCGCACTCTCTGGGCACGGCGCTCGAGATTGTGCACCGAAATGGTTTGCTCCAGGTCTTTATGCAGAAAAATCGGCAGGTCATTCTGGGTGACGCTCAACAGGCGCTGCTGACGCTGCAACCCCGCGGCCAGGGCTTCGATCTGGTTGCTCAGGCTGTCGACCTGGAAGCGGTTATTGATTACCAAGACTGTCTGGGACGCAAATACTTCCACGGACTCAATCGTAGCCAGATCAGGGCGCAACCCATTACGCGGGCTGTCCAGGCTGATGATCCCTAGCGGGTTGCCGGCATTATCATCCAATGGGACGATCAGGAAATCATCCGGATTCCAGGCAACATCCGGAGCCGCCACAGCCGGCGTTTCCACTGTCACAAAATGAACATCTGCCGGAATGATCGGCGTGGCATCTGCCGGAATATAATAAGAGCGGCTGATTCTGAACTCGGGCTTGAGTAACTGTTGAATGCCCTTATATGGTTGTTTACGGGCCAGGAGTTCGTTCAGGGCTTGTTCAGGCAATCCCACCCCTGCCACCCGCCGCAGCATGCCGGTATCCGGTTCGTGGATGCTAATCAAGACCACATCGAAAGAAGTGGCTTCGCGAATACCGCTGGCGATCGTCAACAGCGACCTTTCGATGGGTTGATCAGAACCAATCGTCGAGACAGTCTCAGCCACACGCACAAGCGTTTCGGCACGCCGGCGCATTAATTCCTGACCCGATAAATGTTCCTGGAACCGCTGCGCGTTTCCAATCGCAATTGCAGCCTGCACGGCGAACATCTTGATCACATCCAGGGATGCCTGGTTATAGTGGTCCGGGCGAACCGAATGCAGGTGGATCAAACCCGCAATTTGCCCCTGATAAGCGATCGGAGCCAGTAGCGCCGAATGCACGCCCAAGTGCGGCGCAGGGGTATTGCCCTCGTCGAGGTCGGAGACGATCACCGCCTCACCGCGCGCAATAACGTCCGCTTCCAACGGCAAAAGTTCATCCCCTATTGGACAGCCTACATAAGAGTCGATCTGTAATGGTTTCCCGGCTTCGGCCGGTTTAAAGAGCATGACCGTGCTGCAGTCACTGCCAGTTACATGCACGCTTTCTTCGTGGATGACCTGTAAAAGTTTATTCAGGTCAAAGGTGGTGCTGAATTCCCGATTGACACGATTGATGGCTGTCAACTGCTCCACACGCTGGCGGAGGCTCTCATCTGTCTGCGTGGCCAGGGTGGATTCTTCCACGGCTGCTGCCAGCTGCCCGGCCGCAGTGGAAACCACCTGTAAATCGTAATTGGTAAAGAAGTTCTGCCGGCGGCTGCCCAGGAACACTTCGCCGATGCCACGCTCGTGAATCACCAACGGCACGACGATGATCGACTCGATCAGCAATTCATCGGCAAGAGGCTGGTACATGGGCAGTTGGCCAAAATCTTCAGTCAGCCAGCCGAGCATCAGGGTGCGCCGTGTAGCCGTGATCGTATCGCGCAGCTGCACCCGGTTGGTGAGCAAAACGGCCATCTCCTCCAACACATCTGCCGGAACGTGGAAGAGCGATTGCTTGTGGGCCGCGAGTAAACCCTGCTGATCATCCAACAGGAAGATGCCGGCAACATCAGCCTGGAGCAGTGTGGACAGCTCATGGATGGCATACTGCAGAACTTCGTCCAACGTGGCAAGCGAGACAGCCATGCTGGCAACCCGGCGCAATGCCTCTGAGCGCTGGGCGCGCTGGCGGGCTTGCTGGACAAGCATGGCATTGTCAATGATGGATGCAGCTTGATTGGCGATGATGCGAATCAGGCGCAATTCTTCAGGCGAGAAGGGCACAGACCCGGCCCGGTGATTGGATAGCTGGAAAAAGCCCAACGGCCTTCCAGATGAGAGGAGCGGCATCAACAGAGTATCACGCAGGCTGGCAGCCTGGGCAAACTTCTGCAAACCCAGTTCGTACCATTTCTCATCCTGGGAAGCATCCAGACTCACAATCGGTTCCTGCATTTGCAGTGCTTTTTCCAGAGGCCCCTGGTAAGGAACCGTGGTGTGATAAATTTCGACGATGTACTGAGGCAGCCCGCGGAAAGGAGACTGCGCTTCCAATGTTTGCTGGGATTCGTTGTAATGCAAAAAACCAATGATATCCACAGCGAACAGGGATTCAACACTCTGCACCAACTGGCCGAACAAGTCTTTCGGATCTTGAATGACACCGACCGCCTGCACCAGGTTCGCCACTCCCGCCAGTTCTGCTGTGCGGCTGCGTTCATCCTCATATAACAGGGCATTCCGGATGGCAACTGCTGCCTGTCCGGCAACCAGCATCAAAAGATCGAGGTCAGCCTGACTGAAAGCTAGGGCGGCCATTTGACCCGCTTCAAGCGTACCGACCAGTTCACCGCCTGCCAGGAGAGGCAGTCCAAGGTAAGAACGCAGGGTATAACGGGTTTCTGTGGAAGCAACAGGGATATCCGTGAACGTATTTGTATCGGGGATGAAGAGCGGTTTCCGTGTGGAAACCAGCGCTTCCGTATAAGGACCGAACTGGTTTTCGCCAGTCTGTTCCACCGTTCTCTCAGACCCGCCAAGACCTGCAAAACGATATGTAACCAGACCCTGGCTTTCCTTATCCCAAACTTTCACTTCCAACATATCCACAGGGATCAGGCGGCTGACGTTTTCCAGGATCGCCCGCAAGGTCGATTCCAGGCTGCGGCTGGCAGCAATCGCCTGGCCGAAGTCTGTCACAATATTCAGGACGGAAGCCGAAACCTCTTGATCACCGGTGGATAGTGCCGGGCCGATTTCAGGCCGGCGTAATGTGATAAACATCACCGGGTATGGGCCGGGCACCACATAAGAAGCTCCATCTGCAATCCGGCCATTGACCGAGATGCTCTGCCGGCCTTCGGAAGCACATAAATCCAGGAAATCCTCACTCGGGCGCACCTGTCGTGCCAGGCGTTCCAGGTCAGCCGGTTCATCTTCGCGCAGGCCAAACATCTGGCGTGCAGCCCGGTTCAGGTATTCGACCCGCCCGCCCGGCTGGATGACCAGGATGGCTTCGTTATGTTCTGCATTGGGGGGAGGAAAATAGGAAGATACCAGCTGGTCCGCTTCAGGCTGTGTCACAGGCATCGTACGCGGCATAAAACGCAACAAAACCGTGACCAGCACAACCGCCGCCAGCCCGGTTATGAGGAGACCGATGCCCAGGTTCGTCCAGGCCAACATGGTCTCCAATCACCCTATGCGGCCGAACTGCCAGCCGCATCCAGCCGCCGCGCTTCAGCGGCCATCTCGGTAATTTCACGGATATCCGCAAAGGAATATTGTTTTGGCGAGACAACCCCAATCGCCAAAGTCATCAGGGGCACTTTTTCCGTGCCGCTTTCAGAATTCGGGGCCAGGATATACCCTTGCTGACGATCCATAAAATTGTAGTGGGTTTGCACCTCTTCTTTATAACGTGCCTTGAGCCGCTCTTTGATCAGGGGAGCCG
Organism: uncultured Anaerolineaceae bacterium; assembly: GCA_964387495.1. Lineage (GTDB taxonomy): Bacteria > Chloroflexota > Anaerolineae > Anaerolineales > Villigracilaceae > DSXF01. The sequence goes on from CAYLXB010000013.1 coordinate 18,910, forward strand.
CCTGCTCGGTGGTGATAACGATGAAATTATCGCCACCTGCATGGCCAATAAAATCGCCCGAGGTCCCAACCTCGTCCACCACTTCGCTCAATAGCATGGCGGCAAAACGCAGCACATCGTCACCGGCCACGAATCCATACACATCTCGAAACGGTTCGAAATGGTTGGCGCGCACATCCATCAATGCCCAGCCTTCTTCACGAATTATGCGCCGCAACTGCTCTTCGATCAAACGGCCCGCCGGGAGACCCGAACGCGGATCCGTCAGGCTCTCGCGCTCCGACCGCCGTATGGCGCCCTGCACACGCAGTTTAAGTTCCTCGATGTCAAAGGGCTTGGTAATATAGTCATCCGCACCAAGTTCCAGGCCCTGGAGTTTGTCACTGCGTTCATCCTTTTGGGTCAGGAAGATAACCGGAATATGACTGGTACGCATATTGGTCCGCAGGGTGCGGCACACCTCGTACCCGTCGATATCAGGCAGCATGATATCCAGGACAATTAAATGCGGCAGGACCTGGCGCGTTTTCTCCAATGCCTCCGAACCCCTTCCGGCCACATCGACATCGTACTCCAGGCCAGAGAAGTAAATCTTAAGCATGTTGGAGATGTCAACATCATCCTCGACAACCAAAAGGCGGGCTTTTCCCATACGAGCCTCCGTAATCAAATTACGTCAACGGGTTGTGGAGCGTTGCGCGGCTTTCGCATGCGCACGCACCTTTTCGATTTGCTCCATCGTCACCTCCCGTTCGAACGACCGGAAGCCGCTCAAACGGAAGCCGTGTTTCTGCGCCATGGCAGTGATCTCATCCACGCGTGCACGGCTGATCTCTTTGCCAAGTGTATAATCCTCGAAACGGCCTTCCAGTGCCAGGGCAATTGTCTCTGCCATGCAGGCATAGGCCTTGCCCGGTGGAAAACCGAAGTTAAAATGGAAATCAACGGGGCCAGGAACATCAACCATGCCGCCGTCAATCACTAATATATCATTTCTGGCCGCCGCTACCATTGCAGATACATCGCGAGGCCGGGCCACATCACAAACCACACTCCCAGCCATGAGGTGCTCGGGATGGATAACATCGTGGAGCGCGCTGGTAACGGTCAAAATTAATTGAGCCTCAGCCAGAACATCCATATGCGTACTGGTGGTCAGTTCAGCACTGGCTCTGGGAGCCAGGCTGGTACGCAGTTTCTCCAGTGTTGCCTCGTCACGGCCAACCAGGAACAGGCGTCCGACCTCACCGGCCAACAGGTCGGCACAAACCCGCCCGATTGTGCCCGTAGCACCCACTACCGCGGCAGTCGCATTTCGGATGGAAATACCCATTAATTCAGCAGCGTGCCGGATTGATTGTACCGCAATTGCGACGGTATATGAATCACCGGTTGTCACCGGTAAATCAAGACGCTGTGCAATGGTGACACCCGCATCACCGACAACAGATGTGAACGCCCCCAAACCGAGGATTTGCGCCCCAAGCCGTTCAGCCAGGCGGCCGGTCTGCACAATCTTATGATAAACCACCTGCTCTGGCAGTTCCATCATGCGCCGCGGCGTATAAGGGCAGGCCAGCAGCCAGCCCTTGATTTGTTTGCCAGTTTCCTGTGAACAAATGCCCTCGACTTCTGAAATGTAAACGGGAGGAAAAAAGGTGGAAAAGAAATCAATCTGCCGCTCGTTCAGGATACGGCCAAGCACAGGGAATTTTCGGCTCACATCCCTTTTTGGATCAATGGGATGGATGATGAAAGCAAAGGCATCCATGCGCTACCAGGATTCTGTCGCATTATCGCCCAAGCGCGGGTAAAGCCGCCGGTGCAGGTGTCCATTTTTCAGCCCATGGTGGTCGCTGTCTTCATAACGCACATCCCGGTCGATAATCCGTTTCTCGCGGGAAGCAGCCATGACGACATCCGATTCGATGGTACGGGCGGGGAAGATAATCATACCTGTGCCAATCCGGCAGTTATGGCCCACGCAACTTCCCAGCACAGGACGGTTTGCAAAGCTGATCTGATTGTTGCCATCGCGGGCGCGGATGGGCGCCGGGATGAGGTTGTAATCCGTAAATGTATTCCCGGCCCCCACGAACGTATTCCGCCCGACCACACACATCTGCAGGCAGGTATTCTGGGCCACCATGCTGTTATCCATGATGGTGGTCATGAACAAGGCCGCCCGAAACGGCAGGAATGTCCCATCGCCAACCACCGACAACATCAACTGGCACCCCTGCCCAACGTTGACATTATCCCCGATGATACAGTTCTCGATCACTGCCCCCGCGCCCACTGTGACATTGTCGCCAATGGTGGTTGGCCCGTTGATCACCGCCCCCGGGTAAATCGTGCAATTTTTACCAACCTGGACAAGCCCGGAACTCGACAGGAGCTGGCGGCCTTCATACATGGACTTGAACAGAATCCCCAGTTTAAACGAGAGCTCTTCATTCAAGCGTTTTTCAAAACGGCCGCCGCGGCCAAACAAACAAAAGACCACATCTGCGATAAAGATATGTACCCATGAATCAACCGCCAGCATGGAGCGCAATGGCACCTGAAAAGTAAGATCCCCGCTCTCGGAGGCCATATAAGTCGGCACATGGTAATAACCCATTTCCCGCGCCTGCATATCGATCACCAGCGGCTCGACGTCTGCTTCGGGGCCATTTGGGTAATACCACAGGTCTGCCAGGTACAGGTTGCCGGCCGGCGTGTAGGAGGCTGAAAGCGGCAGGGCGTGTTCCCGAAAAGCCGGATCGTCTGCAGAAAAGGCCACCCGCACCGGCCGGTCACGGCGTTTTGCCTCGCTCATAAATGCCTGGATGAACGGCTCGTCGAACCACAAATTATTGCGGTAGACGATCATCGGCTTCCGCTCGATCGGCATTGGCTCATTGGGCCTTAATTCTCTTTCCTGCGTCGTGTAGGGAGCCAGCAGGTTGCGCTGCCAGAGCCAGAGCGGTTTGTTGCCAATCCGCAGATCGCGAGCGGCTTCATTGAAAGGAGTAATGGGTTCAGGAGCAGGCAGGATGATTTTTAACATAATCAACTGAGTGGTTTCAGATCAATCACGAATGTGCATGCCGGATTACCACAAGCAATACAGCGACTCTCTTTAACATTGAATATCTTACCACCACTGGCCCAATAAAGCGATTCCTGTAAAAAACCTGTTGCCATATGGCAGACCGGCCGGGTCGTGTGACGGTTCCAGCACAGGGGGCAACCTTCAATCTCCCACGTAAACTGCTTGTCGGTCATCTGGAAAAGTACGTGCTGTGGGGTGTCCTGGTTGAGCAACTCCGCCAGCGCCGCTGCCCCGCGTTCGAGCTTTGTCCTCAGGGGCAACAGGCGGAACGCGGATTCGGTCACCCTCAGCCGGGCGCCATAAGCGCGCAGGCCATAATAAAAGCCGGCACGCCCAATGCGCACAGCCACGCCGCTCCCACCATGCGGCCCGTACACCTGTTCCAGGGTTTCCTGCAGGCGGCTGGCAACCTCGAAGGATGTCTTCTGTTTTTCAGTTGAGAGCGTATTGGAATTGATCAATTCGGAAAGGCCGGCCATATTGAGCACCATGTTGACGCCATTCTGTCCAATGATCTCTTCCATCGCCTGCAGAAGGATCATCCCGGCCTGGGTTGGCTCACCAAGAACAGATGCCGAAGTGCTCATGCGGCTGTTGTCTCTTCATCCAGGAAATTCTTCAGTTTATGCATGAAATCGTCTGGCTCATCCAACATAATGAAGTGGCCAGCGTTTGGAAAGCGTTCGATGCGTGCATGGGATACACCCGCCCGCAAAGGTTCCCACTGGCGCGGGTCGACAATCACATCACGGTCGCCATACATACCCATGGCGGGGACCTTGATCGCCTCCATTTTTCCACGCAGGTCGGTACGGCGCAGGGAGGCAATGCTCAACAGGAAGGACTCCAATGTCGTGCGCGAAAGGTCACGGTCCATCATTTCCGGGAACCGTTTATCCTGGCAGATGACAGGAGAAGCCAAGCGCATCCCTGTACGGAACACCCCCATCATATTGAACAGCAGCGCTGCGATGGCACGGTAGCCGGCCCACTTCAGGGGCAGGGCCAGCGATGAACCATAGATGGGAGACCCAACCACAACAACCTTGCTGACCCGCTGGGGATACTGAATGGAAACCGAAAGGCTGACCGTGCCGCCCATGCTGTGTCCCACCAGGGGAGCCTGGGCAATCCCCAGCCGATCCATGAACTGGTCTACGAGGCTGACAAAATCCTGAACAGCATAGGTTTCACGCTTCTTGCCCGACTCTCCAAACCCCCAAAAATCCATGGCGTAGGTACGATAATGACGGCCCAGGAAGGCCATCGTTTCCTGCCATAAACCCCACGAGCCCAGCCACCCGTGCAGAAGGATGACGGGACGACCGCGTCCGTAAACTTCGTAGTGGACGATACCCTGGTCAGTAGTAATCGAGGACACGGCAGCCTAGAAACCGGAGAGCCCTATCCCCCGGACTCCATTTCTGCAAGAATACTGTAAAGCAGTTCAAGAAGTACTGTTTTTACAGAATCACGATTGGTCGAGACACACGGCAGCAATTTCACCTTGGCATCCAGCCGCAGGGCATGGCGCATATCCTCCACTTCCCATGCATCCTTCACATCCTGTTTGTTCGCCGCCACCACGTAAGGCGTCGGCGCATAAGCGCGGAAGGTTTCCAGAATACTGCGCGCCTCACGGAAAGTCTCCGGGCGGGTACTGTCCACCATTACGATGAAACCCAGCATTCCCTCCGACAGAATTTCCCACATAAAGTCGAAGCGCTTCTGGCCTGGAGTTCCGAACAAATACAGCACCAGGTCTTCATCCACGGTAATCCGGCCGAAATCCATCGCGACCGTCGTGGCATCCTTGACCACTTTTTCTGATGCCTGTGATATTTTTCGCTCGGTTGAGACAACATCAATCTCGCTGACGGAGCGGATGAATTGTGTCTTCCCGGCGCTGAAGGGGCCAGTCACCACCATTTTTACCGTTTGCATAAGATCTTTATCCTTGGGAAAATTATAACGAACGGATGCGGGTGATCAACCGATTGACCAGGGATTTTTGCTCTTCCCGGTCCTCAGTGGGGAACGCGCGCGCGGACGGCGGTAACGCCATTCCCTCCGGACGAATTACCTCGACCAAACCAGCCTGCATCAAACCATATACAATTCGCCGAATTTCCAGATCAGTCATTTTTGTGGCGCCGGCAATTTGGCGGATGGAATTTTTTGGATTGATATAAGAAACTACGCGCCATTCCTCCACACTCAAGTTCACATTTTTCAGATTCGCGCCAGGCCGGTCGGCAAATTTGAGCGCCATATCCAGGCTGGGAATCTCATCCTGCAACTGCTCCCATTCACGCAACTGGCGCGAACCCTCAATGATCAGGTTCTCGAGGTCCATCCTGACATTGATACGGTCCTCCGGCGGAAGCATTTCATTCTCGAACCGGAAGAAGCCCTCCACCCAGGTAAACAATTTTTTGATGACGCCGGTGAAATATTGCTGGAGGTTATTGAGAATGTCTTCCTGGGAGACATAGCCTGCATTGATCAGCAACAGTCCCAGTTCCTTGTCGGTCATGGTCCCGCCGCGCTGGCGGATCGCCTGGTACTGGCTTACACTTAACCTGTTGGCGCGATGCAATATGCTGGCAAGGCTGTTGTCTTCCTGCCCGACACTGGCATAGGCCAATTTGCCGTCACGGAACGACACCTTGGCAACCTCACTTGGCCCATCAACAACCAGCGTCCCCGTTTTGCAGGCCAGGTTGATAAGATTGAGTAATTGCGTAACCGTAAAATCTCGTAAATTGCCGCGTAACGCCATGCAAGGCCTCAAAGAATGCCATCAAGATGGGCAGGATATGCACAAAGATTATACATGCAAGCGGGTCATGCGTCAATTAATATTCCCGCAGGCAGGCATCCAGCGGTTTACAAAAGAGTCAGCCGCATTTTATGCAGGCGCAGGCCTGCAAACGATCTTCTGCGAGGAGGAAGGGCTTTTCGGCGGTCAGGATGTTGCCCGGTTGCGGTAGAGCCGCTCATTGGGCACCGTACACATCCGGGCTGCATTGACAGGCAGGCCCAGAAAATCTGCAATCGCCTGGCAGTAACCCTCCGGCGCAGAAACCATTTTCTTATAATCAACATAAAGGACTTCGAAGTTCGGCTGGCGGGCCAGCCAGTACTTGACAACCTGGAGATGTTTTTCGAATTGAGCCTGCATCTCCTCATCGCTGATCTCAGATTTCTCATTCCGCCGTTCGAGCATCTTGCGCTGGGACGCGAGGATCTCCTTGATCTCCCGTTCCATGAAAATCACTTTGTAATGATACTCCCCGGGGAGGTACTCCAGCAGTGCAGAGATGACCTTGACAACCTTCCCCCGGGACTGCTGCAACCATCCGGTTTGGCCCTCAGTCATCTGTTTGACAACTTCCAATTCAAAGTAACCGTTGGGGTTGTCCTCATCTGCAGTGCGGATTGCATCGGTGACTACTTCCAGGCCGCCTTCTGCCAGCATTTTCATCATCATCGAGGTGCCTGAGCGGGGTAAACCGGCCACCACGATCACCGGCAGATTGTTTTCCGGTTCCTGTTTGGAGCGTTTGAATAGATTTTTGAGCATGATCATCACTTCTTGTAGGGTTGGTTTTTGGCATCCAATTCAGCCAGCAGTTCAGCCTGCAGGCTGGCTGCAACGCCGGCATACTGTCCATCATTATACAAGTTTACCATTTCATCCGGGTCGTTTCGGATATCGTACAATTCGTAAGCCTGTGCATAAGCACCGGAATATCCCCGGTAATGGATCAATTTATAGTCGCCGCGCAGCAAGGCAAGGGTGGTCTTGGTAAGCGGAGCAAAGGAGGAATTGCCTTTTGCTTCCACAACGAATATATTGCGTTCCGCATCTTCCGGTCCCCCAAAGCCGGGCAGGATCTGGCCTTCGCCCCAGCCTGCCGCATCCACACCGGCAATCTTCGCCAGTGTCGGGAGAAGGTCCACATTGCTGGTGGGGAGATACACATCCTCGCGCTGCTGCTGGCCAGGCATGGAGATCAAGAGCGGGATGCGGATAACCGGTTCATACAGCAAGGGAGACCCATGGCCAATTTGCCCGCGCTCGAAGGCTTCGCCGTGATCGGAGATAACGATCACACAGGTGTCTTTCAACAACCCTCGAGATTCCAATGAATCCATCAGGCGGCCGAACTCGGCATCCACGTTGGTGATATATTCATCATACCTTCGCCGGGCAGAACGCATCTGCCTGGCCTGTTCGGCCAGGGGGTGCAGAGCCTTCTCGGGAGTTTTGAAACTATCCCCGTTGAAGATGCCGATGAAGTCCTTGCGGGCCCGGTACGGGTCATGGGGAGACCACAAATGAAAATAAGCGAAGTAGGGTGACTGCTGTGACAGGTCTTTGATGGTCGCCAGCAGACCGTCGAACACCATCTCATTGATATAAGAGAGGTGATAATCCTCAATCAGCGGCACCCCCATCGGATAATCCGAGGGGATATTGCGGTTCAAAAAATATTCCAGCCCGACATGGTCGAGGAAGCCCAGGAGCAGCGAGCGGGGTTTATCCAGGCCAAAGAGCATTTCGACATAAGCACGGTAAGCAGCATTATGGTCCCCGTCCAACTGCTCACTGACCGTCGCACCGAGGGTGGGCCCGATCAGGCTCCAGGATGCCGGCGAGATATATCGATCGATGCTGGAGGAAAACTGGTGCAAAAACAAGTCGGCCCAATAATTCTGTGCAAATCCTGCCCGCCGGTAGCCTGTTCCCAGCAGTGAGAAAATATTCCTGTCCGCCAGGTCGCGCCGGACCAGTGCAGACTGGTTGAAAGCCCGGTGTGTCCAGGGATACAGCCCGGTCAACAGAGAAGCAGTACCGGGAGTGGTGAAATTTGCTCCTGCATAGTGACGGTGATAGACTGTCGCCCGCTGAGCGAATCTCTCGAGATGGGGGGTGGTTTTGCGCGGATACCCATAAACAGAGAGGTTCGTGGCCGACATGGCATCGAACAGCACCATCAGGATATTGGGCCTGGCCATGCCTGTGTTCAGCGTGTACGCCGCGCCGGGCGCCAGGTGGTGAAGCGCCAGCCCTGTTGTCAGGGCTGCGGACAATTTCAGGAACTCCCGCCGGGAAAGTTTCGTCATGTTACGCCTGCACCAGATTCCTGGCCAGAATCATGATGACGGCCAGGATAACCAGCGGAATCTGGAGATAAACAAAGACCGTAAAACGCTCTGCCAGGGAGGTAACCACCCTGCCCAGGAATGCCACGCGTGCCGAGAGAAAAAGCAGGCCGAGTGCCAGCAGGCTGGTTATGGCCAGCCAGGGGAGAAAGTAGTCCACCAGGTGCCCTTTGTCCGACTGATCCATGTAAACCATGATCGAGCCCAGGGCAACTGCCGCGAGGATCGTTCCTCGAACCGCGAAGGCATCCCGCAGCCAGTCTCCCGGCAGGAGAGCCGCCAGGAGCAGCAGCAGTCCCAACATCAACAGGCTTTCGGCCAGGCCGTGCAGGAGCATATAACTCAAAGCCCCCAGAATTTCTCCGGGGGTGAGGTGGTACAACCAGGATGGCAGTTTCCAGAAAAAACCTTCCAGAATCCAGGCATACACCATGAACATGGTCACCGCGTAGACAGGAAGGATCTGTTGGCCTGCCGGGAACCGCTTGCTAAAGATACCCAAGTCCTTTCAGCCTTTCCTCCAGATCTTTCTGTCCCTGGTGTCCCATCTGGGAAGGCGGCTTGATATGCGACTGGTCAAGGTGCTTGCCAATGGCAATAAATGGAATATCACGGAATGAGATACCGGGGAAGTTCTTCAGGTCACGGTTGGCAAAGATGACGCCCGGCACGATGTTGGCATCGATGCAGTGGTCTGCGCCCCAGTGATCGTGATTCTCTTCCAATACCGATTCGGGAATCTTGCCCAACCCCGTTTCGGACGAGGCGCGATAGCCGGCAGCATAACCGATCACCAGGTCCGGTCCGAGGCGGATGTAAGGCCCGGAGAAAGCCTCCGGCTTGAGCAGAACCCGGCTGATGATCGAACTGCCATCCGGCCCTTTCCATTCCAGGAGCTTAGCCTTGATCTCATCCAGCAAAGGCTCAATCTCTTCAGCCGCCACGATGCCCTGACCTTCCCGTCCCTGGATGTTGAGATACAGGCTGTTCAAGCCCACCGCGTAAGCCTTCGTTTTCTGCCAATCCACATCTGCCAGACCGCCGGACTCCTCGCCTTCTTTCATCACCAGGTAGCCGTGCTCCTGCAGCCAGCGGTTGACATTGGCCTTATAGGCAAACGGCCGGAAGCCGTGATCCGAAAGGATCATGAAGCGATATTTGCCCTCGCCCAGGCCCTGCAGTTTCTGGCCGACTTCGCCCACGAATTCATCCAGTTTTTCGTACCAGGCGTGGACGATATCCGGCCTGTCGCGCAGGAACATGTGCTGGACGCGATCCAGACAGTCGAAGATGACCGCCAGCACGCCTTCGCGGAAGTTCGCCAGCTGGGCATACAGCACCCGCTTGCGCTGGTCGAAAATGGACTGGCACAGATCCAGGAACTGGTCATCGCTGATACAACCGTCTTCCAATCCGGTGGTATCCTGCGGCCAGCCCAGGGTCAGGAATGGACCGGACTCCTTCCAGGTCTTTTTGATGAAAGAGCCTGAAGATGAGTACTGCCAGACAGAATGCAAAGGGTGAATTTGCAGCGGCGAAACATAAAAACTGACCTTCTCACCCAGGCTGGTCAGGATGACCTGCGTAACCGCATACACAGAGAGGAACAGGCCTGCTTTGAAATGCAGTTCGACGATTGGGCTCCACTTTCCCAGTGCGAGGTTCAACGACTGGTCGCCAATCGTCAGCCTGGCCCGGGTTTCATCCTGTACATCGAGCCTGACCGGCAGGGTAAGCGACTTCTCACCAGAACGGCCTTTTGACTTGACGCCTTCGAGTTCAGCAGTGAAAACTCCTTTACCGCCTGTTTCCAGCTTTACGACATGCACCTTTTTCTTCTGTTCCACCGCCGATGTGAAATACGTACCCACACCCAACTGGCCGCGGATGTCCGGTGTGCCCAGCCCCGGGATGGTCGTCACCGGCACATTGGGACGTGCCGGGAACAATGCCGGCCACCATAACGCCGCAGCCGGATAACCAAGTTCGGCGGCTTCTTCGAAAAGTGTTTTGGCCGTATAAGGCGGAACGAACTGCTCCCCCACCGCCGTCCGGCGTGTTGGCAAAATGGACACATAGGGAATATAACTGCCGGGGTCGCGATGGACGAAATCGAAGATGCCATGCCCGCCGGGGTCCACCCCTGTGGCGATACTGGTCCAGGAGACCTCGGTTTGAGGCGGGGAACTGACTTCCAGGCGCGAATAGCCCCCTGCCTGCCTCATTTTGGTCAGGTTGGGGAGCCGGCCGTCGTCTGAAAGCCGTTCGAAAATGGACGGATCGAAGGAATCAAAGCCGAGAATTACCGTACGCATCTTATTTCACTTCGTCATCTTCCTTGCGGGTGCGGCGGCGGAGGCGGGCAATGCCGGCGCGGATCTTCCCGGAGAAGACCAGTAAAACACCTGAGACTGCCACAAAGATACCTGCAAGCGCCTGGAACAGGACGCCACCTGTGTTGGGATCAATATACATTTTCAACTCCTCTTACATTACAATTTGTCTATGAGACGGTTAAGGATTATACCGGAAATATCCGCCGGAAAGACGTTGAATTTTACCTAAAAAGGGAAAAGAAGTAAATCCCACCAAGAAGGTAGAAATTGCCGGGAGCAATTCCAGGAATTGTGATATAGTACGCACAATTTTACCAAGGAGATTCCATGCGATTCAAAGGCCTGCTTTTCGTACTGACGTTCATAGTCGTTCTGGTTGCTGAATCAACAGGCAGACAGGCCCAGGCGCAAGGCCTCACGGTTCAAGTCTCGGATGAACGGGCGGAGATCCGCTTCCCCGAGACGGTCACCTTCCAGGCCATACTGCAAAGCGACACGGACATTCAGGAAATTACCCTGGAATACGGTGTCGATATGCAAACCTGCGGCACCGTTGTTGCCAAGGCATTCCCCCAATTCACACCCGCCAAGCGTGTCCCGGTCGAGTGGACCTGGGAAATGAAGCAATCCGGCTCCCTGCCCCCGGGTGCTTCCATCTGGTGGCACTGGATTGTCACGGATGCTTCCGGACAGCAGGGGGTGACTCCTGACCAGGAAATCACCTGGCTGGACAACAAGCACAAATGGCAGACTACCAGCGGTGATAACATCAACCTGCACTGGTATGAAGGCAAACAGGATTTTGGTCAAGAACTGCATGCGGCTGCCGTCCAGGCCCTGAACAGGCTGGAGCAGGATGCCGGCCTGGCAACTGAGATGCCCATTGACATCTACATCTATGCTGATTACAACGATCTCGGCGATGCCATCCTCTACGAGCCTTCCTGGACGGGTGGTGTGGCCTTCCCCGAAAACAACATCGTCATCATCGGCATATCGCCTGGCAACCTGGATTGGGGCAAGCGCACGGAAGCCCATGAGCTGACCCATGTGCTGGTCGGCCATCTCACCTTCTCCTGCCTGGGCGATGTACCCACCTGGTTGAATGAAGGGCTGGCCGTTTACAGCGAAGGGACACTGGAAGATTATTCCATGCAGCAGTTGGAAGATGCCATCAAGAACGATGAACTGTTCCCGGTGCGTTCCCTGAGCGGCGGCTTCTCTGAAATTGTAGACAAGATGGAACTCTCCTACAGCCAGTCCTACAGCATCGTCAAGTTCCTGATCGAAGAATACGGGCGTGACAAAATGAACGACCTGCTGGTGGCGCTGCGCGATGGCGAAACCATCGACGCTGCCCTGCAGCAGGTCTACGGTTTCAACGTAGAGGGCCTGGAAGATGCTTGGCGGGCAAGCATCGGCGCCAAACCGCGCGTGGCTGGTCCCCAGCCGACCCCCACCCCTCAGCCTACGGTCGTGCCGACCATCCGCCCGGTCTCGGGCGCACCGATCTCTGTCACCCCTACTCCTTTCGCGATCCCCACAAGCTCTTCTGGAGGTGGAGGTGGAGGCGGTTCGGGCGGTTCTGGAGCACCGGATTCCATCCTGCCCATCACCCTGATCGCTGCCGTCTGCTGCTGCCTGATCATCGTGGCCGTCATTGCCGGCGTGATCATCTATAACGTCATCCGCCGCCGGAGGAGGAACCAATGAACAAACCGTTTACGTACAAGATTTTTCTGGCCTCGATCGTGCTGGGACTGCTTGCTTCCCTGACGGCCTTTACCCAGGCCAGCCCGCGCTTCCAATCCAATGGCGAGGCGCTCGTCCTCCTGGGTGGAGAAAGCACCAACCCGCGTGAATACGACCCGGCCACCACGCATGGGTCCGGCGATAAACGCATTTTCAGCGGCCTGGTGGCCCTCGACCCGCAGCTGAACCTGGTCCCCGACCTGGCCGAATCCTGGGAGATCAGCCCGGATGGGACTATTTATACCTTCACCCTGCGGGAGAATGCCCGTTTCCACGACGGGCGCCAGGTGACCGCCGAGGATGTGCTCTACTCCTGGAAGCGGGCCGCCAGCCCCGAACTCGAGTCGGATACGGCCGTCACTTACCTGGGCGACATCACAGGTGTAACTGAGTTCAATGCCGGGCAGGCGGAGGACATCTCCGGCCTCAAGGTGATCGACGACCGCACCCTGGAAGTCACCATTGACGCCCCCAAGCCTTATTTCCTGCTCAAACTGACCTACCCCACCGGCTTTATTGTGGACCAGGCAAACGTGGAATCCGGCGGGGAATGGTACCGCGAGCCCAATGGCACCGGGCCATACAAGTTGAAAGAGTGGCGCCGTTTCGAAGAGATGGTTTATGAGCGTAACGAGGATTTTTACCTCGGCGCGCCATCCATCCCCTATGTCATTGTACAGCTGTACTCCGGTATCGGTGTGCGCTTGTATGAGTCCGGTGATATTGACCTGGCCGGAGTGCACCCCTATTTCCTGCAGCGCTTCCTGGATCCCGGGGAGCCGATGCATTCGGATCTGACCAGCGGCGTTTCGCTCTGCACCAGTTACATCGTCTTCGATGTAACCCGTCCACCTTTCGACGATGTCAAGGTGCGCCAGGCTTTCTCCATGGCTTTCGACCGTCAAAAATACATTGATGTGGTCATGAGCGGAATCGCCCTGCCCGCCCGAGGGCCTTATCCCCCCGCCCTGCCGGGGTATAACCTGAACCTGCGCGGCCTGCCCTACGACCCGGAACAGGCCCGCCAGTTGCTGGCCGAATCAAAATACGGCGGCCCGCAGGGGCTGCCCCCCATTGTCTTCACCGACGCAGGGATTGGAAACGAGGCCGGTTCCAGCATCTCGGCCATGGCCCAGATGTGGGAGCAGAACCTGGGCGTGACCATCACCATCGAAAACCTGGAACCGAACTACTTCATCGACGCCATCTATTCGGGCAGGCACGGCCAGATGTTCGACGGCGGCTGGTGTGCAGATTACCCGGATCCGGAGAACTTTGCGGATGTGCTCTTCCACACCGGTTCGGCCCAGAATAACGGCTATTACAGCAACCCGGCCCTGGACACCCTGCTCGAGCAGGCCCGGGTGGAGCGGGATGTCACCAAGCGCATTGCGCTGTACCAGCAAGCCGAACAGATGATCGTGGATGATGCGCCGGTCCTGTTCACAGTTCACTCCCTCGACTATGTGCTGGTCAAGCCCTATCTCAAGGGCTATGTGCTGACACCGATCGACATCTCCATCGAACGCTACATGTGGCTGGAAAACAAGTAAGAGACCGGAAAAAAACGAGAAGTCCTGCTTGAGTGCAGGACTTCTTTTATTTCGGGCGGGCTTCCAGGAACAGTTCGACGCGCGCGATCGGCGGTCCCAGGCTGGAGATGGAAAAAGAAAACCCGGCCACACCGCCCGGTGCAATCTCTGTCGTGCCCTCCCAGCGGCGCACCCCGGCCAGCCTGCCGTCAGCAGAATAAGCCACCGCTGCCACCCAGACCCGGCCTGCCGGGGCAGGCGCATCGGCGGGCAGAAAAGCTTCCCCACTGACCTGTGCCGCCTGGCCGGACCAATCCACCTCGATCAGGCTGCTCTGGAGTACGATGGGCAGGTAGCGCTTATCGCCGGCCAGCAGGCGGGTGGCTGTCAGCATCTGGACGCTCGGCCGGGTCTCCTCCAACACAACCGGCGGGAAAAAAACCGTCAGCGGCAATGAACCGCCAGCTGGCAGCGTATTCAGCGGTGAGAGCGCCGCCTGGCTGGCCAGCACCTGCCCGGCCGGGCTGTGCAGCGTGACCTGGGCAGACACGTTTTCAACAGGGCCGGGAGAATCATTCTGCACCAACACAAAGCACCACATGCCCCCCTCGGCAGTGGGATAACAGTCCACCTGCCGGACCGGCAGCCCAACCGGGGTCGGAGTCGGCTCACCGCCGGGATTGTTCGGGTCGCTGGGGACCATGAGCACCGTGCCCACCGACATGCTGTTGGGCGAAATCCCCGGGTTGGCAGCCAGTAAATCGTTCAACGGCACACGGAATTTTTCGGCAATCCCGCTCAACGTGTCCCCGCTGGCAACGGTATAGGTGAATGGTGTGGATGTGGGCAGGGGTGTCTCGACTGCCTGCAAGGGCGGTTCCGGCGTGAGACTGGCCGTGGCGGTCAGGTAAGGTTGCAGGATGGCCGTTGGGGCTGGCGGCTGGGCGGTGGATCGGGCCGTACAGGCCGCCAGCAGGCAAACCAGGACGCCATATAAAAGGGAAGGCTTCATGGCAGAGATTATACCTGCACAGCCTCACGCAAAATGCCGCCTGTCGATCTCCTGCCAGGTCTCGGCAGGCAGTCGCATGTATTTTGCCAGCAGGGGATGCACCCCAGCGATCTGCTCGGAGATGCGCTGGGCCACCCGGCGGATGGAAAAATGAGCGTTGGGAGCAGTGCGCAGCCGGCAAAAATGATAGGCTTCGCGCAGGTTGAAGCGGGCCAGCACCCGGCGCCTGCAGCCGTTCGGGACCACATACCCGGCCACATCCATATTCCAGGCAGCCAGTTTCTCGTACATATCCGCCGCAGCCTCCATCGCTGTCTCATAGAGGGCGCGCAAGCCCGCCTCCTGGATCAGGCGTGGTGTTACATAGCCGAGCCGCGTCGTCAGCGCCTGCGGGGTCTGGGTCATCATGCGATGACGTTTGAACTCAGCATAGGCACCCTGATCCATGACCAGGTCGAAGGTATAAGTACAGTACTCCAACTCGCGCAGGGGAATATCGTGTTCTCCAAGCCGCCCCAGCAGGATTTCGGCCAGTTCCCTGCGGGCAGGCTCCGGCCTGTTTCGCACTTCCTCCAACGCCTGGGAATAGGTCATTCCGCCAAAATGGAAAAGCGCGGCTGCCAGGACTTTGGCTTCGCCGTCCCGATCATAGTCCACCAGCGTGCACCAGTCATCAGGCTTCCGGGAACTTGCAGGCTCCTGCCCGGCTGCCAGCAGTTTCGGGGTATCCTCCAGGTAAGGCACATGATCCGCATACTTGACCAGGGTGGGTACCTCGGCGCGGGCGGCAGATTTGACCTCCTCTCCGATCTGGCGCACCTCGGCCAAAGGATGGGAAAGCATCTTGCAGATGGCATTCTCGAGCACACGGGCATTTGCCGTCATACCGGCATTGGCCATGGCTGCAGCCGGCAGCAGGAAACGGCAGGCATCCACATAGAGCGAGCGGGTACGACGCTCAAAGGCATCATCTTCTTCCCCTTCCCGACGCGGCGCCTGTTGGACGACCAGTTCGCGCACAGGAGCCAGGGCATCCAGGTATGCCTGGAACAGGCGCCGAAGAGTCTGGACGCAGGCAGTGCGCAGGGAATGCCCCTCAAGTTCGGGCGGGACAACCAGGTCCTCCGCATCCCACATCTGGTAGCGGGTGGACTTTTCCGTGTAAGAGGCCAGCCGGTTCGACTCGATGCATTCGATGGCCACTCGCGAGACATTCTCGAAAGCAATATGCAGGACGGCGTGTTCGGCCACCGAAGCATGCCCGTACCCAACCACCCATTTCTCATGAAAGCGGGCCGATTTTTCATCGCTCAATTCCGCCGCGATCTCGCGGAACGATTCAGGCGAGCGCGAGGTCTTGGCAAAAGCCACGGCAATGGTTTCCGGGCTGAGTTCTTTGGGAGAAAGCAGGTAAACCTGGCGGGTGCGCATTCAAACTCCTGGAAGTGAGCGGGGCGGCCAGTTGGCCGCCCCGGAAAGACTCAAACGCCGATATCTTGTGGAAAAGCGGCGTCGGCCCCGGTCTTTGGGGTAAGTGCCGCCAGTGCCTTGAAAGCCTGGAAACCTCGAAATATGCTCCACAGCATATATGCGTGGAAACCAATGCTCCACCAGTCCCGGATGGGCAGGAAGAGCAGCGCGTCCAGACCGTAGAATACCATGCCGGCGATGAAAGCCCATTGGCGGCCTTTGCCCGCAAAATAACCAAACAGGGCGATCAGTCCCATGACAGCCAGGTCCAGCACAATGGAAACGATCTTGATGGGCACGGCAATCTCGCCCCCTTGTTCAGAAAACAACTGCGCCAGGGCATCGATCCACTGTGTGAGGCCCAGGCCAATGACAAAGGTGATTGATCCGCCGAAGAAGGCAACAGCAGTATTGACCAGCGAAAGAGCTGCGATCCAGTAGAACGTACTCGCCCCGTTGCGCATGCGGCGAGTCAGGACACCGGCCTGCATGATGCGGGCCAGTTCCTGTTGATCCACCTGGGGCTGAGGCTGTACTTGCAATTGTGGTTCTGTCATGTTTATTTCCCTATCTCACAAATTTTGGCAACTATAGACGAAAATGTCCCGCACGTCAACGGGACATTCACAAACCCACGATCTGGCGCGCACGTTCGATATCACGCCGAATCTGCCCGACCAGCGCTTCGACCGAGGGGAATTTCATCTCATCCCGCAGGCGGGCAATGAATTCAAGTTCGATCTCTTCACCGTACAATTCACGGTCGAAATCCAGGATATGGGTTTCCACGCTGGCCGGCTGATCCGCCGGAAAAAACGTCGGGCGCACGCCGATGTTGGTCACAGCCGTTTTTTCGCCTTCCGCTGTCCGGGTCCGGCATGCATAAACACCGTTGGCGGGGACCATTTTCTCGGGCGGCAGGAGCAGGTTGGCCGTGGGGGTGTTGATCCTGCGGCCGCGTCCATCCCCGTGGACGACCCGTCCGCGCAGGCTGTAGGCATGGCCCAGCAGTTTATGCGCCTCGGCCACATCGCCGATGGAGATCAACTTGCGAATTTCGGTCGAAGAGATGACCCCGCTCTCATCCCCCACCGCCTCCACCACCTCGACCGTGTAACCCAGCAGGCGGCCAATTTCCTCCAGCCGCCCGGCATTGCCCTCCCTGCCCCGTCCCAGGGCAAAGTCATAGCCCATCAACAGGTGCTGCAGTCCCAGCGCATCCCGGATGCGCTGCATGAACTCCTGTGCACTGAGGCCGGCCACCTCGATCGTGAAGGGATGCGTGATCACAAAATCCACACCCGCAGCGCCCAGCAGTTCGGCGCGCTCATCGGGGGTGGTCAGAGATTTCAGGTCGCGGCCGCCAAGCACCCGCGCAGGATGTGGATCAAAGGTAAGCACAACGGCAGGCACACCCATCCGGTGGGCGCCTGCCGTCAGTCTGTTCAGGATTTCCTGATGCCCCCGGTGGACGCCATCGAAGACTCCGATGGTCAACCAGGAAGCAGGCAGGGAAATCCCTGCCAGCGAACGATGATGAACCATAGTGAGAGGCAAAAGGGCAGGTTTTCCCTGCCCCTGAAATTTACGAGAAGAAGACCTTTTTGGGCTGCCACTCCATAAAAGTGCCGTCTTCGGAGGGCAGTAATTCCATCAACGCAACCAGTTCACCCTGGGTGCTGACGCCGCGCACCATCTTGGGCTGCTCCCCTTCGGCCGCTTTGACGCGGTGGCCGTGGCGGACCTCTTCCACTTCATCGGGATCAAGTTCGACCGCCGGCCAGTCAGCCAGAGCCTCGGCTGCCGGGATCAGGTACTGGTACCAGTTGCCAGCATGGAAGGCTTCCTGCAGTTTACGCAGCGGCACGGCATCCCGCAGGGAGAAGCGCCCGCTCTTGGTGCGCCGCAGGCCAACCAGGTACGCGCCGCATCCCAGGGCTGTGCCCATGTCATTGGCCAGTGAGCGCACGTACGTGCCGGATGAGCAGTGCACGTCGATGACGACTTCCGGCGGCGCCCACTCGAGCACTTCCAAGTGATAAACCTGGATCTTGCGCGGCTCCAGCTCCACTTCCTCGCCCTGGCGGGCCATCTCGTAGGCCTTGCGCCCCTGCACTTTGACAGCCGAATAAGGCGGCGGAGTCTGGATGATCTCCCCTTCGAACTGTTTGAGGGTCTGCTCGAATTGCTCCTCGGTGATATTGACCGGCTGCTCCGAGCGGACAAAGCGCCCATCCGCATCGAATGTGTCTGTGCTGCTGCCCAGGCGGACGATGGCCTGGTAGCGCTTATCCGAGGCAGACACATACTCGCTCAGGCGCACAGCAGGGCCGATCAGGATGACCAGTACACCCGAGGCACGCGGATCGAGCGTGCCCGTATGCCCGGCCCGGCGGATACCTGTGCCCGTGCGGATGGCCTGAACGACATCGTGCGAAGTCATCCCAACCGGTTTATCCAGTACCAGTACGCCGGAGATCGCATTCTTGACATCTTGACTATCCATTTCAATTTCCTCCTTGTGCAGTGGTAAATTTCATCTGCACAATTGACTTTTAGGTTATAACCCCAACATCTCCCGGGTGGTTTTCAAAACAAGAGGCTGAATTTCGCTCATCTTGCCCGGAATGTCGGCGCCGGCAGCAGCCTGGTGGCCGCCCCCGCCAAAGTGCCGGGCAATCTTTGAGACATCAAAGCCCGGTTTCAAAGCCCGCCAGGAAATTTTAACGTGCCCATCCGCCTGCTCGACGAAGATCATGCCGATGGCGCTGTCATCAATCGAAGAAATAATATTGATCAAGTCGGCGTCATCGTTGCTGTTGTAGCCGGCCGCCTTGCGGTCCTCAAGGGTGAGCGTACCCCAGACAATCCCATCGGAACGCACCAGGCTGGACAGCCCTGCACCCCAATAACGTGCCGCCTGGAAAGTGCGGCTGACCAGGGCGCGGTTATACAGGTGAGGCAGGTCGATCCCGGTTTCCATCAGCACGGCTGCCTGGCGCAGGGCCTGGGGAGTCATGTTCGAGGTGCGAAAACCGAGCGTATCGGTGACAATGCCGCTCAACAGGGCCGCCGCGATCGCCCTGGTAATCAGGAACCCCCACTCAGGCAGGTAATCCGTCAGGATGGCTGAGGTGGCCACCGCCTCGGGTACGATCAGGTTGAGTTTTCCAAACTTGCCATTGGTGACATGGTGGTCAATGTTGATATCGGGCTGACCGTAGGGTTCGAGTGGCTTGCCAATCCGCTTGAAATCTGCGCAGTCCACCACGATATATGTGTCGAATTCGCCCTCAGGGGCGGTGCGGATCTGCTCGGCGCCTTCCAGGTGGAGAAAGGAAGGGTGGACGCCATCGGCAAGGACCATCTGTACCTGCCGGCCGGCATTCTGCAGGGCCAGACCCATAGCCAGCAAAGCGCCCACGGCATCGCCATCTGGACGCACATGCGAAACGATCAGAACGTTTTTTGCCGCGGCCAGGCGATCTTTAATTGCCGCGCTCAGTGAGTCATTCATAACTACTACAAAACCTCCGCTTTGTTCCAGGAACGTGGATTATATCCCGACTGCGGAATGGGGCAATAGCTAATTTGTCCCATTCTTCTGCCGCAGTTCGGCTAGTATTTTTTCGATATGGTCAGCGTTCTCCGGCGTCGGATCCCAGTGGAACCGCAGACGGGGGAAAACGCGCAGCTCGGCGCGGCTGGCCAGTGCCCGGCGGATGAAGCCGCTGGCACTTTCCAGTCCGGCCAGAACTTCAGCAGACCGGGCAGCGCCTTCGACAGCCGATACGTAGATATCCGCAAACGCCAGTTCCCGATCAACTTTGACATCTGTCACAAAAATCTGGTGCAGGCGCGGGTCATTGATCTCACGGATGAGCATTTCCGAGAGTTCCAACCGGATACGGTCCGCAATACGTTGCAAACGGACAGGAGTAGGCATATCAATCAGATCTCTGTCTTTTCCAGTGTGTAGCACTCGATCACATCGCCAACTTCGATATTGTGGAAATTGCGCAGCCCAACACCGCATTCCCGGCCGTGCGCGATCTCGCGCACATCTTCCTTTTCGTGCTTGAGCGAGGACATTTCGCCCTCGAACAGGATGTCTTTGCCGCGGTACAGGCGCACTTTCGCCCCGCGGCGCAGTTCGCCATCCACCACGCGGCAGCCGGCAATTTTACCAACCTTCGAAATGGGAAAGACATTCAACACATTGGCGCGGCCGATAATTTTTTCGGTAAACTCAGGTGCCAACATGCCCTTCAGCGCCTTTTCGATGTCTTCCGTCATACGATAAATAATGTCATACAGGCGGATGGAAATCCCTTCCGTATCCGCCAGGCGCCGGGCGGCCGGCTCTGCCTGTACGCTGAAGCCAACGATGATCGCCTTGGAGGCTGAGGCCAGCATGACATCATTCTCACCGATGTTACCGGTCTCTGCGTACAGAATGTTGATGTTGATGTCGCCCGTGCCCAGCTTTTGCACCTCGGTGATGAGGGGTTCCAGCGATCCCTGGACATCGGCCTTAATGATGAGGCGCAGTTCCTTCATCTCCCCGGCCTGGACGCTCGCAAACAAATCTTCCAGGGTGACTTTCTTTTGCGCCGTGGTCTTGGCCTGCATGGCCTGCTGGCGTTCCAGGATAATCTGCCGGGCTTCCCGATCGGATTTGACCACCTGGAACAATTCACCCACGGCAGGCACCTCATTCAGCCCCATGACCGAGACCGGCATCGAGGGTCCGGCCTTCTTGACCAGGCGGCCGCGGAAATCGAAGAGGGCCCGCAGGCGGCCATGTGCCGTGCCCGCCACCACAATATCACCCATTTCCAGGGTTCCGTTTTGGACCAGCAGGGTGGCCACCGCACCTTTGGACTTGTCGAGCTCAGCCTCGATGACCGTGCCAATGACACGCCCGCCGGGATTGGCGCGGATATCCATGTTATCTGTGACCAGCACAATGGCTTCCAGCAGATCGTCAATCCCCTGCTTCTGTTTGGCCGAAACCGGGACCACAATCGTATTCCCACCCCAGTCATCCGGGACGAGTTCCTGTTCGGCCAGCTGCTGTTTCAAACGGTCCGGGTTGGCATTCGCTTTGTCGATCTTGTTCATTGCCACAATGATGGGTACACGTGCCGCCTTGGCATGGGCAATGGCTTCCTTGGTCTGCGGCATCACGCCGTCGTCCGCTGCCACCACCAGCACGACCACATCTGCGCCCTGGGCGCCGCGGGCCCGCATGGCAGTAAAAGCCGCGTGGCCGGGCGTATCCAGGAAGGTGATGGAACGTCCTTTATGCTCCACCTGGTATGCACCAATATGCTGTGTGATGCCACCGGCTTCTCCACCGGCGACATTGGCATTGCGGATCACATCCAACAGGCTGGTCTTGCCATGATCCACATGCCCCAAAATGGTCACAACCGGCGCACGCCCCTTGAGCAGGGATGGGTTCTCATCCGCGATCAGGCGCCGCCACAACGGCACCTCACCGGTTTCTTTTTCTTCAACAATATCCGATGATTGCAGGACAGCCTCGAAACCCATATCCGAGGCCACAATCGCAGCTGCATCAAAGTCGATCAACTGGTTGATGCTGGCCATGACACCATTGTTCATCAGTTTTTTGATGATCTCAATCGGGCTGAGCTTCATTTCCTGAGCCAAGTCACGTACACTTATGCTGGACGGAATTTCTATCTTCTTTTGTCCGCTATCGCTCATAGGTACCTCCAAACAGAAATATTCGGTTCCCCTCCCTGCACCAGCAGGGCCAGCCCGGAAGCAGGCTGCTCGCCTCGTGAGCGACAGGCAGGCGTGTCGTTTACATGGCGCTGCTACCACCCGGCAGAGCCAGTTCCTGCGGCTCTTCGGAAAGTGTGTCCATAAAGGCTTCCAGACGTTCCCGGTCTTCTGTTGATAATTCGATTTTCAATGCATGTGCCAGGGCACCTTTCAGGCCGCGCTCCCAGCAGGAGCGGCGGTCATGCAGGTACGCGCCCCGGCCTGCCATTTTCCCGGTCGGATCGATTTGCAGGCCTTCCGGCTGGCGCACAATGCGGATGAGCGCCCGTTTCGGCATCACCGTCCGGCAGCCTACACAGGTCCGCTGGGGGACATGCTTGCGTTTAAGAGGTTTCTTGGTCACCTTACTTCACACGGGGGGCAGGCAGGCCCTGCCCCCAAGACTTACGCCACATCCTCGTCCCAGGCATCTTCATGCTTGTGCTTTTTGCGGCGCACGACTTCGCCCAGGCTTTCATCGAACTCGTAGGAAACGCCCTTCTTCTTGCCCTTCTTATCTTTCTTATCCCGCCCGCTTTCATCCTCTTCGGATTCGGCTTCCGTCTTGAGCAGGGTGGTGGGCATCGAGAAAATTTCTTCGAAGGAGACAGATGCTTCTTCTTTTTCCTCTTCGGCTTCGACGGCCACCGGTTCCGGTGCGGGCGTCTCCACTTCTGGAGCGGGGGCTTCTGCAACACTCTCGGGGGCAGGTTCCAGGGCGGCTTCTTCAGCCGCCGGGGCAGCCTCCACCACAACTTCTTCCTGGGCTTCGACTGGCGCAGCTTCTGCCGCAGCCGGTGCCTCGGCCTCAGGGAATTTCAGTCCTGCCAGTGTCGTTTCGATATTCTGCATGGCCTTGGGCCCAATGCCCGGCAGTCCGAGCACCTTGTTCGGCTCGAGTGCCATGGCCAGCATCAAATCCCCGGCCATGCGGAACTCTGCCTCGGTCAGGATCGTGTACACATGCTCGGCCAGGCCGATATCCTCCAGCGGCGTCTCGAACGCGATCGCCGGGATGCCTGCACGTGCGGCGCCCTCCCGCTCCACGGCTGCCTTGAGCTCCTCTTCCTGGCGCTGAATGGTGCGGCGTTCCACGCGGTCCACGAACTGCGATAGAGCCTGGTACTCTTCCGGCGTAACCGGGCGGTTCTCAGCCTTCTTGGCCAGGATCTCTTCGATTTGTGAGATGCTCTCAACCACCGTCGGGAGCAGGGCAGACAGTTCGGCATCGCTTTGCAGTTTGGCGATCGCATCGCCTGCCGCCTCGATCACGCTCTTGATATCGATGCGCCAGCCGGTCAGCTTGGCAGCCAGGCGGGCATTCTGCCCATCCCGGCCGATGGCCAGGCTTAACTGGTCTTCCATTACAACGACGGTGGCCGTCTTGCCGCCATCACTGGTCTCGTTCAGGAACACACCATTGACGCGTGCCGGGCTGATGGCCTTGGAAATATACACCACCGGATCAGCATTCCACTCGATGATGTCGATCTTCTCGTCGTGCAATTCCTTGACAATGGCCTGGATGCGCACGCCCTTGATGCCCACACAGGCACCCACCGGATCCACACCTGCCTGCGTGGCCGAAACAGCCACCTTGGCGCGGTGGCCCGGCTCACGCGCAATGGCGCGGATCTCGACAATGCCGTGATAGATCTCAGGCACTTCGTTTTCCAGCAGACGGCGCAGGAAATTCCTGTGGGCACGCGAAAGCACGATCTGCGGTCCGCGCGGCCCGTCTTTCACATCCACCACCACCGAACGCACCCGGTCATGGATGCGGAATTTCTCGCCGGGGATCTTCTGGTTGGCCGGCATCACACCTTCGGCCTTCATGTCCAGCCCGATCGTCGTCATCTGGTTGTTGCTGGCCTGCACCACCCCACTGACGATCTCGCCCAACTGGCGCTCGAAATACTGCAACTGCGCCCCGCGTTCTGCTTCGCGAATGCGCTGCTGGATGACCTGGCGCGCCGTCTGTGCGGCCACACGCCCGAAATCTGCCGGGGTGGTTTCAACGATTGCCATATCTCCCAGTTGTACATCCGGGCTGTATGTCCGGGCAACCTCGAGCAGGACTTCCGTGCGCTCATCCTGCACATCCTCAACCACCTCTTTCTCGGCCAGGATGATCACTTTGCCCGTCTCCGGGTCAACCTTTGCTTCCACGTGCTGGGCATTCGAAGCGTTCACCGAACGCCGGTAAGCCGACACCATCGCCGACTCGATTGCCGATAGGATGATATCCTTCGGCAGCTGCTTCTCTTCCAGCACTTCATTAAAGG
Source organism: uncultured Anaerolineaceae bacterium (assembly GCA_964387495.1). Taxonomy (GTDB): domain Bacteria; phylum Chloroflexota; class Anaerolineae; order Anaerolineales; family Villigracilaceae; genus DSXF01. The sequence goes on from CAYLXB010000013.1 coordinate 43,362, forward strand.
CCAGGGCGAACTCGTTCTTCATGCTCCTTACTCACTCTCCATCAATGATCGATTACAAGCAGAAAAGTGGGGGTTGCCCACTTTTCGGTGTGTTCTATATCGGACTGGAGGCGATTCTAGCATACATGCCATAAAGGCGCAAGTGCCAGGTGCTATAATTGCGCCCAATGGAAAACCCACTTCAATTAAAAGGACAGGAGCGAGCCCGTGCCGTGCGCGGCATGTTCAGCCGCATCGCCGGCCGTTATGACCTGATGAACCGCCTGATGACCGGTGGGCAGGATATCTACTGGCGGCAGGAGGTCATCCGCCGCGCCCGTCTGGCCCCCGGCGCGTTGCTTTTGGACCTAGGCGCCGGCACCGGTGACCTGACTGCCGAGGCATTCCAGCAGGTGCCCGCCTGCCGGGTGGTGGCCGCTGATTTCACCCTGGCCATGCTCCAAGTCGGCAAGACACGCCTGTCCGCCAACTGGTGCACCGCAGATGCCCTGCGCCTGCCTTTCCCCGATGGATCGTTCGATGCCGTCGTCTCCGGCTTCCTGATGCGCAACGTGGTGGATATCCAGCAGGCCCTGGGCGAGCAGCTGCGCGTGCTCAAACCCGGCGGGCGCATCGTCATCCTGGATACCACCCGCCCCCGGCGTAATCTGCTCTGGCCGTTCATCTGGGCGCACTTGAACCTGGTCATTCCCCTGCTGGGCCGCCTGGTGGCCGGGCAGGGCGAGGCTTACCAGTACCTGCGCCAGTCCACCGAAGGCTTTCTGCGTGCCGAGGAACTGGCCGCCCGCATGGCCGGCAGCGGCTTCACAAAGCCCGGCTTCCGCCGCCTGATGTTCGGCACCATTGCCATCCACTGGGGAGAGAAATAGTTATGGAGAGCATCGCACATGAATCAGCGTGACCTGGAAAAAGCCGCTCTGCGCGGCGAACCGTCCTACGTCTGGCGCGCCGGCCAGCAGCGCCGGTTGGAGATGATCCTGCGTGCGGCCGGGGAGCGCACTGCCGGGCATGTGCTGGAGAACGGCTGCGGGGTGGGCATGTATGTGCAGAAACTGGCTGCCTGTGGTGGATTAGTGACGGGGCTGGAGTATGACTTCGAGCGCGTCCGGGAAGCCCGCACCCAGTCCGGGCGGGTGGTCTGCGCCGCGGGCGAAGGCCTGCCCTTTCCACCCGATTGGTTCGACCTGGTACTCAGCCACGAGGTACTCGAGCACGTCAGCGATGACCGCCTGGCCGTTCAGGAAATCGCACGTGTGCTCAAACCGGGCGGGCGCCTGGCCCTCTTTGTCCCCAACCGCGGCTATCCCTTCGAGACTCACGGCATCTACTGGCGCGGAACATACAGATTCGGCAATATCCCGCTGGTCAATTACCTGCCGCGCCGCTGGCGCGACCGCCTGGCTCCCCACGTGCGCATCTATTCCCGCCGCGACCTGGAACGGTTGTTTGCCGGCCTGCCGCTGAAGTTCGTACAGCAGACGGTCATCTTTGGGGCGTACGACAATCTGATCGCCCGCTTTGGACCGCTGGGCAGGGGACTGCGCGCCATCCTGCAGTTCCTGGAACGGACCCCCATGAGGGCGCTGGGCCTGTCACACTTCTGGGTATTGGAGAAAACGGGTTAACCGGCCGCGCAACACCGGCACCTTTTTACCTGGGTAAGAACCGAGGCACCCCATGAAACCTGTTGGCAAGATCGTCCTTCTTTCTGTATTGCTCCTGTCCGCGCTGGCCTGCAGGGCCATTCTGTCCCAACCCACACTGCCGCCCACCCCGACAGCCACAAGTTTACCGACCCTGACCGCATCGCCCACCACGCCAACGGCAGAGCCGGTGCAGTCCCCTGCGCCTCCGGACGAGACCCCATTCATTCCAGGTTTCTCAACACCTTCGGGAGCCCCTGCAGCCGAATGGGAGGGCATCCCGGTCATGCCCGGTGCCCTGGCCGGCGAAGGGGACAGCCAGGGATATTTCTTCACCATCGAGGCGTCGCCCGAGGAAGTGCAAAAATTCTACGAAGATACAATGGCCGAACTGGGCTGGAACATATTCGCCAGCGGGCAGGGCACCACCAGCGCCATCATGCTAATCTTCATGAAAGATTCCGGCACGGCATCTGTTGCCATCATCCCCCAGTCCGGCGGGCTGGTGTATGTTATGCTTGTAAAGTGATCGCAGCATCCGGCCCTGAAACCAGCATCACAGAGTGCAGCCAGATATGCAAGCAGGCTACAGGCTCTCTTCCCTGACATACCCGGTATGAATGTTCAGTGTAGACGATTCAATAGGAGCACGCAACGATGGGCGAGACGATCAACGAAACTCTCAAGAAGGTACTGCTCTTTTCCGATCTGCCGGAAGAACTTCTGGATCACTTGGCAGCCAGGGCTTGTTCCCGTTCCCTGAAGCAAGGCGAGGTTTTGTTTTGCGAGGGGGATGCGGGCGATGCCCTCTATTTCGTCGTGTCAGGCGAACTGGAGGTATTCAAGGGCCAGGAGGGCGACCTTCAACGCCAGGTCCTGGCAAAACTCGGGCCGGGTGAATACCTGGGTGAGATGGCCCTGCTCGAGGATAAGCCACGCTCCGCCTCTGTGCAGGCGCTGCGGGATTGCTCGCTCCTGTGCCTCTACCGCCAGGATTTCCGGGAGCTGCTCGAACAAGACCCCAAACTGGCGCTTAAATTGACCACCGCAATTTCAGCGCGTCTGCGGATGATGGAAAACGCCACCCCCTCCGCTCAGACTTCCCAAAAAAGCGCCGACCTGAGCAAGACGCGTGTCTTCATTTCCTATTCACGCCGGGATAAGAATTTCGTCAAGGCCCTGCACGATGCCATCAGTGCCGCGGGGGTGAATACCTGGGTGGACTGGGAGAACATCCCACTCACGGCTGACTGGTGGGACGAGATCGTGCGCGGCATCAAAAACGCCGATGCATTTGCCTTCATCATCTCTCCCGATTCGGTCAACTCGGCCGTCTGCCAGCGCGAGCTTCAAGCCGCGATCGAAAACAATAAACGCCTCGTGCCGGTCCTGCACCGGGAAGCGTCCCAGAATGTCATTCCGCCTGCGGTTGCGGCTTCCAACTGGGTTTCCATGCATACAGAGGAGGAACTGAACGCCAACTTGAACGCCATGCTGGCGGTAATCAACACCGACCTCGACTGGGTGCGCGGGCACACGCGTCTGCTGGCGCGTGCCCTGGAATGGGATGACTCCGGACGCAACACCAACCTGCTCTTGCGCGGCCCTGACCTGAACCAGGCGGAAGCCTGGCTTGCCAAAGCCGGCGCGATCCAGGACCCCAAGCCCCTGCCCCTGCACGGCGAATATATTCAGGCCAGCCGGCGTGATGCCCTCCGGCGCACACGCATAACCCAAGCTGTCAGCCTGGCATTTATTGCCGTGATGGTCATTGCAACTGCGCTTTCGTTGATCGGTTTTCGCAATGCCACCCTCGCAAGGGATGATGCCAGAGCCGCACAGGCCACCGCGGTCAGCAACGCCGATCTTGCCGCGACTGCCCAGGCCGTTGCCGTGCAGAATGCATCTGCCGCCGTCACTGCCCAGGCCAACGCGGAGGCGAACCTGGCCAAATCCGAGCGCCTGCGCCTGGCGCTCGAATCGAAGGAGATCCTGGACGCCCCGCTTGGCAACCTGGAAACCGCAACCTTGCTCAGCCTGCGCTCCTTGAAAACCAGTTATGTCCCCCAGGCGGATATCTTCCTTGGCAAGGTCCTGCCGCGCCTGTACACCCTGCAGGCCTTTCGCGGCCATGAGGATGCGGTGCAAAGCGTCGCCTTATCAGCGGATGGCAGGTTTGTGTTGACCGGCAGTGATGACGGAACGGCGCGTTTATGGGAGGCCGCCAGTGGGAAGGAACTCGTGAAGTTCGTCGGCCACAACGATCAGGTCAAAAGCGTGGCGTTCTCTCCCGACGGTGAATATGTACTGACCGGCAGCGACGATACGACCGCGCGCTTGTGGAATGTTTCCAACGGCAAAGAAATGCTCCGCTTTGAGGGACACACGGATGGTATCAAGGGTGTGGCATTCTCCTACGATGGCAGGTACATCCTGACCGGCAGTGACGATACGACTGCCCGCCTGTGGGACGCGGTCACAGGCAGAGAACTCGTGCAGTTTACCGGTCATACCGATAAGATCAACAGTGTGGTCTTCTCACGCGACGGCAGGTATATCCTGACTGGCAGCGATGACAAAACCGCCCGCATGTGGAACGTCGCCGACGTCCAGGAAATCCGCGCATTTGGCGGGCACACCCGCGAAGTTTTGTGCGCGGCCTTCTCCCCGGATGCAAAATATGTCCTGACCTGCAGTGATACCACCGTCCGTGAGTTCAGCGTTTTTACCGGGCTGGAGGCGCGGCAGTTCAACGGGCATGTGGACCGGGTGCGCAGCGCAATTTTCTCATCCGATGGCAAATACGTACTGACCGGCAGTTCCGACCAGACCGCGCGTTTATGGGAGGCAACGACCGGCCAGGAACTGCGCCGCTTTGCCGGCCATACTGGTCAGGTCCGCAGCGTGGTCCTCTCGGAGGACGGGAAATATGTGTTGACCGGCAGCCTGGATGGGACCGCCCGGCTGTGGGATGCGATCTCCACCACCGGCGGGCGCGTCTTCAACGGCCATACCAATTCGATCTTTGCGGTCGCCTTCTCCTCTGATGGCAAACAGGTTCTCACCGGCGGTGATAAGACCGCCCGCCTCTGGGATGCCGAAACAGACCAGGAGATCATGAAGTTCAGCGGGCACCTCAATTGGGTCTCGAGTGTCGCATTCTCCCCCGATGGCAGGCAGGTGCTCACCGGCAGCTGGGATCATACCGCCCGCTTGTGGGATATTTCCACAGGGAACGTACACCGCAGCTTCAACGGACACACCGATGCGGTTTATGCCGTGGCCTTTTCACCGGATGGAAAATCCGTCCTGACCGGCAGTGAGGATGAGACGGCCCGTTTGTGGGATACGGCCAGCGGCCGGGAAATAAGGGTATTTACAGGCCACACAGAGGCCGTTAAGAGCGCCGCCTTCTCAACAGATGGCAGATACATCCTGACCGCCAGTGACGATTTGACTGCCCGCCTGTGGGAAACATCCACCGGCAGGCTGGTGGTGAAGTTCGTCGGGCATGCCGACCAGGTGAAAGGCGCCGTGTTTTCTCCAGATGGAAAGCATGTGGCAACCGCCAGCGATGATCGCACTGCGCGCCTGTGGGACGCGGCCACCGGGAAGGAAATCCGGCAGTTCATTGGCCACGCCAACCAGGTCAAGAGTGTGGCCTTCTCACCGGATGGCAGGTACCTGCTCACAGGAAGCGACGATGCCACCGCGCGCCTGTGGAATGTGGCCACGGGAGATGAGATCCGTTCCTTTGTCTCACACAGCGGGCCTGTCCGGAGTGTGGCTTTTTCGTCAGACGGCAAACTTGTTCTCACAGGCAGCGTCGATAGAACTGCCCGGCTTTGGGATGCGGATTATCACGACACCATACGCCTGTTGTGCAGCAGGGTCTTCCGCGACCTGACAGCCGAGGAACGCATTCAATACCTGATCACCGATACAACACCCACCTGCCCGTGAAACCCTGACCGGGGAACATGGCAGGCTAAAAAACACGAAAGGAAAGAGAGATCATGACCATTCGCATCTGTCTCGCAGGCGCCACCGGCTGGGCCGGTTCAGCCCTGGCGCGTGCCATTGCCCAGGCTGAGGATATGACCCTTGTTGCTGCGGTCTCACGTACGCATGCCGGCCGCATCCTGGGTGACGTGCTGGGCGAACCGCGCCTGGCCTGCCCCGTGTATGCGACCGCCGGGGAGGCACTGGTCCAGCCGTGTGATGTGTTTTTCGAATTCACGAAACCTGAGGCCGCGAAATCAAATGTCCTGGCAGCCCTGCAGCAGGGTGCACATGCCGTCATCGGCACCTCCGGCCTGACCGACGCCGACTATGCTGAAATTGGAGCCGCCGCCGAGCGCCGGCAGCGCGGTGTGCTGGCGGTCGGCAACTTCGCCATCACGGTCGTCCTGCTGCACAAGTTTGCCGAGATCGCAGCCCGCTACATCCCCCAGTGGGAAATCATCGATTACGCCCATGATGACAAAAAGGACGCCCCCAGCGGCACCGCCCGCGAACTCGCCTACCGCCTGGCACAGATCCGGCCCTCCGAATTGACCGTTCCATTGGAACAGACCCAGGGCCTCCTCGAAACCCGCGGCGCGCGCCTCAACGGTTCACAGGTGCATTCCATCCGCCTGCCGGGTTATACCATCTCGCTGGAAGTCATATTCGGCATACCCGACCAGAAGCTCTCCATCCGCCACGATTCTGGCACCAGCGCCCGGCCCTATGTGAACGGTGCCCTGCTGGCCATCCGCAAGGTGCACACCCTTGCCGGCCTGCACCGCGGGCTGGACAACGTGCTTGATTTGACCTGACCCGCTCGAATAAAAAGCCTCCGAAACTAAAGTTTCGGAGGCTTTTTTGATCCAGAGTCTTTGACTCTTACTTTTCAAGCCGGAAGTCGTAAATCCCGTCGCAGCAGGGGTACTTTTGCCGGCAGGCCGGGCAAAGGATGCTGTCATCTTCCGCCTGTAAGGGGCTGTGCCCGCAATCCGGGCACTGGAACCAGTCCGGCATACCGGCCAGCTGGACTGGGTTTTCACCCTTCCCCCTTGCACGGCTGCGGACGAAGACCGAGGGCGTCAACTGCCACCAGGCGCCGGTCGGCTGGATCAGGCCGTCCAGGCCAGCCAGCAAGCCTGCCGGGAAAATGCGCTTGAGCAAGTCCAGGCGGAAGTGCGAAACCGTGCGCATGGCCTCGATCTCGAAGCCGCAATCAGCCAGCCAGTTCCGGATGGCCCGCGGATGAAAGTCGAAATTCAGCGCCGCGAACTCGACCGGTTCGAGTGTAAAGGGGCTCCATGCCTGCCGCTGCAAAAAATAGCGCAGGATGGCCTTCACATTCTGCTTGTTGGCGAACTCCAAGATGAAAGCCGCCCCCGGCGCCAGCACACGGCATACCTGGCGCAATGCCGCCGGGGCATCCGCCATGTGATGCAGGGTGCGGATCATCGTGGCCGCCTCGAACAGGTTGTCCACAAAGGGCAGGCGGTAAATATCCGCCGCCACATATGTGTAGCGCTCAGAGCGCCCCAGGCGTGCCTGGGCCTGCTGGAGCTGCGTGCGCGAATAATCGAGCAGCACCACGCGCTCAAAACCGGCATAGCGCGGCGTGTTCCGCCCGGCGCCGGCGCCCAGTTCCAGCAGCAGCCGACCCGAGGCAGGCAAGAGCCGCCGCAGGGCGATTTCTTCGGCGCGGTCTTCGTACTTGCGCCCGCCTGCATCCCAGAACGTCGCCTGGTAGTCCGAACCTTCGTAATCGCAGACAGGCGGGCGCGGGTCGCTGTTGGGCATCAATGATTCCCGTTGACGTCGTAGCCGCGGCCAACCCCGCGATACGTGAAGCCCATGCCTTTCATGGAGGCCGGATCGTAGATGTTGCGGCCGTCGTAGATGACCGGCTTCTTCAACAGGCTCTTGATCTTTTCCAGGTCAAGCTGCTTGAACTCGTTCCATTCGGTGACGACGACCAGCGCCTCGCAACCCTTGGCCATCTTGTAGGGATCGTCGAACATATCCACGGCTGGCAGGATGCCGCGCGCCACATCCATAGCCACGGGGTCGTAGCCGCGCACGGAAGCGCCTGCCGCGGTAAGTTCCTGGGCAATGTCAATGGAAGGAGCATCGCGCATGTCATCGGTGTTGGGTTTGAAGGCCAGGCCGAGCAGGCCGATGGTCTTGCCTTTCACCGAGCCGAGCATCTCTTCAAGGTGCCGGCGCACCAGCTTGCGCCGCTCGTAGTTGACGTTGGTAACAGCGTTCAGGATCTCGGGATCCAGGTCCTCTTCTTCAGCCATGTAAGCCAGCGCCAGCACATCCTTGGGGAAGCAGGAACCACCCCAGCCCAGGCCGGCATCCAGGAACAACGGGCCGATGCGCTTGTCCAGTCCCATTCCGGTGGCGACTTCCTTGACATCTGCTCCGAGGGCCTCACAAATGTCGGCGATTTCGTTCATAAAGGAGATCTTGGTTGCCAGGAAGGCATTCGAAGCATACTTGATCATCTCTGCGGTGCGCAGGTCGGTGATCATGATGGGCGCGCGCAGGGGCAGATGCAGCTGAGCCACCTTTTCGGCGGCTTCGCGATCGAGCGAGCCGAGCACGGTGCGGTGCGGATTCATGAAGTCCCCGATGGCCGAGCCCTCCCGCAGGAACTCCGGGCAGGAGACGACCGAGAAATTCACCGGCTTGGGCTGGGATTTCTTGACGATATCCGCCACCCAGTCCCCCGTCCCAACCGGGACCGTGGACTTGTTGATGATGACCAGCGGTGCATCCATCGTCTCCGCAATGGAACGGGCCGCCGAAGCCACATACTGCAGGTCTGCTTCACCGTTAACTCCCGAAGGCGTCCCGACTGCAATGAAGGCGAACTCGGTGCCCTTAATGGCTTCCTTGTAAGATGTGGTGAATGAGAGCCGGCCTGCCTTGACGTTGCGCTTGACCAGTTCTTCCAGTCCAGGCTCGTAAATCGGCATGATCCCCTTTTTCAGGTTTTCGATACGCTGTTCATTCACATCCAGCGCAATGACCCGGTTGCCAAGATCGGCGAAGCAGGCGCCGGTCACCAGACCAACGTAGCCCACGCCGATAACGCAGATTTGTTTCATACAACATACCTCGGTTAGTTAGTTTGTCTTACAACTGGCTTAATATACCATCAAAAACGGGAACAGATGAGCCTGTTCCCGTGGATGGGTAATTCCTGCATCCTGTTCAGCCGCCGTCCCTGCATCTGGTCCTCCGGATGCTCTCGGCAACCAGCTGGTTGAAGGCCTGCATGTTGATCGGCTTGGTGAGGTAACCATCACAGCCCGACTCCAGGGCACGCCGGCGGTCGCCGGGCAGCGTATGGGCCGTCAGCGCGATCAGCGGGATGCCCTGCGTGAGCGGGTCGGCTTTCAACTTCCGGGCGGCTTCCCAGCCGTCCATCTCCGGCATGCTCAGGTCGGCCAGGATCAGGTCGGGCACTTCCCGGTGCGCAATTTCGATCCCTTCCAGGCCGTTGCGCGCCCGCAGCGCCCGATAGCCGGCGCGTTCCAGCATAAAACGGACCAGTTCATAGTTATCGTCATTGTCTTCCAGGATGAGAATACGGGCTGCGCTCATGCTTGCCTCACGATCGACGAATAATTGCCTGCCAACCCCTTAATATACTACGTCTTTGCTCAAACGACAACTTGGCAGGCGTAGGAATAATTGGTATATTGACCTCATGCGCCTGCTCTTTGTGGCCGATGGCCGCTCTCCGATCGCCATCAACTGGCTGCGTTACTGGGTGGAACGCGGCGATGAAGTGCACCTGGCTTCCACTTTTGCCTGCCAGCCGGACCTGCCGCTGGCCGGTTTGTACTTCGTCCCGGCTGCCTTTTCAGGGATGAAGGCCGCCGGCCCGGCAGGCGCCTCGCCCCGGCGTCTCCCGGTGTGGGGTGCAGCAACGCTGGGTCTGCGTCTCCGCCTGCGCCACTGGGCCGGCCCGCTGACCTTGCCGGCTGCCGCGCGGCGGCTGAAAGCGATCATCGAGTCGGTCTGCCCCGACCTGGTGCACGCCTTGCGCATTCCATACGAGGGCATGACGGCCGCCCTGGCAGACCCAGCCGCGCCACTGCTCATCTCCGTCTGGGGCAACGACTTCACCCTGCATGCCCCCTCCTCGATCCTGATGCGCCGCGATACCCGCCGGGCCATGCAGCGCTGCGACGCCCTGCATGCAGACTGCCAGCGGGACATCCGCCTGGCCGCGGACTGGGGCTTCGATCCGGCCAAAGCCAGCCTGGTGCTGCCGGGCAACGGCGGCATCCAGACCGGCATCTTCCATCCACCTCCGGTACTGCCGGAATCGCCGCTGGTCATCAACCCGCGCGGCTTCCGCAGTTACGTGCGGAATGACACCTTCTTCAAGTCCATCCCGCGGGTGCTGGCCCGACGTCCAGAGACCCGCTTCGTCTGCCCGAACATGGCCAAGGAAGTCCAGGCCGAAAACTGGCTGGCGGAACTGAAGATCGCCCACGCGGTGGAACTCCTGCCATCTCAGAGCCAGGCCCGGATGGCAGAGCTTTTCCGCCGCGCCCAGGTGCTTGTTTCGCCCAGCACGCACGACGGCACGCCCAACACCCTGCTGGAGGGCATGGCCTGCGGCTGTTTCCCCGTGGCCGGTGACCTGGAATCCATTCGCGAGTGGATCACGCCCGGCCTCAACGGCCTGCTCATCGACCCATCCGACCCGCAGGCGCTGGCGGAGGCGGTCCTGACCGGCCTGGAGGATGCACCCCGGCGGGAACAGGCCGCCCAACACAACCTCGCCCTCATCGCAGAGCGCGCCGAATATCGCCATTGCATGCAGGCAGCCGGAGAATTCTACGCCCGGATCATAAGCCGGAAAAGCCCCCCGGATCATTAAAGCGCGCAACGCGGACGATCTTGTCCGCGTTGCATCAGGAGACGAAAAAAATCAGGCCCGCGGGGCGCGCAGGGTATCCAGGCGCTCTCTGAGCTCGATCCGGCGCGTATCGGCAGCCTGGCGCACTTCCGCGACAAACTGGTTGCCGCGCTCGCTCAGCTTCGCCCGGAGCACGTCACCCGACTCGGGTGCCAGTAACAGGGCGATTGTCGCTCCGACCATCCCGCCAACCACAACGCCAATCAAAAAGCCAAATATGCGACGCATAACTCTCTCCTTGAAAACTGGTAGGTGCTTTTCATCAATTATAGGGCAAAACAGGGCAGGATGCAAATCCATTCCTGCCTCATCCAGACAGGCGGTATAATTCGGGCGCGGGTGTTGAAAGCTTGGCATTCATTTTCGACAATCTCATCCCCGCAATCTCTGGTGATTTTTCGATGTCGCTCATCGTTGCATCCAACCTTTCCAAATCCTTTGGCGCGGCCGATATCTTCTCCGGCGCCACCTTCAGCGTTGCCAGGGGGGCGCGCCTGGCCCTGGTGGGTCCCAACGGCGTGGGCAAGACCACCCTGCTGCGCATCCTGCTGGGGCTGGAAGAAGCCACCTCCGGCACGGTCAGCCGCGCCAAAAGCATGCGCACCGGCTACCTGCCGCAGGAAGCCGATTTCGAGATCAACGGCACGCTCTGGGATGCCTGTCTGGAGGTCTTCGCCCCCCTGCTCAAACAGCAGGAGGAACTCCACCGCCTGGAAGGCCTGATGGCCGACCCGGCCCAGCGGGAGGAAGTGCTCGGGCGCTATGGCAAATTACAGCACGATTTCGAACGCCGCGGCGGCTACACTTATCCCACGCGCATCCGGCAGGTGTTGACCGGCCTGGGCTTTTCCGAAGCCGACTACCACATGCCCGTGGAACACCTCTCCGGCGGGCAGCGCACACGCGCCTACCTGGCCCGCCTGCTGCTTTCGGATCCCGACCTGCTTCTGCTGGATGAACCCACCAACCACCTCGACATCGCCGCCGTGGAGTGGCTGGAAGGCTACCTGAGCCAGTGGAGCGGTGCGGCTGTCATCGTCTCGCATGACCGTTACTTTCTCGACCGGGCGGCCAACGGCATCCTGGAAATGGTCCCCATCGGCACCGAGTATTATCCCGGCAACTACAGCGCCTATCTCACCGAACGCCAGGTGCGCTGGGAATACCGCCAAGAAGTATTCGAAGCCGAAAAGGAAAAACTGCTGGCCGAAGCGTTATATGTAAAGAAATACATCGCCGGGCAGAACGTGACCCAGGCCCGCGGCCGCCTGCGCCGCCTGAGCCGCATCATCCAGGCCATCGAACAGGTGGGCATGGAGGCGGTGCTGAACAGAAAATGGATCGAGGTCAGCGAGGATGTCAGCATCACCACCAGCGACCTGAGCCCCGAGGAAGCCGAACGCCGCGTGCGCGCCCTGCATTTCGTCGACCCGCGCCCGCCGCGCCTGCACCTGCAGATCCGCTCCGAACAGCGCTCCGGGGAGTTGGTCATCCGCACCTATGGCCTGCAGGTGGGCTATCCCGGCAAAAAACTGTTCGACGCGCCCGAGATCGTCCTGCGCCGGCGCGAGTGCGCCGCTCTCATCGGCCCCAACGGCGCCGGGAAGACCACTTTCCTCAAGACCATCCTGGGACAACTGGAGCCGCTGGCCGGTGAAGTACAGCTGGGCGCTTCGCTCAAGATCGGGTATTTTGCCCAGGCGCACGAGGGGCTGAATCCGGAGAACAGCCTCATCCAGGAAATCGATGCCATCATGCCGCACTGGCTGCCGGGCCAGATTCGCGATTACCTGGGCAAGTATCTCTTCTCCGGCGACGATGTCTACAAAAAGGTGGATATGCTCTCCGGCGGCGAACGCGGCCGCCTGGCGCTGGCCAAACTGGCCCTGCAGGAGACGAATCTGCTCCTGCTGGACGAACCCACCAACCACCTGGACATCATCTCGCAGGAAGTGCTCGAATCGGTGCTGGACGAATACCGGGGCACCATCCTGCTGGTCACCCATGACCGCTACCTGGTGGATGCCCTGGCCTCGCAGATCTGGGAGATCGACCCTGACGGGAGCAAACTGACCGTTTACCTGGGCACTTACAGCCAGATGCGCGAGGAGCGCGAGAAACAGGCTGCGCGGGAGGCGGAACGGCAGGCAGCCGGGCGCCGCTCCCCCGCCGCCGGTTCCCGCCCCGCCGAGTCCCGCAAGGCGGACAGTTCGAAGGAGGCAAGGCACCGCATCGCCCGCCTGCAGGAACTGGAAAACCAGATCGCCGCCCTGGAAGCTAGGCTGGCCGAACTGGGCTTCCTGCTCGAACACCCGCCCGCCGACCCCGCGAAGGTCGCCCGCCTGGGACGGGACTATGCCCGCCTCCAGAAGGAAATGGACGAGAAACTGGCCGAGTGGGAGCAGGCCCAGGTGCATGAGGCGCAGGAAGCGCCCGCCGGGCGCTGAACCGCGCCCCATTTATCCGGAGGTATGCCATGCAAAAGATTACCTTCAACGGGAAGGAATACAACACGCTCGACGAGATGCCGCCCGCAGAACGCCAGGCCTATGAACAACTGATGGCCATCTTCGTCGACAAAGACCAGAACGGCATCCCCGATTTCCTGGAAGGCGACCTGGTGCGCAAGATCCTCAACGCCAGCACCGCCACCATGATCGTCAACGGGCAGCCGGTCAGGTCGCTGGAGACCCTCTCACCCGAAATGCGCGCCCGCTACGAACGGGGCATGAAAACGCTGCAAGCCCTGGGCATCCTCCCGGAGATGACATCCCGCCAGCCCGCTCCGCAGGAAGATGCCGGATTCCCCATCCGGCCTTCCCCGCCGCTCATCCCGCCCACCCCCATCCACCAGGAAGACAACGGCCCGCGTGCGGTCGTGCTGGCGGCCATTGTATTGGTCCTGATTCTCGTCATGGGAGGCGTGGCACTTCTCCTGCTGGCACGTTGAGAGACGGGGCACACGCTTCCTTCGTATACGCAAATGAAATGTCCGCCATCGATCCATCTGAACTGACCTTCGAAACCTACCGTTCTTCCGGCCCGGGCGGGCAGAACGTCAACAAGGTCGCCACTGCGGTGCGCCTGCGCTTCGACCTGGCCCGTTCCTCCCTGCCGGAGGCGGTCAAGGAGCGCCTGGCACGCCTGGCCGGCAGCCGCCTGACCGGGGAGGGCATCCTCATCATCGAGGCCCAGCGCTTCCGCACCCAGGAGCGCAACCAACAGGACGCCCTCGAGCGCCTGCAGGCCCTGGTCACGCGCGCCTGGATCCCGCCCAAAGCGCGCCGGCCGACCCGACCCACGACTGCCTCTGTGGCGCGGCGGCTGGAGGGCAAGAAACGCCGCAGCCAGGCAAAGCAGGCGCGGCGGCAGGTCAAGGAGGTCGAATGACCGTTACACCACGCATCGCGCTCGTCACCGGCGGCAACCGGGGCATTGGTTTCGAGATCTGCCGCCAGCTGGCCCGCCGGGGGATGCAGGTCCTGCTGGCCGCGCGCGATCCAGGGAAAGGTGCGGCAGCCGCTGGCTCCCTCCAGGCGCAGGGGCTGGCCGTGGAATCCCTGGCGCTCGATGTGAACAGCCTGGAGAGCATCCGCCGGGCCAGGGCCGCGCTCGAAGCGCGCCACGGCCGCCTGGACGTGCTGGTCAACAATGCCGCCATCCTGATCGACGAGGGCGCCACCGTTTTCACCGTCAGCGAAGAGCAGCTGCGGGATACGCTGGAGACCAACCTGTACGGCCCCTTTCACCTGATCCGCGCCTTTGTGCCGTTGATGATCCAGAACGGCTATGGGCGGGTGGTCAACCTCTCGTCAGAGATGGGCTCATTGAGCGGGATGGAATACGCCAATACCATTTCCTACCGCATCTCCAAGACCGCCCTGAACGCCCTGACGCGCCTCACCGCCGAGGCCGTCAAAGCCTACGATATCAAGGTGAATGCCATGTGCCCCGGCTGGGTGCACACCGATATGGGCGGGTCCTCTGCGCCGCTCACACCCGAACAGGGCGCCGATACCGCCGTCTGGCTGGCCACCCTGCCGGCCGATGGTCCAAGCGGCGGCTTCTTCCAGCAGCGCATGCCGCTGCCGTGGTAAATTCGCGGGTAATTAAATAAAAGAAAGCCGGGGCATCAGATAAGGCCCCGGCGCTTTTTATCCGGGCAGTTCCCGGAGCGGGTGATAATGGACATGCACCCGCTTCAACAGGTCGACTTCCCTGCACAACGCCTCTTCCACCTGTGTGGCAATCCGGTCGCCCTCTGCCACGCTGATCGCCCCGTCGATGCCGATGGTCAGGTTGATGACCAGGTAGGGGCCGAAGCGGTGTGCCTGGGTTTCCTCCACTTTCAAAACACCGGGCACTTTTTCCAGTATGGCGAGGATTTGCGTCTGCAGATCGCGCCCCGGCACGGTGTCCATCAGGTCATCGGATGACTCGCGCAGGATCTCGATCCCGGTGCGCAGGATGATCAGCGCCACAAGGGCACCCGCCAGCGGATCCACCCAGGCATAGCCGATGCGCCCCAGGTAAATGCCGATGCTGGCCGCCAGGGCCGCAAAAATGTCGTTGCGATGGTCATAGGCCAGGGCGAACACGGCCGGGTTCTTCGTCTGTCGGCCGATGCGCCGGGTCACGAAGGTCAGCCCGATCTTGGCAGCCACCGTCAAGAGGGCAATCGCCAGCGCCCATGGGGACGCCCCGCTGAAATTACTTTGCCCGGTCCACAGGTCATATACCTTGTTGACCGAATCCCAGAAGATCGTCACCGCAGTGGTGAGCACGAAAGCGCCCACCACCAGGGCCGCAATGCTTTCCAGCTGGCGGTGGCCGTAAGGATGTTCATCATCGGCCGGCTGGTGCGCCAGGCCGACGAAAATGCGCACGATGACGTAATAAGCCACATCCGAGGTCGAGTTGATCCCATCGGCCAGCAGGGCCGGGCTGTGTCCCAGGATGCCGACGGTCGTCTTGAGCACGGCCAGCAGGATGTTCGCGCCCAACCCGAGATTTACTGCCAACAGGCTGCGTTTTTCGTGATGTTCGCTTTGCATGGGAAGATTCAATCCAACTTGTGTTTTTTAGCCGGTTTTGGCTGATCCGGCTGTACTTCGACCGGCTCGACATGCACATGTACATCAGCATTTGGCAGGGTGGCCCGGATTTTCGCCTCGACTTTTTCAGCCACGCTATGTGCACCTTCCAGGGAAGCCTTCCCATCCATGTTCACATGAATATTCACGAACCAATATGCCCCGGCAGAGCGCACGCGTACCGCATGTGCATCCACCACAAAGGGAATGGACTCCGCTGCCCGCTCCAGTTTTTCTGCCATGCCGTCTGGGGCGCTATCCAGCAGGGCCTTGACGGTGCGCAGGCCCAGTTCGCCGCTGACGAAGATCACGATCACCGCCACGGCCAGGGCCGCCACCGCATCCGCCTTGTGCAACCAGTCCAGGCCGGGTATCTCCCCGGCCAGCGTCACACCGATCAGCCCCAGGATGACCACCGCCGAAGACCAGATGTCCGTGCTGAAATGCAGGGCATCCGCTTCCAGGGCCTGGGAGTTGTATTTCCTGGCTGCTTTGTAGAGCATGCGCGAGCGGTTGATATCGACGATGATGGAAGTGCCCATCACAATAAAAGCCCAGATGGAAATTTCCACCGTTTCCGCCTTGAAGAACAGGCGCTGAACAGCTTCATAGATGATCCAGGCCGAGGTGGCCAGCAGCAGCAGCGTCTCGAACAGGGCCGAAAGGTTCTCCACCTTGCCGTGTCCGTAGGGGTGTTCCCTGTCGGCCGGCTTGTCCGCCACGCGCACGGCGAAGTACGTCACCGCCGCCGCCGCCAGGTCCAATCCGGAGTGAGCCGCCTCGGCCAGGATACCGAGCGAATTGGTCAGGATGCCGACCACGATCTTGAAGACCGTCAGACCGGCCGCAGCAAACACCGAATTCCGCGCCGCTACCTGTTTTTCCTTTTGAGCCATGCCAGTGTTCATCGCGTGCCTCCATGCAAACGGGCTGATTATACTAGTACTTTGTCACACATGCTTTGATAGGTAAAATGGTGATAATCTGTCTCCG
>CAYLXB010000014.1:0-59977 GCA_964387495.1 uncultured Anaerolineaceae bacterium
AGAGGCTCCAACTGCGGGCGGTGTGTCCCATAGCGGGAGAGGAATCTCCCGAGCGGCTCGGAGTGCGTCAGGTTCAACCCACCTCTGCCCGCCACCAGGAACTTGCGACCGGCGGATGGCATGGCCTCGTAGAGGTCCACGCTTGCCCCGCCCTGTGCCAGGACTTCGGCGGCCATCAAACCAGCCGGTCCGCCGCCGATGACGACGACGGAATTCGACGAGCGCATTATTCTTTTCCTTCCAATAAAATATCCAGCACTGCACGATCCATGTCCCGCATGCCGCGTTCGGTGATGGTTTGCAGGTTGTCCATTGTTCCCTGGAAATCCCGCCCCAGGATGCCGCTGGCCCACAAGGGATCCATCCCACCACGCGCTGCCAGGTAAGCAGCCTCCACAGCCGCGCCGGCCGAAGTGGCGATCTTCAGGGCACAGCCGGGTTTGGCTCCGTCGCACAGCATGCCGGTCAGGTTGGCATCCATCGCCTGGATTGCAGCCTGGATGTGGGCCGCGTCCGCCCCCAACAGGAAGGCAACCGCCGCGGCAGCCCCGCTGCCGGCTGCCACAGAACAGCCGCAGTGCGGCGTCAGGATGCCGGTGCGGGTCTTGGCCACGCCGATCACCAGCAGGCCAAGTGCCAGCGCCCGCAGGGTCCCGGCCTTATCTTTGCCGAGAAAGTGGGCCATTTCGCCGACCGTGATGAAGAAGGTAATCCCATGGTTGCCGCTGCCGTAACAGCCGAAGATGGGGGCCAGTGCTCCGCCCATGCGCATGTCAGCGGCGGCCGCGGCCAGCATCTTGATCCGGTTCTGGATACCGCCCGGCAGGAGGCCGGCCTCCATCATCTGCCGGTACTGGCGTCCCAGCCCCAGCCCCGGCGCCTGGATCAGGCCGGTTTCGGCTGCCTGGAGGTTGACTGCGATGCCTTCCTGGAGGAAGAAAATTTTATCCAGCGGCAAGCCTGCGACCACGGTGCAGATCTTTTGGATGGACCAGGTATGAATCTGGTGCAGAAGGTCTGCGGCGGGCTCTATCTCTGCTGTGGACTTCTCCATGCCCGTTGGGCCTGTGGGAAGGGTACCGGCAGGCGGGTGAGAGGGCAGCGCCTGACCGTTGCGGCGCTCTTCCATCACCCGGTCGTGCGCTCCCTGCACGGTCACCTCGCCGCAGCCGGCACTGGTTTCTACACGGGCGGAAATGTAGATGGAGTCCGCCTCAGGTTCGAGCGCGAATTTGACCTGCAGCGACTGGAGCAACCGGTGTGCCCGGGGGATATCTTCGGAGGTGACCTCACGATACAATTCCAGCCCCGCATCGGGCTGCCCCTTGAGCAAGGCCAATGCCACGGCCAGATCCAACCCGGCGGCATAAGTGCCCGGGATTCCTACTGCGATGGCATCCTTATAGGTATTCTTGTCCAGGTGGACATGGACACTTTTTGCCTGCCCCCCGACCAGTGCATAGGCCCGGGCGACCGCCAGCCCGATGCCCACAGGGTCGGTACAGCCGATGGAACGGAAGGTGTGTTCCCGCAGGATGCGCAGAGCAACGGACCGGCTGGCATATTCAGACATGGCAGGGCTCAGGCCTTGTATGTTTCATCTGCCAGGACGGCCAGGAGCTCCCCGAAGTAGATGCGGTGATAGTCCTTCTGGGGGTAGCGATTCTCGATTTTGGGTTCCAGGAAGTGGCCGCCGGCCAGGTCGTCCCAGTAGATCTTGCGACACTCCAGCACCAGATTGGCCTCAGCAAAACAGGGCGCGGCCACCCTGGTGGATTGGGTCAGGGTCAATCCTGATTCGCTGATCTTATCCCCATCCCGGCCAGACTTGGTGCCAAGCAGCTGCAGGGCGGCATGGTATGCATCCGGGAAGGCACACAAGGTGAAGGTGCCATACTGCTCCATGAACTTGAAGGTGTAGCGGTTGGGACGCACGGCGACCTGGACGAAGGGGAACCCCCACATGACCCCCAGGCTGCCCCAGCCGACTGTCATCGTATTGAAATGCCCGGCTGCCAGGTCGCCGCTGGTGAGCAGTATTCCCTGTTTGTCCCAGAATTGATACGGGTTGACCACAAGCTCCTCTACAGTAATGGGTATGCGGTGCATGGTTCCATCCTTTTTCATGGTAATGGTGCAGGGTGCGGCGGGCTGTCGTAACAGCCGGGCACGGATTGGTCAAAATCGATGACGGAGCCGGTCAGCATGCCTGATTCTTCGCAGGAGAGGAAGGCGACCACCCGGGCGACCTCCAGCGGCTTCAATAGCCGTTTGAAGGGCTGTTTCTGCTCTGCCTGGGCCAGCCAGTCGTCAGGCGCACCGTCGAAGTGCCGCTGGGTGTAGTCTTCCCCGGGGGTGTCCATCCAGCCGATGTTCAAGCCGTTGACCCGGATCTGGTGGCGGAGGAGGGCATAGGCTGCATTCTTTGTCAGCGTTGCCAGGGCGCCTTTCGAACTGCTGTAAGCTGCCAGGAACGGCTGCCCGCCGTTGGCTGACATGCTGAGGATATTGACAATGGCGCCAGGGATATTGCCGCGCTGCATGATCCTGACGGCATCCTGCATCAGGAAGAAAGGCGCCCGTACATTGACCGCGAACATGCGGTCGAACAGTTCGACGGAAGTGTTCAGCAGGGTGCCGCGCTCGGTGATCCCGGCGGCGTTGACCAGCACATCCAGCCTGCCGAAGGCCTGATCGGCCTTTGCGATGATGGCGCGGCAGTCTTCCACCCGTTCCAGGTCGGATTGGACGAAATGAACGGGGCAGCCCAGGCCGGCCAGTTCGCGGGCGACGGCCTGGCCGCGTTGAACATTCCGCCCGCAGATCACCAGCCCGGCCGCGCCGCGTTCGATAAACAAGCGGGCAGTTGCCTCACCCAAGCCCTGGGTGCTGCCGGTGATGACTGCGATCCTGCCCTTTAACGATTGAGAGGCTTGAGAATCCATTTTTCTCCGCGGCAGGCCTACTGGCCGACCTGCTTGATATAACAGCGCCGCCGCTTGTGCATGCGCTTCTCGAAATATTTCCACTGGCCCTGCACGTTGGCATTGTCTTCCAACTCGGGGTTGGTCTCTACTTTGGTCACACCAAGCTTGATGAAAACCTGGTTCATCTCATGCATCAGGATGGCGTTCACGCCCTTGCCCTGGTACTCCGGTTTGACGCCCACCAGATAGAGGTCGCCCCGGTCATTCTTCTTGAGCGCCCGCAGGATGTGGATGAAGCCGAACGGGAACAGCCGCCCGCGCGCTTTTTGCAGGGCTTTCGAGAGGGACGGCATGGTAATGCCGAAGGCCACCATGTTATCGTTTTCATCCAGCACGACGGGAACAAACTCCGGTGAGATGTAGCCAAAGTATTGTTTGATAAAGCCAGCCACCTGTTTTTCGGTGAAGGGGACGAACCCGTACAGGTTCTGATAGGTTTCCTGGAGCAGGTCGAAAAGTTTGTAGGCATAGGGCAGAAGGTCTTTTTTGCTTTTCACCTTCAATAATTTCAACTTGTTGCGCCGCAGGGCAATGTTTGCAATCCGGGCAATGTTCTCGTCGGGCACGGCCGGTACCTGAATCTCGTATTCCATCCAGTCTTTATCTTTGACGTAGCCCAACTGTTCCAGGTGAACAGGATAATAGGGGTAATTATAGTAGGTAGCCATGGTGGGCAGTTCGTCAAAGCCCTCGATCAACATGCCGGATTTGTCCATGTCACTGAAGCCCAGTGGGCCGTGTACGGCAGTTGTACCCATTTCGACTGCCCAGGCCTCCACGCATTGGAACAAGGCCCTGGAGACCTGCAGGTCGTCAATGAAATCCACCCAGCCGAAGCGCATGTAGTTCTGTCCCCAGCGCTCGAGATGGCGCCGGTTGAGGATGGCGGCAATGCGCCCGGCCAGCTTTCCATCTTTGTAGGCCAGCCAGTAGCGCGTCTGGGAGTATTCGAAGGCTGGATTTTCGTCCTGGCGCAGGCTGTTGAATTCATCTTCGATCAGCGGCGGCACCCAATATGGATTGCCCTTGTAGAGTGAAAAGGGGAACATGATGAAGGTTTTCAAGTCTTTCAGGTCGGTAACTTCCTTGATTTCTATGCCCATGCCGGTCTGCCTTTCAGGATGTGAGATTTGGAACGTACCGTACTTCTGCCTCTTAATTTTACCCGGTTGTACCGTTCGGGGGGCTGGAACGTGCTTCAGGGTTGGATGGCTTGGCGGACGACTGCCAGCAGGCTGCCATCGGCCACCATCCTGCGCATGCACTCGATGTGAGGGTACATCAGGGTATCCACCTCGATAAACGGCACCTGACGGCGGATGAACTCGTAGGCCGGGCCGGTGCCGCGCCCAAGTTTTGCCCCCGGGCCCAGCACCCGGCGGCGGAAGTCGATGCCCTGAGCGGCCGCAAATAACTCCAATGCCAGGATTTTCTCGACATTCCCGGCGATTTCACGCGCCTGGCGGGCGGCAGCCGGCCCCATGCTGACGTGATCCTCGATGTTGGCCGAGGTCGGGATGCTGTCCACACTGGCTGGATGGGCGAGTACCTTGTTCTCGGAGGCCAGCGCGGCTGCGGTGTACTGGGTGAGCATGAAGCCAGAGTTTACGCCGCCCTCTTCGATGAGAAAGGCGGGCAGCACTCCTTTGTTGCTGGCTGCATCCACCAGGCGTGCCAGGCGCCGCTCGGAGATGTTGCCCAGTTCAGCCAGTGCCAGGGCGAGATAATCCATGGAGACAGCCAGCGGTTCGCCGTGGAAATTGCCGCCGGAAAGCACAGTGGCTTCTTCGTTCTCATCGAAGAAGATGAGAGGGTTGTCTGTAGCGGAGTTGAGTTCGATATTCATCACCCAGCGGGCGTATTCGATGGCATCCCGCACGGTGCCGTGCACCTGGGGAATGCAGCGCAGGGTGTAGGCATCCTGGACGTTGAGCGGGTCATCCGGGCGGGTGAAGGTGCTGCCCTCAATCAACTGCCGCATGAAGGCCGCACAGGCAATCTGGCGCGGGTGGGGCCGGGCAGCGTGGATGCGGGCGTCGAACGCGCGCGGGGTGCCGTGCATTGCCTCCAAGCTGAGGGCGCCCGCCAGGTCGGCGATGGCGGCCAGGTTTTCGGCCTGGTGCGTCACCAGCACACCGATGGCATTCATCAGGGTGGTGCCGTTGGTCAGGGCGAGGCCTTCCTTGGCGGTGAGCGTGACGGGCGCCAGGCCTGCCTGGTGCAGGGCTTCTGCCCCGCTCATCTTCCTGCCGAGGTGGACTGCCTCCCCCAGGCCGATCAGCGGCAGGGTCATGTGCGCCAGGGGCGCCAAGTCACCGCTGGCGCCCAGCGAGCCCTGGCCGGGGATGACTGGATATATGCCCTGGTTGAGCAGTTCAACCAGCAGGCGCAGAGTTTCGGCACGGATGCCGGAGTGTCCCTTGGCCAGGGTATTGGCGCGGATCAACATCAGGGCGCGCGTGGTGGGCTGATCGAGGGCTTCGCCCACTCCAACGGCGTGACTGACCAGGATGTTACGCTGCAACTGCTCGACCTGGCCGGCCGAAATAAGCCGGTCCTTGAAAGCCCCGAAGCCGGTAGTGATGCCGTAGACCACCTGGCCGCGGGCCACAAAGTCCTGCACTGCCCGTGCAGCGCGCTCCACGCGCTGCCAGGCGGCCTCCGAGAGGCTGACTTTGATTCCCGGATCGCTGGCGACCGCAACCACGGTTTCGAGAGTCAATGATTCCCCATCCAGGATGCAACTGCGTTCTGATGACATGGATTCTCCAAATTGATCAGGATGACAGATTACGAATTTAGAAAGGTTCGTACAGTCTCTTCGATTTGCTCAAGGCTGACCTTACCCGCCTCGAACCAGTGAATCTGTGGGTCGGAGAGTTTGAACCAGTTTGCCTGCCTGCGGACAAAAACCCGCGTGGTGCGGCGCATTTCCGTTTTGGCCTGTGCCTCACTCCACTCGCCCCGGACCACGCGAACGCATTCCCGGTAGCCGATACTCGACATGCCCGGCAGTTCCGGCGTGTACCCTTTGGCCAGCAGGCGGCGGACTTCATCCAGCAAGCCGGCGGCGAACATGGCCTCGATGCGGGCATCCACCCGGGCATATAATTCCTGCCGCGGGCGGGTCAGGCCGATGGTCAGGGCGTGATAGGGGCTTTCCCCCTGACAGCGCTGTTCGGAGAACTTCCTGCCGGTGGTGCGGATGACCTCCAGCGCCCGGATGGTGCGGCGCACGTTGCGCGGGTCGATCGTTCCGGCTGCATCCGCATCCAGCCGGTGCAGTTCCTCGTGCAGCCAGTGGTATCCCTTTGCCTGCGCCAGCGACTCCAGTTCAGCACGCAGATTCGGATCTGGTTCTGCGGCCGGAGGTGTCCAGCCGAATCTGAGCGCATGGATGTACTGGCCTGTGCCGCCCACCACCAGCGGCAGCCGGCCGCGGGTGTGGATGTCTGCAATGGCCGCGGAAGCGGTCTGCTGGAAGATGGCCAGGCTCCAGGTCTCATCCGGGTCGGCCACGTCGATCAAATGGTGGGGGACGCGGGCGCGCTCCCCCGGCGCCGGTTTGGCTGTGCCGATATCCATTCCGCGGTAAAAAAGGCGTGAATCCGCCGAAATGATCTCAGCCTGCAGCCGTTCGGCCAATTGGATGGAGATCTCGGTCTTGCCGACGGCGGTGGGGCCGACGAGGATGACGATAGGGATCTTCATGCAAAATCATCCGAGTGCATTTTCGAAGTGCCGGAGGCTGTGCTTCCAGCCGGGTTTGCCGGTTATGGCGATCACATCGATCTGCCAGTGTTCGATGTCGTGCCCGGCAGCATAGTATTCGGCAGCGGCCAGCATGTGAGCCTGTTTGCGGGCGTTGACGGATTCTTCCGGGTTCCCCATCCGGTCTGAGGCGCGCGTCTTGACCTCGACGAAAAGCGTCAGGCTGCCCTGGCGGGCCACCAGGTCGATCTCGCCGTAGGGGGTACGTACGTTGCGAGCGATCACCTGGCAGCCTTTGGCGGCCAGGTAAGCGCTGGCGGTCTCTTCGCCCCAGCGTCCCAGGGCCTGGCGATGGGTGGTCATGGCGCCAGGCGCTCCCAAATATTGCGCAAGCGCACACGCAGACTGCGTTTGTGCCCTTTTGCAGCGTGGACCAATTGCTCATAGCGGGCCAGCATGGCCTGTGTAGTGCGCTGGATATCATACTTCTTTACGGCTTTTCGGGCTGAGGCGCTCATACGGTGGCGCAGATTTCGATCGAGACAAAGGCGAGTCATATGGGCAGCGAAGGCGGCCCGATCCTGGCTGGATAACAGGCCGGTTTCCCCCTCTTCGACGGTATCACCAACACCGACGGAATGGATGCCCAGGACAGGCAGACCGGCAGCCATGGCCTCGATGACCGAGAGGGGATGTACTTCGGCAACCGAGGCGATGGCAAACAGGTCACACATGGCCAGGCGCCTGGCGACTTCTTCATAGGGCAGCATCCCTGTAAAGTGGATCCGGCTGTGTGCCCTGGACCGGGCGGCTTGTTCCTGGAGCGCCTCCTCTTGAGGTCCCCCGCCGATGATGAGCAGGTGGGCGTTTTCAATGGTTTCTGCCATCCCGATGAAAGCGTCAAGCAGAAACCCCAGGTTCTTTTCGGGGGCCAGCCGGCCGGCATAGACCACGAGGATATCTTCCGGGAGGAAACCGAACTCCGTGCGGCAGTCCCCGCAGGCATCCTGGAAGCGATGCAGTTCCACCCCGTTTGGAATGATTTCAATCGGGCTGTTCACCTCCAGTTTGTGCAGCACGCCCGCCATGCCATTAGAGGGCGAGATGACCAGGTCAACGGCCTGGCAGAAGTGGGGCATATAGGTCTTCAGCAGGCTTTCGCTGATTTCCTCCGGCAGGCCGAGGTAAGCCTGGGCCAGCAGGTCATAGCGGGTGTGGTTGGTAAAGACGATGGGAATGCCCAGCGGGCGGCAGTATGCCAGGGCCAGCCGCCCGCTCAGGAAGGGGTGGTGGACATGCACAAGATCCATGCTCTGGAGCAATTTTTTGGCGCTGTGGCTGTATTTGAAGGACAGGAAAAAACCGGTGTCCACCAGCGGCAGCCCCGGCGACCGTATGACGCGAGGCTCCTC
Source organism: uncultured Anaerolineaceae bacterium (assembly GCA_964387495.1). Taxonomy (GTDB): domain Bacteria; phylum Chloroflexota; class Anaerolineae; order Anaerolineales; family Villigracilaceae; genus DSXF01. The sequence continues at coordinate 8,111 of CAYLXB010000014.1, forward strand.
CTGTTGCTGCTCCAGGTCACCAAAGGTGAAGACATACACTTCGTGACCGGCGCGTTCCAGGTAGCGCTTGTTCAAGTCAATATAGTTGGTCACCCCGCTGACGTGCGGTTTGTAAACGTCTGCCATCATGCCAATACGCATAAGCCCTCGACCTTCAAGGTCAATCCTACGTGAGAGCGGGTGGGATGTCAAGGTGGGGAACAGGAGGGCCGGGCCATAAATTGACGGCGTACTTGGTGTAAAATAGTCCTGATGGACGAACCTGCCCTTATTCATGCAGCCCAACGCGGCGACCTGGAGGCCTTCAATCGATTGGTGTTGGCTTACCAGGATATGCTTTTCAACACAGCCCTGCGCATCATGGGCGATGACGACCTGGCCGCGGATGCGACCCAGGAAGCCTTTCTGTCCGCCTTCCGTGCCCTAAATTCCTACCGCGGCGGCTCGTTCCGCGCCTGGCTGCTACGCACGGTCACCAATGCCTGTTACGATGAACTGCGCCGCCATAAGCGCCGCCCCACCGTCCCGCTGGAGCCGGTCACGGACGAAGAAGATGAAATGGAGACGCCGCGCTGGCTGGCGGACCCCAGCGCCTCGCCGGAAGAGCAATTCGACCAGGCCGAACTCGAGCACGCCATCCAGCACTGCCTGGAGGCCCTGCCGGCCGAATTTCGTTCCGTGGTGGTCATGGCGGATATCCAGGGACTGGACTACAGCGAAGTTGCCATGGCGGTGCATACCCCGCTGGGCACGGTCAAAAGCCGGCTGGCACGGGCACGCCTGCGCCTGCGTGAATGCCTGCAGGGCTTTTGGGAACTTTTACCGGCTGCCTTCCGTCTTGAAAGTGAGAGCCGCCCATGACCAAGACGCCCACTTTCCGCGACGTAGAACAAATCTCTGCCTTCCTGGATGGGAAATTATCCAAGGTGGAGACGCGGCGTTTAAATGCCCGGCTCGACGCAGACCCTGGGCTGGCTGCCGTTTACAACGACCTGCTCCAGGCCAAGACCCTGCTTCGCAAGACTCCCCAACGGCGCGCCCCGCGCAACTTTACCCTGACTCCCAAAATGGCGGGGATCAAACCGCCCGTGCCGCGTGCCGTACCGTTCATGCGCCTGGCCTCCGTCCTGACTGCTTTCTTGCTGTTCATGACCTTTGCCATCAATTTCGCCAGTTCGCCAAGTTTTGGCGCGCCCATGGCTTATGGGGTTGGCGGGGGGATGGGTGGCGGGGGCGGAGCGCCCGAGGAAGCAATGGCGGAACCTTCTGTACAATTGGAAGCCGTGGCAGTCACCGAAGCCCCGGCTCCTGCTCCCAAGGAAGCTTACCTTCCCACCGAAGCCCCGCCAGCGGATGCAACAACCCCTGAGTTACGTTTGCTGACCCCCACGCCTGAGGCGGCTCCCACCGCGATGGCTGCCGCGCCGGTCCCGGCTGAACCAACCCAGGCTCCTGAAACGACCGGGCTAGCCGCCCAGCCGAAGACTGCCGCGGGCGGGACGGAGAATCTCCCGCCGGAACAGCTGCCTGCGCGTGCCCGCCTGGTATCCGGAGGCTGGCAGGCCGGGCTGGCCGTCCTGGCAGTCTTGTTTGCGGGCGGCGCATTCCTGTCCATCCGCCTCAGCGATGCCCGCTGGCGGCGGAAACGCTAGTGCCTGCGTAAAGCGCCGGCCCCGGCGTTTTATATTTTTACAACCTGTCATGTCTCTCAACCCTGCTGTCAATTTCTGCCCGCTGTGCGGAACCAAGGTCATTCATGAAATGCGTTTCGGACAGGAACGGCCGGTCTGCCCGGCCTGCGGCTATATCCACTTTGCCGATCCAAAGGTGGCGGCTGCGGTGGTGGTCGAGCAATCCGGGCGCATCCTGCTGGTGCGGCGGGTGAACACGCCTTTCAAAGGCCTGTGGACCCTGCCTGCCGGCTTTGTCAATGCCGGGGAAGACCCGGCCCGGGCAGCGGAACGCGAATGCGAGGAAGAAACCGGCCTGCAGGTGCGCGTGGAAAGTGTCCTGGATGTCGTTGCCGGGCGCGAGCACCCGCGCGGGGCGGACTTCATCATTGCCTACCTGGCCAGGGTCGTGACCGGCGAACTGCGCGCCGGGGATGATGCGGACCGGGCTGTCTGGTTCGCGCGCGATGAACTCCCTGAACTGGCTTTCGAGGCGACCCGAAAAATCCTGGCGCGCGTTTGATTTCCCGCTGTGCTACAATGCAATTGATGAATCTTTGGAGGCTGCCATGACCATTCCCTCCTTGCGTCCTTCCCCGATTGCCGGCATGTGGTATGAAGGCCGGCCGACCCGCCTGGCGGAGCAGGTGGACGATTACATGCAACGCGCCGAACTGCCGGACCTGCCGGGCGAGCTCGTGGCAGTCATTGCCCCGCATGCCGGCCACCGTTATTCTGGGGCAGTGGCCGGGTATGCCTTTGCACCGCTGCGCGGGCGTGCCTTTGACTTAGTGGCCGTCATTGCCCCCATGCACCACTTTTATCCCCAGCCATTGTTGACCACCGCTCACAGCGCCTATGTCACTCCGCTGGGTGAGATCCCGGTGGACAGGGAGGCCATCCGCACCCTGGATGCCGTCTTGAAAACAGACGGCCTGGGCCTGACACCAATCGGCAACGACCCGGAGCATTCCCTGGAGATCGAACTGCCCTTCCTGCAACGCGCCCTGGGCGGGGCCTTCAACCTGCTGCCGGTGATGGTGCGTGCCCAGGAGCCCGTGGTCTCACAGGCGTTGGGCGTGGCCCTGGCCCAACTGCTGCGCGGGCGGAATGCCCTGCTGGTGGCCAGCACGGACCTTTCACACTTTTATCCCCAGGAGGTGGCCGAAAGCCTGGACGCCGAGATGCTGCGCTGCATCGAGTCTTTCTCGCCGCAGGCGGTCTTCGAGGCGGAAGCCAGCGGTAAGGGTTTTGCGTGTGGGCATGCCGCCGTGGCCGCTGTGCTGTGGGCTGCCCAGGAACTGGGCGCGAACCAGGTGAAAGTTCTGCGGCATGCCACTTCGGGTGACGTGACCGGAGATTACACACAGGTTGTCGGGTACGGCGCGGCGGTTGTACTGCGCGTTTAGCCCTGTCGATCCATCCTACAGTTATAATCAAAGCATGGCCTATATCCGTGTGGCGGTCAATATCCCGAGCCTGTCGGGCGAATTCGACTATTCCCTGCCGCCCGAACTGGCGGAGAGGGTGGGAATTGGGTGCCTGGTGGCAGTGCCCTTTGGCAATCAGACCGTCCAGGGGGTGGTGACGCAGCTGCTCGAACAGCCTTCGGTCGCGCAGGTCAAACCCGCTCTCAGCCTGCTCGATTCCCTGCCTGCCCTGACGGCGGCACAGATCGAACTAGCCCGCTGGATGAGCGCCCATTTCCTGCAGCCGCTGGCGGCCTTCATCGGCCTGATGCTGCCGGCAGGACTGGGCCAGCAGGCGGATACCCTGTATTCCAGCAGCAACAAACCACATTCTGCGGAAGATTTGAGCGAAGTCCAGAAGCGCCTGCTGGCCTTACTCGAGCAGCGCGGCTGCCTGCGCGGGCGCCAGGTCGACCGGCATTTTTGCCGGGTGGACTGGCGCAAGAGCATGACCGCCCTGGTCCGACGCGGCCTGGTTGTTGGCCAGCCCGTCCTGCCGCCGCCGACCGTGCGTCCCAAGTTCGTGCGCACGGCCCAACTGGCCGTCCCGCCGGAGCAGGCCGAGGCGGCCCTGGCTTCGCTTGGCAAGACTGCCGAGACCCTTCAGCGGCGCGGCGCGGCCCTGCGGTTTCTCATCCGCCAGCCGGAAGCGGTCAACGTTGCATGGGTTTATGCCGAGTCCGGCTGCAATCTGGCTGACCTGCAGGAACTGGCCGAGCGCGAACTCATCCTCCTGCAGGAGACCGAGATCTGGCGCGACCCCCTGCAGAAGATCGAAAATACCGGCCTGGAATACCAGCCCGTTGTGCTGACACTGGAGCAGGATGCCGCCCTGGACCAGATTTTGCAGGCCCGGGATGACTTTGGCCCCCAGCCTCCGGCCTTCCTGCTGCACGGGGTTACCGGCTCCGGCAAGACCGAGATCTATATCCGCGCGGCCGAGGATGCAGTACACCGCGGGCGCCAGGCCCTCATCCTGGTACCCGAGATTGCGCTCACCCCCCAGACGGTGCGCCGCTTCCTGGTGCGCTTCCCCGGCCAGGTGGGGCTGGTGCATTCCAAGCTTTCGGACGGTGAACGTTACGACACCTGGCGGCGGGCGCGCGCCGGCCTGCTGAAGGTGGTCATCGGGCCGCGTTCGGCGCTCTTTGCCCCCCTGCCGGATATTGGCCTGATCGTGCTGGATGAGTGCCATGACGGTTCCTACCACCAATCCGAACCACCGTTCTACCATGCCGTGATAACCGCCCAGCAGTATGCCCGCCTGTGCGGGGCGTGCTGCCTGCTCGGTTCGGCCACCCCGCCGGTTGCTTACCGCTACCAGGCCGAGGCCGGGCAGCTGTGCCTGCTGGAGCTTTCCCAGCGCATCCGCAAGGGAGCGGCAGCCCGTCTGGAGGAGACCGATGCCGGCCTTCCCCCCGTGCACATTGTGGACATGCGCGAGGAATTAAAATCCGGCGGCCGCGGCATCTTCAGCCGCCGCCTGCATGCAGCCCTGGCCGCGACGCTGGAGCGCGGAGAACAGGCCATCCTGTTCCTCAACCGGCGCGGTACCGCCACCTACGTCTTCTGCCGGGAGTGCGGGCATGTGCTCAAGTGCCCGCAGTGCGACACCCCATTGACATTCCACGTGGAAGGGGCAACCTCCGACCTGCGCTGCCATCGCTGCAACTACCAGCGCAAGATGCCCAAGACCTGCCCGAACTGCCGCAGTGAGCAGATCCGCGCCTACGGGCTGGGGAGTGAAAAGGTCGAGAGCGAGGTGCAGGCGCTCTTTCCCTCTGCACGCACTCTGCGCTGGGACTGGGAGACCACCCGCCACAAGGATGCCCACGAGATCATCCTGAGCCACTTTGCCGCGGGCCGGGCGGATGTGCTGGTGGGCACGCAGATGCTGGCCAAAGGTCTCGACCTGCAGAAGGTCACACTGGTGGGCATGGTGCTGGCCGATGTGGGCCTGAACCTGCCCGACCCCTTCGCTGCCGAGCGGACCTTCCAGGTGCTGACCCAGGTGGCAGGGCGCGCCGGGCGTTCCTCTCTGGGAGGGCAGGCCATCCTGCAGACCTTCCAGCCGGAGCATTATGCCATCCAGGCTGCCGCCGGGCACGATTATGCTGCCTTTTACTGCCAGGAACTGGCCTTCCGCCAGGCCCTGGGCTACCCGCCTTTTGTCCGCCTGGTACGGCTTGAATACCGCCACACAGACCCGGCGCGGGCCGAGGCCGAAGCCGGGCGGCTGGCGGAGCGGCTGGCAAAGGAGATCGAAGCACAGAAACGCGTCGAGACGGACCTGATCGGCCCGGCGCCCTGTTTCTTTACCAAAGCCGGCGGGATCTACCGCTGGCAGGTCATCCTGCGCGGCCCCGAGCCGGAGTCCCTGCTGCGCGGCAAAAACCTGGGCGAGTGGCGGGTTGAGGTGGAGCCGGTAAGTTTGCTATAATCTATAACGTTACCGCCATCAAAGTTGTATTGGGGGAAATCGAGCTGGCTGTTTGCCAGATCACTGGCATGGAATGGATAAGGAGTTAGAAATGAGAACCAATCACCCAACACCGATTCAATGGCTCAAAATCGTCTCTATATGTGTTGCCGTCATTGCGCTGTTTTCTTTTGCTGCTCCCGCCCGCGCTGACGTGGCGCCGCCTCAGCAGCCACCGGGGGCCAACCTGGAGCCGGGAACCGAGACCACGCAGGTACGCATGGTGGACGAAGTGGTTACGCTGGATGTGCTGGCCGAAGAGCCGGCACACGCCCATGTCACGGCCAATTTCAGCATGCGCAACCTGGGCAGCCAGGCGGAAAGCATGGCAGTGCGCTTCCCGCTGGGCGCCGAAAGCGAATTCTACGACATCCAGGAAATCCAGAATTTCGGGGTGCGCGTGAACGAGAAACCGGTATCGTTCCAGCGGGTGGTCCAGGAGACTGAAATCTACGGCCAGAAGGTGCAGATGCCCTGGGCCACCTTCCAGGTGACCTTCCCGCCGGGGGAAGATGTGTTTATCAAGGTCTCGTACGACCTGACCGGCACGGCCTGGGAGTACGACAACTATGTCGAATTCTCCTACACCCTGGAGACCGGCGCCGGCTGGAAAGAGAGCATCGGTTCGGCCGTCATCATCGTGCGCCTGCCCTATGAAGCCAGTGAACTTAACGTGCTCGACCTGCATGCCAACCCGGCCATGAGCGGCATCCAGGGCCGCGAAGCCTCCTGGGCGTTCAGCGACCTGGAGCCGACCGCCGAAGATAATTTCACGGTCTTCCTCGTCAAGCCGGTCATCTGGAAGGCGGTCGTGGAGGAAAGCAGGAACGTGGCAGGCAACCCGAAGGATGGCGAGGCCTGGGGGCGTCTCGGCAAGGCTTATAAACAATCTTTCACCTATCCAAAGCCATTCTGCCGTGAAGACGGCACATCTGAGGAGTTGTACGCGTTGAGCAAGCAGGCCTATGAAAAGGCGGTCACATTGAAGCCGGAAGACGCCCTGTGGCACGCAGGTTTTGCCGACCTGCTGGCCCAAAGCGGCCAGTGGGGCTGCCCGGATACCCCCGGCGACCGCGTGCGCGCCCTGCAGGAGATCAAACTGGCCCTCGACCTGGCCCCGAACGATGCGAAGGTGCAGGAACTGGCGGATATCGTTTCCTTCCGGATCCAGGACGGCATGGTCAAGACGGATGGCGGTTACGACTTTCCCTGGCTGACCCAGACACCTGCCCCGACTGCAACTCCCGCTCCCACAGATGTGATGGTGGTCGTTTCTGAAACCTCAAAGCCGCCTGTCCCGGCTGTGGAGACCCCGGTACAGCCAGCCACGCCTGTGCCCAACCCGATCAACGCACCCTGTGGCACGGCCCTGATCCTGCCCCTGCTGGCGGCGGGGTTGTTCCTGTGGCGCCGGGTGTAATTGCGTGATCCGCGAAATCCAGGCCAGGACCATCCTCAACCGGGTCAAAGGCCCCGATACCTGGTTCGGGCTGACCTACGGGATGAACCTGTACCGCGGCTGCCAGCACCAGTGCATCTACTGCGACTCGCGCTCCGAGTGCTACCAGATCGAGGATTTCAACCAGGATGTGCTGGTCAAGGTCAACGCCATCGAACTGCTGGCCCGGGAACTGCCGCGTAAACGGCTGAAGGGTACCATCGGCACCGGTTCGATGAACGATCCCTACATGCCGCTGGAGAAACAATACAACCTGACCGGGCGTGCATTGGAGGTGATTGCCGGGAATCGCTTTCCGGTGCACGTCATCACCAAGAGCGACCTGGTGCTCAAAGACCTTGAAGCCCTGCGCCAAATTGCCAAAGTTTACGCAGCGGTCAGTTTTACGATCACAGCGGCGGCGGATGACCTGGCCAAGAAACTGGAACCGGGAGCACCGTCCCCCTCGGCGCGCTTCCGCGCCATACAAACCCTGGCTGAAAATGGTATTCTGACCGGCATCACCCTGATGCCGGTCCTGCCCTTTATCGAGGATAACCCGGCGAACATTACTGCCATCGTGGAACAGGCACATGCCAGCGGCGCGGCCTATATCATCCCGGCCTTCGGCATGACCCTGCGCGACCGCCAGCGTACGTATTATTACGAGAAACTGGACCAGCACTTCCCCGGCCTGCGTCCGAAATACGAGCGCGCCTTTGGGGAGCGCTACTCTGCCCCGGCGCAGAATGCCCGCCAGCTCTCGGGACTGCTGGAAGACTTGTGTGCCCGCTATGGCATTCCCACGCGCATGCCTTTCCATCAGGCGGAGATCCCCGGGCAAATGAAACTTTTCTGAATGACCAAGATCCCGGAGCACTCCCTGCCGGCAGGCCGGGACAAAGGGATAAGCCTGAAGAAGGATTTCCTTCCTTGAGCGCCAGCCGTAAATGGCATACAATATCCTTGTTTTCAACCCTTCCGAGGTCACAAAGAGAGGCCAATGATCCCGCACAGCGCTTTCTGCCCCTGTCCTGTTCACCCCCTGGTGACGACTTTAATCACGGCTGCCGCCCTGGCACGCCTGACCGGTTGAGGTAGTCAATGGGAAACAAACTCTGTCCCAAGATCATCCTGGAAGGCACCCGCCTGACTTTCAAGACCGAGATTGCCTTTGCCCTCAACGAGCACCCGCGGATCGTCGGGCCGCGCAAATATCGCTACCATTCCCCGCTTGTCTCCGGGGAATGGTGCGGTTTTACCAATTTCCCCTGGGGCCGCGGCCTGATCAACTTCGAACCGCAGGAAGAGGCCCAGGCGATGGAAACCTACCAGACCTGGGTGCGGCTTTTCGAACTGCTGCGCTATTACTCCTGGATTGTGGACCGTTTCCACCTTTCGACCCAGGCTTACCAGGCGCGCAGCCATGGGCGGGATTATGATTTTGGCTGGCTCGAAGAGCGCCTCCTGCCGCTGAATTTCAGGCTGATCCTGTGCACCCGCACCCCCGACTCCTTCCAGTCCGCCCGGCTGGAGCGCCTCAAGGTCTCCGGTAACCCGGCTCAGTATGATGACCTGGAGGTTTTCATCCGCGAGCAGGAGCAAATGCGTGACCTGGCCGCCCGCTCCCGCCTGCCCGTCTTCGAGTTGGATGTCTCCGACAACAATATTCCCACTGCCGTCGAACGTGCAGCCAATTGGCTGGAGGCGACCGGCGGACTCTACATGCCTTGAAAGGAAGCTGCTTCATGGAACGTGTTCTACCCAGTCTTTCGGTCCTGCTTTTTCAACTGCCCGTTTACCTGACGTGGCTGGCCGGGATCGTGGCAGCGATCATCACCTGGAAGAAACATGCGAAGGTATCGCTGCTGACGGTGATTGCGCTGGGCCTGTCCCTGCTTCATTCGGTGGTTGGAACGTTCGTCTCGGTCTGGCTGCCGATGTCCCTGCTCCAGCGCGGGGTGCCCAGTGATCGGATTGGCATGCTGATGGGGATCAACGGGATGGTTGGCACCCTGTTGAATCTCGTTGTCTGGGTGCTGATCCTGATCGCCGTCTTCGGTTGGCGCAAATCACAGGAGACGCAGGCGTAGTTCTTTGCTATAATTTAATAACCGGCACCTGAAAGTTTTTTTCTTGGGGTGCCGCTCGCCAAAGGAGGCAGATATGCAGTCATTCAGTCGTGGTTGGTCATTCCTCAAGCAGGCCTGGCAGATGGCCGTGAAGGATAGAGACCTGATCAAGCCGTCCATCTATGCCATGCTGGCCGGCTTTGTCGTTTCGGTGATCTTCATTCTCCCGATGGTCGGTGCCTGGTTCCTGCTGGGCGGCCAAGACAGCACCCTGGGCCAGATCGTGCTCGCCGTACTCGGCGCCCTGCTGATCTTTGTCCAGTATTCGGTCGGGTATATCTTCTCGGCCATGACGATCTACCTGATCTACGGTTTCCTTTCGGAAGGCGATGGGCGCATGGACAAGGCCTGGGCGATTGTCAAGCGGGATTGGCTGGACATCCTCAGCCTGGCCGCGGCCTCGACTTTTGTCAACCTGGTCAAGGATTGGGTCAAGGGTAAAGGCCAGAGCGGTGCACGCAACATGCTGGCGGGGTTGATCGACACCGTCTGGACCGAGGCGGCATTCCTGATCCTGCCCGTCATGGTCATCGAAGATGTCAACCTGAAAGACGGCCTGAAGCGCGCCGGAAGCATCATCAAGAACAACCTGCTGCTGGTAGGCATCAGCACGGTGGGCGTGAAAGCCGTCAACGGGCTGATCGGTTTCCTGCTGGGGGTGGCCGGGATCGGGCTGGGACTGGGCGTAGGCCTGGGGATCGTCTCTCTGGCCGGGCCGGAACAGATCGTTGCGGTTGTGGGCGGCATCAGCCTGGGTGTGATCATCGCCGGCATCTTCATCATGGCCGCCACCGTCATCACCTCCTACACGGCCACGGCATATCATACCTGCCTGTATCTGTGGGCCCGGGATGTGGAAAAGGCTCAGGCCGCGGGCCAGCCGGCACAGGTCCAGGCGCCCGAACCGCTGGCCGCCGTTTTGGGCTAGACATGCCATGCCATGGCCCAGCCTGAACAGCGCCGTGAACTCCTGGCCTGGAGCGATGTCCAGAAGCTGATTGACATCCTGACTTCCCAATTCCGCCGCGAGTTCACCGCAATGCTGATGATCACCCGCGGCGGGATCGTGCCGGGCGGGCTGCTGGCCGAGGCGATGGGCCTGACACACCTGCTGACTGCCGCGGTGGATTTTCCGTCCGAGGCGGCCATCGCCCAGGGCAAGCTGATGGTCTGGCCGCAGTTCCTGCAGTTCCCGGCCGATGATCTCCTGCGCGGGCGGGCAACCCTGATCGTGGACGATGTCTGGGGTTCGGGGCGCACCATTACCGCGGTCCGCAACCGGGTCTCGGCTGCGGGCGGGTTCCCGCAGACCTGTGTTCTGCACTTCAACCCTTACCGCAGCCTGTTTGGCTCGGCCCGGCCCGATTATTATGCTGCGGTGACCGAGGCCTATGTGGTCTACCCCTGGGAGGTGGACCGCGGCCGCGATACAGTCCTGCTGGGCCATTCCGAGGTCTGATGCGAATTCTGAAAGTCGAACTGGATGCCAAACTCCAGGCTTTGCGCCGGAATGAGTATTTCGATCACCTGGGAGATACGGATTTGCGCGTCCTGGCAGGTTTTATCAGCCTGTACGAGTTCGAACGCGGCGAGGCGCTGTTTTGGGAATCAGATCACAGCGCCGGGCTGCACATTGTCCAAAGCGGTTGCATCAAGATCTTCCGGGTTTCCCCGCAGGGCAGGCAGTATATTGTGCGCCTGGCGGTGGAGGGGGATACATTCAACGAGGTCTCTGTTTTCGATGGCGGGAACAACCCGGTGAATGCCGAAGCACTGGAGGCCAGCCAGGTCTGGGTGGTGGAACCGGACTGCATCCGCCGGCTGGTGCATGATCATCCTGATTTTTCCCAGAAGGTGATCAACAACCTGTGCCAAAACCTGCGCCAGCTGGTTCAAGCGGTGAGTGAGATGGCTTTCTACCAGGTCACCCACCGCCTGGCGAGACTGATCATCCAAATCCCTGCTGAAGATTTGGGCGGGACGAGGCTGACGCAGGACCAGATTGCTGCCCGGCTGGGGACGGTGCGGGAGGTGGTGGCGCGCTCGCTCAAGGAACTGGAGCGCAGCGGGGCCATCAGCCTGGAGAACCGCCGGATTGCCATTGCCAACCCGGACGTCCTGGATCAATGGGCGCAGGGACCTTGGAACTGAGGCAGCAAAACGGGCCTTGACATCCCTGGCGGAATCGGTTATTGTATTGGCCGCATTCCATTATTTCATTCAGCAGTCGTTGCCGCTGTTCTTTGAACGTTCGTTCAATTCCCCTCAACATCTGCAAACACCGGTCGATCCGGTTTATGACTTCTGAAATCGCCCCCTGGACAGGCTGCCAGGTCTATTAACCTTGCTGCCTGTCCGTAGAGAAGGATCTTTCGTGAATTTCAACCAGTTCGACTTGAATCCTCGCCTGCTGGCAGGCATCACCCGCGCCGGGTATGAAACCCCGACGCCCATTCAAAAGACTGCCATCCCGGCGGCTTTGGCCGGCCAGGACCTGATTGCCACCGCCCAGACCGGCACGGGCAAGACAGCTGTCTTTGTTTTGCCAATTCTGCATAAATTGCTGGAAGGGCCGCGCAATGTCTCCCGCGCCCTGATCGTTACTCCCACACGTGAACTTGCCGAGCAGATAAAGGAAGTTGTGAACCTCCTGTCAGCCGGTACTCGTCTGCGAAGCGCAACCATCTATGGCGGGGTAGGTCCTGCCTCCCAGATTGGGGCTTTGCGCGACGGCGTCGAAATCCTGATCGCCTGTCCCGGCCGCCTGCTGGACCTGATGTCTCAAAACCATGCCCGCCTCAATAACATCGAAATCCTGGTGCTCGACGAGGCCGACCGCATGTTCGATATGGGCTTCCTGCCCGACGTGCGGCGGATTATCAAAGCCCTGCCTGCCCGCCGCCAGACCATGCTTTTTTCGGCCACCTTCCCGGCGGAGATCGAGAAGCTTGCCGCCCAGGTGCTCAAGGCCCCCAGGCGCATCGCCGTGGGCCTGAGCTGCCCGGCGCACACTGTGACGCATGCTCTTTATCCCGTGCACCAGCATCTGAAGACCCGTCTGTTGCTGGCTTTGCTCGCAAAAACAGACACCGATTCGGTGCTGATATTCACCCGCACCAAACACCGCGCCCAGCGCCTGGCGCGCCAGATCGATCAGGCTGGCTATCAGGTGACCAGCCTGCACAGCGACCGCTCGCAGGGCCAGCGCCAGGCTGCGCTGAATGGTTTCAAGCGCGGCGACTTCCAGATCATGGTTGCCACCGATATTGCTGCCCGCGGGCTGGATGTGCAGAGCATTTCCCACGTGATCAATTTTGACATGCCTGATACCGCCGATGCTTACATTCACCGCATTGGGCGCACTGGCCGCGCCGAGCGTAGCGGCGATGCCTTCACCCTGGTCACGCCGGAGGACGACGGCATGGTGCGGACGTTGGAAAAGGTAATGGGACAGCGCCTGACCCGCCAGATTCTGGATGAGTTTGATTATCTTGCTCCTCCGCCAGTGGCGGTTCAATCTGCCTCGCGGCCTGCCCTGGTCACGCGCGGCATGCAATCTGCTCCGGCTGCCTCAAATACCCGCCTGCCGCGCATGGCCAGTCTGCATATGCAGCACGCCCGCCCCGGAAGGAAACCGCAACGGCGCTCCTGAGCATCACCGCATCGAAAGCAAAGTACTCCGCCCGCCTGGGTGGAGTACTTTTTTGTTGGCAGACCGTTTTTCAAAACGAACAATTGTGCTATAATCCGAATTCCGCCCAATACGAAAGGTTTTATTATGTTTAAGCGCCTAAGCAAAACCTATCACGAATTCCCGTCCAAATTCTGGATCGTTGTACTGGCATCTTTCATCGACGGCATCGGCGGCACCCTGCTTTTCCCGTTCTTTGCCCTGTACATCACCCAAAAATTCGGCATCGGCATGACCCAGGCGGGCATCCTGCTTGGCATGTCGTCCTTGTTCGGACTGCTTGGCGGCATGCTCGGCGGCGCGCTGACCGATAAATTCGGGCGCAAAAGCTTGGTGCTCTTTGGCCTGGTCTTCAGCGCCTTAAGCGCACTTTCTCTGGGTTTGGTGAACAGTTTGACGGCCATGTACCCGTTGATCATCGTGGTCGGCTTGCTTTCCAGTATTGCCCACCCTGCCCACCAGGCCATGATCGCCGACCTCCTGCCGGAAGAGAAACGTCAGGAAGGGTTTGGCATTCTGCGTGTGGTTGCCAACCTGTCCTGGATTATCGGCCCGACCATCGGCGGCTTTGTGGCCGCCCGTTCCTTTCTGGCATTGTTCATCATGGATGCCGTCATCAGTTGTATTGTGGCGGTCATCGTTTTCCTGCTCATCCCGGAGACCAAACCAGAGACCAGCGCAGAAAAACAGGGCGAGTCGGTTTTGGAAACGCTGGCTGGCTACCGTCTGGTGGCGCGTGACCGGGCTTTCGTGGCCTTTCTGCTGGCCTCCATGCTGATGCTGATCGTCTACCAGCAGATGTACAACTCGCTGTCGGTCTTCCTGCGCGATAACCACGGCATTGACCCGCAGGGCTATGGCTTCCTGCTGACCACCAGCGCCATCACCGTGATCTTCTTTCAGTTCTGGATGACCCGTCAGACGAAACGCCAGCCGCCCTTCCTGATGATGGCCTTCGGAACCGTTTTCTACGTCATCGGCTTCGGGTTGTTTGGGGTCGTTACGGCGTATTGGCTGTTTGCCTTGAACGTCGTCATTATCACCATTGGCGAGATGATCGTTGTCCCCATCAGCCAGGCGCTGGCGGCCAATTTTGCCCCCGCAGACATGCGCGGCCGTTACATGGCCGTCTTTGGGTTGTCATGGGCCATCCCTTCCACCATTGGGCCGGGCGCTGCGGGCTACATCCTCGATAACTACAACCCCAACCTGCTCTGGTATATCGGCGCGGTGCTGTGCCTGGTTTCTGTGTTCGGATACTATCTCCTGCACCTGCGGCTGGGAGCACAGGAACGTTTTATTCCCGGCCCGGAAGAGCAGCCCGCTGCGGCCGATTAAAAACTGCAAAACCCCGCCTCTCCTGGCGGGGTTGCTTTTCCTGGCTTGGTACCCCTTGTCAATAACCCCAGCAGGGATTAACATACACCTCGTACGGTGAATGCCGTCCCTGCTCCTTCTCCATCCAAAGGATATTTTCCTTATATGCATAGATTGCGTGAAATCCTGACCGGCCCGCCGCTCCCGACGGGTCGTTTGGGCGTGGAGCGCCTGAACAAGGTGCGCGCCCTGGCGGCTTTCTCGCCAGATGCTCTTTCTTCGATTGCGTATGCCAACCAGGAGATCTATCTTGGACTGGCGGCCGCGGGTGCAGCCGGGCTGGTGTATGGCTGGCCGATCGCGTTGTCCATTGCAGGTTTGTTGGCTGTTGTGGCTTTATCTTACGCCCAGACGATCCCGGCCTATCCGAAAGGTGGTGGGTCATACACCGTGGCCCGCGAGAATCTTGGACATGGGCTGGGTCTGGTAGCTGCCGCCGCTTTGTTGATTGACTACGTACTGACCGCGGCAGTCAGCCTGACGGCTGGTGTGGATGCCATTACCTCGGCTTTTCCGGCTCTCTGGCCATACAGGGTGACGTTAGCATTACTGATTCTGTTGATTATTACAATCGCCAACCTGCGCGGCTTACGCGAGTCGGGGACTGTAATGGCTGTGCCGGTTTATCTGTTCCTGGTTTGTTACTTTCTGATGCTGATATATGGCTTGATGCGTGCTGTCTTGGATGGCCCCGGCGATCTGGTTGTCTCTGCCCCGGCAGCGGTTTCGCCCCTGACGACTTTCCTGATCCTGCACGCTTTTGCCTCCGGCTGCACTGCCCTGACCGGCATCGAAGCCATCAGCAATGGTATCCCCTCTTTTAAACCGCCTGAGACACGCAACGCCCGTACGACGTTGATTGTGATGGCATTATTTATGGGAATGCTTTTCCTGGGCAGTATCGGGTTGACGCAGTACTTTGCTGTTACCCCTGCACCACAGGAAACCATCCTTTCGGCGCTGGCCACGCGCATTTTTGGTCATGGCCCGCTATATTTTCTGATACAAATTTCAACACTGTTGATATTATCTGTAGCCGCCAATACCAGTTTTGCCGGCTTCCCGCGTCTGGCATCTGTGATGGCGCTCGACCGCTACCTGCCGCACCAGTTCTCGCAGTTGGGCGACCGGTTGGTTTACTCTAATGGAATGTTGGCCTTGGTGTCCCTGACTGCTTTATTGATTGTGGCCTTTGGCGGCGACAGCCACGCCCTCATTCCTCTCTTTGCTGTCGGCGTTTTTCTGGCCTTCAGCCTCTCCCAAGGCGGAATGGTAGTCCATTGGATAAAGCTGCGCGGCCGGGGTTGGGGTTTTAAAGCCATCATCAATGGATTGGGTGGGTTGACCACCTTGGCTGCCTTGTTGGTGATTGCTGTAAGTAAATTCCGTGATGGCGCCTGGATTGTTATTATTCTTATTCCACTGCTGGTGGCTGTGTTCCAGGCTGTTAATCGTCACTACAGGGAAGTTGCAAACGAACTGAGCATGACCGGCCTGCCGCCCTCGCTCAAGCCCCTGCCAGAGCCGCGCGTTGTTGTTCCGATCTCAGGCGTCCATCGCGGCGTGGTCGAGGCCCTGCGGTATGCGCGCGCCATCTCCAACCATGTCACAGCCGTCTATGTGGAAGTCGACCCCGAAGAGACCGCCAAGGTCCGCACTGCCTGGGAACGCTGGGGACAGGGGGTGAGTCTGGAAGTTGTCCCCTCGCCCTACCGTTCGATTATCGGACCGCTCCTGGAATTCCTCGATCACACTGACCGGGAGCACAACGACGGCCAGCTGGCCAGCGTGCTTTTGCCCGAGTTCGTCCCGGCGCGCTGGTGGCAGCACCTGCTCCACAACCAGACCGCCACCCTTCTGCGCCTGGCCATCCTCTACCGGCGCCGGCGTTTGGGGTATACGCGCGCCATCATCGACATCCCCTATCATCTGCGCAAATGAAAATGACAGAGCGGCCGCTAGAGGCCGCTCTGTTGTCTGTCAAGTGTGATCAGACCGAATTTAGTGATGGTGCCCGTGCGTGTGCGGGTGGCCGTGGTCCAGTTCCACCTCGGTCGCCGGGCGCAGGCTGACCACAGTGACCTCAAAGTGCAGTTCCTTGCCGGCCAGAGGGTGGTTGAAATCCAGATATACATTTTGATCATCCATCTGCGCGACTCGGGCATACATGGGATTGCCAGCCTGGTCTTCCAGCTGCATCTCCAGCCCGACTTCCAATTCCACATCTGCGGGGAAGGCACTCCGCGGCGCCTGCATGCCGGCTTCTTCATCCCGTTCTCCGTAGCCGTCTCCGGCAGAGACCACCACATTTTTGCTTTCGCCCATTGCCAAGCCGGCCAGGGCGTGCTCCAGACCAGGGATGATGTTGCCATAGCCGTGCAGGTACTCCAGGGGTTCACCGTCATCGGATGCATCCACCATCTCGCCGTCCACGTGAAGACGGTAAGCAATCGCCACCACCTGCCCATCAGCCACGCGTAAAATTTCGCTCATCACGTTCTCCTTTTCCCTGGCTTGGGATTGGGCTGGCCAGGATGGCCGATTGTACCTCTGTTTGGCCCGGGCGTGAGGATGGGGTATACTCGCTCCAGGAGAGCAGCATGAACGTCTTCAAAAAACTTGCCACTTTTTTCTCACCCCCACCTGCCAGCCCCTTCCATGACTTGACCGTGCGATGCAGCCGCTGCGGGGAGGTCATCCAGGCCCGCGTCAACCTGCACAACGATCTAAGCATCGAATATGATGACTCTGGAAAAGCGCTCTACCATGTCCGCAAGGTACTGATGGGCCAGGGTCGCTGTTTCCAGCAGATCGAAGTCCTGCTGACTTTTACACCCGAACGCAGGCTGGTGGAGCGACAGATAAGCGGTGGAAAATTTGCCGATGAGACGGAGCCGGCCTGATATCTGTCTGCCCGCATCGATTGCCGAGGAGTCATAATATGAAACCACGTGCCCGCGGCCTGGGCATCCCGCTCGAAGGGACTCCCGGCCCGTACAATGCCATCAGCGATGTAGCCGGCGTGGAAGCCGGTTATAGCACCCTGATCGAAGGGGCAGATATCCGCACGGGTGTGACCGTCCTCCACCCACGCGGCAGGCGAGACCATGATCCGGTCTTTGGAGGGGTATTTGCTTTCAATGGGAATGGGGAAATGACCGGCGCAGCCTGGGTGGAGGAGGGCGGTTTCCTGGAGGGACCGCTGGTGTTGACCAATTCACACAGCGTGGGGGTGGCCCGCGACGCGGTGATCGACTGGCAGTTGAAGCACAACGCCATGTTCCAGAAGTGGTCCCTGCCGGTGGTGGCCGAAACCGCCGATGGCTGGCTGAATGACATGAATGCCTTCCATATCCGGCCGGAACATGTCTGGCAGGCGCTGGAAGCTGCGCAGGGCGGGCCGCTGGCCGAGGGGAGCGTGGGCGGCGGGACGGGTAATATTTGTTACGAGTTCAAAGGCGGCACGGGAACCGCCTCGCGCCGCCTGCCGGAGAAATTCGGCAGTTACACGGTCGGTGTGCTGGTGCAGGCCAATTTTGGCCGCCGCCACCAGTTGACGGTGGCGGGTGTGCCGGTGGGGCACCACCTGACCGGGGGTGCTCTCTTCACCAGCGGCGAAAACCCGTTCCGGGAACAGGGTTCGATCATCATCGTCATCGCTACTGACGCACCTCTGATCCCCCACCAGTTGAAGCGCCTTGCCCGGCGTGCCAGCCTGGGCATGGCCCGCACCGGCAGCCTGGGCGGGAATGGATCGGGAGATATCTTTATCGCGTTTTCCACGGCCAACCACGGCGCTGCAGCTCCGGCTTCCGGGTTGGCTGAACTGCAGGCCCTTTCGAATGAGCGCCTGGACCCGCTTTTCATGGCGACCGTCCTGGCGACTGAGGAGGCCATCCTGAATGCCATGCTTGCGGCCGAGACGATGACCGGCCGGGATGGGCTGATCGTCCCGGCGCTGGAACATGAGGCGCTGCAAACTGTTTTGAGGCGATATAACCGGCTGGTAGAAAATTAATCCAGTGAATATCACAAGTGGGAAGTTTTGCAGGCCCTGGCCTTGAATCAAAGGAACCTCGGCATGGACGAGGTTCCTTGTTTGGGGGCTCCGGGTTTTGTTTGACTTTGAAGCTGATGCCTGGTTCTCAGCTGCCCAGGGCATCCAGGATGCCCTGGGATGCGGCTGCCTGTGCCTGGCCAATTACATTCAGGATGATACCCAGAATGATGGCGCCGGTCCAGACCCACATCCAGGTCTTGATGTTCAGTTCTTCTTCTTTCACGTGCATCCAGCCCCACACGTATGTGTAGAGCATGCAGATCAAACCGAGGATGCCCTTCAAGGCGCCCTCTTTTTGGAAGAGTTTAACCAATACCACGATCCCTGCCACAAAGGCGACGAGTGAGCCGATGATTTGAAGCATGTTGCATTCTCCTTGTTATGTAATGGACTATTTGGTAATCAAGCGAGCATAAACAACCGGAGGCCCCAGTACACTACCAGACTTAACAACACCCAGGCTGTGATTCCGGTGTGCTGTTCGAACCAGGCTACAGAAGCTGCCAGCCGGTTACTACCCTCCGGCGGCAGGATGGCCGCAGCCATGATCAGCAAGAATGCGGCCAGGAAGATCGGTGCAAACGCGTGTGTTTCCAGGGAAGTGCGCACCTGGCCGCGCAGCAGTTCGCCGATGGCAGCCGTCAGCCCGCAGCCGGGACAGGGGATGCCCAGCGTGGCCTTGATTGGGCAGGCCCAACCGGGGAGTCCCAACAGGTTCAGTCCCAGCTGAAGCCCACCTGCGGCAGACAAAATGATCGCTTCCGGGCGGCTGGCCAGGATGCTTGAAAAAATGGGAGAAGTAAACCTTTTCATCAATGGCATGGAAGATACGCAGGCCCTGGCAGGTACGACTTATCCTTCGGTACAGAGTTCAAAATCAACTGGCAGAATTTTAATTCTGCCAGTTGATTTTTGGTATTATTCTTTGGTACTGTTTTACCGGCCGGTTCGATCATTCTCCCTGCTGGATTTCTGCTGCGCGCAGCGTGTTTTTCATCAGCATGGCGATTGTCATCGGCCCAACGCCGCCCGGGACGGGGGTGATGAAACCGGCCACTTCTTTGGCTTCGTCGAATTTCACATCGCCCACCAGCCGGTGGCCGCTCTTCTTGGTGGCGTCTGGCACAGAATTGATGCCGACATCGATGACCGCTGCGCCGGGTTTGATCCAGTCGCCGCGGACCATTTCGGTTCTGCCGATGGCTGCGATCAGGATGTCTGCCTGGCGCACAATGCCGGGCAGGTCGCGGGTGCGCGAGTGGCAGACGGTCACGGTGGCGTTTTTGCCGATCAGCAGCAGGGCGGCCGGCATGCCGACGATATTGGAGCGCCCCAGTACCACGGCATTGGCGCCTTCGATCTTTACGCCAGCCTGTTCCAGCAGGAAGATGCAGCCGTAGGGGGTGCAGGGTACGAACAGCGGCTCACGTCCCTTTTGAGCCAGGCGGCCGATATTCAGCGGGGAGAACCCGTCCACATCCTTTTCGATGCTGATCAACTGCAGGACGCGCTCCTCGTCGATGTGCGCCGGCATGGGCAGTTGGACCAGGATGCCGTTGATGGCTTTGTCGGCATTCAGTTCCTTAACCAGGGCTTCGACCTGTTCCTGGGTTGCATCCGCGGGCAAGTGCCGGCTGACCGAACCCATCCCCAGTTCCTGGCAGGCCTTGCCCTTGGATGTTACATAGGCTGCCGAATCCGGCCGGTCGCCGACCAGGACAGTTGCCAGGGTCGGTTGGGGTTTTCCGGTGGCTGTACGTTTGGCAACTTTAACCGCTACTTCCTCGCGTACCTGTTGGGCAATCAGTTTTCCATCGATGATTTGCGCACTCATGGATACTACCTCCTCTTGTGGATCATGACCGATGACATGCCGGTCATGTTGGCTTTCTATTGGTATTATACAATCTATGCCGGTTTTCCTGAAAGTGACAATTTGCCGGACGAATGTCCTTGTTTGCCTGCAGGCTGCCAATCCCGGCCTGCCGGGGGCAACTTGGCGCATTTTCCAGAATCTGTCGTACAATTGCCCCATTCTTGCCGATAAGGAGATTCCAATGACTGAAGAAACGACTGACCAGAAGGTTGAACAGGCCCCTGCTGCGGCTGACAGCCTGCATAAGCCTTCCGCACTGATGCGCATTGCTGCGGCTGCCGGCATCATCTCCTGGTTGATCCTGGCCATCTATGTCTACTCCCTAGTGATGAACCTGGTTTCGATCTTTTCCACGCCAGGAGCATTCCCGACCCTGTTCAGCGACCAGGTCAGCATGCTGGCGAACCTGCTCTATGGCCCCCTGATGGGCGGGTTTTATTTCCTGGTCCTGCAGGGCCTGGCGCAGCTCATCTACCTGGGCCTCGATCTTTCCATGAAACTGGATGACCTTGGCGATACTGAAGAATAATCATCCCTGATTCCCGGAGCAGGAGCATGGACATTCGCACTTACAATCGTGCTGCCTGGGACCGGCAGGTGGAAAGCGGTGAAAATCCCTGGACCCGGCCGGTCAGCCCGGAGGCGGTTGCCAGCGCACGGCGGGGCGAGTGGCAGGTGTTGTTGACCGAAAACCTGCCGGTGCCGCGGGACTGGTTCCCGCCGCTGCCGGGATTGGACCTGCTGGCACTGGCCTGCGGGGGCGGGCAGCAGGGACCGATATTTGCCGCGGCTGGTGCCAATGTGACCGTCTTTGATAATTCCCCGCGCCAGTTGGAACAGGACCGTATGGTGGCTGAACGGGAGGGGCTTGCCAACCTGCGCACGGTCGAAGGCGATGCACGCGACCTGTCCATGTTCGCGGACGCCTCCTTCGACCTGGTTTTCAACCCGGTTTCGACAGCCTTCATCCCTGCCGTGCGGCCCATCTGGCAGGAATGTTCCCGCGTCCTGCGGCCCGGCGGCACTTTGCTGACCGGTTTCATGAACCCGGACGTTTATATATTCGAAACCGAAAAGGCCGACCAGGGCGTGCTGGAGGTCGTCCACAGCCTGCCCTATGCCGAGGTGGATGACCCGCAGCAATGTGAAAAGAGCGTGGCCCGGGGCTGGCCGCTGGAATTCAGTCACAGCCTGAGCGACCAGATTGGGGGTCAGCTGGAGGCTGGTTTTCACCTGGCGGGCCTGTACGAAGACCGCCACAGGGACTATGCCCCTGCCAGATACATGCCAACATACCTCGCGACGCGCGCTATCAAACATGGGTGATCTATGAACCTGGATGACCTTTCCCTTCTCAAGAAGAACGATCCGCAGGATATGCTCGGGAAGATTGCCGGCCTGCCTGACCAGCTTGCCTCGGCCTGGACCCTGGGCTTGGCTTCCCCGCTCCCGGACTGGCCGGAGCTGCGGCAGGTGGTGGTGGCGGGCATGGGCGGATCGGCCATCGGCGCGGACCTGCTGGCAGCCTACGCCCTGCCGGAGTGCAGCCTGCCTGTATTCGTGCACCGGGAGTATGGCCTGCCCGCTTTTGCGCACGGCCCTCAAACCCTGGTCATTGCCTCGTCGCACTCCGGTAACACCGAAGAGACGCTGGATTCTTTCGATGCGGCGTTGTCGCGCGGCTGCCGCCTGCTGGCCGTCTGCACCGGAGGCGAACTGAAAGAACGCGCCCGGGCGCGGGGTGTCCCGGTCTGGACGTTCGAGCATTCCGGCCAGCCTCGGGCTGCCGTCGGCTTCTCATTCGGACTCCTTTTGGCCTGCCTGTTCCGGCTGGCGCTGATTCCAAATCCCGATGTGGAATTGCGCGGGGCCCTGACGGCCATGCGCGCCCAGCAGGAGCGGCTGGGTACGGAAATTCCCCTGGCAGAGAACCCGGCTAAAAGCCTGGCTGCGCAAATAGTTGGCCGCTGGGTCAATGTGTACGCGGCCGGGAGACTCTCACCGGTAGCGCGGCGCTGGAAGGGGCAGGTCAATGAATTGGCCAAAGCCGGGGCGGGCTTTGAGTTCCTGCCCGAAGCAAACCACAACGCACTGGCCGGGTTGGAAAATCCCGCCGTCCTGAAACAGACTTTCACATTGTTCCTGCAGGCGCCATCCGACCATCCCCGCAACCGCCTGCGCTTGGAATTGACGCGCCGCTGGTTCACCCGGGCCGGCCTGGAAAGCGAGACCTATATGGCCGAGGGCGATTCCCCGCTGGCGCACCTGTGGACTGCCCTGCATTTTGGGGATTACCTGGCCTATTACCTGGCTGCGGCTTACGCCGCCGATCCCACGCCGGTGCTTGCCCTGGAGGAATTCAAGCGGGCGCTCAAGGCACTGGAATAAATCCAAACCATCTTTTACGGGTATATCACTCCGATAAACACGCCGGGAGCAAGGTAGGCCGCTGTCCCGGTCGCCAGGTCCACTTTCAACACGCTGGCGTCAGCCCAGTCTGTGCCGCGCGCCTGGATGAGCAGGGTCTGGTCATCCAGCCAGCCGACCGGCTGCACCCAGGAGGCCTGGCCGGCGGGGGCGGAAGCGGCCAGGAAGCTGTCGGGGAATTCGGCGACCACGTTGCCGTTCAGGTCGCCGACCCGGATGGTGGCATGGTAATTGGGTATGTCGGCCATCAGCCAACCATCGCCTTCCATCCAGGCCAGCCTCTGCCCGCCGGGAGAGAAGAAAGCATCCCCCGCGCCGCGCGGTTCCGCTGCGGCAATGGGAGAGTAGGCAGTGCCGGCGCCGGTCTGCAGGTTGTAGAGCGCCATGCCGCCCGGGGTGCCTTCCCCGAACTTCGAGTAGGCGACCCACTGCCTGTCTGCCGTGAAATCCCACGGGGAGGCTTCATTGCCCAGGACCTGGACCGACTGGCCGCTGGCCACATCCATGTAAGACAGACTCTTGCGCGGTTCGAAGACGATGTCTCCGCCGATGCCGTAGGGGATGCGGGTGTACCAGATCCTGGCGGGGCTGCCGTTTTGAGCATCCAGCGCCACCGGCTTGACCGCCCAGAATTCCGGATCGTCGATGCTGAGCAGGGGCGCGGCCGTGGGCAGGCTCTGGATCGAACCGGCGTAAATTCTGCTGCGCAGGGCTGTATCCAGGTATTCGATCTGGGCCAGGGAGGCCACCGGCTGGGCGGGGACGCCTGTCAGGCTGATGAAGGACTGGCCCTGCATGAGGTTGAAGATCTGGCCGGTGGCATCCCGATAGCGCAGGGTTTCGCCGTCATCGAATGCGAAGAACAACATTGGGATGGTCTGTGAGCCGGGCGGCATGCTGCCGGCCAGATGCACACGCCCCGGCTCCCAGAAGATCGATTCGGAAGCCTGCATCTGGGCGAACTGGGCTCCGTTTTTTTCAAAGAAAGCCAGCGTATCCCCGCTCACGGCCGCAAAGCCGCGCGGCAGGAGCAGCGGGACGGTCACGGCAGGCTGGGTGGGCTGTTCGGCGGGGGCAGTGATCACCGGCGGAGGGGTCGGTGCAGGCGGCTGCCCGGCTGCAGGGACGTTTTGAGGCTGCTGCAGGACCGGTACCTGGCAGGCGAGGATTGTCAGGAGGAGTAAAGCAATAAGTGACCAGCGTACCTTCATAAGTAACATCTTCCTTTCATGGTTGGAGACAGGCCGGGATGGAGTCACTGGCGCCATCCGGCTGTTGTGTGTTGCCGTCCTGGTCATAGATCTTGACGAATTGGATGTCTCCAAACTGCTTCAGGTTCAATATGAGGGGTTGGACGACCGTGTAGGTGGAGGCTCCCCGGCTGCATGTGCCCTTCAGGTAGATATGGGCAATTCCTCCTGCGACCTCGAGCTTCGTGTAGCCAGTGAAACCGCTGTAAACACCGATCCAACCCCGGCTACGCTCGGTGGCGCCCGGACCTTTGAAATATTCGCTGGCGGCGGCACCTGGCAGGTTATTGCTGGGTGCCCAGCGCACGCCAGCCACCTCATAGGGGGATGTACCGGCAGAGAGCCGCTTGCTGTCCACAAAATAAACATTGATCAGGCTCCACTGAGGTGTGGCGGTCGGGCGCAGGGTGCGCGTTGGGGTGGGGGTGCGCGTGGGCGTGCGGGTGGAAGTTGGCGTCAGGCTCGGCGTGGGTGTTTTGGTGGGCGCCAGGGCAGGATCGAGGCAGGCCGGGATGGAATCGCTTTGCCCGTCCGGGTTCTGGGTCTGGCCGTCCTGGTCATAGACCTTGACGTACTGGATTGCCGGGAACTGCAGCAGGTTCACTTTGAGCAGGTTGACGATGGAGTACGACTCGCCGGTGGGCTGGCAGTCGCCCTTGAGATAGACATGGGCGACTCCGTCCTGCACCTCCAGCCGGTCCAGGCCGGTAAAACCGTTGTAGATGCCGATATAGCCTTTGAAAAACTCAGTATTTCCTGGGCCTTTGAAATACTCGACCAGCACCGAGGCCGGCAGGTTGGGTGACGATTTGACCCAGCGCAGCCCGCTGACTTCAAAGGGCTGCAGGTTGCTGCCCAGGCGGTACTTATCGGCGAAATAGACTGTTGCCAGGGTCCAGGCGGGGGTGGCAGTGGGACGTGCAGTGGCGGTGGCCGTGCGCGTCGGCGTGGATGTACGGGTGAAGGTCGGCGTGATGGTGGGTGTGGGTGTCCTGGTGGGCACCAGGGCAGGATCCAGGCAGGCTGGGACGGAATCGCTGGCGCCGTCCGGCTGCTGCGTGCTGCCATTCTCGTCATAGATTTTGACGAACCGGATGGCGGGGTACTGCAGCAGGTTGGCACGGATCAAGTCTTTAATAGTGTAGGCCTCAGCGGCCGGCTGGCAGTTGCCTTTCAGGTACACGCGGGCAATGCCGTCGCTCAGCTCCAGCCGGTCCAGGCCGGTGAAGCCGTTGTAGATGCCGATATAACCCCAGCCGCGCTCGGTGGTGCCCGGCCCTTTGAAGTATTCGCGCAGAGTATATTCGGCCAGGTCAAGGGAGGAGAGGATATAGCGGTAACCGGTGCCTTCATAGGGCAGCGTGCCGCTGGCCAGGCGGTAGCGGTTGGCGAAGTACACATTGATCTTGGTATACGGCGGCGTGGCAGTCGGCAGACGGGTGTTGGTGGAACTTGGGGTGCGTGAGGGGGTGCGCGTCAGCGTCGGCGTACGCGTCAGGGTGGGGGTGCGCGTGACGGTTGGCGTCTTGGTTATTGTCGGCGTTTTGGTGTTCGTGGGGGTACGCGTGGCAGTTGCGGTAGGGGTTGCCGTGGGGGTCCGGGTGGCAGTGGCTGTGAACGTTGGCGTGCGCGTCGAGGTGGCAGTACGGGTAAGGGTGGGAGTGCGCGTCAGGGTGGGGGTTCTGGTAAGCGTGGGCGTGTATGTTTTCGTGGGTGTACGCGTGGGGGTGCGCGTGCCGGTGGGGGTGCGCGTCGGCGTGGGACTGGGTGTGACCGTGGGGGGCAATTCATCCAGGTAAACGAAGCGCACGGCGTCGGCGCCTACTTCCAGCGTGCCGTAGCCATCTGACTGGTCCTGGGTCTTGTTGGACAGGCTGACGCTTTCACCAGACTGCCCGGCAAAGTCATACTTTCCGGCAAAGACCCAGCCGTCCTTGACGTAGTACCCATTGGGAAAAACGCTCTGGTTGATGATGACCTGGTCTGCCTCGCCCGCATGCTGGATGGTATAAACAGCCCCCTGCGTGGTGGCATAGCCATTGGGGATGCGCAGGTAGACGGCATACAGCCCGGCCTGCAGGCCATCCGGAAAGTCCCAGGTGCCGGAGCAGGTGCTGGCGCTGCTGGCCTTGCGGTAGTGCAGGTTGCCGTTCTCTGCTGCGCTGCCCGAAACGGCAGCTTTTTTCCAACAGCCGGCCGGGGATTGGGTGAAGCCCTCCTCGCTGTCATCCACGATCATCCCGCCAGCATAGACGGGCGGGTAGGGCAGGGCTTCGCCGGAAGGCAGCAGCGGCTGGTTGTAATACACCAGGCTCGGCAGGGCGGCCCACAATGACTCGCTCTGGTTATAAGACCAGGGATCCGTGCCCTTGCCTTTCCAGCCATACGGATCCACCCGGTACCCCTGCGGGTTGACCACGCTGAAGTGCAAGTGCGGGCCGCTGGAATTGCCGCTGTTGCCGCTGATGCCGATCATCTCACCGTGCGGCAGGTCGGCACAGCCGTTGGCGGGGCAGGCCTGCACGGCCAGGGCGCTCATGTGCCCATAGACGGTGGAGTAGCCGTTCGGGTGGTGCAGACGGATGTACAAGCCCAATCCAAAGGTATGGTCTTCCGGGCTGTTCCAGCCTGCCGCGGTGACGCGGTCAGCATCTCCGGCCGCGTAGAGGGGACGATAGCTCAGTCCGTAGTCTGTGCCGTCATGGCCGTTGTAGGCAATCCAGTCTCCCAGCGAATAACTCCAGTAGATTTCATAACCCAGGTGGCAAACCCCTGCCTGGGGAGGCGGGGTCCCGGCGGGAGGCGGTACGGGACAACTCTTGCGGGCACTGTCGCCGCTGAAGGCAACAATGCGCCCATCTGAGTACGAATAGTTTGGACTGGTGTGGTCGAAGACGGATTCCTGCGAGGCTGTACCGGGATAGGGAGGGTAAAGAAAGGGGGCTGCCGGTTCTGCCGCGCCTTCAAGCACGTGCGCCAGGGCCGTAGAGACGCGGCCCAGCCCCGGGGTGAGGAGCGAGCCGAGTATCAGCACAACTGAAATCAGGATGATCGAGCTGGAGCGTTGTCGTTTCAAAGCCCTATCCCTCCTGTCGCTTAGGAATCCGGGGTGGCAAAAGACCTGGGCAAAGCCCGCAGGCTGGCCAGCACCGTTTCCGCCTCCTGGATGCAGGTTTCACTTTGTTCCTCGAAGGAGACTTGGAAGCCGGTGTAAAGTTCTCCGGGTATGCCGCCATAATAGGCCGCAAACTTCAAAACATCATCCTGGTAAACCAGGTTGACCTCGTACTCAACGGCTCCCACCTTGCGGGTTTCACGCTGGGTGTTGAATTTTGCCGGCATGCCGCGTCCGGTGATGGGGGTGATGACACAATAGGGGATATCCCGGTGGGCAAGGACGGTCTGACCAAACTGGTCTTCCATTTTTGCCCACAGGTGCGGGTTGAAATTGACCCGGAAATAGGTATCGGGCGCTGAATCGGCCAGGTAGGTCGGCAGGCCATCCCAGCTTTCCATGGGCAGTGCCCCGGCTTCCGGTGGGGGAGGTTCCAACGGGGGCAGGGGTGTCTCGGTAAGCGGGAGGCTGCTGCCGGTCGGGCTGGGCAGCACAGCCATTCCCGCCTCAATTCCGGCGGAGGGGCTGGCCTGCGGGCGGGCTTCCATATCTTGCGGTGGAACGGTCACGATCATCGAGTTGGCGGGGGCGCAGGCAGTCAGAACTCCGGCCAGCAGGAGAGTAACAAGAACATGTTTCGAGCGGATCATCACAGCCTCACTTTCCAATCCAGACCGGACAGCACGCGCCTGCTCCTGCCAGGGAATTGGTTTCGTCCGCAGCCATGTCGTAGGCCCATAGACTCATTTTACCATCTATCCCGGCGGCAAAGACGAGGGAACGACTGTCCGGCGCCCAGGCGGGTGCACCGACCCGGGCATCTTGCAGGCGGGTCATCCCAGACGACCGGCCTGTTTCCACCTCGAGGACGTGAATGTTGCTCCGCAGGTTCCCCGCTGTCTGCAGTACCAGCGGATCGGCGGGGTTTTCGCGCACCACAAAGGCGATCCGGTTCCCATCCGGCGACCAAGCCGGGGCATATCCATGACCGGCATCTGCCTCGGACAGGAAGCGGCTCCGGGTCCCGGCCATGTCCAGCAACCATAGTTCTCCGTTCGGGAAGGGGATTTGGGTATCGGGCATGCGGATGTAGGCCAGTTGGTTCCCGTCCGGCGACCAGCGCGGCAGGGCCAGGATGCTTCCGGGTTCGGCCAGCAGGCGCCGGGCGTTTTTCCCGTCCAGGTCTGCCTGCCAGAGTTCACTGCCATACCCCAGGCCGGGCGTCCGGGCGTAGACCATCGTCCGGGCATCCGGCGAGCAGGCCAGGGCATAGGTGGAGGCGGGCAGGGGCAGGCGGCGGGCGTCCCCGCGGCGCAGGTCAATGCGCAAGACGCGCGGTTCATTGAAAGAGTCAGCGAGCAGGTATAGTTCCGTTCCGTTCGCCCCCCAGGCCAGGAAGTGCGTGTCCACCGGTTCCTCGAGGGGGCTGCCGGATGTCCCGCTGGCCAGGTCCACCACCAGGGTGAGCGGGCCGCCGGCGCAGTCGAGCAGCACGGCCAGGTAAGTGCCCCGGGGTGCCGGGTGCAGGCTGTGGATGGAACAGCCTGCTGGAGGTGTGAAGTCGGGCGGGCCGGGTTCCAGAGCTGCACCGGGGGCGAAATTGGTCATGGTTACCAATCTATCATCCTGGACGAAGACAAGCCTGGCAGTCAGGCTGGCCGGGGGGGCGGGGCGGCAGCCGGCCGCCAGCAGGGAGATGGCAAGCAGGAGGATGATTACGCGCTGCATGCAGGAATTATAGCGTTATAATCCTTGCCTGATCGCAAATCAAAAAACTCAAATTGAAAATCATACCCCTATGCATATCCTTGTTACCAACGACGACGGTGTACAGGCGCCCGGGATTCTGGCCCTGGCTGAGGTCATGCGTTCCCTCGGCAAAGTTACGGTGCTGGCTCCCGACCATAACTGGTCGGCCTCCGGCCATGTCAAGACCATGAACCGTCCGCTGCGCGTCTTCCCGGCGCGGCTGCTGGACGGCAGCCCTGCCCTGGCCAGCGACGGCGCACCCTCCGACTGCGTAGCCCTGGCGCTGCTGGGCGTGGTGCCGGATCCGGTAGACCTGGTGGTTTCGGGCATCAATCCGAATGCCAACATCGGCTATGATGTAACCTACTCCGGCACCGTCACGGCGGCCATGGAGGCGGTCATCGACGGGCTGCCGGGCATCGCGGTTTCACTCGACTCGCCGGAAGGTTTCAGCGGCCCGCTTGATTTTTCCGGGGCCGGGCTGGCGGCACAGCACGTTGCCCGGCAGGTCATCCAGCGCGGCCTGCCGCCGGGCGTGCTTCTGAATGTCAATGTCCCCTACCTGCCTTTCGACCAGTTCAAGGGCTTCACGGTCACCCGCCACGGCCAGCGCGTCTACCGGGATGCCCTGGATGCCCGCAAAGACCCGCGCGGCAAACCCTATTACTGGATTGGCGGCGATTACCCGACCGGCGTACTCGAGGATGGCACTGATTTTGGTGCCATCAAGGCCGGCTATGTGTCTGTCACGCCTTTGCAGCTGGATTTGACCGCACATGCTGCGCTGGACGTGCTGCAAGAATGGAGATGGTTATGACAAACAATATGGTCGCTTCTTACTGGCAATCTTTCCTTGCCAGTCTGCCCGCCGACTCGCCCTACCGTCAAAAGACCTATATATCCGAAGGCTGGGGCGACAGCCCGGAGATGGCCGAGGAATTGGGCCAGTTGATCGCTGCCGGCATCAAGACGGCCACCTGCTCCAGCCTGTGGGAATGGCAGGCAGAAGATGAGCCCCTGCCTCAGTCGGGTTTCCTGACCATCGTCCTGGACGGGCAGAGCCAGCCGTTGTGCATCGTCGAGACTGTGGAAGTGACCCTGCGCAATTTCAATGAAGTGGATGCGCAGTTTGCCTATGAAGAAGGCGAGGGCGACCGCTCGCTGGCCTACTGGCAGGAAGCCCACCGCCGTTTCTTCAGCCGTTACCTGCCGACCATTGGCAGAGAATTTTGTGAAGATATGCCGTTGGTTTGTGAACGGTTTAGGATGATTTACAAATAGGAGTCGATATGTACATTGCTTCCGATACCCGGTATGACTGCATCCCCTACGCCCGCTGCGGGCGTTCCGGGCTGAAACTGCCGCGCCTTTCGCTCGGCTGGTGGTATAACTTTGGCGGGCTGGACGCTTTCGAAAACGGACGTGCGATTGCCCGGTATGCCTTCGACCACGGTATCACCCATTTCGACCTGGCCAACAATTACGGGCCGCCGCCCGGTTCAGCTGAAGAGACCTTTGGCAAACTGTTCCGGCTGGACTTTGCCCCCTACCGAGATGAACTGGTCATCTCCACCAAGGCCGGCTATGACATGTGGCCCGGCCCGTACGGCGATTTCGGCTCGCGCAAGTACATGCTCGCCAGCCTCGACCAATCGCTCAAGCGCATGGGCCTCGATTACGTGGACATTTTCTACCACCACCGCCCGGACCCGGAGACTCCGCTGGAAGAGAGCATGGGCGCGCTGGCTTCCGCCGTGCGGCAGGGCAAGGCGCTCTACGCGGGTGTTTCCTCCTATGGTCCGGAACTGACCCGCCAGGCTGCCCAGATCCTGCGGGACCTGGGAACACCCTGCCTCATCCACCAGCCATCCTATAACATGTTCGACCGCTGGGTGGAGGACGGCCTGCTGGATATCCTGGATGAGCAGGGTATCGGCTGCATCGTCTTTTCGCCGCTCGCCCAGGGCTTGCTGACCAGCCGCTACCTGGATGGCATCCCGGCCGGGGCGCGGGCCACCAAGACCGAGCGCGTCTGGCTGACGCCGCAGGATGTGGAACAAAGCCTGCCGAAGGTGCGCAAGTTGAACGAGATCGCCCGCCAGCGCGGCCAATCGCTGGCGCAGATGGCGCTGGCCTGGGTCCTGCGCATGCCGCAGGTCACCTCGGCCCTGATCGGTGCCAGCAGTGTGGCCCAACTGGCCGACAACCTGGCAACACTGGAAAAGCTTTCCTTTGCCGGGGAAGAACTCCAGGCCATCGAGCAAATCTTGAAGGCCTGATTTTGGAGACCTGCGGGCGGGCCGGCGGGAGAAAGGAACCACATGTTCAAACCTTCTGCGCGTTACTATGACAAGATCTATGTCTTCAAGGATTACCAGGCCGAGGCTGCCAAACTGATGCAGGTGATTGCCGAATACAAACAATCACCTGGCAACAGCCTGCTGGATGTGGCCTGCGGCACCGGGCATCACCTCGACTATCTGAAAGAGCGGTTCAATATCGAAGGGCTGGATCTGGAACCCGGCCTGCTCGAAGCTGCCCGCCAGCGCCTGCCGGGGGTGACTTTCCACCAGGCCGACATGACCGCTTTCGATCTGGGGCGCCGGTTCGATGTGCTCACCTGCCTGTTCAGCGCCATTGGATATGTCATGACCATGGATGGCCTGGGCAAGGCGCTGACCTGCATGGCGGCGCACCTCCTGCCAGGTGGCCTGCTGGCCGTCGAACCCTGGTTCACACCCGAGACCTGGAGGGCGGGGACGGTTCATGCCCTGCTGGTGGACGAGCCGGAGTTGAAGATCGCCCGCCTCAACTTGAGCGGAGCCAAAGGACGCATCTCTTTCATGGATTTCCATTACCTGGTCGCGACGCCGCAGGGTGTGGAGCATTTCACCGAGTGGCACGAACTGGGGCTGTTTACGGTCGAGGAGATGCAGTCGGCCATCGCGGCTGCCGGCTTGGCGCCGGCCTACGACCCGGAGGGACTGACCGGGCGCGGCCTGCATCTTGGTGTCAAGCCTTTGTAGTAATAAACTTGAACAGGAGGTTGGCATGCCGGGTTTTATCTCTCCCCCCAACCCGCAGTTATTCCGCCAGCAGGTTTGGGATGTGGTGCGGCGCGTCCCTGTTGGCAGGGTTGTCACGTATGGCCAGGTCGCGAAAACGATCCCGCCGCCGGGCGGCATGTATATCAAGGATTACCTGGCCTTCGGGGCACGCTGGGTGGGCGGGGCCATGGCTGCCTGCCCGGATGACGTCCCCTGGTGGCGGGTGATCAACTCGAAAGGTGAGATCAGCCTGCGCGGCGGGGCAGAGGAACAACGCCTGCGCCTGGAGGCGGAAGGCGTGGATTTCGATGAGCGCGGCCGGGTGGATCTGAAGCGATACGGCTGGGATCCGGTTGCTGCATGCTGATGCTGGCGGTTTTTACCCACCAGCATCAGGGGCCGCAGGCTGCCGCCAGACTTTTGCGCGGCGTGGTGGCCGGCTCGACGGCTTTTGCTGTTTTCTTCCTGGTGGTGGGTGGACTGCTTCCCATGCTGGCAGCCGGCTGGACCTGCACCCTCGCCTGGCTTGCTGCGCTGGGGATCAATGGGATCGCCCTGTATCTTGTCCGCTAAGGCTGCGGGCTTTTGTAAAGAACCTGGAGAGGATCATTTCAGGCCTGGAAACAGGCGGTTTTTTTGGGAAAAGGAGAGATCGAAAATGGAAATCGAAGCGGTAAAGGACTTGTTGAAGAAATTCCAGGAGGGCTATGCCAGGCGTGACCTGTCCGGGCTGGATGAGTTCATGGAATTGTTCATCCCCGGGGATGAACTGGAGATCGTGGGCACCAACGCGGTCGAGATGGGGAAGGAAGAATGGTGCCTGGGGCGCACTGCGGTGCGCGAACTTGTCGCCGGGGATTGGGAGTATTGGGGCGATGTGGTCTATGATCTGGAGAACGCCCACATTTCCATCAAAGGGGACGCGGCCTGGATTGCCACCACTGGTACCGTCACTGACCGGATTCCGTTGGAGCAGCGCTACAACGGCTTTTTGGAATATACCCGGGCTGTGCTGGATAAGGAAGAAACCAACGCCCAGGCGAAAGTGCTGGACATTTTACAGTTGGGGAACAATATCCTGGCAGGCCTGCCCCTCAGCGACCTGTACGTCTGGCCATTCCGTTTCACCGCGGTGGCGGTCCGGGAGAACGGAAGGTGGATGTTCCACCAGCTGCATTTCTCGTTTGCGACCACGCGCGCCCCGGATGTGAGAAACCTGTAATGGACCCTGCCTAGTAGTTCTCGTCTTCTGCCATCATCCCCTTGATGATGGTGCCCAGCGTTTCCAAGGCTTTTTCGATCAGGTAATTATACTCACTGGCGCTCAAGCGGATGTAGTTGTTGAACTGGTCGGTGGTGGAAAAGACATGCCCCGGTGTCAGGGTGATGCCCACGGAGAGTGCCACCTTGTAAAGTTTCAGCGCGTCCACGCTTTCAGGGAGCTGAACCCAGAGCACCATGCCGCCTGTGGGGCGCGAGAGGCGCGTTCCGGCCGGGAAATAGCGCAGGACGGCATTGGACATCAATTCGAGGTTGCGCGCATACTCGCGCCGGATGCGGCGCAGGTGCTGGTCATAACCGCCGCTGGAAAGGAACTCCGCGATGGCGTACTGCGCCAGGGTCGGTGAGGCTGCGCTGACGGTGGATTTCAGCCAGGCAACCCGGTTCTTGAATTGTCCGGCAGAGACCCAGCCGATGCGCAGGCCAGGGCTGATATCCTTGGAGAAGGATGACACCAGCAGTACCAGTTCTTTTTTGTCGAAAGCCTTGCATACCAGCGGACGCTTGTTCCCAAAGTAAATTTCCCCGAAAACGTCATTTTCGATCAGGGGGATCTCCTGCCGGTTGAGCAGGTCCACCAGTTCCTTCTTTTTCTCATCCGGCATCTGGCTGCCAAGCGGGTTGCTGAAGTTGGGGGTCACCAGCACGGCCCGAACAGGATTGCTCTGCAAGGCAAATTTCAATGCTTCCAGGCTGATCCCATCCCGCGGGTGGCAGGGGATTTCCAGGGCGCGCAAGCCCTGTACTTCCAGCGTCTGCAGGGTGCCAAAATACAGCGGCGACTCGATCGCTACGATATCCCCCGGCTTGCACACGGCGCGCAGGCACAGGTCGATTGCCTCGATGCCGCCGGCGGTGATCAGGATGTCATTGGGCGAAAGGTTGCAGCCGGCACTCACGATGCGCCGGGCCACCTGGGTGCGCAGTTTATCCAGGCCCGGGGGGAACTGGTACTGGTGCCCCTCCGCGCCGTGCTGGCGGGCTACTTGGTTCAGGATGTGGTTGATCTTGTCCACCGGCAGGTGGTTCGAGTTGGGGAGCGCCGCCCCCAGCTGGATCAGGTTGCTGTTCTTCGAATCACGCAGCAAGAGCATGACCAGGTCATGCAGGCTGACCTGGGCCGGGTCCGGCGCCGGCGCTGAGAGTTCGGGTTCAGGCAGGAGCTCTGTCGTCTGGGGCCGGACGTAATAACCGGATTGCGGGCGCGCCTCGATCCAGCCCTGGTTTTCCAGCAGGTAATAAGCTTCCACGACAGTGCCGATGCTGACGCCCTGCTCGCGGCTCATGACACGCACCGAAGGGATTCGCTCGCCCGGACGATACGTTCCCTGCCGGATCAACACTGCCAGGCGTTCGGCAAGTTCTTCATATTTTAACATTTTGGAGGTCTCAGGCGGATTTTGCATGCCGGTACAGTTTTATGCAATTTGACTGGTACAGTTCATTATAGCACGAACTGTACCAGCCGCGAACCGAATGTCTTGCCACTGTACTTTCGATTATGGATCTCTATAATATAAGTCATAACAAAGGAGGCAGCCATGTTGGTTCGAAATTATATGACCCCCAATCCGGTAACCGTCACTCCCACAACCACTGTGCCGGAAGCGTTGCGCATCATGCGCGAAAAATCGTTCCGCCGCCTGCCGGTGGTGGATGAGCGCGGTGCCCTGGTCGGCATCGTCTCCGAGAAAGACCTGTTGCACGCTCTTCCTTCTCCCGCCACAACGCTGGCGATCTGGGAGATCCCCGAAATTTTGTCCAAGCTTAAGATCGATACGGTCATGACTGCCCACGTTGTGACCGTTTCGGAAGATGTGCCGGTGGAAGATGCCGCCCGGATCATGGCCGACCGCGAGGTAGGCGGCCTGCCTGTGATGAAAGGCGACCGGCTCGTCGGCATCATCACCGAGTCGGATGTCTTCGAGGTCCTGCTCAACATGCTCGGCGCCCGCCGGCCTGGGGCGCGGGTCACCGTCCTGCTTCCCAACGCCAAAGGCGAGTTTGCCAAAGTCACCGGTGCGGTAACGGCCGCGGGTGGTGACATCATTGGCCTGGGCGTGGGTGAGGTCGAGGGCACCGCCGGCAAGCAGTGGGAAGTGGCCCTCAAGGCTCAGGATGTACTCCTGGATCGGTTGGTAGATGCTCTCCGGCCTGTGGTCAGCGAAATCCTGGATGCGCGGGTGATGTAGCCAACACAAGCAGGAAGCCAGGCCAGCGTGCCGGAAGCCCGAAAAATCGTCTGCGACCAGGGCAAAACCGGCACGCTGGTCAAAAATTATATTAATCTGGAGGATGAACACAATGGCGAACAAAACGTATGATGTCATCATGGCTGGCGGCGGGATCATGGGTTGTGCCACCGCCTATTATTTGCTCAAGTTCGATCCGCGTCTCAAGGTTGCCGTGGTTGAGATGGATCCCACTTATGCCAGGGCTGCCACGCCGCTCTCTGATGGCAATATCCGCATCCAGTTCAACGTCAAAGAGAATATCCAGATTTCCATCTATGGAATGGAAGTGTTGAAAACCTTCGCCACCGACATGGCCGTAGGCGATGAAAAGCCTGACCTGGGCTTCCGCCAGCAGGGCAACCTGTTCATTGCCAATGAGACCAGCCAGGAGGATGCCCGCGCAGGCTTTGCGCTGCAGCGAAGCCTCGGCTGCCAGATCGAGTGGCTCGAACCGGAACAGATCAAGCAGGTTTACCCGCTCTACAACCTCGAAGGATGCGTGGGCGGAACGCTGGGGCGGCTGGACGGTTCCATGTCACCGCTCGATTTCCTGCTTGCTTACAAGAGGAAGATCATCTCGATGGGCGCCGAATTCATCCATGCTGAGGTGACGGAAATCCTCAAGCAGGGCAACCAGATCACCGGCGTCAAACTCGCCACGGGTGAGGTGCTGAATGCCGGTTTGGTGATGAACTCAGCCGGGGCCTGGGGCGTGAAAACTGCCAAGACGGTGGGGGTGGACCTGCCGATCGCGCCCACCAAACGCCAGGTCTTTGTGCTCGAGACCGAGGTCCGCCCGGAAAAAGTCCTGCCGGCCATTTTCTTCCCTTCCGGGTTATATCTATTCCATGAGGGTGCCGGGCACTTCACCTGCGGCAAGTCCTTTGCCAACGACCCGATTACCCTGGACGACTTCGAATGGGACCGCCGGCTGTTCGAGAACGAAATGTGGGAGGAACTGGTCGGTTTCATCCCCGCCTTCGACCGGCTGAAGATCCCCCAGGGGTGGGCCGGGCTGTACGATATGAACACCTTCGACGGCAATGCCATCCTGGGCGAGTGGCCGGGCTTGAAAGGGTTCTACCTGGCAATCGGCTTCTCCGGGCATGGCTTCCAACAGGGGCCGGCAGTGGGGCGCTACACGGCTGAGTTGATGCTGGGCAGGGAACTCAGCCTCGACCTCTCGAATTTTAATGCCAGCCGCCTCCTGGAAAACAAACCGATCCCTGAGAGCAGGCGCCGGCTCATTTAGCGGTTTGAAGGCCCTTTAAGCCGGCGATTTACTGTAACACCGAGGGCAGCCTGCATAGGCTGGAACGGCTTACAGCCTGCGCGTCCCTGAAGATGATGGTTTAACGGTAAACGATTTCCGCTCGCCACCGGGTGAGCGGAAATCAACTTTATTCCCATGCACCTGTAGAATTGGATCCGAACCAGGCGTGCTATACTTCGCCTTACAGCGTGTTCCTGCGCTGATCTGCGTAAAAACTGACGGCCTGTTGATGAATCTGCTGCTCCAGTACGTATTCCTGGTGCAGTTTCAAATTTCGGGTGTTGGAGGCAGGACATGGGTCGCAAACTTTCGGGTTGGCTTCATAATCTATCCACCGGAAGCGTCACGCTGGCGGGATTGGTGCTTTTCATCGTCTTCACTGCCCTGGCACTGCCTGCCCAGGCGGCGGTCATGGAGCAGGCCACGCACGGCGCCGGTTCCCCGGACACATCATTCATCTACTCTGCCGGTGACCTGTACCGGATGGCTGAAGCCTATGGCTCCGAAGGTCGGGCAGCTTATATCCACATCCGCTTTACTTTTGATCTCGTCTGGCCGCTGATCTACACGTTCTTCCTGGTTACCAGTGTTAGTTGGCTGGCGCATCGGGCTTTCCCCTCGTCGAGCCGCTGGCAAATGCTGAACCTGGTGCCCATGCTGGGGATGCTGCTTGACTACCTGGAAAATATCTGCGCCGCGCTGGTCATGGTCCGCTACCCGGCATTTACGCCCATCGTGGACGCGCTGACACCGATCTTTACCCTCCTAAAGTGGTTTTTTATCGGTGGTAGTTTTGCATTGTTGCTGGTTATCCTGCTGGTTGGATTCCTCCGTTGGGCGCGAATCAGGGATTGATTGAAACAGGAGCAATATGTCAACTCGATATGTCCATACCAACCTGCTTGCCAGGGACTGGAAACGATTGGCTGACTTTTATCAGCGGGTATTCGGCTGTGTGCCCGTCCCACCCGAACGTGACCTGAAAGGGGAGTGGCTGGACAAGGCCACTGGCCTGGAGGGTGCTTCCATTTGCGGGATGCACCTGCGTCTACCGGGCTGGGGAGAAGGCGGGCCTACGCTCGAGATTTTTCAGTATGTCTCCATGCCAGAGAACCCGGCGAAGAAGATCAACACGCCGGGATTCGCCCACGTCGCGTTTGGGGTGGATGACGTAGCTACCACTGCCCGGGTGGTTTTCGAGCATGGCGGCTCGGCAATTGGGGAACTGACCGTGCGGGAAATCCCCGGTGTGGGTCTACTGACCTTCCAATATGTCACTGACCCGGAGGGCAACGGCATCGAAATCCAGAGCTGGCAAAAGGCTGGATAAAAATGGAGAATAGAATGAATTATACGGCCATCAATTTTCAAGAGAAATTGGGGAAATTTTCAGAGCACTGGTCGCCAAAAATCATTGCCCGGATGAACGATTACCACTTCAAACTGGTGAAGGTCCAGGGCGATTTTGTCTGGCACAGTCATGCCGAAACAGACGAAGTTTTTATCGTTTTGGATGGAGAACTGGTGATTGATTTTCGAGATGGTCAGGTGATTCTGAAGGCAGGGGAAATGCTGGTAGTGCCCAGAGAAGTCGAACACAAACCATTTGCTGAGAATGAATGCAAGATTCTGCTGGTTGAGCCGGCTGGGACGGTCAACACCGGGGACGTGGGCGGCAACCGCACGGCGGCAAATAACGTCTGGATTTGACCCTGGTCAATCCACCGGCATGGCCCAGTGCAGGGTGTGGAACTGCCAGCCGGCCTCTGAGTGGGTCAATACCGCCGTGAAAACCAACGGCCAGCCGTAGCCTGTCCCCTTAACTCGTTCCCGCAGGCGGCGCAGGCCGTAATGGGTGGCTTCCATCATCACCTGGTCGGCATTGCCGTCCTCCATCCCTGCTTTTTCCAGGATTTCCCGCATCATTTTGGCATATTCCAGCATGGCCTTGTCGTGGGCGTCGGTCTGGATCACCTGGCCGGTGGTCGAAAGCCAGGCTGTTTCTCCCAGCACGGTGATTTTGGCACCGGCCACGTCGAAGCGCACATCCCCCCAGTATTCCCAGTCGCCCAGGATGATTTCCCGGATCGCCTCGCGCCCCTGGAACCACTCATACCCGTTGCGTTCGTAAGCGCCGATGCCGATCATTTCCACATCCTGGCGCAGCGCCACCAGGGCCATGGCTGCCTCGATGCGGGAGGCATCCCTGGCCGTGTAGGCATCCTGAAATTTCTGAAAGACCTGCCGCACTGCTTCGATTTCGTCTTGCATGGCTTCTCCTTCCGGGGTCAGCGCGTCAACTCCACCACCAATGCCTCCAGGGACAGCTCAAGCGGCATTTCGCCGTTCTTGGCCGCGGCATCCATGGCCAGAAGACGCCGGTAGATTTTCTCCAGCCCGTCGAGGGGGAAGCGCCCGGCCTGGGCTGTGATCTTTTTGGCAACGAACTCGTGCAGGCGCAGGCTCTTCTGGATGGCGGCCTGGCTGCCGCCCCCGTCCAGGATCTCGCGCGCCTGCAGCAGCAGGCGGAATTGGCGCACCACCATCCCGAAGACGGCGAAGGCGTCCCCCTCTTCCAGCAGGCGCCGCAGCAGGCGCTGGGCCTTGTGCCCATCCCGGCTGCCGAGCGCATCCACCATCTCGAACACATCCGTGGCGGCCGTCACCACGCTGACCCGCTCCACATCTTCCAGCGTGATGGGGCGGGCGAAGTTCACATAGGTCAGGAGTTTGCCGATTTCCTGGGCCGCCTGGCGGGTGTCTTCGCCGGTCATTTCCACCAGGCGCTCAGCCGCCTCCGCCTGGATCCTGCCGCCCTGGGCGCGCGTCTCCTTCTCGACCCAGGAGGGCATCTCCCACAGGCGCGGCATCATACAGCAGGCCAGCACCACGCCCGGCCCGGCCCCCCTGCCCCATTTTACAAGCCAATGGCCTTCCATTTCCTTGCGGTTCCCGATCTCTTCGTGCAGCACCAGCCGGGTGGTGGGCGGCACCTTTTCCAGGAACTCGATGAACCTTTTCCGGGCGGAGGGGTTGTTGTAGCGGGCGGAGGGGTTGGCGAGCAGCACCAGCCTGTGGGCGGCCAGGAAGGGCAGGGCGTTGACGGCGTTGTTCAATTCGTCCTCGGCCAGGGCGCGCCCATCCAGGCGGGTGACATTCATTTCCGCCGTGGTCGGATCGGGAAAAGCCGCCAGGAACTCGCGCAGCCGGCGGCTGATCTCCAGTTCGTCGTTGCCGTACAGGAAAACGATACCGGGCGCGCCTGCCAAATCAGCCTCGCGTCACCACGCGGTGCACGCCGCGCCGGATTGGGTAGATATCCACGATTGACGTGTCCCCCGGCTCAGAGTCGGTGGTCACGCGCGCCTGCAGGGCGGGCCCCAGCGGCTGGGCAAAGATGTAACCGAGCGTCGCCAGCAGGACGACGAACGGCAGGCGCAGCAGGCGGGCGCGCCAGTTCCTTGCGCCGAGCATGCCCAGCCAGGCCAGCGTCCCGGCGATCAGCCCGGAGACGGCATAATTGGTGCCGCAGCCGGCATGAATGGCCAGGTGCCGTTCGCCCGACTGCAGGCGGGTCAAAGCCTGGACCACGGCCTCACGCACTTCCGCGGTGGGTACATCGCCCAGAACGAAGAAGCCGGTCGGGTTGGAATGGCCGCCGAGCGGCTTGTTGGGGAACCGGCTGCCCAGGATGTGCAGGGTGGCGTGTTCCAGGGCGTGGTTGCGCCGGGTTTCGAGGATCAGGGGAAGGTCAAGGATTGGCATGGAATGATTATACTCCAGCCCCCGGCCATGCATGGCAGCCGCCTCAATCCCGGTTGCGCTGGATCAGGTCCCATTTGTTGCCGTAAAGGTCCTGGAATACAACCACCAGCCCGTAAGGCTCCCGACGCGGCGTCTCGGTGAACTGCACGCCGTGCGCCAGCATGTGGTCGTAATCCTCCCGGAAGTCGTCCGTTTCCATGAACAGGAAGACACGCCCGCCGCCCTGGCTGCCGACATGACGCAATTGTCCGGGCGTGGAAGCTTTTGCCAGCAGCAGGGAGGCGCCGCCGGTTCCCGCCGGAGCGACGCGCACCCAGCGCTTGCCGCCGCCCAGCGGGGTATCTTCGAGCAGGCTGAAGCGCAGGGCTTCGGTGAAGAAGGCAATGGCTTCGTCGTAGTCGCGCACAAGCAGGGCAAGGGATGTTATGGAACGCGGCATGGTTTTCTTCCTTTTGGCCGGGATACTGGCAAAATCGCCAATGCGCAGCTTTCCCCTTCTTCCCCTGGCGGCGGGGTTACTGTTCACCCGCCGGTTGAACAGGCTTGAAAAGATCCCGCAACAGGAGGATGCCGCCAACACCGGTCACGATCAGCAACAGGCAATAAAGCGCAAATATCGCCAGGACAAGCACAAACTGCCAACCGTTGGCTTCGATCTCCCCTGACGCCAGCCCGGTGACGACCGCCAGGGCCTGGCTGCCGAGCAGCATGGCAACAGCGAGGCCAAAACTCCAGCCGAGCAGTTTCCGGCGCGCCCGTGCCCGCAGTGCGGCCCAGAACAACAGCCCCCAGCCGACCAGGGCGACGAGGAAGAGTTCGGCCGGCATCAGAAAATCGAACAGGAACCTGTGGCGGGTGATCAATGCACCCACAGCAAAAATGAACGGCGCCAGGATCGGGAGCCACACCAGCACCGCCCCTGCAACGGCCAGGATCTTGGTAAAAACATTCTTCTTTTCCATAACCTTGTTGCCTCCTTGAGCAGGCTCACCTAGTCCGTCGATCCCTGGTGGCAGGCAGCAAAGATGGCGGCCGCGATCCCCAGCCGGCGGTCAAGGATGTGGGCGACGTCCATGCTGAAATCAACCGACAATTCATACCCGGCCATCTTGACCTTTTGACGCAGTTCCGCCACCAGAGTCTCCCCGGCCAGGATGTCCAGCTGCTGCGGAAGTTCGTTATCCAGCATTTCGCGCATCACCGAGCGCCCTACGCTTTTTTCGGCCATCCTGGCAATGGGTTTGTCGTTCGCATCCAGGATGGCCCAGGCATCCTTGAAGACCTCGGACAGATTCTCTGCGGAGATGCTGATCCCGCCGATCTTTTGGCCGCTTTCCGGATCGATCACATCCATATCCACATCTTCGGTTGCGCTGTCCTTGAGCCGCAGGACTTCCTGCTTCTTTCCTTCATCTGCATAGGCGTAAATGGTTCTGGAGGGTGGAATCCATTTCGTTTTCTCCTCGATGAACAACAGCGGCTGGTCCCCCTGCAGGGTGAACAGGTGGTACTTGCCGCCCAGTGACAGCCCCTTACGCTTGAGTACGTAGCCCGTTTGTGAAAATATGGCGTTCATGAGGGTATCATCTCCGGTTGAGGTAAGTTCATTCCAACCATGAAGGAATGTATTTTGACTGAATTCATTATCGCGCAACTTCGGGAAAAACGCGCAAGCGGCTCTGCGGAGGATCCGGCTCAGCTATCTGAAGCCGTTTCCTGCGGGGCGTTCCAGACATAATCGTGCTCATAGGTCAGCAGGCGGAAACCGTTGCGGGCCAGGATGGGCCGGCTCATCGAACTGGCGCCGACGGCCAGGAAACGGTAGCCGCGGCGGATGGCCTCCTGGACGCGCACGGCCAGGATGGCTGTATACAGGCCGCGGCCGCGCCGGCCGGCCAGCGTGGCCCCGCCGAACAACCCGGCAAACTGGCTGTGCGGGTGGAAACAGGTCCAGCCCGAGCAGGCCGGCTGCCCGTCCACGTAGGCTGCATGGATGCTGAGATACCCCGGGATCTCCAGGTGCGCGCCCAGCCGCTCTTTGAGCCAGCCGAAATCCCCGCCCCAGACCTGGGTCTCGACCTGGACGATATCGTCCAACCGGTCACGGCCGACCGGGCGGATATCTTCCTTCACGGGCTTCAGCAGGGCTGGCGGGACTGTCTCCAGTTCCAGCACCATGACCGCCTCCGGGTCATCTTCGTCCGTGGTGAAATTGTTGGTTTTGAGGTGTTCGGCCAGTGCCGGCGGCGAGTCGTGGTCGTAGACATGCCAGGAGAACGGCTGGCCCATGGGCGCAAAATAGGCCACCTGCTCCCGGATGACCGGCTCCAGTTCCGCCGGCTCAAGGCGGCTGTAGGAGATGAAGTTCATGCCGGGCGCGGGCCGGATGAAGCGCACCAGGCGCGGCAGGGCTTCCCGGCGCAGGCCGGGATACTCGATCTCGATGCGCAGTTGGGTATCGTACAGGGCAAGCAGGTCTGAGGTGTCCATCATGGAATGATTCTCTCTTGAAAACGATCAGCCCTCGCTTCTCACGACTCCGCGCAGGAACAGGATGAATGGCACGAAACTGACCAGTCCCATGAGAAAGACCACGACGATATCGGTAAGCGCAAGCGGGGCTTTGGTCAGGATGGACTGCAGCAGCAGGACCAGGATGAGGGCGAGGAACAGCATGCCGGTTTGAAAGAGCAGGCCC
Organism: uncultured Anaerolineaceae bacterium; assembly: GCA_964387495.1. GTDB lineage: Bacteria > Chloroflexota > Anaerolineae > Anaerolineales > Villigracilaceae > DSXF01. The sequence goes on from CAYLXB010000014.1 coordinate 51,142, forward strand.
AGGCCGGCCGCATAGCCAAAGGCCTTGCGGCGCCAGAGCAGGATCCCGCCGAGGATCAACGCCGGCGAGGTCAGGAAATCGGCGACGTTGACTGCCAGTTCTGTTTCCGCCAGGGGTGTCCCGGCGGTAAGGGCCATGCTCACAACGCCGATGACACGCAGCAGGAATAAAAGTCCCAGCCCCGCCAGCACGCCGCCGCCCAGCCTCTCCGGCACCTTGCCGGCCAGCCTGTGCTGCACGGCGGCTGGGTCGAGGCTTGCGGCCAGGCCGATCAGCGTGTAGGCACTGGCTGCCACCAGAACCAGATAGACCGGGAAGGCCCAGGTGAGCGGCGCGGCGAAGAGGTAGGCGATGTAGTTGTAGAGCACGAACATGAGCGCGCCCGGCCAGCATAACAGCCCGACCAACCGGCCGCGGCGGGCCAGCCCCATGACGCCCAGCAGGAGGGGCAGGCCAAGGAGGAGGTTGACCGCATCGTTGGCCATGAACGTCCGGCGCAGGTCTTCCGCCGGATAGACGCTGGCCGGGGCCAGCAGACCGGCAGCTGAGGCGCCCGCCATCAGCAGGGCGACCAGCAGAGAGCCGGCATGAAGCGGGCCGAGGCGGTTTTTGAGGGGCAGGCGGGGATCAGGGGTCTGGTTCATCGCTCATTTCCTTTTCTTCTTTGAGGCCGCCTTCTTCAAATTCTCTTCGGCCCGGAAGGCGGCGATCCTGCGGATCAGGTCGAAGGGAATGGGTCGTTCCAGCGGGAACCGGATCGAGCCTTTGGCTCCCTGGTAGGCGGCGAGTTCCTGAGCGAATTGCTCGATCCCGGATGGCGTTGGATACAGACCGATGTGATGTCCATAGGCCGCGAAATGAATCAGGTTGCCCTCCAGGACGAAGGTCGGCATTCGATATTTGATGGCCTCCTGCGCCCCGGGTGCCGCCTCGCGGATGACGGCCCGAATCTCTTGCAGGATCTCCTGGATTTCCGGCGGAAAGCCGGCAATATACTCGTCGATATCTTTGGGACCCGGCTCGTGAGCCGGGCCGTTTTGGGAAGTATGCATGGCCAGCTGCTCCTTTTTCTCGGGGAATGGCTAACAGGCAGGCGCCTGATTTTCCGCCCAGTAGACCCCGCCGTGCCGGCTGATCTTTTCGAGGATCTGGTCCAGGACCAGGGCCTGGGTGATCTCACAGCGGGCGTGGCCGCTGAATTCGCCGTCCTGCATGGCGTGCCGGGCCTTGTTCGGGCAGTCCCCGGCGCAGTGCCACTTGCAGAAGCAATCCCGGCACCAGGGAATGCTTTCCACGCTGCGGGCGCGCAGGCGGCGGAGCTTTTCGGCGTCGAAGACGTAGCGCCCGGCGGAGTCGTCGTAGCGGCCGAAGATGAATTCTTCTGCAAAGTTCATCTGCTCGTCGCAGACTTCATAGCAGGCCGAGACATTCCCGCCGGGGGTGAGGCTGAAGCCATCCCCGCAGCTCTGGCAGAAGCGGTTGGTGAGCACATCCAGCCGGGCGGCTGAAAAGAGCAGTTCGACGCCGTGCTGCTGCGCGACCGTCCTGGCTTCGCGGAAGGCTCGCACGAACGTCGCCGGCTGCACGTGCAGGGCTGCGTTCTGCCCGCGGCCCAGTTCATAGACCGGCTCGACCTGGATGCGGCGGGGGCGGGCATGGTCCAGGATGTAGCGCAGGCTCTCCGGCAGTTTTTCGGTTGAACGAGCGGTGGCGGTCATGCGGATGCCGTAAGGGAAGGCGGCTTTTTCGAACCTTTCGAGGGTCCGAAACACCGCCCGGCTGGAGGCGCCTCCGGAGGGGGAGGGGCGCTGTGCATCCTGGACTTCGGGGAGGCCATCCAGGGAGAGGGTGGCGGACTGCATGTTGGCGGTGATCCAGCGGCATTTTGCTTCGGAAAACACCCCGTTGGTGGCCAGGGAGGCGCGCAGTTCCAGGTTGTATTCCCGGCCCAGTTGGCGGGCGTAGACCACGGATTCGCTCAGGACTTCCCAGTGTACAGTCGGCTCCCCGCCGCCGTGATAGCCGACCCCAAAACTGCGCCGGCCCAGGTCGCGCGCGTTGCGGCAAACGAATTCGATGCCCTGTTTGGCCGTGGCCAGGCTCATATCGGCGTGCCGGCCGGCGCCTGCCGAGGCATAACAATAGAGGCAGCGCAGGTTGCAGCGGGCTGTCAGGAACAGGGTCACTTCGGCGGGCTTATACACATTGCTGCCCAGGGTGAAGATGGGCGTATCGCCCGCCTCCCCTGTCAACCTGAGCTCTGCGAACAATTTCAGCAGGGCGGTTTCCTGCGCGTCGAGGGGGCTGGCGCCCTGTTTCAGGCGGTGGATGAAATTGACCAGCGCGGCGTTCCCCAGGAAGGCCAGCCTGCGCAGGGGGGCGTAGACCACGTATTGGCCGTTACGGGGGATGACGAATACGTCGGTGCTGATCGGGTTGGACAAACCTTGATCCGTTCCGTGGGTGGGAACCGTCAGACGGACATGCACACGCAGACCGAATTGCAGCTGCAGTACGACCCGCCTCCACTGCTTCCGGAATAGACGTAGGTTCCACCAACGGCGTGGCAGATGCAGACGGCGTCCGGCGGGATTTCCCCGTTGTTCAGCCAGGTCGAGGGGACGGTGTAGGTGCGGGTGATCCCGAACTCATCCGTAACCCGGTAGGCAACCGCGGCCGCATCCGAAGCAGCCGGATCGAACAGGCAGCTTGTGAAGGCCGGGTTGAAATTTTTCGCATTCCAGACCAGGATGAGCTTGTCGCCTCCCAGGGCCAGCAGGTTCCCGTCCGGGCTGTAGGCGATGGCCTCCGTCCGGCTGGGAAACGGCATGACCTCGCTGCCCATGTTCAGGCCCTGCCCCAGGGTTTTCACGGGCAGGCTGGTGGCAAATTCCCAGATGTTGACGATCATTCCCCCGGAGGCCAGGAATTTACCGTCCGGGCTGAAGGCCAGGGAATTGACCTGCTCGCTCAGCCAGGTCCTGAGCAGCTGCCCGCCGGCTACATCCCAGACCTGGATCCTGGAATCTTCCAGGGAAACGCCAGCGATGCCGCAGGCCAGGAATTTGCCATCCGGGCTGAGGGCGGCCGGGAAGGAATAATACTGCACCGGGCCGATTTCCAGGGTCTTGAGCAGCCGGCCGCCCGGAATTTCCCACAGGCGGATGATCCCGGCCCCTTCCGTGAACGAATCGCCGGACTTGTCGACCCCGGCGGAGACCAGGGTCTTGCCATCGGGGGTGAAGGCCAGCGAGCACTCCGGCAGGGTATGGCCCTGCAGGGTGAGGAGCGCCTGGCCGCTGGACAGGTCCCACAGGCGCAGGCTGCCGTCCGCACTTTCCGAAGCCAGGTATTTGCTGTCCGGGCTGAAGGCAATGGCCTGCACCCCGGCGGTATGCCCCTCCAGGGTCTTGAAGGGCTGGCCGCCGTCAGCCTGCCAGAGTTGGATGGTGTTATCGTTGTTGCCCGAGGCGAATATCTTCCCATCCGGGCTGAAGGCGACGCTGTTGACATCGAACTTGGAATTCACGGCGTTGACCAGCATGCCGGAATTCATATCCCAGATCTTGAGCACATCCCCCAATTCGCTGCCGGCGCAGCCCGAGACGAGCAGTTTGCTGTCCGGGCTGAAGGCGACGCCGGTCAACTGGCCGCGGTGGGCGAGTGCCTCGGGATAGCAATAGGGGGCATAATCGGGCAGCGGCGTGGGTGCGGGGGTGGGGAGGCTGACGGGCGTGGGGGCAGCGGTCGGGGCGGGTGTGGGCGTGGAAGCAGTTTCCGCCGCGGAGGAAACGCCGCAGGCGGCCGCCAGGGCGGTCATGCCGCCCAGGGCGCACAGGCGCAGGAAGTCGCGCCGGCTGAGGGGTTTGCCCGGCGATCCCGGGCTGCCATCGTCGAGGACATGCAACTGGATCTCTGCCTCGCCTGGCGGGACAGGGCGGAGTTCGAAATGCGGACGGTTCGCAGGCCTGTGTTTTGCTTCCATGCCGGACGCTCCTCTCTCGTAAAAAACGAGTATATCACAACGACGATTTGGCGGGAAACTGTATGTGGGCGGTGCCCGCTCCGGTTCCTACTTCCTGGTGATGGACCACTCTGAAAACCGGGCAGTGAGGGCGGCGCCGGTATCTGAGTAGGCAAAAAGGGCAATTTCGACAGGCTCATCGCCCGTGGCTCGCGCATCCCCGGCCACATCCAGCCAGGTACAGTTGGTGCTGTTGGCGCTGTAAGCGCAGCGCCAACGGCCGGCAGCGCGTTCCATTTTGAGATGGACCGCCTCTGCGGTGTAATCCACCCAGGAGCCGCGGCAGCCCGCCAGGCTGCCTGCATCGTTAATGTACCTGGATGCCACTGCCCAATCCTGTGGAAAGCCGGTCTCCCCAAGCACCAGGCGGGCGCCGGCCGGCCTTGCCATCAGCCCGACCATTTGGGCGGTGGACAGGGACAGGGCAGCTGGGCTGAAATCGAGCCTGACCCGGACTTCGAAGTCGCCCTGGATGGGTTCCCGGTAACGAATCAGCGGAAACCCCGGCCAGGTGTGCGGGCCGGCGGTCAGGGAGAGCCCGCCGGGGGTCAACCGGTATGAACTCGCCTCGGAACTGCCTGCGTCCCATTCCAGCATGGGGTTGAGCCCGGCGGGTTCACCGGGAGCGTTGAAGGTCAACTGCCCTGAAAATGGCGTTGGGGTGGAGGTGTGGGCCGGTTTCGACTGGATGTATTTGCTGAATTCGGTGATGGACGCAACCAGGATGGCGGCAATGGCGGTGATGATGGCTGCCAGCACGGTCGGCGAAAGTTTGCGGGTTTTGGTTTTCCTGGCCATACGGACTTCTCCCAAGGTTGACCTGCGCCGGGTGCGGCCTCAGCCGGCGTTCTCCAGGAGCCAGATCATGCAGGGGCTCTCGTGATCGAATTGGGCATACGCGTAATCGCCATACAACGCCTTGACCCTGAAACCGGCTTCCCCAGCCAGCGCCTCGAATTCGTCCCTGGAGGTCAGGCGGAAGCGGAGTTCGAGCAGGCGTTTGGATTGCAGCAGACCGCCGGCATCGTATTCCTCGTAGAGCTGCGCCGCTTCCACCACCCGGGGGTCAGCCGCGGCGCTCTTTTCCGTGATCCACAGCAGCAGCACGCCGCCGGTCCCGGGGAGCGGGTACCTTCGGAACAGGCGCAGCTGGCCGTCGACAGTCTTCTGGCGCAGCGCCGGGTTGGCCAGGGTGCAGATGAAGGTGCCGCCGGGCAGGAGATGCTGGCGGATGCGATCCAGGGCCTGGCGCTGGTCCCCGGGGGAGGTGAGGTGGGCAAACGAATGGAAGGGGAGGATGGCCATCGCGAACTTCCCGGGAAGATCGAGGTCGCGGACATCCATGCAGTACAGCGCGGCCCGCAGCCCCTTTTGGCGTAGTTTTTCTGCGAGGATTTTGTTCGATTCTGCGGAAATGTCCACGCAGGTCAGCCGGACGCCCGCCTCGAGCAGGGGAATGGAGACCCGCCCGGTGCCAGACATCAACTCCAGCACTTCGCCGGGCGACTTCCTGGTTTCCTGGATAAAGAAGTCGATGTCGAAGGTGGCGGGGACGTAGGTGTCGTAGAGATTGGCGACGGAGTCGTAATTGTTGATTTCCATGCTTGATCCCTCAGGCTGCCCCTTCTCCCAGGGTTCTGCGGTAACGTTCGAACAGCATGCCTGCCAATCTCTCGGCAAAGTCGGGATTGCTGTCCATGTGCTGGTAGAACTTGAAATTGGTTTCGAGCATGTCCTGGAGCAAATCCTGGAGCGCCCGCCTGAAGGTCAGCATGGCGCTTTCCGGGGTGTTGACGCGCACGGCCTGCTCCAGCCGCCCATCCTGGGCGAGTTTTTGTTCGAGCTGGTGGATGACCAGGCGGTCGTCGTCGCCGAACTCGGTGCCAAAGCGCTCGTTGAGGTCCTTGATGATTTCGGAGAGGGCTTCCACTTCGCTGGGCGGAAGCCCGCCGGGCCGGCCAATGAGATCCGGATCCAGTTCCCCGGTTTTGTGCTTCGGTTTGATCGCGCCGCTGCCGGTCTTGCGGATGGTCAGGTTTTCGATATCGATCGCCTGCTGGATTTCATACGGCAGTTTCTCCCGTTCGATGGGCAGGCGGCGGCGCAGAAGGCGCAGGAAGGTGTATAGTTTTTCCAAATCCCGGTCGACAAAGGTCATCACCTGCGACAGGAAGCCATAGAAACGGATAAATTTATCCACCGTTTCGCGGAAGATGACCTGGGTTTCCCGGTCGGCGTGGCGGAAAGCCTCGACGGAGGCGCTCAGGGCGTTGTGCAGCTGCGGATGCTTGCTGCGCTGCGCCTTCTCGCGGGTGTCGTAGTAGATACTTGCGAAGCGCTCGATCTGTTCCTTGTCGTAAAAGCCGAAGCGGGCCAGCTGGATTTCCAGGTCGTAAAGCTGGTCCGGGTCTGTGGCCTCGCTGAGGATGGTGCGCTCATAATATGGCTGGAACGCCTTTTCGATGTTTAGCGCCTCGTTGGCAAAATCGAGGACGAAGGTCTCCTGTTTGTCGGGATGCGTACGATTCAGGCGGGAAAGCGTTTGGACGGCGTGCAGGCCATTCAGACGTTTGTCCACGTACATGGTGTGGAGCAGGGGCTGGTCGAAACCGGTCTGGAATTTCTCGGCGACGATCAGGAGCCGGTATTCATCCTGTTTGAAGGTCTCGGCGGTCTGGTTTTCGGGGAAGCCGTTCATGCCCGATTCGGTGTACTCCAGCCCGCCATCCTTGACCGTGCCGGAGAAGGCCACCAGGGCCTTGAAGGGATGGCCGCGCTCCCTGAGGTAAGCGTCGACCGCCAGTTTATAGCGGACCGCGTGCAGGCGCGAGCGGGTGACGATCATGGCTTTGGCATGGCCTTTGATCCGGTCCTGCACCTGCCCGGCAAAATGCTCCACCATGATCTCGATCTTCTTGTGGATAGTGTGTTCGTGCAGGTCGACGAAGGCCAGCAGCAGTTTCCTGGCCTTGGCAGTGTCGTACTGCGGGTCGTCCTGGATCTTCTTGAGCAGGTTCCAGTAGGTTTGGTAGGTGGTGTAGTTCTGCAGGACGTCGAGGATGAAACCCTCCTCGATGGCCTGGCGCATGGAATACAGGCTGAAGGCTTCGAACGAACCGTCCGGCTGTTTATCCCCGAACAGTTCGAGGGTCTGCTTTTTGGGCGTGGCGGTAAAGGCGAAGTAACTGGCGTTGGGCAGGTGGCCGCGCGCCCTGACCTCGCGTGTGACCTCGTCTTCGGGCTCTTCCATGTCTGCATCGAGTTGTTCGGCCTCCTCCAGGCTGCCGGCGGACAGGACCTTGTTCAGGTGGCGCATGCTTTCGCCGGACTGCGAGGAGTGGGCCTCGTCGATGATGATCGCAAAGTGCTTGCCGGGGATGGCGCGCATCTGCTCGGAGATGACCGGGAACTTCTGCAGGGTGGTGGTGATGATCTTCTTGCCGAGTTCAAGTGACTCTTTGAGCTGGCGCGAGCTTTCGGTGATGGGCTGCACCATGCCCGCCGTCTGCTCGAAGGCCAGTACCGTGCGGCGCAGCTGGCGGTCGAGGATGCGCCGGTCGGTGATGACCACCACCGAGTCGAAGATGGGCCGGTCGTCCTTGGCGTGCAGGACGGAAAGCTGGTGCGCCAGCCAGGCGATGGAATTGCTCTTGCCGCTGCCGGCGGAGTGCTGGACCAGGTAGCCGCGGCCGGCTCCCTTTTCCCGCGCAGAAGCGACCAGCCTGCGGACAGAATCCAGCTGGTGGTAACGGGGGAAGATCAATTTGCGTTCGCCGGTCTTTTTGCCGCTGTCATCTTCTTCGTCGAACTCATGGACAAAATACCGGATCAGGTCGAGCACGCTGTCGCGCGCCCAGACCTGTTCCCAGAGATAAGCGGTGGCAAAGCCGTTCCAGCTGTGCGCGTTGCCGGCGCCGTTCCTGCCGCCGCGGTTGAAGGGGATGAAGCGCGTGTCCGCGCCGGCCAGCCGGGTGGTGAAGTAGACCAGGTCGGGGTCGACCGCAAAGTGGGCCAGGCAGCGGCGGAAGGCGAAGAGCGGCTCGCGCGGGTCACGCTCCTGGCGGTACTGGCGGATGGCGTTCTGCACGCTCTGCCCGGTGAGCGGGTTCTTGAGTTCGAGGGTGAAGATGGGCAGGCCGTTGAGAAAGATGGCGGTGTCCAGGCTGTTTTCGTTCTTTTCGCTGTATTTCAACTGGCGCACCAGGCTGAAGAGGTTGCCCTGGTACAGGCGTTGGGTTTCGGGGTTGAGGGCGGTGACCGGCGGGAAGCAGGCCAGGTCGAACTTGCAGCCCAGGCTCTTGAAGCCGCTGCGCAGGACGTCCAGCGTGCCGCGCTTTTTGACCTCTTCGGACAGGCGGGTGAGAAAATGGCGTTCGGTGTCGGCGGGAGCATTCTTCTTGAGTTTTTCCCACTCTTTGGGCTGGGTGACAAGGATGAAATCGAGAACATCCCGGGGAATGAGGCAGAGCGATTTGTCGTACTGCCCGGCGGTGCGCTTGTGGTAGCCGCCGGGGGCATACGCGCCTTCGGCGGCGCTGCGTTCCCTGACGCTGCGGCCGGGTTCAGGATCATCGGGGCCGCCTGCCAGCAGCAGGGATTCGATGACGGTTTCGAAGTTCTTTTCGGAGATGTCGGGCATGGGTTTCCCTCGTATCCTGCGGCATGGCAGGAGAGCCTCAAGCAGATTCTTTCAGGGCGCGTGCCAGCAGGTCGCTGACCTGCAGTTCAGCGGCCCAGCGGCGCAAATACTCCAGGTCGAGTTCGCCTGACCTGATCTTCAAGACGCCCAGGATGTCGCGCCACTGGCGGTCC